>JBIIYG010000003.1:0-107246 GCA_044346945.1 Pontiellaceae bacterium | reverse complement strand
AATGTGAGACTTAGCAATTCCTCCGATGGATGGATTGCACGACATCCGCCCGATAAATTTCTTTTCAAGTGAAACGAGCAGGGTGGATGCTCCCAGCCGCGCGGAGGCCAGCGCGGCTTCACAGCCGGCGTGTCCGCCGCCGACAACAATTACATCATAAACGTTCCGGCTCATAGAGGGATGAATGATGCGGTGATGCGGGAATAAAACCAGATTTTTTTTCAGCAACCCGTCATGCTATCCTTCGGGCATGAAGAAAAACCTGTTTGACGGGATTCCGGCTACTGCGCCGCAGGAGTTTGTTACTGAGCTTCTCCAATCTGAATCGGTTCGCATAGAGCGGATTGTCTCGTTCGGACAGGCTTCGCCGGACGGGTTTTGGTACGACCAGTCCGAAAACGAATGGGTTTTTCTGCTGGAAGGCTCCGCGCAACTTTTGTTCGGAGACCGACGGGTTGACTTAGGGCCGGGAGACTATCTGAATATTCCCGCTGGATGCCGCCACCGGGTCGAAAAAACCGATAAAGACGGACGAACCGTCTGGCTGGCTGTTTTTTATAAATAGAAGAAAAACGCGCTAAGAATTGAATTTTTCGATCGAAACGGACTGTTTTTGATCAAAAAAGCGTTGATTTTAGCAAATCATCCTTGGGCGGCTTTATCGGTCTGCGCTTTGATTTTCAGTTCAACGTCGTGCTCGTAGAGCGCATTGAATACGTCGTCCAGATCGCCTTCGACAACGCGGTCGAGTTTATACAGCGTCAGGTTGATCCGGTGATCCGTCAGGCGGTTTTGCGGGTAGTTGTAGGTGCGGATTTTTTCACTGCGGTCGCCGGAGCCGATCTGTGAGCGGCGGGCCGCTGACTGTTCCGACTCAATCTGCTGTTGCTGGGCTTCGTACAGTTTGGAGCGCAGAATCCGCATCGCTTTGGCGCGGTTTTTATGCTGAGAACGCTCGTCTTGGCACTGCACGACCACGCCGGTCGGCATGTGCGTGATCCGGATTGCGGAATCTGTGGTGTTCACGTGCTGTCCGCCCGCGCCGCTGGAGCGGTAGGTGTCGATTTTCAGATCTTCGTTTTTGATCTCGATATCCACTTCTTCAGCTTCGGCCAGCACGGCGACGGTGGCGGCGGAGGTATGGATGCGACCCTGCGTTTCCGTGGCCGGAACGCGCTGAACCCGGTGCGTTCCGCTTTCGTACTTCAGTTTTTTATAAACCAGCTCGCCCTCGACGGAGAACACGATTTCCTTATATCCGCCAGTTTCAGAAGGACTTACATCCATAAGCGAAATTTTAAGCCCGTTGTTTTCGGCGTACCGGTTGTACATCCGGTACAGATCGCCGGCAAACAGCGCGGCTTCGTCGCCGCCGGTTCCGGCGCGGATTTCCATGATGACGTTTTTCGAGTCGGATGGATCGGGCGGGAGCAGGGCAACCTTTACGGCTTTTTCCGCCTCGGGCAGTTTCGCCTCGGCTTCGGCGAGTTCCGCCTGCGCCATTTCACGCAGTTCGGGGTCGCTGGCGGCATCGTCCAGCATGACGCGGCTTTCGGCGGCGGCATCCTGCAGTTTCAAAAATGCCTCGGCGGCTCCGGCAATTTTTTTCTGATGCATATAATCGCGCATCAGGGTCTGCATTTTCTGCTGATTGGCCGCAACGCCGGGCGCGGACATCTCCGTTTCCAGAGAGGTTATGCGCTTACGCAGGTTTTCCAGATAGACTTTGTCGATCATGGCGGGACACAAAAAGGCCGGGCTCTGAAAACAGAGTCCGGCCTGTGAAATAAACGGTTACTTGCCGCCGTAACGCTTACGGAAGCGGTCAACGCGGCCTTCGGTATCCACCAGCTTGGCCGATCCGGTAAAGAACGGGTGGCAGGCGGAGCAGATGTTCACGTGCATTTTTTTCACGGCGGAGCGGGTCTTGAGCACATTGCCGCAGGCGCACGAAACTTCGGCTTCGGTATATTCAGGATGAATGTCTTTTTTCATTTTTCTACAGTCCTTCGCTAAAAGAGCGGGTCTTTTAATCATAACCGGCTCTGCGGAGCAAGCCCTTTTTAGCGGCACTTATAATAGGTCTCTCCGCCGCGCGTCTCGGTTTGCAGGTGGGGAGAGGTCAGCAGGGGCGCAATCTCCTCCGGTTTCGCATCGAAACTTTGCGCCAGCTGTGCGGCGGTGGCCGGGTGGCGGCGGAGCAGGTTCAGGAGTTTTTCCAGGCAGACCGGCCCCGTGGATGCGGTTTCTGAAGAGAATGTGGCGATAACCTCCGCCGGCGGAGTGAAGAGTCGGCGGAACGAATCCAGTTTTTCTTTGGAAACCGGCTGGGTTCCGGCTTCCGCCGCCGGACGTACGGCGGTGTTCAGATGAATCCGGTCCGGGCGGATAGCGGCGGCGGCGGCGGCGATCTTCCGAACCTGCTTTTCTTCCGCGTTAATACCCTCCAGCAGAAAAACTTCCACCCACAGTTTACCGCTGAATTCCGCGCGAAATTCCCGCTCGCCCGCCAGCAGTTGTTCAAAGGAAAGCCCCGGGCAGGGGCGGTTGATGGTTTTAAACGAGGCGTCGTCCCACGCGCTCAGGCTCACTTTCACAACATCCGCCTTCAGGAGCTCGTCGCGGACTTTGATGCGGTGGAGCAGGGTGCCGTTCGAAAGCACAATCACCGGAATCGAAGTGCGCGACTTCAGAAAATTAATCACGTCGCCGAGACGCGAATAAAGCGTCGGCTCGCCCGATCCGGCGAACGTAATGCAGTCCGCCTTTCCGTCGTGCTTCAGCCAGTGATCCAGCTCAAGGCAGACATCTTCAAAGGGGACAAACTCGCCGCGCTCCGACAGGAGCTTCGTGGTACAGCCGCACTGACAGAACACGCAGTTGAACGAACAGGTTTTAAACGGCGTCACATCAATGCCGAGCGAACGGCCGAGCCGCCGCGACGCCACCGGTCCGAACAGATAGTGATAGGAATCGGCCATGACGCAATCTACAGGAACGGCGGCGGCCGTTTCAAGGTCAGCGAGCGTCGTTCTTTCCGGGTCGCATCATTTTTCGTGTGCAATCGGAGCCGTTCGCGGTTAAAAACTCTTCCTGTGAAAAAGATCGGCATCATTGATTACGGCATGGGAAACCTCGGCAGTGTTTCCAATGCCTGTAAATTTCTCGGGCTGGACGCGGAAATCATCTCCGCGCCAAGCCAGATGGATTCATGCCGAGCCGTCATTCTTCCCGGAGTAGGGGCGTTCGGCGACTGCATGGCGCATCTCACCGAACACGGCTTTGTTTCGCCGATTCAAAAATGGATCGCCTCCGGCAAGCCGTTCATGGGGATTTGTCTGGGACTTCAGGCGCTCTTCCAAACCTCGGAAGAAACGCCCGGCGTCGAAGGGCTTGGGATTTTTAAGGGCGGCTCGAAGCGGTTTGATTTTAGTGTGAATGCACAGACAGGAATGTCTGCGCCACAATTAAAAATACCACAAATCGGCTGGAACGCCGTGAATCAGAAACAGCCGGACTGTCTAATGTTTGGAAACATTGATGACGGCGCGTACTTTTATTTTGTCCACTCGTTCTACGTCGCGCCGGAAGACCAAAGCATCATCGCGGGCGAAACCGGCTACGGAATCAAATACTGTTCCGCAGTCTGGAAGGACAATGTCTTCGCTGTCCAGTTCCACCCCGAAAAAAGTCAGTCCGCCGGCCTGCAAATGCTCAAAAACTTCGGCGCGCAGTCATGAAGAAATCCGTCCGCTTAATCGGCCTGCTTTTGGTAATGCCGTTCATCACGCACGCTGGGCTTGTCGTCGGTAAAGACGAACAAGGAGTGCAGATCCGCATTCTGGCTGTGGATGGTAAAGTTGCCAAAGAAAATCCGGTTCGGTTGTCGCCCGGAAAGCACAGACTGTCGGTTTCCTGTATCAAAACGGAATCCTACGGAGCGCAGAGCGTGGATACCATTCTCGTGCTGACCGTAAAACCGAACTGCGACTACGAACTGCTGGGCTTTTTCGAAGGGAAGAACGCAAAAGTAGCCGTTAAAGAAAAGGCCGCGCGATAATCTTCACTATTGTTCCGATTTGCAGCAAACAAGGCTTGTGGTTCATTCAAACGGCGCGGTTTTATCGAAGTCGGGCAGGCAGGTTTCCTGACTTTCCAAAGTTTGGATGAAGGCGTTTTCGAGGCCGAGTTCGAGCGCGTAGTCGGTGACTTCGTCATATTCCTCTGCCGTCAGCGGACGATTCAGTTCAGGAATTCCGCGTGCTTTATACTGCGGCGAATACTGCGACATGATGCTGACGGGGATTTCCGGCGACAACTCCGCCAGAAATTTTAAGCAGGCTTTGCTGTTCTCAAGCTGGCTCGGCAGTACGAGGTGGCGGACAAGCAGTCCGCGCTTAGCGACGCCGTCATTATCCAGCTCCAGCAGTCCGACCTGATTGAGCATTTCGCACAGAACGTCGGAGATAACGTCGGCATAATCGTCCACCGCCGAAAATTTCCACCCAAGCGCGTTATCCATGTATTTAATGTCTGGCAGATAAATATCCACCAAGCCGCGGATTTGCCGGAGCGCGGCGACGGAGTCGTAGCCGTTGGAGTTGTAGACGATTGGAACGGTAAGTCCTTTTTGTCGAGCGGCTTGAATGGCGTCGGCCATCTGAAAAATCATGTGCGACGGCGAGACAAAGTTAATGTTGTGCGCCCCTTCGGACTGAAGCCGGAGCATTTCGTCGGCCAGTTCTCCAGTTGTCAGCGTGCGGACTTTTGAGTTTTGAAATTCCTGACTGATCTGCCAGTTCTGGCAGAAGGCGCAACGAAGGTTGCATCCGGCGAAGAAAATCGTGCCGGAGCCGCGCGTTCCGGAGATTGGAGGCTCTTCGCCGTAGTGCAGTCCGGCGTGCGACAGCAGGATGTCGCCAGCGACGTTGCAGAAGCCGGTTTGCCCGGTCAGCCGGTTGACTCCGCAGCGGCGAGGACAGCATTCGCACCGGTTTAACTGCTCTGAAAAGACGGGTTTCACGGCGGCGGTTATAAGGAAGAAACCGGTCGGGCGCAACCGGGCACAGCTTTTTTTCGTGTAATGCGCGGCGTTGGTGATTATTCTCCCGCCGATGATCACAATTATTCCGGCGATTGATTTGAAGGGCGGCAAGTGCGTGCGTCTGCGGCAGGGTCTGGCGAATGAGGAGACGGTTTACTCCGATTCTCCGGTCGAAATGGCTAGGCACTGGGCGCGGGCGGGCGGCGAATTTCTGCATGTGGTGGATCTCGACGGCGCGTTCGCGGGACATCCGGTTCATACGGAGGTTCTGCGCGAAATCTGCGCGGCGATTAAGATCCCGGTCGAAATCGGCGGCGGGATCCGCACGGATGAGGATATTGAAAAACTGCTGGCGACCGGCGTTTGCCGTGTAATCCTCGGAACCCGCGCCTGCGAGCATCCCGAAGAGCTGGCGCGGCTGGTCAGAAAGTTCGGCGGCGATAAAATCGCGGTCGGCATTGATGCCCGCGCCGGAATGGTGCAGACCAAGGGCTGGGTCGAAACCACGAATGTGGTGGCAGTGGATCTGGCGAAACAGGTGGATGCGGCGGGCGTCGGCACGATTATTTACACCGATACGGCCCGCGACGGAATGCTCGACGGCGTGAACGCGTTCGAAATGGGCAAAATCTGCTCGGCGGTTTCCTGCAACGTGGTCGCCTCCGGCGGCGTTTCGAGCGAGGAAGATATTCAGCGGCTGGCGGCGCTTAACTGCGATAATCTGACCGGCGCAATCGTCGGCAAGGCGCTCTACGAAAAGACCGTTTCAGTCCGCCGTCTCAAGAAAGCGGCGGCACTGTAGGTTTTTAAAGGGCCCGTCGCCCGGTTTCCAAATCCCGGAACATCAAATTTTAACGGTTTTGCGCTTGAAGGCGCGGAACCGAAACGCCATATTTCGCGGCTCTTTTATAAGGAATAGAACAGACAAAAACAGCGAGGCAGAATTATGGCCAGATCAGTACAGATGTCCAAAGTCCGTAATATCGGAATTATGGCGCACATTGACGCCGGGAAAACCACATTCAGCGAACGTATCCTTTTCTACTCAGGCAAATCGCACAAAATCGGCGAAGTGCATGACGGCGCGGCCGTGATGGACTGGATGGTTCAGGAACAGGAACGCGGCATCACCATTACCTCCGCCGCAACCAGCACCATGTGGAAAGACCACATGATCTCGCTGATCGACACCCCCGGCCACGTGGACTTCACCATGGAAGTGGAGCGCTCCCTGCGCGTGCTTGACGGCGCGATCGCCCTGTTCTGCGCGGTCGGCGGCGTTCAGCCCCAGTCCGAAACCGTCTGGCACCAGTCCGAAAAATACAGCGTGCCGAAAATCGCCTTCGTTAACAAAATGGACCGCGTCGGCGCCGACTTCTTCGGCGTAGTCGAAGGCATCCAGAAAGAACTCGGCGGCAACGCCGTACCGGTGACGATTCCGATCGGCTCCGCCGAAGAATTCTCCGGGATCATTGACCTCGTCAAAATGGTCGCGGTTTATTACGCCGAAGAAAACAAAGGCGTTGAATTCCGCGAAGAGGAAATTCCGGCGGCCCTGATGGATCAGGCCAAGGAATGGCGCAACAATCTGGTCGAAAAATGCGCCGAGCAGGATGAAGTCCTGATGGAAAAATATTTCGCCGGCGAAGAGCTGACCGAAAAAGAAATCTGGAGCATCCTGCGCAAAGCCACCATCGCCCGTAAAGTGGTTCCGGTGTACTGCGGTTCCGCCTTCAAGAATAAAGGTGTCCAGCGCGTGCTCGACGGCGTGGTGAATATTCTTCCCGCCCCGAACGAAATCCCGCCGATCATCTGCGAAAAAGGCGGTGAAGGCGTTACCCGTCAGCCGAAAGACGACGATCCGCTTTCCGCGCTGGCCTTCAAGATCATGTCCGACAAACACATGGGCAAACTGACCTACGTCCGCGTGTATTCCGGCACGCTGTCCTCCGGCTCCAACATTTACAACAGCACCCGCGACCGGATGCAGCGCGTCGGCCGCGTGCTTCGTATGCACGCCAACAAGCAGGAAGCCATCGACGCGGCTTACGCCGGCGACATCGTGGCTGTGGTCGGTCTGACCGAAACGAAAACCGGCGACACCCTGTGCGACAAAGACAAACCGATCTATCTCGAAGCGATGGAATTCCCGGCCCCGGTAATCTCCATCAGCGTCGCTCCCGAATCCAAGATGGATAACGAAAAACTCGGCGAAGCTCTGCACCGTCTGGCCGATGAGGATCCGACGTTCGTGGTCTCCTTCGATCAGGAAACCAGCGAAACCATCATCTCCGGAATGGGCGAACTGCACCTTGAAATCATCGTGGACCGTCTGAAACGCGAATTCGGCGTGCAGGCGAAAGTCGGACGCCCCGAAGTGGCCTACCGCGAAACCGCCACCGTGGCCACCGACGGTTCCTACAAACACGCCAAGCAGTCCGGCGGACGCGGTCAGTACGGCCACGTCGTGCTCGAACTCGAACCGCGCGGTCCCGGCGAAGGTTTCGAATTCAACAACAAGATCGTCGGCGGACGCATTCCGCAGGAATACATTCCTTCGGTCGAGAAGGGGATCATTCAGGCGTTGCAGAGCGGACCGTATGCCGGTTACCCGGTGGTCGATATGCGCGTCAACCTCACCGACGGTTCGTACCACGATGTGGACTCCAGCGACTTCGCCTTCCAGATTGCCGCGCGGCAGGGCTTCAAACAGCTCTTCCTCAAAGGCAGTCCGCAACTGCTTGAGCCGATCATGTCGATCGAAATCACCACGCCCGAGGAATACATGGGCCCGGCCTCCGGCAGTATCTGCCAGCGGCGCGGACGCATCGAATCCATGGACAGCCGTGGCGGCATGAAGCTCATCCGCGGATACGCCCCGCTGAGCGAAATGTTCGGCTTCTCGAACACCATCCGCTCGTTCTCACAGGGACGCGCCTCGTTCACCATGCACTTCGAACACTACGAAGCCGTGCCGTTCTCGATCGCCGAAGAAGTGGTCAAGAAACGTCGCGCCGAAGGCAAAGTCCGCGGCGGCGAAGAATAAGACACTTCATCGCGCAAACAAAAAGCCGCTCCCGAAACGGAGCGGCTTTTTTCTTTCAGTGGTCTGAGTTTATTTCGATTTGTCGGCGGTGATGGCGGTTTTGATGAATTCAACATATTTGGCCGGGCCGCCGGGCCGGTAGCCGTCGCGGACGATGCCTTTTCCCTGCGGATTAAAAATCAACACGGTGGGGAAGCCCTGCACCTGAAATTTTTCCAACAGTGCCTGATTGGCATCTTTCTGCGCCTTCGGCAGTTCCTTGCCGCGAGGGAAATCCAGCAGTACGCAGATTAGGTTGTCTTTGGCGTAGCTGATAAATTCCGGCTTCGAGAACACTTCGTCCTCCAGCCGGATGCACCATCCGCACCATTCCATCCCGCTGATGCTGACCAGCATATATTTATTTTCCGCCGCCGCCTGTTTCAGCGCGGCATCGTAATTCGATTGCCAGATATTCGGCTGATCCGCCGCGACAGCGTTTTGGTTGCATCCGCACAGCAACGACAATCCCGCCAGCGCAATCATGATCTTTCGCGCCACTCGCCACTCGCCCCCCGTCACTCCTCTTTTCATACGGCCTCCTTTTCTGCGCAGAGCATATACCGTGAATAAAACCGTGCCAAGTCCTGTCCGGTTCCAGTATAAGAGACCGCATGGACTTTATTGCGTTTGATCTGGAAACCACCGGCATTCAGCCGAAAACCGATGCGATTTTGGAAATCGGCGCGGTGCGTTTTGTGAACGGGGCTCCGGCGGAGACGTTTTGCACGCTGATTAATCCGGGCCGCCCGATTCCGCCGGAAGCTTCGGCGGTCAACGGGATCACCGACGAAATGGTTGCGGACAAGCCCGGCATCGAAGCCGTGCTGACGGAACTGGCCGGATTCTGCGGCGATCTGCCGCTCGTCGCCCATAACGCGCCGTTTGATTTCAAGTTCCTGCTCGCCGCCGTCGAAAAACACCGCGCCCGCGCCCCGAAAGGGGTGGTGCTGGACACCTGCGCGCTGGCCCGTATTGTTTTTCCGGGCATGTTTAACTACAAACTCGGCACGCTGGTTCGTCATTTTGGTTTTCCGAACGGAACGTTTCACCGCGCCGAAGAAGACAGCGTGTACTGCGGCCGGCTTTTTATCCGTATTACCGAGGCGCTTGAAAAGGCCGGACAGCCCGCCAGCGTTCACGCCCTGCTGGAGCTGGTCAAACAGCCCGCGCTGAAGTTTCCGCAGTATGAAGCCCGGCCCCAACAGCTCGGCCTTTTTTAATAGAGAAAACGATGCACTCTAAAACCGCCGAGTCCGATGCCGCAGTGATTAATCAGGCCCAGCTGGTGCTGGCGGAAAAGCGAACCTCACTGTCGGTTATGCGCACCGGTCTGGCCATTCTGGTTCTGCCGATGTCGGCACTCAGCTTTTTGATCGCCACGTCAAAATATTACGACGCAACCCAGGTGCTTCACTTCTTTATCCCGCTTCTTTTGCTGATCGTCGGACTGATGGTTCTCGGCGCGTATTTGATTCTGCGTTCGATGGTCAGGATCCAGCACTATGACCGGCTGATTCAGGAAATTAAGGCCCGGCATAACTCCATCAAAGAATGGATTGATTAAATAGATTTCCGTCCGCTGACGGCTTGACCTGTGCGGACTCACAAGGTAGCTTGTGCGGCCTCTAATGCGGGTGTAGCTCAATGGTAGAGCCCTAGCCTTCCAAGCTAGTTGTGAGGGTTCGATTCCCTTCACCCGCTCCACATTGCGGAGCCGGTTGCGCCCGAAACCCGTCTTGACTCCCTCATGCTCTCTGCTAGCATGGCGCGTCTTTTGTCTGAATGGGAAAGCTTTTTGCATTAACAACAGGAGAGAACCTAATGGCGAATAAACAGTACGTGTACTTCTACGGATTCGGTAAGGAAAATACCGACGGCGACAAAACGATGAAGGCGATTCTCGGCGGCAAAGGAGCCAACCTTGCGGAAATGGCAAATGCCGGCCTGCCGGTTCCTCCCGGCCTGACCATTTCTACCGAAGCTTGCGCCTGCTACAGCAAGAGCGGCGGTAAATACCCGGAAGGCATGGAAGATCAGCTCAGAAAAACCCTCAGCAAGTTCGAAAAACTGATGGGCAAAAAGCTGGGCGATCCGAACGATCCTCTGCTCGTTTCCGTCCGTTCCGGCGCGGCGATTTCAATGCCGGGCATGATGGACACCGTTCTCAATCTCGGACTGAACGATAAGTCGGTTCTCGGCTTCATCAAGCAGACCGGCAACGAGCGTACCGCGTGGGACTGCTACCGCCGCTTCGTTGATATGTTCGGCGACGTGGTTATGGGCCCGACGACCGGCCTGACGCACCATGATTTCGAAGTGGAACTCGAAAAGCTGAAGAAAAAATACAAAGCCAAAGAAGACACCGACCTGACCGCCGAACAGCTCAAAGAGCT
The DNA here is from genome assembly GCA_044346945.1 of Pontiellaceae bacterium. Classification (GTDB taxonomy): domain Bacteria; phylum Verrucomicrobiota; class Kiritimatiellia; order Kiritimatiellales; family Tichowtungiaceae; genus Tichowtungia. The sequence goes on along the minus strand of JBIIYG010000003.1, from coordinate 96,721 downwards.
GGTGGATGTCTATAAGAAGGTATATCAGAACAAAGTCAAAAAGCCGTTCCCGCAGGATCCGATGGAACAGCTCCACCTGTCCATTCAGGCCGTGTTCGGCTCCTGGAATTCCGAGCGCGCCGAAAAATACCGTCAGATCAATAAAGTGACCGGCCTGCTCGGCACCGCCGTTAATGTTCAGGCGATGGTGTTCGGCAACATGGGCGAAGAGTCCGGCACCGGCGTGGCCTTCACCCGCGACGGCGGAACCGGCGACAGCAAGCCGATGGGCGAATACCTTGTTAATGCACAGGGCGAAGACGTGGTCGCCGGTATCCGCACCCCGAAGAATATTGATGACATGCCTAACGAGAAATCCCCGATCTGGAAGAAGGCGCACGCCGACCTGCTCAAGATCATGGACCGCCTCGAGAAACACTATAAATATCCGCAGGATGTCGAGTTCACCGTTCAGGAAGGCAAACTCTGGATGCTTCAGACCCGTAACGCCAAACGTACCGGTCTCGCCGGTGTGCGCTGGGCGGTTGAAATGGTCTCCGGCAAGGATGTTTACACCGGCAAGGCGCTTTCGAAAATTCTGACCTCGAAAGAAGCGCTGATGACGGTTTCCGGCGAAGACCTCGAACAGCTTCTGTTCCCGATCTTCGACATCGCCGCAGAGAAGAAAGCCAAACTCATCACCACCGCGATGCCCGCCGGTCCCGGCGCGGCGGTCGGTAAGATTGTTTTTGACGCGAAGGAAGCGGAAGCCGCCGTCGCCAAAGACCCGAAAGCACAGGTTATTCTCGTCCGCCACGAAACCAGCCCGGAAGATGTCGGCGGAATGTGGGCGGCGCAGGGCGTACTCACCTCTACCGGCGGCATGACCTCCCACGCGGCGGTTGTTGCCCGCGGCTGGGGTAAGTGCTGTATCTGCGGAGCCAAAGACATTGTCGAGATCGACTACAAGAAGAGAACCTTCACCGTCGGCAAGAAAGCCTACAAAGCCGGCGACTGGATCAGCCTGAACGGCTCAACCGGTATGGTTTACGAAGGTCAGATCCCGACACAATCCAGCCCGGTGGTTTCCGGCGTGGTGGATAACAACGCCGCCGCCAAGAAGCATCCGATCTACAAGATGTACGAACAGGTTTCGCAGTGGGCGGATGCCAACCGCAAGATCAACGTCCGTACGAATGCCGATACTCCGAAAGACGCTCAGAACGCCCGCTCGTTCGGCGCCGAGGGAATCGGTCTCTGTCGTACGGAGCATATGTTCTTCGAAGGCGACCGCATCTGGGCGATTCGCGAATTCATTATCGCCGAAAACGAAGCCGGCCGTAAGAAAGCCCTCGCAAAACTCCTGAAGCTCCAGCAGAAGGACTTCGAGGGAATCTTCAAGGCGATGGACGGACTGCCGGTCACCGTGCGTCTGCTCGACCCGCCGTTGCATGAGTTCGTTCCGCACACCGCCAAAGATCAGGCGGAAATGGCGAAGCGTCTGAATGTTTCGCCGAAGCAGGTGGCGGATCGCGTCAAACAGCTTCACGAATTCAATCCGATGCTCGGACATCGCGGTTGCCGTCTCTCGGTCACCTATCCTGAACTGTGCGTCATGCAGACCACCGCGATCATCGCCGCCGCCTGCAAAGTCGGCAAAGCGAAGAAGAAGGTCAAAGTTCTGCCCGAAATCATGATCCCGCTCGTCGGCGCCAAAGCCGAATTGGATTATCTGGTGAAGATCGTCCGCGAAACCGCTGAAGACGTGATCAAGAAAGAAGGCGTGAAGCTGAAATATATGGTCGGTACGATGATTGAAATTCCGCGCGCCGCCCTGACCGCTGACGAACTGGCGGAGACCGCCGAGTTCTTCAGCTTCGGCACCAACGACCTGACGCAGATGACCTTCGGCTTCAGCCGCGACGACATCGGCTCTTTCCTGCCGGACTACCTGCAGGAAAAACTGCTTCCGTGCGACCCGTTCCAGCACCTCGACCAGCGCGGCGTCGGCCAGTTGGTGCAGATGGGTGTACAGAAAGGCCGCTCGACCCGCCCGGATCTGAAGTGCGGTATCTGCGGTGAGCACGGCGGTGACCCGGCCAGCGTGAAGTTCTGCTGTAAGGCAGGCCTGAACTACGTCAGCTGTTCGCCGTTCCGCGTGCCGATCGCCCGTCTGGCCGCCGCGCAGGCCGCCATCCAAGGCTGATCAACAGCAGACTGAAAAAGAAGTCCGACACCTGGAATTCCGGGTGTCGGATTTTTGTTTTTGCGGACCACTGGGTTGTTCTCGGTTCCCTGACCTGAGCAGGTCTGAAGTGCGGATGTTCTTTAGATCAAGTGGAGCCGGCGGAGGGACTTGAACCCCCGACCAGCTGATTACAAACGTGAACCCCAGTCTATTTATGATGTTAGCACGTTGCAGATTGTTTCTATATCCGCTTCGTTACTAGGATATTACCAAAACCAACAACCTGATCAAGGGAAATTGAAACAGTTCAGAACAGGATGCTTTTTGATGCCCCAAACCCGAAGTTTCCCCCGAAGTTTTCAGAGTGTTTCAAGGCGAATTTCGCCCTTCCTTTTTCTGCGTTCGAGGCAGAGAATCACACACCCGCCAACGGGGAAAGTCAATTGTTTATCTTTAAACAGAAGGAGGCTGACAATGGCGACGATAGATACAAGATCCATTAACGAGCAGATCATTCTGGCTGTGTTTACGGCAGGGGATGAAGACAAGGTGAAGGCCTTGGATATTCTACAAGGCAAAGAGGTGCGGCTGGCATTGAGCGGGCCGCTCTTGTTGAGCATGGGTGAGGCCACGGATTTACTGGGTGTGAGCCGGGCAACTCTTTGGCGTATGCTCGAAGCGGGCTCTCTGGAAAAAGTGGAACTTTATGCGGGGTCATACCGTCTCCGCGTTTCAGATATTCTGGAGCTGGTTGAAAAACGGAAGCCTGCTAAGCCGAAAGATGCCTGGGTTGCGACATCTATCTAATATCGCGGCTGATAGCATGGACAATCAACCGTCTGAATATTCCAGCAATCCAAGCCGGAGCATAACGAATATCTTTGATCAGTTGCAGACGAGCAGCAGCATCCAGTCGCCGATCCAAACTGGCGATCACCCCCTCATCTACATGAGCCTGACCGATATAGCGCAACGCCTGGATTACTAAGCCACTGATCCGCCCCGCCGTTGCCATGATGCGCGGAGAGGTTTGTTTCAACATAATCTGCCTCCGGCCCACATGAACCGTCCGGGACCGGCCATCTGTCAAATAAACGATCCGCATCGGAACCTGAGTGGAAAGCCCCAGTAGATTCGCTGCATACGCGCCGGAAGGCTGAAGACGGATCGCATCGCGCCCGGCCAGCGCTTTGGCGATGTCATCAGTCGGTGCCGCCAATTCGCCGAGTTGTTCACCGAGGGAGTCCGCCCCGAAACATGATGGGGCGCGTATTCGTGACCCATGATGTTCGGGATCAGCGGACTGCCGAGGTAAACAGCCCGTGAACCTGGCACGGAGACAACCGTTAGGTTGGTGACGGGACGGGTTGACGGGATGAAGTATGAATTATGAAAGATGAATTGTGCGGCCACCGTCCGCACCCACAGGGAAACAAACATGGGTTGGAACTTGTGTCTCATTTCCGCCAACTGGATAGAGATACCCTGACGCTGTGCAATCTCTTTGTACGGCACACCCTGATAACGCCAAGCAACGATGTCGCGTAGCTCGGAAGGCAAAGAAAGAAACCCCTGTACGAATTGAGCAAGCACATCCGCGGGAATCAACGGACTGCCGGAAGCCTGCCGCGACGCAACGACAGGAGGATTCTCTTCGTCAAACGGAACGGAATAGAACGTATCCTCACCCAGCTTGCAGGCGGCACAAGGAGTCTCGTTCCAAGGTTTGGAATCGAAGTCGCCTCGCAGGATGGCTTCGTGGTGACGGCAATTATGACAACGCATAGGAATCCTCCGAAGTTTGGAAACCTGAAAATCGGAACCTGAAACCTGAATAGGACAGATGCGAGTTATGGGAGAAATGACGCGGATGATGACGCGCAGGAAACCCCCGCCCCTATTGGTCTGCGTCATCTGCGTCATTATTACCATTATAAATAGAAGTATAGAGAATAGAGATAACTGCCGTTCTGCATACCGTGCAAATATAGGATAACTTTTTAAATGATGATGACGCACGGCACAAACGACGCAAATGACGCACACGACAATAAAAAGACCGCCCTGATGCAGGCGGTCGAAACAGGTGCCCAGGATTTGATTAAAAAGGTGTCGTATCCCCTTCACCTTCGCGAATCCGAACGATGTCAATGTCCCAAATCCGCGTAGCATGATGTCGTCGCTGAGTGAGCGGATAACCCTGAGATGCCAGCTTGGATAACTCCCGGCCGACTTGGCGGGTGGTGTATTTAGCCGCAATACCGGCCAAGCCGTCCTGATCGCTGAGCATAGCCGTTAACAAATCCGTCGCCGAACCTGTCCACACATTGGAGGTCTGGCCCTCGAAAAACTTCAGTAAGACCTCAAGGAAGGAATAGGCACTGGATGAATGACGGGCCGCTTCAAACAAAGACGCTTCGCAGTACGTTTGAACCCCGTAGCGTGAATCGCCCAGAACATGATCCGGCGGTGTCCAGTCAAGAAGCCAACGCAGAAAGAACGGCAACTCCGCCTGAATGATGTCGGCCACATTGCGAGGGAAAGAAAATGTATCCCGATCAGCCACATGGAAGAGATTGATCTTGTCGCGGTTGGAAAGGTCAACGTCCGGCAGGATTCGTATGGATTCAGGGTCGGTGTTGCAGGTGACAACCACTCGACCGTTCCATTCGATGGTTTTATCGACCTTGAATTTCTCCCGGATGGAAAAGGTACGGTTGGCCGCCATTTTTTTGATCAGCGCTGAAAATTTCTGATGCGAGCGATGGTCGGTCAGCGGGACAATATCATCGACCGCCCAGACAGCGGACTGGAAAAGGTGGGAGTTGAAATTGTCGTCGCCGGAGAGGAATGATGACGCATCCGTATGCCCACCGAAGATACGGGAAAGGATAACGGTAGAGAGCAGCGTCTTTCCAGTGTTCGGAACGCCGGCGAAGAATGAAGCCTGTCCGGGAAGCATGCGGTTGTCGAGGGCGGATTTATACCAGCGACGCAACCACGCATAAAAATAATCCAACTGCTCAACCGGATCGAAGAACGTGGCAAAGTAGGATTCCAACCAAGGGAACTGGCAGGCGTGAGGAAGGCCGCGGCCAGCGTCCGCAGCTACAGAAGAAAGCGTGCTCGGAGTGCCCGCTCCACCTTGGGAATCAGGATCGGCGGGTTGGCAAACTGAAGCGGTGGAGGTGTTGAGGATGCGGAGGCCATTAAGGTGAATAATGCCTTTCGGACGATGAATCAGAGGCGCAGCACAAGTAATACGCTGATATTTATGGATATGCTGGAGGGCTTTGTCGATTTCGGTAAAGTTGTCGTTGCGGGATTTAGACATCCGCAGACCCTTGGCAACTTTGAGTTCGAGGCCGGTATCGTTTTTGCACAAAGAATTCCATGTGCCGTCAGGATGCCGGTGCCAATAATCGCGGCCGTCAAACCAGATATCTTCAATGGCGCCGCCAACACGATCCGCTTCAAATTTATTGACAAAGGAACGGCCGAGGATGGACGCCCAAGGAACAAAAGCCTGTCCGCCGGTGAAACATTGCATGCCGGAATCGCGTATGATCGCCGCCGTCTCGTTGTCCGCCGAGGAGTCCCAGAAGCGAACGCCGCGTCTGCCGATGTCAAAATCGCCGGTCCAACGACCGGGGTATTGCCGTTCCACTTCGTCGGCGATGGTTTCGATAGGGATGACAGGGCCCAGTTTGTTCCAGTCGTATTGATTGGATGACTCCACAGCCCACTGCATCATAAAGTTTGCCGGGGTCACGCCACCGGAAAGCTGAACCCAGTCCGTGCCGGCTTCGTAGTACTGGCAGGGATTTCCAAAGGCGGCGGTGTCCAGCCCGACCATGATCTTAGAGAGCCCCAGCTTTTTGCGGACATGCTGCATGAGCCGGATAGTCAGGTCGTTGCTATGGAGCAGGAAAGGTGCTTCGAGCCGCCAGAGCAGCCGGGCACCGCCAGAAATGGTTTTGCAAATATACTGCGGACGGAAATCAACGCAGTGGTCGAGAACGGTATCGCGCGCGTGTTGGTCGATTCGGCCATCATAGTCTGCAACGATCCAGTGCAGGCGTACGGCGGGATTATTTTTTGAGTCGATGCGCATCCCGGAAAGCAACCCCTCGAATCCAGAATAAAAGCAGTGGTCGAGATCGGGCCTGCTCCATTCGGATTTCGCCGGGGCAACTGTTTTGACCTCCCAGGGGTTGCACGGTTTGGTTTGGTTCGATGCGAGATTTTTAATGGCGTGTAGCATATGTCCGCTCCTTATAGGTTAGAGTTAAAAAAAACATGGGGCTCTACCTAAAGAGGCGGAATCAACCGGAGGAAGCGGCCTTTACTATATATAGGAAATGGGTCGCAGCTGGGGTGCAACAGGAAGAAACCGACACGAAACGGGATGACGCGGTATGGGGCGGAATGTGGCAGAATTAACGGGCGGAAAAAAAAGTAATTTTTTCTAAGCCACCGTCGAAAAATCAAACGGAGGGGTGATGACTGCGACAGAATGAAACAAAGCCGCCTTGTCTCTCACGAAACGGGAAATGTGACCGACAAAGCATTTTGAGTTCAATTCGTGATCATCAAAATGAGTCTCGGCCTTACTCGAGCGGTGCCAGTCTCAAGGTCGCCTGTATTTTATCACGGTGTTCCGATGACACATGCGCCTCATCGGCATAATCACGCCATCGCTTAATCACCGCGCGCACATCTTCAATGATCGTCTCGGCACGTCCACGCTTCATTGAAACGGCCTTGGCACACGCTTTGAAATCATCCAGAACAAAGCCGTCCTGTTTGCCATTCAGAGTCATTTGATGGGACGAGGTCCATTGGCCGCTGGGCTGAAAGCTATAGGTCATGTCGAACGCGGGCGAAAGCGACCACTGCCCGGACTTATCCATTAGAAATGCAATGTTCTTCACATGGTCGTCCTGATTGCGGCCAATAATATTGAACACCATACGCCTAAATTGCTCCTCGACCGCACTCATCGGCAGCCCCAGCCGCCGAATGACCTGTAGCGCCTGCTCATAGCCATAGGCGCCCGCCTGATTGAAGTCATAGTGTGCCAGTCCGCACAGCGACTGCATGTGGAGCTTTTCGCCGCCGTCCATTCGGTCAAAACGCTTGGTCATAAAATGCCTACGTCCGTTTTCCTCAAATAACCGGCACTTAGTCATCGTGATCCCGGCATCCTTTGCCATCCGGTAATAGGCATACTCGATCGCGCCGTAGCCCTTTGGATCCTCCAGCTCCTTGTCCTTGTTGCCGTTTACCCCGTCGAACTTCATCAGCCAGTATTCGAATCCCTTTCCGGCCTTCACCTGGCCCGACCGGACTTCATTGGTTTGCGGATGCCAGGCTATCACCGCCTTGGCCCGCGCCCCGCCCGCCGACGTGCCAACCCGCAGAATCTCCCGCAACGCTTCATCCCGGCCTTCCTCATGCAACCAACCCTGCAGATTGTTGCGGTGCGTCAGCACCTCCGAAGCCAGCTCCACCAGCCGGTCGACTTCGATGTGAGACGTACCGCGGGTCTGCGGACCGCTTGCCGGCGCATATTCCAGCGCACCCATGCCGCGCGAACCGGTGTAACAGAGGCGCTCCACCGCGTTAAAAGATTCCGGCAAACGGCCCTGACGGGCCAGCCAGGCATCAATCAGCGCATTGCCGAACCGGTCCGGCAGTGAATCGGCCAGAAACCCCGGCAGTCCGTGGAAGGTTTTCGGAAGCAGTTCGGGAAAAGAATAAATCCGCCGCGACAGCGGCATCGTCAGCGGCGACACCTCGATGCCGCTTTGCGCAAAGGCCGGATCATACTGAAACGTCGCCGTACCGGCGCCCTCCTCCAGCGCCACCACGCCGATCGTGCGCCCCCACAGTTCGACTTTCGCCGTCGTACTCACGCTTCATCACCCCACTGCCATGGCTTGCCGGACGGGCTCTTCTTCTTCCGTGACGCCCGCTTGCGTTCTTTACCTTTCAACTTCAACAAATCCATCGGGCTCGGCCCCGCGGCGGGCACCAGCATTTCCAGACGGTCCAGCAACTCCAGCGCACGCAAAATACGGATCATCGTCAACATCTGTGTTGTGGCTCCGTCCTCAACCCGCTCGATGGTCCGCTTCGACACTCCGGCCTGTTCCGCCAGCTCCGCCTGCGTCAACTGAAGTTCCAAACGACGCTGCGCAAGCCGACCGCCCAGTTCCGCCAAGATGGCCTCATCAGCCAATAAAGGTTCGATCTTCATGACGCCTCCTTCTTTATCTGGATTGGCTTATATCGTAACAAGTGGCTATTTAAAAGCTTTTTTGCTGATATTTCGTAATATTTGACGATTTAAATAAAATGGCTATCAGCAGAGATTTTCAGTTTCATCTAAAAAATCTGGGCGTTCAAACTCTCCAGCTTCGCCAGCAGCTCGTCCTTCTTTTTGTATTTATCGGACTGCCGCAAAAGATGATGAGCCAGATAGTGGCAGTTGGGGCAAAGGGTCAGAAGATCCTGCCGTTTGGTCAGCTGCGGTTTTTTGCGCTCACTCAGCGGGTCTAAATGATGCGCCTGAACAATCTGGTTTTTATAGTGAAACCCGCAGGCCAAACATTTGTACCCGTCCCGCGCCTTGACATCGTTTACCAGCTTGGAGCTTCGCCGGATTGTTTTGGCTGATGTTTCGGTTTCTTCGCCCTCCAGCTCGCCGGCGTTTTCTTCGGCCTGAATGTCGAGCTGGATCGATGTCTCTTTACATTTAGCGGATGATTTCTCCTTCCAGCTCCATCGGCACTCCGGCGGTCAGCGCCATGGTGATCCATGTCGTCCGCAAGGAGTGGAAATCTTTGACGCTGGCTTTCTGGCTGGCGTTCTCATTTACCGTCCGGATGTTTTTGATACCCGCATCACGCAAAACCTTTTTAAATCGCCACGTCAGACCGTGGTCGTTGGTGCGGTACATTTCTTCGGCTTCGGGAAAAACATACTCGCTGACCCGCGGACGGTTCGCCAATTCGGCCCGCAGCAGCGGGAATAACGGGATTTCCGCCATTTCGCCGGTCTTTGAAGTTTTTACGGAAATGAACCCGTTTTTTAAATCGATCGATTCCCATTTGAGTTTGCAGCAGTCGCCACGTCGCATGGCGGTGCACATGGCCGTCAGGACAACGGGGCGGATGATGGCGTCGCAGTGCTCAAGAATGTCATTCAACTCCTTTTCCGAGAACGGCTGGCGGTGGACCGTGCGCAGAGACCGGTGCGGGATACCCGCGAAAGGGTTTTTCAGAATCCCGGCATCGTGACCAAGCTGCTCAAACAGCCCTCGCATGACGGAGAGCTTCACGTTGTAGCTGGCGCCAGACAGCTTGCGCTCGTTCAGGGTTGTCAGCCAGGCCAGCACCATGGGGCGGGTGACCTGTGACATATTTTTGACGGCAGGATACTTTGCCTGCATAACCTCGCGGAACTCGCGGATATTTGCTTTCTGGGCCGTCTCTGCCTTTTCCGTACGCGTTTTTTTAGCAGGCAGAAACGCCCACCGTATTTCCATTTCGGTCAAAGGAATCTGCGTAAGCCCTTCTCCTGACTTAATCTCATAAAGTTCTTCCAGATGATGCGCCGCCGATTTGCGGCTGTGAGCCTCGCTCCGCAGTTCTTCGAGCTTAACCTGAGCCTTCATTCGGGAATGCTCAAAGAGCGAATCTCCGCGCATTTTGAGCGTTTCAGGAATCTTTCCTTTAATCTCTATCCCGAGATTAACGCAGGTTGATTTCCCGTTTATTTTGAACCGCCCGTACCACCATTTTGCCCGAAGTGATCCGTCTTTCTTCCGTGTGATTTCCAGTCCCATTTTCAGCCTCCTTATTTTGCGTTCATATGAAACGCCCTTAATCAAACAGGGCGAATCAACCAGCCAAACCCGAAGTTTCCCCCGAAGTCGAACCGAACGAGGCGGAAAATAAAAAACAGCACCTTTTGCAAAGTGCTGTTCATCAAATGTTAAGACTGGAGCCGGCGGAGGGATTTGAACCCCCGACCAGCTGATTACAAATCAGCTGCTCTACCACTGAGCTACGCCGGCTTTTTGTTTCAAAAAGAGTGCGGGATTATGCGTAAAGCACAGACAAAGTCAAATCTTCAGCCGCGTTTATAGCCGGGCCGGTGGTGCCAGAGGTGGCGGAAGCCGTACCGCGAGTAGGCCGCCACGGTCAGAAGAAGCGACAGGATCAGCGTGAAGATCAAAACAAACAGGCCTCTCCGGCATCCTGTGCAGTACGCATCCTCCGTAAAAAAATAAGCCGCCAGCAATCCGCCGATGACAAGAACGAACAGCGCCGTCAGCAGGAGACTGCGGTACGGCCTCAGTTTGAACATTGGAACTCTGTCGCCCATCATAACCATGACTTTTTCCCTATCGGTGGTTAGCGTTATGAATCCTCTTTTCCGGTTCAAGCCCGTATTAAGCAATTCTTATTCCGGAGGTCAGCCGGATTTCAGAGTTCCCGCAAAGTCCCTTTGAAAAACGGATTTTTTATCCGGCCCTGCTGCATCCTCACAGATTCGCAGTCGCAAGGGTGAGCCGGAGAGGAATTATTCTCTGATAATTGCGGCGAAAAAACGGGAAACAGGTACTATCCGTCCCATGAAAGAAGCATTCGGACTCTATATGGTCATGACCGATCCGGTCGTTGGATATGAAGCCTGCGCCCGCGCCGCCGTGAACTGCGGTCTGCGCTATGTGCAGTTGCGCATGAAGAACGCCGCCCGCGCCGATATTCTCGTCGAAGCCCGCAAGATCAGAGAGGTTACGGCCGGGACGACCACCCAATTTATTATAAATGATGATGTCGAGCTGGCCTGGGCGGCTGAGGCCGACGGAGTTCATCTGGGGCAGGGCGATATGCCTCTCGACGAGGCGCGCAGACTTTGGAACACGCCGGGAAAAATATTCGGCCTTTCCACCCATAGCGAGGAGCAGGCCGCGGCCGCCGCGGCGTTGAATCCGGATTATATCGGTGTCGGCCCGGTTTTCCCGACACCAACCAAGGCGATCCCCGACATGGATCTGGGGATTGAGCGCGCCGGAAACATCATCAAAAATTCTCCGCTGACCTGTATCGCCATCGGCGGACTGAACGAGCAGAACCTTCCCGCGGTTCTCAAGGCCGGGGCGGTTAATTTCTGCGCGGTGCGCGCCATCATGCAGAGTCCGGAGCCGGAGAAAGCCATCCGCGCTTTACAGAAGCTCTGGCAGACCTGCCGTCAGAACAACTCGTAGGTCAGCACGCTCAGCCCGAACAGCGCGGCGGTTTCGGTCCGCAGAATCTGAGTTCCGAATGTAACCGGAACAGCACCCGCCGAGACGGCGGCATCCACTTCCTCTTTGGTGAAATCGCCTTCCGGGCCGATCAGTAGAGCGGCAGTTTTGATTCTGGATTTTTCCAACGATTGGAATGCTTCGCGGAACGGTCGTGCGTCCGGATGCAGGGAGCCGATGAAAGCAACGTCGGCTTTCCATGGTGCCGCATTGAATTTTTGTAACAGCAGAAATTCCGGCATCCAGGCGGTTCCGCACTGCTGTGCCGCATTGCGGATGATTGCTTCGCCGCGCTCCGCCATTTTTTCTATTTTTCCGGCAGGCAGACTGGCGTTTGTTGTAATCACCGGCTGAATCCGGCGGACGCCCAATTCGGTGGCCTTTTGCAGAATCATTTCAAACCGGTCGGGTTTGCAGACCGCCTGAATCAGCGTGATTCCCACGGCGGGCGGCGGAACCGTTTCGCGTTTTGTAACACGAACGATGACTTCTTTTTTAGTCGCCGTGTCTATGACCCCTTCGGCGCGGGTTCCCTGTCCGTCGAACAACGTCAGCTCTTGGCCAGCCTCAATACGGAGTACCCTCGCGAGGTGGTGCGACTCTTCGGGCGAAAGCACGACGATGTCGTTTTTCAGCGTTCCCGGCGGTGTGTAGGAGTTGATTCTCATGGCTCGCTTTGGACTGCGGCGGCTTGCCGCCGCTTTTTCTGCGGAGCTTGCTCCGCTGTTTCAAAACAAAGCGCAGGCAAGCCTGCGCACTCCATATTTACTCTTTTTCCAGAATCCGTTTCCGTTCGTAGAATTTTTCCGCCGCCTTGTGCATTTTCTGCGTCAACGGGAAATGTTTGTCATCCAGAGCTTTCACCGCCTCTTCCAGCTTTTTCTTCTCCTTGCCGCCGAGGCTCTGCGGGATTTCAATCTGAACCACGATATGCTGATCGCCGGTGCCGTAGCGAGGGCTTGTGATTCCTTTTCCGCGCATCCGGAACACCTTGCCGCTTTCGGTGCCGGCCGGAATTTTCAGAATCGCCTGTCCGTGAATCGTCGGCACACTGATTTCGCCGCCCAGCGTGGCGATGTGGAAAGGCACCGGCACTTCGCAGATAATATCGAGGTCGTTGCGTTTGAAAAACTCGTGCTCGCGGACGTGCAGTACAATGTAGAGATCGCCCGCCGGGCCGCCGCGCAGTCCGCCTTCGCCTTTACCGGCAATCCGCAGACGCGAACCGGTTTCCACGCCGGACGGAATCTTCACGTCAATCGTGCGCTTGTTACGAATCAGTCCCTGACCGTGACAGGCGGTGCAGGGTTTTTCCGTCACCTGACCGGCGCCCCGGCAGTCGGGGCAGGTTTGCCGGAACTGAATAAAGCCTCCGCCGCTGACCACCTGACCGGCGCCCCGGCAGGTTGCGCAGGTTTTGCGCCCGGAACCGGGCTCCGCGCCACTTCCTTTGCAACGCTCGCAGGTTTCGTTGACGTTAATGCGGATTTCGCGCGAAGAGCCGAGCACGGCTTCTTCGAAATCAATTTCGAGGTCGAAGCGCAGATCGGCGCCTTCCTGCGGCGCGTTGGGATTGCGGGGCTGTCCGCCGCCGCCGAAAAAGTTATCGAAAATACTGCCGCCGCCGCCCGCCGCGCCCATGAAGGTGCGTAAGGCTTCTTCAAGATCAATTCCACCGCCGCCGAATCCGCCGTAACTGCCGCCGCCACCGCCCCGTCCGGCGCCGAACGCGGCGTGGCCGAACTGGTCGTACTGCTGGCGCTTGGAGGCGTCGCTCAGGATTTCGTAGGCCTCCGAGACTTCTTTGAATTTTTCCTCGGCGGCTTTGTCGCCGGGGTTTTTGTCGGGGTGATACTGAATGGCCAGCTTGCGGTAGGCCTTCTTGATCTCCTCGGCGGACGCGCCTTTGGCGACGCCCAGCACTTCGTAATAATCTCGCTTCTGGTTGGGCATTATTCAGATTCCTTCTGTTCGGTCGGCTCCGCCGGACCGCTGGAGACGATCACCTGCGCGGCGCGCAGAAGTTTATCGCCGAGCAGATAGCCGCGGCGCACCTGTTCCAGCACGGTTTCCGCCGGTTTGTCCGACGGCATGTGCAGAATCGCCTCGTGACGGTGCGGATTAAACGGTTCGCCGACCGCGTCAATCGAGGTGACATTAAATTTTTTCAACACGTCGAGAAGCTGGTTATAAACCATCCGGAACCCCTCGGTAACCGAGCAGTCGGTCTGATGCGCCTCGGCGCTTTTGAATCCCATTTCAAAATGGTCAATCACCGGAAGCATCTCGAGAAAGAGGGACTCGTTAGCGAAAAGGAACAGTTCGTTGCGCTCGCGCTGGGTGCGCTTGCGGAAATTGTCGAAGTCCGCCTGCAGGCGCAACAGCTGGTTTTTCAAAGGCTCCTCTTCCTGTTTCTGAATCACGACCGGTTCGGCAACGGTCGGCTCCGCCGCCGCTGACGGCTGTTCCGGCACCGCAGGCTGTTCGCTGGCTTTATCTTTTTTACTCATGGTTGAAATCCTTGTTCAAGGGCGGAAAAAGCTACGGATTCGGGGGGCTTTAGTCAATGCCGGAGGCTTTGCCCGGCTTAATGGACTTCGAGGGCGAGCAGGGTCATGTCGTCGTACTGCTGTTGAGCGCCGATGTGCCGGGCCAGCCGCTGGCGGATAACCTGAATCAGGGCGTCGGCTCCGCCGCCCGCCTCTGTTCCGATGGTTTCGAGCAGGTTGGCCGGACCCCATTCTTCATTTTTCTCGTTCAGCGCCTCGGTGATTCCGTCTGTGTAAACCACCACCACATCGCCGGAGGCCAGCTGTACGGAGATGTCGCTGATGGCGCTGTCGAAAATTTCGGCATCGGCCAGCCCTATGGCAATACCGGCGGCATTCAAAGCTTCGGGCTCGCCGACACCGGAGCGTCTGAGCAGAGGGCGTTCGTGACCGGCGCGGGCAAACCGGAGTTCGCGGGTGCGGGTGTTGAAGACCATATACAGCATGGTGATGAACATGTCTTCGGCCAGATTGGCGCTCAGAACGCGGTTGAGTTCGCAAAGCATCCGCGCGGGGCTTTTCTCCTGCGGGGCGCGGGCACGCAGAACGCCCTGACAGACCGCCATCATCATGGCGCCGCCGATGCCTTTGCCGGAAACGTCGGCGATCGCAATGCCGATATGATCCTGATCAATCTGGATGACGTCATAGTAGTCACCGCCGATGTTGAACGCCGGCAGACTGCACGCGGCGAGGCGGATTCCCGCCGGTTGCGGCAGGCTTTGCGGCAGAAGCGACATCTGAATCTGCCGGGCGGCCTGCATGTCGCGGTCGAGCTGTCGCTTGTGGTCGAGATCAGCTTTGAGTCCGGCATAGTGAACCGGCACGGAGGCCTGATCGGCCATCGCCTGGAGCAGGTTCAGATCGCCGGGCGTGAAGGGCAGTCCGTCGGTACGGTTGGCCAGCGCGATGACTCCGAGCACCTCGTTACCGAAACGCATCGGAACGATCAGTAGGGAGTGGAGCTTCAGAAAATCGTCTTTATAGACCGGAACCCGGGCGTCAATTTCGGCGTCTTCGATGATGATGCCGTTGCCTACGGACGCGGCCAGCCCGATCAGTCCTTCGCCGCCGGCGACCGGCCTGGTTTTCACCAGCGTTTCGAGATGCTGTGACTTGGCGAGAAGCTGATCGGTATGAACCTGATCGGCATCGTAGAGCGGCGGGAAAATTCCTGAGACCGCCCGAGCGAAAAGCTGTGTGCGGTCCGGACTGTAGAGGTAAATGACGCCGGATGCCGACTTGCCGGTCTTAGTGGCGAAAAAGAGAATTCGCTTCAGAAGCGATTCGATATGAATCTCTTCGGCGTCGGCGAACACCTCGCCGATGTTATGAATGAAATCGAAGATGACCTCGCGTTCCTGGCGGAGAGCAATGTTCTGGCGGCGCAGACGGCGGCTACTGCACAGCAACCGGCACATGAAAGTGGCTATGGCCGCGCCGAGAATAAAACCTTCGAGCGGAAGAAGCCAGGATGACGGATTGCTTGCCATTTCAGTTCAGCCGGTCCACGTCCGCTTTGAGGTATTCAATCACCCGTTTGAAGCGCGGACGGTTTTCCTCGTTCAGTTCAACCAGTGTCTGGTGCGCCTGCAGGGCGGTTTCGGCCAGATCTTTTTTACTGGCCGATGCGAACGGAAGAGAATCGCCGGGCTGGCCGGGCAGTTCGTGGCCGTGCGCGTGGCTGTAATGCGCAATCACCTGATCTACACCGAGTGTAGCCAGCAGTTGCGTGTTCTTTTCGGAAAGGTTGATCAGTTCCAATGTCTGGCCGCTTTGCTTCAGCCGTCCGGACAGTCCGGCGAGGACTCCCATGAAGGTACTGTCCATGCCGATGCAGTCGGACAGATCGAGCACCACGAAGGTCACGGACTGCTTCGAGCAGACCTCCGCGATAAACTGTTTGAGTGTGGCGCTGAGTTTGAAGGAGCCCCGGCCGGTTATCCGGATAAAAACTTTGTCGCCGGCAATCGCGGCCTGTAAATCGTCGTTGTTCTGTTCTGTTTCCAGCATAAATAAAAAATTCCGATTTCGAGACGGTAGAAGTCTAGTCGGTGCCCCCGAGCAGTGCAAATGATAAGATGGGAAACCTTATTCCACCGAATCAATGATGACAACGCACTCCCCTTTTACCGTGCGTTCGCCGAAGTGCTTCCGGATTTCTTCCGGGGTTCCGCCGATCAGCTCTTCAAACTTTTTCGTCAGCTCGCGGGCGATGAAAATCCGCCGCGCCGGACCCATCACGGCTTCGATTTCTTCCACCAGTTTCAGCAGGCGGTAGGGCGACTCGTAAAAAACGGCCGGAACGGGCAGTCCGGCGCACTGTTCCAGCGTTTTACGGCGCGCCCCGCTTTTGCGCGGGAGAAATCCGGCGAACAGAAAGCCGTGTCCGCCGAACCCGCTGAGCGCCAGTGCGGTGGTCACGGCGGTCGGGCCGGGGGCGGAGGTGATCAGTACGCCCGCCGCGCGGCAGGCGCTGATGATGCGGGCGCCGGGGTCGGAGATGCACGGCATGCCGGAATCGGTCACCATCGCCACGGCTTCGCCGTTACGGATGCGGGCGATGATTTCGTCGCACCGCTGAGCCTCATTGAACTTATGACAGCTGATGCAGTGGGTTTTGATCTCAAACCGGTTCAGCAGATTGCGCGTGGTGCGCGTGTCCTCGGCGATAATCAGCGAGGCCGCCTTGAGCGTTTCGATGCCGCGGGCGGTTATGTCGCCGAGGTTGCCGATCGGGGTTCCTACAATATAAAGGCCGGCGTCCATAATAATTCCTTGGGTCTGAATGTCTAAGGTCGAAAGTCTGAAGGTTTGGAAGATGAATGCAGACCGGATCCCGACGTTTGACTTTTGACTGCGGCGAAGCCGTCCAAAGCTTCAATGACTTCACACAGCGGCAGGCCGACGACGTTAGAATACGAACCGTCAATCCGCCGCACCATTCCGGCGGCGCCGTTCTGGATGGCGTAAGCTCCCGCTTTATCCAGCGGATCGCCGGTTGCGACGTAGGCGGCAATTTCTTCGCCGGACAGTTCGCGGAACAGCACGGCGGTGGCGGTGTGAAAGCAGACGGTTTTTTCCGCCGAGCGCAGGCAGACGCCGGTGATGACTTCGTGCAGTTTACCCGAAAGAAGCCTCAGCATGCGCCGGGCATCTTCCTCATCCGCCGGTTTCCCGAGGATCGAGCCTTCAACGGCCACCACGGTATCCGCGCCGAGAATGACCGCGCCGGGCCGGGTTTTTATACTTTCGGCTTTTTCGCGGGCGGTGCGGACGGCGTATTGCACCGGCGTTTCGCCCGTCTGCGGTTTTTCGTCTGCGTCCGGGCGGACGGTTTCAAATGAAAGTCCGGCGCTTTGGAGCAGTTCAGCCCGTCGGGGCGATGTGCTGGCCAGAATCAGTTTTGGTTTGGTTTCCATAGACCGGAAAGATAGCATCACACCGCTTTTAAAATCGCGAGGATAAACAACGCATGAAAAACTACCATTTCAACAAGCGGGTTCTGGTAACCGGCGGCGCGGGATTTCTCGGTTCCCATCTGTGCGAGGCTCTGCTGAAGCGGGATTGCGATGTCGTTTGCGCCGATAACTTTTTCACCGGACGGCGCGGCAACGTGGCGCACCTTCTGGATAATCCCCGTTTCGAAATCCTCCGGCACGATGTCACCTTTCCGCTGTTTGTCGAAGTGGACGAAATTTACAATCTGGCCTGTCCGGCTTCGCCGCCGCACTACCAGCACGATCCGGTGCAGACCACCAAGACCAGCGTGCTGGGCGCGATCAATATGCTCGGGCTGGCCAAGCGGGTCGGGGCGAAGATTTTTCAGGCGTCCACCAGCGAAGTGTACGGCGACCCGGAAGTTCATCCCCAGCCGGAAAGCTACTGGGGCCGCGTCAATCCGATCGGTTCCCGCTCCTGCTACGACGAAGGCAAGCGGTGCGCCGAGACGCTCTTTTTCGACTACCACCGCCAGAACCGCGTCAAAATCAAAGTCGCCCGCATCTTCAACACCTACGGCCCGAACATGCACCCCAATGACGGGCGGGTGGTGAGTAATTTCATCATGCAGGCCCTGCGCAATGAGCCGATCACCATCTACGGAAGCGGCGAGCAGACCCGCTCGTTCTGTTACGTGACCGACCTGATCGCCGGATTCCTCAAGCTGATGGACTCGCCCGACGAGGTCACCGGCCCGGTCAACCTCGGAAATCCCGGCGAATTCACCATGATCGAGCTGGCGAAAACCGTGATCCGGCTGACCGGCTCCAAATCCGAGCTGGTCTTCAAACCGCTTCCGTCCGACGACCCGAAACAGCGCCGTCCGGATATTTCTCTGGCTAAGTCCAAACTAGGCTGGGAACCCGCTGTCTCCCTCGAAGAGGGGCTCAAACCCACAATCAACTATTTCAAACAATACGCCTGACCGTACTTTTCGGTCGGCTCGGAGTGGGTAAACAGCCGACTGGCGATGGGACACTTTGAGACTGAACTGAAAGAAAAGGTTAAAAGATAGGACTGATACCCCCCTCAGGGGAAATTTTCTGGAAACGGTAATTTCATTGGGAAGTTCGCACAAAAAAATTGCTAAAATTTTAAAAAGTCCAAGGCCTGCTTTTCTGAGATGGTACTTAAAAAACTTCGATATCGCGTCGGCTTTCGGCGGATATCAGGATTCTAGAGTCCGACGAAGCCTCCAGTTTTCTAGGTTTTGACCCCACAAAAGCATTGAAGTTTTTTGGTAAACTTCGACAGGTTTTTGCAAAAAATGCCTATGGATGACTAATGTTTTACCGGACAAAAACAAGAAAACCCCTTATTTTTTGATATTTTTAACCGAAGCGGGGATGAGATTTTAATTTTCCATCCCCCCTTCCATTCCCAATCGGATTCTTCTACTATTTCCCCAGTGATAAGCGGGCGTGGTGGGCCTAAACCCTAGAAGGGTTCTTAACTCAACCGTCGGATAAAAATAGGACGGGAAAAAGGTCGGGGATTCATAGGAGTAGCTGATATGTCGAAACATGCAGTATATGCTGGTTCGGAAATGGCAAAGAAGGTCATGGACAAGTTTGGGGACAAAACATCCTCTGTTTCCGTGGATATTCGTCAAAGCAATGATGTTTCTTTGTTTTTGAAGAAGATGAATCGTGCCCACAAAAAAGCAGGCCAAAGTCGCATAGTTTTTGCCTAAAAAGTCCTCGTTAATCTAATGAGTATTCATCGAACGGGGCCGTCTTTGCTTCAAGTCAGGCAAAGTCTCAGAAAGCCATTTTCTAATTTTGACTTTGTTGAAGATAAATTCGGAGATTATCCGGCAATCCGGCGTTTGTTTTCTTTGTCACGGAGCTATGGGGGGAGAAGCCTTATAGTAGAAGACATTGAGCCGATGGGGGTGATTGCAGATGAAAACCAAGAAATCTCAGAATATTTTCGCGACTATAGGTGTGAAGGCGTTAAGCGCATAAGTTTTTGGAAATCGAATCGATTTGCTCGGCGAAGATCGGCTGATCTCCTTGGTTACGCGATCCTTAAAAAGGATGTGGTTCACTCCAAGAATTACAATCAATGGCATGTTTTCGAGTCGGTTTTTGTTAAGTATCCCGACAGTCATAACTGTGTGGCAGGGCTGAAGAGGTTTTTTGTTTCTGTTGGGCGTTCTCGATATCATATCGACGGAATTCTTTACTGCCAGCAGAATGGGTTAAACAAGGCGTGTGCGCAGGTCGCGCTAAGAAGCGTGTGTTCGATTCATATTCCGGATCAAGAACTCTCTTATCGACGTATAAATGAGCTGGCAGCAAAGGGCGAACCGGTGGTTACTCCCGGGAAAGGCTTGTCAGTACTCCAAATCCGCGCCGTTCTGGATGGGTTGGGGCTTCGGTTTCATGATTTGGAGTATGAGCAAGAACCAGAAGCCCGCCAAGATCAGCCATATCAGAAATTCCTGTATGCAGGTGTTGAATCAGGAAATGGTGCCTTGCTGGGATTTCAGCTAACCGGCCCAGAGGCAGAAAAAGATCAGTATCATATCATTCCGTTTTATGGACACACTTTTAATCAGGATACATGGGCACCAAATGCCGAGGTTGCTTACTTCAAGATAGGATCCCACACAAGATACCTCCCCAGTGAAACATGGTTGAGTAGTTTTATAGGACATGACGATAATTTCGGGAGCAACTTTTGCGTTCCTCGGCTGTACGTTACGCCAGAACAGGCTAATTATGTAATAGAGATTTTTGGGCGAAATGTTTTGTATAGTGGAGTTGCTGCCGAGGCTGTTGGCGTCCAATATCTATACTCGTTGCTGGCAAAAATTCTGCCAAGTGAGAGCTCTTGGATGCGGCGTCTCTTCAAATATGTTAAATCGCAGCAGGTTGTCTTGCGTGCCGTTTCTATGGATAGACGACAATATGTTGCCCACTTGAAGAAAATGCGTGGATGGAAAAATACCAAAGAGTTTTTTCGGACGCGCAGCCTTTTCTCTTTGCTGGCAAGCGAAATGCCGGAGCATCTTTGGGTCATTGAAATTTCTATACCGGAGCTGTTTCCTGCAAATCAGCGAAAGCTTGGGGAAATTGTTCTTGATGCTACGAAAGAGTTATCAGACGAATTGGATTTTTCGCTTTTCCTTTTTGCGCGGTTTCCCGGGAAATATATGTTTTTTGAGAAAATGGATCACGGAAAGCCAGAGTTTTTTTCTCTTCCAAGCCGGATAACAACGCACACTGAATTATACCACTTTTGCAAATAAACAGCTTTTGTGGACGGAATGATTCTTCTCTTGCGATGCGAAGCACGGTATAGCAACCTAGTTGCATGAAAAAGACCGATGCTCCCGTTCTGAAATACAGCGCCGCCGGGCGCTCCGTGAAAATCGAGGATTTCCTGCTCCGTCCGCCGGTTGAGAAAGGCGCGGATCAGATCGCCGCCGGTGTGCTGACCGAAATTAAAAAACACGGCGACAGCGCCGTCGTTAAATTCGCCCGGCAGTTCGACCGTTCGACCGTGACGCTCGAAACGCTCCGTGTAACTCCGGCGGAAATCGCCGCCGCCAAAAAAGCGGTTGATGCGGATTTTAAAAAAGCGGCGAAAGAAGCCCATCAGCGGATTACTCAATTTGCTGTCGCCGGACTGCGCGAAGACTGGCGGATGCCTTCTCCGCAGGGCGGCTGGCTGGGCGAAAAATTTGTCGCGCTGGATCGCATCGGTGCCTACATCCCCGGCGGTGCCGCGCCGCTGGCTTCGACCGCGCTGATGACGCTGACACTGGCCGAAGTCGCCGGGGTTCCGGAGCGGATTGCCTGTACGCCTGCCACGGCGGACGGTTCGGTGAATCCGTACATTCTTTTCGCCCTCGATTTGGCCGGAGCGACAGAAATTTATAAAGTCGGCGGCATTCAGGCCATCGGCGCGATGGCCTACGGCACGAAAACGATCCGGAAGGTGCAGAAAATCGTCGGCCCGGGCGGGCCGTATGTCACTGCCGCCAAACGGCTGGTCTACGGCGACGTCGCCCTCGACATGGTGGCCGGGCCGAGCGAAATCGCCGTATTGGCCGACGACTCGGCCAATCCGGCGCACGTCGCCGCCGACCTTCTTTCACAGGCCGAACACGGCACCGGCTCCGAAAAAGCTTTACTGGTAACCACCTCCGAAAAGCTGGCGAAAGCGGTTCGGGCCGAGCTGGAAGTTCAATCCGCGAAGCTGAACCGGCAGGCGCCGGTGGCGCAGGTTCTGGCGCACGGCTGTATTCTCGCGGTGGTTCCTGATGTTGAAAAAGGAATCGAGCTTTGCAACCGCTTCGCGCCGGAGCACATGGAAGTCATTGTCAAAAACGCTGAGCGCGTCGCGGCGAAAATCTACCGCGCCGGAGCGATTTTCATCGGGCCGTGGACGCCGGAAGCGGTCGGCGACTTCGCCGCCGGCCCGAGCCACGTACTGCCGACCGGCGGGACGGCGGCGTTCTTCTCCGGCCTGACCGTTGAAGACTTCCGTCGCCGCGTCAGCCTCATTCACTTCACCAAAGAAGACCTGAAAGAAACCGTCTCCGTGGTTGAAGCCTTTGGCCGCGTCGAAACCCTCGACGCCCATGCCCGCTCCGCCACCATCCGGCTGGGGAAGTGATTTGGCGATAGTATCAAATGATAGTATCACGAGATGTTGTATTCGCCGGACGGCTCTTTTACTGAGTAATTTCGACCCGGGAATCCCTGGAAAAGCATAAATAGATGCTGAACGGCTTTTACTTTTTGTGATTTATCGTGTTTTTTGTGGCGATTGCTGGTTCCGATCTTTGGGAAAATTATGAAAAATCTGATTCGAAAATCTGTGGAAGCGATGAGCGGGTACGTCCCTGGCGAACAGCCGAAGGGCGAGAAGATCATAAAGCTGAATACCAATGAGAACCCCTGGCTTTGCACGCCGGAGGTGCGCGATATCCTGAACGAGATTGATATTGCCGAGCTGGCGAAATATCCCGATCCGCTCTGTACCGATGTACGGCAGGTGATTGCGGAGATGCACGAAGTCGGAACCGGTAACGTGTTTGCGGGGAACGGCTCGGACGAAATTCTGGCGCTTTGCATCCGCGCTTTTTGCGAACGCGACGGCTCGGTCGGCTATTTTGATCCTTCCTATTCGCTTTATCCGGTGCTGGCGCAGATCGAAGAGGTTGAAACCCGCCCCGTGGCGCTGGGCAAGGAGTATGAGTGGCAGATGCCGGAAGGCTACGAAGCGTCGGTGTTTTTCCTGACGAATCCCAATGCGCCGACGAGCATGCTGTTTCCAAAGGATGAAATTGAGGCGTTTGTTAAAACGTTCCCCGGCGTGGTGGTGATTGATGAAGCCTACGCGGACTTCGCCCGGGAAAGCTGTATGGAGTTTGCGTCGAAGTACGACAATGTGATTGTGGCGCGGACGCTGTCCAAATCCTACGCGCTGGCCGGTATCCGCTTCGGCTACTGTGTCGGGGCGAAACCGCTGATCGACGCCCTGTTTAAGATCAAGGATTCCTACAACGTCAGCCGCCTGACGCAGGAACTGGCGCGTGTCGCACTGCTTGACGAGGGAACGATGGAGGCCATCACGTCGGCCGTCAAAGGGACCCGCGGGCTGATTTCCGCCGAGCTGACCGCGCTGGGCTTCAAAGTGTATCCGTCGGAAACCAATTTTATCTGGGCGAAGCCGCCGAAACCCGGCGCGAAGAAAATTTTCGAAGAGCTTCGCCGGCGGAATATTTTTGTTCGCTGGTTCGACGGTCCGCGCACCAAAGACTGTCTGCGGATTACTGTCGGAACCAACGAGCAGATGATGACGCTGGTTGAGAATCTGGAAGAAATTCTTGGGAGATAGAACGATGACAGCCTGTCCGAACAGAGCCGAAAATCTGGAACAGTGCTCCTGCAGTTATCCGTGCGACAAGCGGGGCGTGTGTTGTAAATGTGTCGCTTATCACCGCGCCAGCGGACAGATCCCCGGCTGTTTTTTCTCAAGTTCGGGCGAAGCGACCTACGACCGTTCCGTCGCGGCGTTTGTCCGCGATTGCGGCAAGTGTTGAAGGCCGGTAAAGGGCATCAGATTTCGACGGCTTATTTTCCACTTTAGCAGTGCTGCCGCCCGCCTTTGAGTATGCAGATGCCGACAAATATTACGGTCAATCCGAGCGTGCAAGCGCCGTAACGAGTCGGCACCTTGTCCGGCGGAACCAGCCACGAGGCGGCGATGATTAAAGAGATATAGAGGAGAAAGACCACCCAGCCCTGCCAGCTACAAGGGAAGCCCCATCCCATTCCGTTCCGTCTGATCGGGAACCAAATTTTCTTTTCTTCAGTCATGTGGTTTTGGCTGGGAAACCAGTAATAGGAGCAATCTCTATTTTTGCGCGGACTGGAAGGCCTCGTAGGCTTTGATTTCCTGATTCAGCGCTTCGAAGGTTTTCGTTTTCTGCAACCGCGCATAGAGATCCGGTTCCTTGGCGAGCCGGGCGGCGATGTCTTTCGGATCCAGCACGATAATGGCGTAGGCGGTGAAGGTGTTGCCGTCGGTCTGATATTTCAGCGCCTGGGCCAGACTCGCGGCGATTTGTCCGTCCAGCGCCTTGGCGGTGGTGTTGAATCCGGAAAGCAGTAGCGAGTGGTACGGGATGCCGGTTTCTTCGGAGAACGCCTTGGCCAGCGCTTCCACTTTGGCGTTCATCCTCTGCGCCAGCTCAATCCGTCCGTTTTTCTTGGCATAGTTCAGCGCCAGATCAAGGCTCTTGGATTCGCCGGTTCCGAGGGCCGCCAGTCCGCCGGCGGCGTTGATGGCGTCGGTTTTCATTCTCATTTCGACTGGCAGGGCCGATGCGCCGCCGCTATCCGGCAGGGTTGCCGCCGGCTGAAGAGTCGCGGGCGCGGCTTCGGGCGCCGGAGCGGCGGGGGGGCGGGTTGTGGAGCATCCGGCGGACAGAATGGAGGTGACCGCTAAAGCGGTTAAGAGCAGACCTTTTCTCATGGTTCGGTTCCTTTTCATTTTCAGCGCGAGCAAGGTAGCCCAGTCGCAGAGCTCAGGCAACCGATAAATCGGGTGTTTCGGCTTGAGGTGGCAGGGCCGACTCCTTATAACGAGGGCCTGTTTTTTCCCACGGAAAGGAACGTTTATGAATATTGTGGTCTGTATCAAGCAGGTCCCGGATTCGGATAAGGTCACGATTGACCGTGAGACCAACCGTCTCAACCGCGCCGGTGTGCCGAGCATTATCAATCCCTTTGACGAAAACGCGCTGGAAATGGCGCTTCAACTCAAGGACAAGCACGGCGGCAAAGTCACCGTTATTTCGATGGGCCCGCCGCAGGCGGAAGAAGCCCTGCGCACCGCGCTGTCGCACGGCGCGGACGAGGCGATTCTGATTTCCGACCGCAAGTTCGGCGGCGCGGATACCTGGGCCACCTCCTACACCATCACGCTGGCCCTCAAAAAAATGACCGATCCGGTGGATCTGATTCTGTTCGGCAAGCAGGCGATTGACGGCGACACCGCGCAGGTTGGCCCCGGCGTGGCGCACTTCTTCGGCGTGCCGATGATCACCTACGCCAAATCCTGCGAAGCGACGGATAAAGGCTTCCGCGTTCATCAGGTGACGGACCATGGTTACAATGTTTGGGACGTTGAAAAACCCGCCGCCCTGACGGTGGTTAAAGAAGCCAACCAGCTCCGTATGCCTTCACTCAAAAAGAAAATGGCCGCCAAAAAAGCCGAGATTCCGGTTTGGGGCGTCGAACAGCTTCAGCCTGAAGAAGGCAAGATCGGTCTGAGCGGTTCGCCGACCAAGGTGAACAAGGTTTTCGCTCCGCCGGTGAAGCTGAATAAGGAAATTCTGTCCGGCGAACCGGCCGATATGGTCAAAGAACTGATTTACAAACTGCGGGAGAAGAAAGTCCTATGAACACCAAAAAGGAAATCTGGGTTTACGCGGAACAGGAAAACGGCAAGCTGGCCGGCGTGGTTTTTGAGCTTCTCTCCGAAGGGCGCAAGCTGGCGGCGAAGTCCGGTTATACTCTTTGCGCGGTGCTGGCTTCGGCCAACGGTAAGCCGATGCATCAGGAGCTGTTCAACTACGGCGCGAAGAAAATCTACAACGTCGAGGATCCCCGGCTGGTCACGTATCAGAACGACTACTTTTCCAAAGTGGTCTACAGTCTGATCGAAAAAGAAAATCCGGAAATCATCCTCTACGGCGCCACCACCATCGGACGCAGTCTTGCGCCGACGGTCGCGGTGATGGGCTGGGCCGGTCTGACGGCTGACTGCACCGAGCTGGACTTTGACACCGAGCGGCAGATTCTGCTTCAGACCCGTCCGGCGTTCGGCGGCAACATCATGGCCACCATCATCTGCCCGGATCACCGTCCGCAGATGTCCACCGTCCGCTCCAACGTCTTCAAAAAAGAAAAAGTCAGCGATCATGAAACCGGCGAAGTGGTTGATGTGAAAATCGACCTGTCCGGCGTGCGTGAGCGCATGAAGCGGGTCGAAAGCGTCGTTGAGGAAGTCAACACCGTTGACCTCAAAGCCGCCGACTACATCGTATCCGGCGGGCGCGGTATCGGCGCTCCGGAAAACTTCAAAGTGGTCGAAGGACTGGCCAACGCCCTTGGCGGCGCGGTCGGCGCGTCCCGCGCCACGGTGGATGCGGGCTGGATTTCGCACCATCATCAGGTCGGTCAGACCGGCAAAACGGTTTGCCCGCTGGTCTATGTTGCCTGCGGTATCTCCGGTGCGATTCAGCATCTGGCCGGTATGCAGAGCGCCGACCTGATCATCGCCATCAACAAAGACCCGGACGCGCCGATTTTCGACGTGGCCGACTTCGGTCTGGTTGGCGACCTGCACCAGATCGTGCCGGAATTCACCAAGCAGATTAACGCGTTGAAGGCATAACGTTTTGGAAAATGTCGTCATCATCGGAACGGGGCCGGCCGGATTAACCGCCGCTGTTTACACGGCGCGGGCCAGCCTCAATCCTCTGGTGATCGAAGGCTTTCAGCCCGGTGGACAGCTGACGACGACGACCGAGATCGAAAATTATCCCGGATTTCCGGAAGGAATTTCCGGCACGGAGCTGATGGATGTGACCCGCAAGCAGGCCGAACGGTTCGGCGCGCGGTTTAAATCCGGCGAAGTGGTTTCGGCCTGTCTGACCTGTCTGCCGCATACGATCACGCTGAGCGACGGCGAAACAATTACCGCGAAAACCATCATCGTTGCCACCGGTGCCAGCGCGCAGTATCTCGGTATCGAGTCTGAGCAAAAGCTGATCGGCCGCGGCGTTTCCGGCTGTGCCACCTGCGACGGCGCGTTTTACCGCAACGTCCCTGTGGCTGTTGTCGGCGGCGGCGATACCGCGATGGAAGATGCGCTGTTCCTGACGCACTTTGCCTCCAAAGTTACCGTCATTCACCGCCGTGACCAGTTCCGGGCTTCGAAAATCATGGTGGATCGCCTGCTGGCGCATCCTAAAATCGAAGTGGTCTGGGACTCCGTGGTCGAAGAAGTTTTGGATGTGACGAAAAACGAGGTGACCGGCCTGAAAATCCGCAACGTCAAAACCAATGCGGGTTCGGTGCTGGCGGTGAGCGGGCTGTTTGTCGCCATCGGCCACAAGCCGAATACTAAACCGTTCGCCGGACAGCTCGATATGGATCATGCCGGATATCTGATTGCAAAAAACACCCGAACCAATGTAGACGGTGTGTTTGCGGCGGGCGATGTGCAGGACCCGGTTTACCGGCAGGCGATTACCGCCGCCGGATCGGGTTGTATGGCCGCGCTGGAGGCGGAGCGTTATTTAGGAAGTATAGAATAGGAATTAAACCAAGGAGAACATCATGTCGGAAATCAACTATGGACTGACGGAAGAACAGCTCGAAATCCGGGCCATGCTCGACGAATTCGGAAAAGAACGCGTTGTGCCGGTACGCGCCGAACTGGATGAAAAGGGAATTTTCCCCACCGAGATTCTTAAAGAGCTGGCGAAAATGGACATGATGGGTCTCTACATTGACGAGGCCTACGGCGGAATGGGCGTCGGCCACCTCGGTTTCTGCGTCGCCGTCGAAACCCTCAGCAAATACTGCATCGGCGTTTCCGTTTCCTACGCCGCCAACGCGCTCGGCGCCGACCCGATCATCATCGGCGGTTCTGAAGAGCAGAAGAAAAAATATCTTTCCCCGCTTGCCAGCGGCGAAAAATGGGCCGCATACGGATTGACCGAACCGAACGCCGGATCCGATGCGGGCGGCATTCAGACCACCGCTAAAAAAGTGGGTGACAAATATATCCTCAACGGCACCAAGCAGTGGATCACCAACGGCGGCGAAGCCGACACCTACACCGTGTTTGCCGTCACCAACAAATCCAAAGGCGCCCGCGGCGTTTCCTGCTTCATCGTTGAAAAAGGCACTCCCGGATTCACCTTCGGCAAGAAGGAAGACAAGCTGGGTATCCGCGCCTCCGCCACCCGCGAGCTGATCTTCCAGGACTGCGAAGTCCCGGCGGAAAACCTCATCGGCAAAGAAGGTATGGGCTTCCTGCTCGCCATGAAGACCTTTGACATTTCCCGCCCCGGCATTGCCGCGCAGGGTGTTGGTCTGGCTCAGGGCGCGCTCGACCTCGCCGTGGACTACGCCCGCGTCCGGCACCAGTTCGGCCGTCCGATCATCGCCAACCAAGGCTTGCAGTGGATGCTGGCCGACATGGCGATGAAAGTCGAAACCGCCCGCGCCATCACCTACGCCGCCTGCAACACCATTGATGCCGGAACCAAAGACGTTTCCAAGATTTCGGCCATGTGCAAATGCTACGCCGGCGACGTCGCCATGTCCGTCACCACCGACGCCCTTCAGGTCTTCGGCGGCTACGGCTTCATGCGCGAATACCCGGTCGAAAAGATGATGCGCGACGCCAAGATCCTCCAGATCTACGAAGGCACCAACCAGATTCAGCGCGATATCATCGGTGCGGCACTCATCAAAGAATACGCCGCGAAAGCCAAATAACGTTCCAGACTTCGGAACCGGAAGCCGCCTCGGAAACGAGGCGGCTTTTTATTTGAGCGGTTCCGGTGAACCGGCTATCTTGCCGCCGATAAAAAGAGGAGTGGATATGAAAAATTTCAAAATGATCATCGCGGCGGGTGCGCTGGTTTCCGGACTGTCCGGCTGTGCGATGCTGAACCGGATGGATGTTGAATATCATCGCAACACGACGATTGGACAGGAACTGCTTGACCTTCAGCAGGCCAGAGAAAAATGCGTGATCTCCGATGAGGAATACATCACCGCCAAAAAAGAAATTCTGGCTGGCGGCCCGGTGATCCGCAAAGAGAAGAAAAAGTAGGCTCCGGTTCTTGCGGGAAAATTCAAGGTGAGCAATCCGAAGATTTCGAGTGGTGGCTGGGGGCGGACTCGAACCGCCGACCTAGGGATTATGAGACCCTCGCTCTAACCACCTGAGCTACCCAGCCGCGAAAGGGCAGAGAACATAGAAAAAGCCGCTCTGCTTAGCAAGTTCAATGTGGTAAGAATCCCGCCCGAATGAACCTGATTCTTATTTATCCGCACGAACCGGATCACGCCGGGCGCGTGGCCCTTTCCGATGAGCGGGCGGAGCATATCCGTCAGGTTCTGCGGGCTTCGCCCGGCAAGCCTCTGCGCGTCGGACTGCTTAACGGACCGAAGGGCCGCGCCGCTGTTGAGGCGATCGGCCGCGAAGAGGTGGTTCTGCGCTGTGAATTTGAAGACCGGCTTCCATCCCGCCCAACGGTTGATCTGCTGTTGGCTCTGCCGCGTCCGAAAGTGATGAAGCGTCTCTGGGCGCAGATCGCCGCACTGGGTGTCGGGCGGATTATTCTAACTAATGCGGAAAAGGTTGAGCGGTGTTACTTCGACAGTCATGTCCTTGAGCCGGATTTTTACAACGCCCGGCTGATGGAAGGGCTTCAGCAGGCGGGCGACACGCTTCTGCCGGAAGTACGGATTATCAAAGAGCTCAAGCCGTTTGTTGAGGATGAGCTCGACCGGATACTCCCGGCGACCGGAATCCGCCTGCTGGCCGATCCCTCCGGCGCGCAGAATATTTTCCAATGTCTGGGAAACTCCGCGCCCCGGCCCGTCTGTCTGGCGGTTGGCCCCGAGGGCGGCTGGACATCCTATGAGCTGGAGCTGTTTGCTTCGCGCGGCTTTCAGGCGTTCCATGCCGGGCCGCGAATTCTGCGAACCGACACGGCCTGTGTTGCATTGCTTTCGGCGCTTACGCTACTCTCCGGCGCAAATGAAAAATAAATGGATACAGCATATCGCCACCGGCTTCGGCGCCGGACTCAGTCCGGTAATGCCGGGTACGGTCGGCACGCTCTGGGGAATTCCGCTGGCCTGGATTGTTATGCAACTGCCGACGCTGACAGCGCAGATGGCCGCGTGTCTCTTTTTGACCTTACTGGCAGTTCCGGTTTGCGCGGCGGCGGAAAAACAGCTCGGCAGAGGGAAAGACCCCGGCTGTATCGTGGCCGACGAATACTTCACCCTGCCGATCTGCTATCTCGGACTGCCGTTCACGCCTTGGGTCGTGCTGAGCGGTTTTGTTTTTCACCGGCTGTTCGATATCGCCAAGCCGCCGCCGATCCACCAGCTCCAGAAACTGAAAGGCGGCACCGGAATTGTCGCGGACGATTTTCTCGCCGCGCTGTTCGCGCTGGCGGCCAATCATCTGCTGTTCCGGCTGATTACTTCTGCCGGATAAAACGGATCAGGGTCTGACCTATATCGGTATTGTCGCGGATGCCGCTGAAGTTTGTGCTTCCGGGGCCGAAGGCGAACAGCGGAACTATTGCGGCGGTATGCCCGTTCTGAACGAAGCCGGTTTTCTCCACGGTTTTGTTTTCAGCCGATCCGTCCAGTACGGCGAATCCGCCGGTCTCGTGATCGGCAGTGACGACCACCAGCGTGCGGCCATCCTTTTCCGCAAAATCGAGTCCGGTGCCGACGGCATCATCAAAGTCCACAACTTCGCCGACCAGATTCTTTTCGTCGTTTTTGTGTGCGGCCCAGTCGATCTGCGAGCCTTCGACCATCAGAAAAAAGCCGTCTTTATCGCGCGACAGAATTTGGATGGCTTTCTCGGTCATTTCTTTCAGTGAAACCGTCCGCTCCGAGGCGTACGGCGGATGAACCGGATAAAGAATTGCCGCCGCAGGCTCCAAGGGATTCAGACTGCAGAATTCCTCCGGAGTTAATGCCACCTGCATTTTTCTCCGCAGAGCCGGCAGACAGGAGGCGTTGGTCTTGTCGAAATAATACAGTCCGCCGCCGAACAGAACGTCAACATCACTGGCGGCAATGCTTGCGGCGATTTCCTCATCCAGCTTCCGGCTGGATACATGCGCGATAAATCCGGCCGGCGTGGCGTGAGTCAGTGAACAGGCGGCCGCGACGCCGGTGGATTTCCCCTTCGCTTCGGCGAACTCTATCACGTTGGTCAAAATCCGGCCGTCCGGCGACAGGCCGAGCGTTCCGTTGCGGGTTTTAAATCCGGTCGCCATTGCGGTGGCTCCCGCCGCCGAATCGGTCGCCAGCGAGTTCGCCGACCAGGTGGTGACGAATCCGGTCACCGGACAGCGCTCCATCTCCAGTTTTCCTTTAGCGATTTTTCCGGCGGTCACCTGCGAAAGACCCATGCCGTCGCCGATGAAGAGGATAATATTTTTCGGAGGCTTCTCTCCGGCAAGAACCGCCGAAGCGCACAGCAGGAGCACGGGCAGAAGATTTTTCATAAGGCCGCGATTTTATCGCATTTCCCGAAGCTGTCTGTTAGAAACTCGCTAAATGAGCGCCACCGACACTATTGCCGCGATCGCCACGCCGCCCGGGCAGGGCGGAGTCGGCATTATCCGCGTCAGCGGTTCCGAGGTTTGGAAAATCGCCGACGCGGTTTTCCGGTCTTCGGAACGCCCGTCGCTGGCGGACGGCGGAACGTTTCTGCACGGCAACGTGACCGCCGCTGACGGAACGGAAATTGACGAAGCGCTCTGCCTGATCTTCCGCGCGCCGAAAAGCTACACCGGCGAAGACACCGTCGAAATTCAGGGACACGGCGGGCCGGTCGTCCTGAAAAAAATTCTGCGCCGCTGTCTCGAGGCGGGAGCGCGGATGGCCGAGCCGGGCGAATTCACCAAACGTGCTTTTCTGAACGGTAAAATGGATCTGGTGCAGGCCGAGGCGGTGGCCGACCTGATTCATGCGCAGAGCGACCGCGCCGCCAAGGCCGCGCTCGAACAGCTCGAAGGCGGGCTCAGCCGTCAGTTTAACGCGCTCTACGACAGCCTGATGGAAACCGCTGCCGATATCGAAACCACGCTCGATTTCGTCGAAGACGAACTTCCGGACGATGTTTTTCCAAACCTTGGAGGCAAACTCGACCGGAGTTTCCAGAGTTTGGAAGCCCTGCTGGCCACCTGGGACGAAGGACGGCTTCTTCGTGAAGGGGCGCGGGTTGTCATTATGGGCCGTCCGAACGCCGGGAAGTCCACGCTCTTCAACGCACTGCTCGGTCATGAACGCGCCATCGTCACCGACATCGCCGGAACCACCCGCGACGTGATCGAAGAAACGCTCGTTCTCGACGGGGTGCCTCTGCGGATTCTCGATACCGCCGGACTGCGCGAGACCGAGTGTTTGATTGAGCAGGAAGGAATCCGCCGCGCCCGCGCCCATTCCGCCGCCGCCGATATCGCTGTTTACCTGATCGACTCTTCTCAGCCGTTTTCGCCCGAAGACGCGGAGCATCTTGCCGGACTCGATCCGCAGAGAACGGTTGTTGTGCTGAACAAAGCAGACAGAAAGGCTTCAAGTTTTAGGCTTCAGGTTTTAGGTTTTGGT
Source organism: Pontiellaceae bacterium (assembly GCA_044346945.1). Taxonomy (GTDB): domain Bacteria; phylum Verrucomicrobiota; class Kiritimatiellia; order Kiritimatiellales; family Tichowtungiaceae; genus Tichowtungia. Next base: position 64,270 of record JBIIYG010000003.1, on the reverse strand, counting down.
TCGGTAGAGACAGCCCTGATTTCCGGTATGGGAATATCTGCGCTTAAAGCCGCGCTTGCGGCAAAACTCGGCGGCGTTTCGCATACTCCGGCACATGCCGTGATTTCGGAGCGGCACCGCGATCTTCTGGAGCAGGCGCGGACGGAGCTGATTCAGGCGCGGGAGCGGATCTGCGGCGGCGGCGAACAGTCCGCCGCGCCCGCCGCCGAACATCTGCGTGCCGCGCTCGAAGCACTCGGGCAGGTCACCGGACGGGTTTACCATAACGAACTGCTCGACAGTGTGTTCTCCCGTTTCTGCATCGGAAAATAAGGAGCCGATCATGAAAACCATTTTGATTACCGGCGGAGCGCAAGGCATCGGCCGCGGCTGTGTTGAATATTTTATTTCCAAAGGCTGGAACGTCACGGCGGTGGATCTTCAGCCGATGGACTGCGGCGAACGGCTGGAGGCGGTGCGGGGCGACACGTCGCTGGAAGAAACCGCGCAGAAAACCGTCGCGAAAACCATGGAACGGTTCGGACGGCTGGACGCGCTAATCAACAACGCCGGGGTCGGCACGCTTGGAAAATTCAGCGTCGAAAAACTGCCGCTTGAAGAATGGAACCGGGTGCTCGGGATCAATCTCACCGGCTGTTTCCTGATGGCTAAACACTCCGCGCCGCATCTGCGCGCCGCAAAAGGGGCTATCATCAACATTGCCTCAACCCGCGCGCTGATGTCGGAGCCGGACAGCGAAGCCTACGCCGCATCAAAAGGCGGCATCGTCGCATTGACTCACGCGCTGGCGGTCAGCCTCGGGCCGGACATCCGTGTCAACTGCATCAGCCCCGGCTGGATCGAAACGCGCAAAGAGGCTCAGCACAGCGCCGCCGACCGGTTACAGCATCCGGCGGGCCGGGTTGGAATTCCGCAGGACATCGCCGAACTGGCGGACTATTTGATCTCCGCCGGATTTGTCACCGGCCAGAACGTAATCGCCGACGGCGGCATGACGAAGAAAATGATCTATGTGGAATAAGAGATGGCCTCATTCAAAAGGCGAAGCCAAAGCCATCACCAAAGGTGTCGGCAGTCGCGCCACCAACTAATTCTCTGTTCTAGAGAAACGAAACGGGCTCCCGCAAAGGAGCCCGTTTTTTGTTTTCCAGACACTGAAAGAATCTTCCTCACAAAGAGTATGTTAATCAATAGTCCAAATTTGACGTGCCAGTTCGTATAATTTCGACTGCCGGTCCTTAACTGATTCCACGCTCCAACTGGTTGAGATTGGGATATCTTTCGTAATTTGGAAGTCGGATTTGGTGTAGTATTCCTCTCGCTTCTGTTTGTACGATTTGTTGCTGGCTTGCTTATTTAACTTGGCATCGATCAAGGTTAGATTTCCGAGACGCGAACAATACGTCTCTTCTTCATCCGCCGCTCTGAAAGCTTTAATCCACTCAGGGTTTGGAGATTGTGGGAAAATATGTTCGACGTTGACCTCGTCCGGGCTCGAAACAGTTTTTTCTGTTCCAGTAAGATGTGTTTCGATTTCGATCAAAAGTCCGCGTGCAACAGAAATGCTTGGCTCAAGCCCCAGAAAGCCCTCTCGGATTACCTTTTGGTTTGGTAAAGCCTTCTTGAAACGGGAATCCATTTCCTTAAGACCTCTTGCGACGTCCTCGCGAACAGCGCGAGCAACCTCAGCCATGATACCTTCGAGTTCATTCGTTACCTGATTGGCAAAAATGGCATATTTGACGACAAATTTTTTCACGTCACGCAATACGGACAGTCGAATTTTTTCTTCGGCAGAAGCATCCCATACTGCCAGCAAAACAGGATTTCCGACCTTGAGCCCATAGGATTTGATGAGTTTTATTTCCCTCGCGATCCGGTCATTCGTTTTAGAAAGCCCTAAAATTTCGGAAAAATTCTTTGATTCCGACGACAAGGACTTGAGAAACGTAACCAGTTCATTGCCGGCCATGTTCTTCACGTAGTCTTTAAACTTCGGGAAAAGGTCGTTCTCGGTGGTCTTCTTTCCGTGACGGCTTATCCAGTAATAACGAAGGAATGAAGGAATGTTCTCGTATCAGAAGAGTAATTGTTACGATTCTTTGCTGACCATCAATCACAAGGTCGTTTCCATTTTCTCCGCCGCAAAGAACGACTCCGCCCATCAAGTAATCTTGGCCCAAGTGGGTGATGGTGTCCTCCCAAAGTTCCGCCCAATGCTCGAGCTTCCAAGCATATGGTCGCTGGAAGGGAGGGATTTCCATTTGCTTATGTGTTTTCAATAGCTCGGCGAATGGCTTTCGCGCGACTTGAAGGTCGAATTTCATTCTCTACCTCGTTAATGGTTGATCGGATTAGATCAGACGCAGATTGTACGGTCAAGGAATGAGATTCGTCCTTACCTGTCGGTTTCAGCCAGCGTCCAGAAGGCGCGGACGGCGGAGCGGGCGAGTCCGCGTTTGGTGGCGCAGAGTCCGACTTCGTAGGGATCAAGCACCGGCGCGTTTTCCACTATCTGTACGTCGTCGCAGAAGGGACTTTTTTCGAGCACGAGCTGAGGGACGATGCCGATGCCGCAGTCGAGCCGTACCATGGCGATGAGCGCTTCGTTGCCGGAGACTTCCGAGGTGATGTCGGGTGTGACGCCGTTTTTCTTCATCCATTGGTCGAGCCGCTGGCGGGAGAGTCCACTGCGCGGAAGGACGAGCGGCGCGAGGCTTAAATCGAGTTTGCCGCGCCGGAGTGGCGGCGCGGAGTTGATTCCCTGCTTCGGCGCGATGAAGACGAGCGGAATTTTTGTCAGCGGCAGAAATTCGAGTTGCGGGGCGTGGCGGTCGGGCAGAGCGGCGACGGAGAGATCAATTTCTCCGGTGAGCACCTGTTCGACGGCCTGTTCGGCGGCGCCGGTGCGGAGTTCGAGCTGAACGTCGGGGCAGGCGGCGCGGTAGGCTTCGAGCAGTTCCGGCAGGAGGCTGTAAACGGCGGTGATGGAGGCGTAGAGCGAGAGCGGGCCGCTGACGGATGGCGAGTCGCGCAGTTCCTGCTGGAGCGTCTGCCATTCCTGCCGCGCCTGCCGGGCATAGGTCTGGAAGCGGGCTCCGGCGGGCGTGAGGGCGACTCCGCGATTGTTACGGATAAAGAGCGGATGGCCGACTTCTTCTTCCAGCCGCTGGATGGAACGGGTGAGCGCCGACGGGCTGAGGTTGCACGCACGGCTGGCTTTGCCGAAATGCAGTGTTTCGGCAAGGGAGAGGAACACGTCTAAGTCGCGAATATTCATTGTTGTTTAACCTGTCTGTTTGTGGCCGCGTATTAACTATGAAGTATGAAAGATGAACTATGAAAATGGAACTCAGGCGGCGTTGGCCTTTTATGTTAATGCTGTCGCAGGCCCGCTTTCACATTTCATCTTTCATAGTTCATCCTTTTGTTGCGTTGAACGCAACATATCATTTACATCAAATCAATTTACGCAACGACAATCTCCCGCTAGACTGCGCGGCTTTTAAACCGAAACAGGAGATTTTTATGGGCCAGAATTATTTCAATACGCTTCCGCTTCGCCGCCAGCTTCAGGAGCTTGGCACCTGCCGCTTTATGGACGCTTCCGAGTTCGCCAAGGGCTGTGAGTACGCCAAGGGCAAGAAGATCGTGATCGTCGGTTGCGGTGCTCAGGGCTTGAATCAAGGGCTGAACCTGCGCGACAGCGGTCTGGATGTTTCCTACACCTTGCGCGCCGCCGCGATTCAGGAAAAGCGCCAGTCGTGGAAGAACGCCACGGAGAACGGCTTCAAGGTCGGCACCTACGAGGAAATGCTTCCGACGGCGGACATCGTGATGAATCTGGCTCCGGATAAACAGCACACGAACGTGGTGGAAACCGTGGTTCCGCTGATGAAGAAGGGCGCGACGTTCTGTTATGCCCACGGCTTCAACGTCGTCGAAGAAGGGACGCAGATCCGTAAAGACCTGACCGTGATTATGGTTGCCCCGAAATCCCCCGGCTCGGAAGTCCGCGAAGAGTACAAGCGCGGCTTCGGCGTTCCGACGCTGATTGCGGTTCATAAGGAAAACGATCCGCGCGGCGACGGTCTGGAAATCGCCAAGGCGCTTTGCTCCGCCGAGGGCGGCGACCGCGCCGGCGTTTTGGAATCCTCGTTCGTGGCCGAAGTGAAGTCCGACCTGATGGGCGAGCAGACGATTCTCTGCGGTATGCTTCAGGCCGGTTCGATTCTTTGCTTCAACAAGATGGTTGAACAGCGGATGGATCCCGGTTATGCCGCCAAGCTGATCCAGTACGGCTGGGAAACCGTTACCGAAGCGCTTAAGCAGGGCGGTATCACCAACATGATGGACCGACTGTCCAATCCGGCCAAGATTTACGCCTTCCAGCTCTCGGAAGAGCTGAAGGGAATTCTGCGCCCGCTGTTCGAGAAGCATATGGACGACATTATTTCCGGCGAATTTTCCCGGACGATGATGGAAGACTGGGCGAACGATGACATCAAACTGCTGACCTGGCGCGAAGAGACCGGCAAGAGCGCTTTCGAGCAGACTCCGGCCGCTAATGTGACGATTACGGAGCAGGAATATTTTGATAAAGGCATCCTGATGGTCGCCATGGTCAAGGCGGGCGTTGAGCTGGCCTTCGAAGCGATGGTCGAGGCGGGCATTGAGCCGGAATCGGCTTATTATGAGTCGCTCCACGAAACGCCGCTCATCGCCAACACGATCGCCCGCAAAAAACTGTACGAAATGAACCGGATCATCTCCGACACCGCCGAGTACGGCTGTTATCTGTTCGCCCACGCCGCCGTGCCGATGCTGAAAGAGTTCATGAACGGAATTGAGACCGACGTGATCGGCAAAGGACTGGAACCCAGAGACAACGGTGTGGATAACCGCCTGCTGGTTCAGGTGAACGCCGCCATCCGTGGGCACTTTGTCGAAGAAGTCGGCGCGGAACTGCGCGCCGCCATGAAAGCGATGAAGTCCCTGAACAGCTGATCCGGGGCGCGGACGCCGGGGCGAAAGTTCCGGCGGCCCGCGGCTTCCTGTTTTTATTGGAATTAACGCCGCGCCGGTTTCTGCAAGCCGTCGCGCGAAAACTGGCGGAGAGGGGGGGATTCGAACCCCCGGTACCTTTTGGGTACACACGCTTTCCAAGCGTGCTCATTAAACCACTCTGACACCTCTCCGTAAACTGAGCGCGAGAAGCTATCACTTCCTTCCGGATAAATCAACCGGCCCGGTTTTATTTATTTTAAAGAAAGATAGATAAAGAATTGCCGGGTTTAAGGCCAGTGCTTATGCTCCGTCCGCCGGTAAAACACCGGTGTGTTTTGGCGCCAAAGGAGGTTGTATGAAAATCCTGTTTACCGGCTTCTGCGCGGGAGTGACGATCCTTCTGCCAGCGGTTTCTTTTTCGGTCTGGCCGCAAGAGCAGACAGATAAAAACCATGAAACGGCTCGCGGGCAGATGCTGGAGTCGGTGCAGTCCGCCTGGAGTACTCCGTCAACGGACGGGAAGTCACTGCCGGACAGAGCCGTGCGGGAGCCGACGGAGAATGAACGGTTGTCTGCCGCTTTGCGCGGGCGGCTGGAGCGTATCCGCGTTCCGTCGGTCTCATTCCAGAGCGCCGATATTCAGCAGGTCGCGACGGAGCTTTCGAGCCTATGCCGCAAGCTGGATCCCGAAGGGGCGGGGGTTAATCTGGCGGTTTTTGGAACAGCTGGAACGAATGTTCCTTTGATCACGTTTTCGGGCGCCGATCTGTCGTTTCTCGAAGTGCTGGAGATCGCTGTCCAGCAGGCCGGCATGAAATATGAAATCGGGGCGAACCGGATCAGCCTGATGCCGGTCGGCTATGAGCCGCCGCAGGAAATGGTTTCGGAGGAGTTTGATGTGGCGGCTCCGGTCGGAGTGCGGATGGCGGCGCAGTCCGGCGAGGCGCAGGATGTGCGCGGCTTTTTCAGCACGGTTCCTTTTCCGCCGGGGGCGAGCGCGCAGTATAACGCGGAGTTCAACGTACTGCTGGTGCGCAACACGCCCGGACATCTCGCGAAGATCGCGGCTCTGCTCGACCGGTATAACCGTAAAGCGCGTGAAGAGCGCTCGCGGCAGGTGGAGATTGAAACCAAGTTCATCGAGGTTTCGCAGGGCTCGCTGGAGGAGCTGGGTTTTAACTGGACTATCGGCACGCCCGGCGAAACCCTTACTTCGGATACGGTGACGATGCCGGGCGGGCAGACAGTTTTCACCGACACACTGCGCGACGGGCAGGGCGCGTTTAATTCCGGTATTCGCACAGCAGACCGCGCGACGGCGTTTAATAACTATGCCGGTGTCGTGCCTGATCCGACCGGCGCGGGATTGATCAGCGCGCCGGGGGAACTGCTGGTTCAAAAGGTGAAGGGCGATTTGAAGATCGATTTCATGATCCGTGCGCTGGAACGCGCCTCCGGTTCCGATCTGCTGTCGGCGCCGAAAATTGTCACGCGGAGCGGAGCGCCGGCCAGTATTCATGTCGGCGAGTCGCACTGGTTCCCGACAGCGTTTGAAGTGGTGACGGAGCGCTACGCTCAGCCCAGTCTGGTGCCGCTGGATTATGAGGAACAGAAGACCGGCGTGATGCTGGAGGTCACGCCGGAACTTGATCCGGAAAACGGAACGATCAATATGAAGCTTGCCCCGGAAATCCGCGAGCTGGCGGGCTACGACGAACAGCACGTCGGCACGATCTGGCCCGAATACGGCGACGAGTCGCTGGATATGAACAGCGACACGCCGGCCAATAACAACCTGATTGATTTTCTTACGCTACGGGAGGAAAGCCGCACGGCGAACGCCGACCGGCTGATCGCGCGCCGTCCGATTTTCAAAACCCGCAAGGTGAATACCGCCGTGACGATCGAGGACGGAAGTACAATCGCGATGGGCGGACTGATCAAAGAACAGCTGGAAACCTTTAAGGACAGCGTTCCAATCCTTGGAAAAATCCCACTGCTCGGACGGCTTTTCCGCTCGGAAGGCGAACGGAGTGTGAAGCGCAACCTTCTGATTTTTGTCACGGCGAGTCAGGTGGACGCTTCCGGTTATAAAAAAACGATCCGGTAACCGCGCGTGAAACTTCTCGTACCGGTCTGTCTGATGATTTGCGTGTGTTCCGGCGCGGCAGTCGCCGCGACGATCTGGCAGGAGGACTTCAGCGGATACACCAATGCCGGAATCACCGGAGCGGGCGCCGTCAATTATCCCGGCGGGATCACCAACTGGAGTCTGGATGTCAGAGCCTGCGCCACGCTGACTCCGGGCAGTGGCAGTGCGGGCGACTGTTTCATGGCGACGGCGACCAGCGGCGGACGCATGGAAGCCGTGAACGTGGATGGCGAAGCGGTGTGGCGTTCCGCTGTGATTGATATCGGCGGATTCACCAATGTTTCGTTATCGGTCCTGACGTCAGAAACCGGTTCTTCCGTCAGCACGGGCAAATATGTGAAACTGTTCTATTGTTTAAACGGCGGCCCGGAAACCGCGTTCGCGGTTAATTCATCCAATGTCGGGAACTGGGGGTCGGCGACTGCGTCGCAGAGTAATTTGTGCGGAGCGACGGTTCAGATTGTCGCGAGGGTCAACAATCCGAACGCCGGCGATAAATCCATATTCGACACCGTTGCGGTCTGCGGCGATTACGTCGTCGTTCTGTGTCCGCCGGTGCTTGATCCGGTCGGGGACAGGAGTGTCGCCGAGCTGGGAGTTCTTTCCTTCGCAGTCACCGCCGGAGAAACGGAGAGTCAGGGGCCGGTTACGCTGACGGCGGAAAATCTGCCGGACGGTGCGGTGTTCACGAACGGACTTTTTGTATGGAGCAACGCCGCGCCCGCCGGAGTTTATACGGTCACATTTTCCGCCCGGAACACCGTCGGCACCGACAGCGAGACGATTCAGATCACCGTCACGCCGTTTGTCGCGGAGAGCTCGCGCATCGCCGGATATTTTTACGGCTGGAGCGGCGACACGGTTTTCAAATTCGCCAGCGGACACTTCTGGCAGCAGAGCGTCTCTGGGAGCCGGACCATTAATCCCGCGTTGCGTCAGCCGCAGGTCACCGTTACGAATGTTTCCGGCCGGTTGCGGATGATCGTCACGAATGTAAGCGGCTACGTTACGGTCTCGCCGCTGACTGTGACCGAGAGCCTGTTGACGAACACGTTTTCCGGACTGCGCTACGAAAATATTTATCAGCTCGCGGACGGAACCGCATGGAAACAGATTTCGTTCGAGACCGTTTCGAACACAGCCTCGCCGGTCACGGTCTGGCGCTGGACAAAAAACGACCTGCCGGTTTTGCGCTTTGTTGATCGTAACGATGCGGTGATCGGCACCTGCACGGCGGAAGCTGTTGATTCTCCGGCTGACGCGGCGGTTCACAGCCGGATCGCGGGATATTTTTACGGCTTCGGATACGGCGGTATTTTTCATCTGTCCGACGGATCGTGGTGGCGGCAGATTTCCTTTGAACGGTCTGTCACGGAGCGGCGCGATCCGGACGTCCTGCTGTGGAAAAACGACGGAGGCGACTGGATGGAAATGCCGGATGAGGACATTCGCGTTACGGTTGAGCCGCTGGCGGTTCAGCGGGAAGGTGTCATCACGAACGCGTTTACCGGTCTGCATCACGGCAACCTGTACCGGCTGGATGGCGGCGGAGATTTTTTACAGCTCAGTTTTGAAAACATCCCGACGAACATCATTCAGCCGAACGTAATGCTTTGGACGGACGGTGCCCAAACCTGTCTGCTGGTGCGCGACAGCCGGGACAGGACGCTTGGCACCTGCACGGTTGCCGCGCCGTCAGCCGATACAGATCGCGACGGCCTCAGCAATGCGGCGGAAGTGCTGGCGGGATTTGATCCGCAGGATTCTCAGTCCGCGTTTGAACTGCGGCAGACCGACCGCAACGTGCTGAGCTGGACGGCGGCGGCGGGCCGCGTTTACGCCATCGAGTGGACGCCGTCGCTGTCCGAGCCGTTCCGTCTGCTGGAAGATGGAATCGCCGCGCCGCGCAATAGTTGGACCGATACGGTTCATTCGGTCGAGACCAAAGGGTTCTATCGAGTCCGGGTTGGTCTTGCGGATTGAATCAGCGTCCGCGTTTTGCCGGCGGAACCCAGTCGATCGGCATCCGGAATACCGCGCGGATAATGCCGTTGCTGACGTGGAACAGCATGATAAATCCGACGGTGTACGAGGCGACAATCAGTTTGCCCGCGCCTTTGATTCCGAATCCGCTGGCGAAGCCTGCGCAGATGGTCGCGACCAGCGCGCCGCAGGAGATGGCGATTCTCCAAAGATTGGAAAGGGTTCCCTGCACGGAAACCTGCAACGATGCGTCCATGTTGCCGGCTCCCTGCAACAGCATGTGGACGAATCCGAGCATGGTGCTGATGAACACCAGAAAGCTGACCGCATAGCCGGAGCTGACCACAGTGGCGGAGATTTTATTTCCCAGCGTGGCCTGGCGGGAGCGGTAGAGCGCCATACTGCGCTTGAGCGCGGTTTCGACCACGCCGTAGGCCCAGCGTTTCTGCTGGCGGAACAGGTCGTGCGGCGTGTGCGGGACTTCACAGTCGCAGGTGACATCCGGGCAGTAGGCGATGCGGTAGCCGTTGGTGAAGAAGCGGAAGCTGAGATCAATATCTTCAATCATGGTGCTGGTTTCCCAGCCGTTCATATCGGTCATCGCCTGCCGCTTGATCAGCATGGCCGATCCGCAGAGGAAGCTGGTTTTCATAAAGCGGTCGAACAGCGGAAGCATGATAAAGTGCGTGACGTTGATGATCCCCGAGCCGAGCAAAGTCGTGAGGCTTTCATGAACGTCGGTGATATTCCAGCGCGCCTGCACCGCCGCGAGGCCCGGGTCGGCAACGGCGTGAGCCGCCAGACGGCGCAGAAAATCGGGCTCCGGCAGGAAGTCGGAATCCATCACCAGAATATATTCGCCGGTGGTGTAGGTATTGACGTGATTCAGGTTGCCGGATTTGAATCCGATCCGGTTGTTGCGGCGCAGGACTTTGACGCGCGGATGGTTTGCGGCGAAGTGATCAATCTCTTGCATCACGTTCGGATTGTTACTGTCGTCGCCCAGCAGGATCTGCAGTTTGTCTTCGGGATAATCAAACGCCATACAGCACCGGGCGCAGTCCAGAGCGACCAGCTCGTTGCGGGAGGTGATCTGTACGGTCACGGTCGGCAGGGTTTCGTCCGGAACGGTCGGTACCGTTTTTTTCCGGCGGCAGGCCAGCACGGAGATCAGTGTGGTAATGAAATAGATGACGGAAATCAGGGAGATCAAAGAAAACAGGATGGTCGCCAGGCCTTCGATAATTTCGCTCAGTGTGTGCATGAAACTCTCTTTCCTTTAAATCACTGGGTCTTAGGTCCGGCGCAGGGATGTCCCGCCGGCAGAAACGGTTTGCGGAAAACTTCGTCAAAATCGTAGCCGTTGGCGAAATCGGCCCGGCTGTCTTTTTCGGTTTTTCCGAGCAGGCCGGTTTCGACCATATTGAAAACAATCTCGCCGACATCCTCTGTCTGCCGGATGCCCCAGCCGTTCAGAATGGTTTTAGTCATCGGACCGAATTCGGCCAGAGCAAATTCGCGGATACCGTCGAGGAGTTCCTGCCCGCTGATATGCCGGGGCTTTTCGAGCCTGCGCACCGTAAAGTCGAGTCCGGCGCGGACAAACAAATAGGCCTCGGCGGCGTACCGCGTATCGCGGGCCAGAATACCTTCTAAAATTTCTTCGGCGTTCGGGGATTTCATCCGGCCAGTCCTTCGCGGATTTTTCCGGCCAGCTGTTCCATCTCGGCGGGGCTGTCGTATTTTTTCGCCGCCCAGTTCCAGTGGTGTCCATCGCCTTCAAACCGCGGAATCACATGAAAGTGAATATGCGGAACCACCTGTCCGGAGGCGGCTCCGTTGTTCTGGATGATGTTCACTCCGGCGGCGCCGAGAGCTTTGATCTGCGCCGTCGCAATACGTTTGCAAACGGAAATCAGTTTGGCGAGAACCTCATCGGGCGTTTCGGCGACGGAGTCATAGCAGGTTTTCGGAATCACCAGCGTGTGTCCCTTGATGACCGGGCCGATATCCATGAACGCCAGTGTGTCGGCATCTTCGTAAACGACAACGGCGGGAATTTCGCGGCGGATGATTTTTTCAAAAATATTCATATCGGCAGTATAATGACCGGAATGGTTTTTCCAAGCCTCGGAAAACCGGAGCCAAGAACCGGTTTGGCGTCACGGATTGTTCCAATTCTCCAGCCCCAGATTGGGATTCACGTCGTCCGGAATGCTGAACGGATGCCCCGCCGAGTATTTGATGTAAGCCGCGCCGGCAATCATGGCGGCATTGTCCGTGCAGAGCCGGGGCGAGGATAGCCGGAGCGGGATTCCGCATTTTTCAGAAAGCCGCCCGAGTTTTTCGCGGAGGACTTTGTTGAGCGATACGCCGCCGGCGCAGGCGAACGAGGCGCAGTCATATTGTTCCAGCGCCCGTTCGACGCGGACGGTCAGCGCTTCGGCCACCGCTTCCTGATAGCTTGCGATCAAGTCGCGCTTTTTGGTTTCGTCCGCAAGGTCTTCGGGATGATTCTGGACGTGATAGAGCAGAGAGGTTTTGAGTCCGCTGAAGCTGAAGCAAAGTCGGCGATCGAATGCGAATTTCCATTCGCCCGCCGCGCTGTCGAGTCCGCGCGGGAAGCGGACGGCGTGCGGGTTTCCGCCTTCGGCCATCCGCTGAATCACCGGCCCGCCGGGATAGCCGAGGCCGAGAAGCATGGAGCCTTTATCCAGCGCTTCGCCCGCCGCGTCATCAATGGTTTGCCCGATTATTTCGTAGGAGCCGGGCTGTTTCATATAAACCAGTTTGGTGTCGCCGCCGGAAACGAGCAGTGCCAGCATCGGGAACGCGCCGTCAAGAACGGGCGGATTTTCCCCTAGAAATACGGAATAGATGTGTCCTTCGTGGTGGTGTACGCCGGTGAGCGGGATGTTCAACCGCTGGCTGAGCGCCCGCGCGGCGGAGTAGCCGATCAGCAACGAGCTCGACAGCCCGGGGCCGTACGTTACGGCAATGCCGTTCAGCTGTTCGAAGGAGCAGTCCGCGCCGCGCATCGCTTCTTCGATGATGCCCGGCAGTTTTTTGACGTGATCGCGCGAGGCGATTTCCGGCACTACGCCGCCGTAGGGCGCGTGTTTGGCGATTTGCGAGTAGATGACATTGGAGCGCACCGCGCCGTTCACCAGCACGGCGGCGGCGGTTTCGTCGCAGGAGGTTTCGATGCCGAGCAGGATCATTACTTCATCCGCTCCTGCTGGATCATCATGCCTTTGAGCGTGCCGATGGCGTAATCGAGCTGAATGTCGCGCACGCCGGCTTCGTCCGGAAGAACTTCGCCTTCTTCGCGTCCCTGCTGAGCCTGCTTCATACGGATTTTAAAAAGGTCTTCGGGATCCATTTCCACTTTCACATCCGGTTCAATTCCCTTTTCGTGGATGATCCGTTCGCTCGGCGTGTAATAGCGGGCGGTGGTCAGCTTGATGGCTTCGCCGTCTTTTAGTGGCAGAACGCTCTGCACCGATCCTTTGCCGAATGTTTTTTCGCCGACCAGCACGGCGCGCTTGTGATCCTGCAATGCGCCGGAGACAATTTCCGAGGCGCTGGCACTGCCGCCGTTCACCAGAATCACCATCGGGAAGTCCGTATAATGCGTCTGGCCGGACGATTTGAATGTCTGCTGATCCATTTCCGGCGTGCGGCCTTTGGTGAATACGATCAGGTCGCCGCGAGGCAGAAAGAGTTCGGCGACACCGGCGGCGGCGGTCAGCAGTCCGCCGGGATTGCCGCGCAGATCGAGCACCAGCGCTTTCATCTGCTGTCCGGTCAGTTTTTCGAGCGCAGTCTTCAGGTCAGCGGCGGTCGGCTCGTTGAACTGTGTGACCCGGATATAGCCGATATGATCCTCGATCAGTTTTGCGTCTTTAACACTGGCGACTTCGATTTCCTCCCGGACGATGGTGTATTCCTTCACTCCGTGGGTGGACGGGCGAACCGCCTTGAGTTTCACGGAAGAGCCCGCATCGCCGCGCATTTTTTTGACCGCGTCGGAGAGCGACATCGCCCGCGTTTCCTGCCCGTCAATTTCGGCGATGATATCCCCGGGGAGCAGTCCGGCGCGGAAAGCCGGGGTGTCTTCCATCGGCGAGACGACCGTTAGGAGCCCGTCTTTCATACTGACAACCAGGCCGACTCCGCTGAATTTCCCGGCGGTGTCTTCCTTCATATCCTCAAAGGAATCCTTATCCATGAACTGGCTGTATGGATCCAGATCCTGAAGGAGTCCGGTCAGCGCATGGCGGATGAGTGAGTCGTATCCCGATTCGTTGGTGTCCACGTAACTGCGGTGAACCTCTTCAAGGACTTTGGTGAACAGGGCGATCGCGTCGTAGGCGTTGGTGTAGGATTCCGACGCACGCGGCGACGCGGCAAGGGCGAGCAGTACGGACAGAAAGACGGCGGATTTGAGTTTCATGCGGGGTTCCTTTGAAAATTTCGGGGAGACTAGCCGATTTGTTCCGAAGTTTGGAAACTTTTCTTTCTGTGAGAAATAACCCGTCCGGAGCGGAACCAAGGAATAGAGTTTCCAAAGACTGGAGGAATCGGGTAAAAACCTCCCAACCTTTGGAAGCGGGGCCTTTATGAAAATGAAAATCGGTATTTCCGTGATGATGCTGGTTGCGGCGGCGGGTTTTGCACAGACCGAGGAGGAGATTCCGCCGATTCCTCCGTTAACCGATGTTCTCCAAATCATGGAACAGCTTCGCGCCGCCGGGGCGGCGGTGACGGTTTCCGAGCTGAGGCCGTCCGGCAGTGTTTTCACCAACGAGGCGGAATTCGGCGGCGGCGGCCCATTGCGAGGACCGCTTTATGTGGTTCCGATGGAACCGGTTCCAAAGATAACCTATATTCCGAAAAATGCGGCGGACACACTCCAGCGGTACATTGATCAGGCTAATCCGGGCGACGAAATCGTGGTCGCGGCGGGCACCTATGATATCGGCGGACGACAGCTCAATCAGGCGGGCCCGGCCACGCGGCTGGTGATTGATAAACCGTTGACGCTACGCAGTGAATCGGGGCCGGAGCTGACGAGCATCGCCGGCGGTCCGTCCACACGCTGTATTTATATGACCAACGGCGTGCGGGTGATCGGTTTTACAATTACGGGCGGCGAAACGATGAAGGAAAGCGCCGAAGGCAATAAGTTCACAGCTTTGTCCGGCGGCGGAGTCTGGAGCGAGCCGGGCGGCGTACTGGTGAACTGCACGGTGATCAGCAACACGGCGCTGTGGTACGGCGGCGGCATGTACGGCGGCAATGCGGTGCGCTGTACGTTTACCGGAAACACCGCGCGGCGTTCCGGCGGCGGCGCAAGCAGTGCCCGGCTGGGAAGCTGTTTGATGCAGTACAACCGCGCCGGACATTTCGGCGGCGGCACACTTCACTGCGAGCTGTATAACTGCACCGTGACGCACAACCGCGCCGAGGTGATGGGCGGGGGCGCGGCCTTCGGAGCGGCGCAGAACACCGCGCTTCATCACAACCAGACTCTGCTGAGCAACCACAACTTCTTTGAAGTGCAGATGAGCTACTGCTGTAGCATGCCCAAGGGAGACGGCCCGGGGAATATTGACGCGGAGCCGGGATTTAAGAACACCGATCAGGGCGTTTTTCTTCTGACCTATGACTCGCGGATGATTGACGCGGGCACCAACACCTTCTTAACGGCGGATCTGACCGGCAACGCCCGGGTTCTGGACGGAAACAACAACCGGCACACCCAGGCCGACATCGGTGCGTATGAATATGTGCATCCGCAGGCCGACAGCGACGGGAACGGAATTCCTGACCGGCAGGAACCGCCCGTGAAGGACGGGATTTTCCGTATCGAACGGCCCGCAGAGTAGGCCGGTCGCTGGCGCGTTTTTATTTGGATATTCGGGTTTACAAGGGTTGGGGGTCTCTGTATATTGCCGCGCTCAACTATAGATGTAGTGAAAAAGAAGAGAGTTAAGAAGGAGCCTGTAAGTGGATACAGCAGTTAAAGCGGAAGTCAGAAAAGAATATCAGCGCAACGACCGGGACACCGGCTCTGTTGAAGTGCAGGTTGCACTGCTGACCAAACACGTGGATGCCCTCACCGAGCATCTCAAGACCCATAAGAAAGACAACAGCACACGCCGGGGTCTGATCACCATGGTGAACAAGCGCAAAAAACTGCTCACCTATCTGTCGAAAACAGATAACCCGCGCTACAAAACGCTGATTCAGCGTCTTGGCCTGCGCCACTAAGAACACGAGGACGGCCCCGTTCATAACGGGGCTGTTTTGTTTCAGGGGGTTTCCCCGTCTCATCACAGTGCCCATATTGCGGGCCGCCCGTTAATCCACCTCCAGAGGTCTGCGCATCCGGCCTCGCTAGGCTCCCGGCAGTAAATGGATGCAGAGGAAGAAAGAAAAATGAAAGATACAGTCAAAATACAGTTCGAAGTCGGCGGCAAGCCGATGAGTCTCGAGTCCGGTCTGCTCGCACAGCAGGCGGCCGGCGCCGTCACCTGCGGTCTGGGCGATAACCTCGTCTTCTCCGCCGTCACCTCCACCAAAACCCCCCGTGAAGGCGTGGACTTTTTCCCCCTTCAGGTTGAATACCGCGAAAAATTCTATGCCGCAGGCCGTTTCCCCGGCGGATTTTTCAAACGCGAAGCCCGTCCGTCCGAAAAGGAAATTCTGACCGCCCGCGTCACCGACCGTCCGCTCCGTCCGCTGTTCCCGAAAGGGTACTTCTGCGACGTGCAGGTTAATAACATGCTTCTCAGCTGTGACGGCCAGATCGACACCGACTTTCTGAGCGTTAACGCCTCCAGCGCCGCGCTGGTGATCTCGGAAGTCCCGTTTATGGGCCCGATCGCCGCGATTCGGATTGGCCGCGTCAACGGTAAGTTCGTAATCTGCCCGACGCATGCCGAACTCGCGCAGAGCGACCTCGACCTCACCTACGCCGGAACCGCCGCTCTGCCGCTCATGATCGAAGGCAGTGCTCAGGAAATCAGCGAAGCCGATTTCGTCGCCGCCATGAAGACCGCGCACGAAGCGATTCAGCCGATCATCAAAGCCCAGCTCGAACTGCGCAAACAGCTCGGCCTGCCGGAAAAGAAAATCGAACTGCCTGTCGCCGACGAAGCCAAGCTGGCAAAAGCCCGCGAAATCGCCGGAGCCGAACTGCTCGCCGCTTTGGCGACCAATGACAAGCTGGCCCGTCAGGATAAAGTCAGCGCCATCAAGGAATCGCTCAAAGCCAAACTGCTCGAAGTGTTCCCGGAAATGGCCGCCAACGAATATTTCCACCTCTTCGACGAACTCGAAATCGAAACCGTCCGCAAGAACGTGCTGGAGCACAAAACGCGCGTCGGCGGACGCGGCTTCAACGAACTGCGTGAACTCAAGGCGCAGGTCGGCGTACTGCCGCGCGTTCACGGTTCCGCCGTGTTCAACCGGGGCGAAACCCAGTCGCTGGCAATCGTCACTCTCGGACCGAAAAAGGAATCGCAGTCGATTGATGCTGTTACCGGCGGTGAGCTCGAAAAGAACTTCATGCTCCACTACAACTTCCCGCCGTACAGCGTCGGTGAAGTCGGACGTCTGGGCACCACCGGCCGCCGCGAAATCGGCCACGGCAATCTGGCTGAACGCAGTCTGCGCCCGGTTATGCCGGACAACTATCCTTACGCTGTGCGCGTCGTTTCCGAAATCATGGGATCGAACGGTTCGTCCTCCATGGCCTCGGCCTGCGTCGGCACGCTCGCCCTGATGGATGCCGGCGTACCGATCAAGAAACCGGTCGGCGGAATTTCCGTCGGTCTGTTCACCGGCGACAACGGCAAGGCCGAGCTGGTTCTCGATATTCTCGGAACCGAAGACCACTGCGGCGACATGGACTTCAAGGTCTGCGGAACCCGCGACGGAATCACCGGCTTCCAGGTGGACCTCAAGATTGACGGTCTGCGCTGGGATCTCGTTGAAGGCGCGTTCGAAATGGCCCGCGCCGGACGTATGAAAATTCTCGATTTCATGCAGAGCGTCATTGATGCTCCGCGCGCCGAGATGTCCGAATTCGCTCCGCGCATTCATGTCATCAAGATTGATCCGGAAAAGATCGGCGCGCTGATCGGCCCCGGCGGCAAAGTCATCCGCGGCATCACCGACACCTACGGCGTGCAGATCGACATCGAAGAAGACGGCACGGTCAACATCTTCAGTGCCGATGCCACCGCGATGAAATCGGCCATCAAAGCCGTCAACGCCATCACGGCGGAAGCGGAAATCGGACGGATCTACGAAGGAACCGTCAAAACCATCCGCGACTTCGGCGCGTTTGTCGAAATCCTGCCCGGCAAGGACGGCCTCGTGCATATCTCTGAACTCGCTGACTTCCGCGTCGGCAAAGTTCAGGACATCTGCAAAGAAGGCGACACCATGTGGGTCAAGGTTCTCGACGTCGACCGCGACGGGAAAATCCGCCTCAGCCGCCGCGCGGCCATGGCCGAAAAGGATGCCGAAGCCTCCACCACCAACGACTAATCATCGTTCAGTGGAACTGAAAAGCCCTTCCGTCCGCGGAGGGGCTTTTTTATTGCCTTGATGAAAACAGCCTAAAAATTTATACAACATCCATGTCGCCGACCGATACAGCCGTAAATAATCTTGTTGAGCAGATTGTCTCTCTGGTTCATCCGCTCAAGGTCATTCTTTTTGGGTCGGTTGCCCGGAACGACGCCCGTGCAGACAGCGACATTGACCTGCTGGTGGTAGTTCCGGAAGGCTCCCGCCGCCGTGCGATTGCCCAGAAACTCTATCAGGACATTCGGGGTGCCCGCGTGGCTTTCGACTTGGTTGTCGCAACACCGTCCGACCTCGAAAAACACCGCGACAACATCGGTCTGATTTACCGCAACATCCTGCAGGAAGGCCGTGAGCTTTATGCCTCCTGAATTTCAGAGCGGTTCTCCGGAAGATTGGCTGCGCCGTGCGCACAGCGATTTGGCCTTGGCTTGCGGACGGTTGCGCCGGAGTGTTTTGCCGGAAGACCTCTGTTTCCACGCTCAGCAGGCGGTCGAGAAATCGCTGAAAGCCGTGCTGATTTCCAGAGGCATTGATTTTCCGCGCACGCACAACCTGCGCATGCTGATTGATGTATTGCCGGAAACTGTTTTCAGGGATCCGATTCTGGACTCCTCCGCAACGCTGACCGACTATGCCGTCAGCGCCCGCTATCCCGGCGAAGTCTAAGCGGTGACAAAAGAAGAACTGAAAACCGCCCGTCACATTGCCCGTGAAGTCGTTGCCTGGGCTGAAAACGCGATTGATTCTAACCGCTAATCTATGCCAATGACCGCGAATTAATCCCCTCCGCTGGAGGGATGGCCGTAGGCCGGGGTGGATTCAAACATTGGAAGCGGGACGGATTTGGTGTCACGATAGACAAGTCGCCATGTGTCCAAGTCCGAAGAACAGCCACAGCAAAATAGGCGGGATGAACAATCCGATGCATAGGGCGGTGACCCATCGTTTAACAATCAGAACCGAAGACAGGATTACAGTGAGCAGTCCAAGGCTGAGTCCCATAGCGAGCCAGGGATAAAAGAATTCGCCGGCATTAGGAATACTGGTTAATTTGGCGACCAGCGGGGACCACGGCCCAAAAAGTGAGATAACTCCCGAACAAATTCCGGTGTCCAATGAGACGTAGTGAGGGCGACAAAAAATGAGTACGCAAATGGGAACTAGCCCCGGGATGAGTAGAAGAAGCGAATAGGTTATGATCAGCTGTTTTGTTCGTGTTGTCATATTTCTCCGGTTCAGTATTCCTTCAGCAGTTCTTTTGGATCGATGGCGGTGGTCCGGCAGATGTGGGAATAGTCTTCGTAGTGGGCGATGAGCGGTTCGGTGGCGAGGTCGCCTGTGCGCAGTTTCCGGACATTGGAAAAGAGTGTTTCGAGGAACGCTTCCGTCAGCTCCGGCGTCATGGTGATCCTCTTCTTCGTGAAGTGTTTGGTCATTTCGTTCAGGTCGCGTTCCTGCAGATGATAGACCGCCTGCGTTTTTCCGTTCAGTTCCGGCGTGTTGTGCGCGCCGAAAAACTTTTCCTGCGCGGCGAAGGTGTAGAGCGGAATCTGGCAGTCGAGATTCAGTCCGATTTCTTTTTCGAGCTGACTGACCGGAACTCCGCGCGATTTGCTCTTGTAGTCCACCACCAGCAGCCGTTCCAGTTCGCCGTTGGAGTCGAAGATCAGATCAATGCGGTCGATTTTGCCTTTCAGCCGGACTTCTTCATCGCCGCGTTTCAATGCAACCGGCAGGTCATGCTTGGCGTCGAACTTGAGTTCGAACAGCGCCGGATAACGATTTTCAGCCTGCGCGGTTTCGATATCCATGCGGACAAAGTTTTCAATCATCTGCCGGAGCTTGCGCTTTTCGGTTTCCCAGATGGCAGGATGTCCGAGGTGACGGCTTGGCCGCCGCCCGGCTTTTTTAAATTCCTCTTCAGCGACTTCCATTGTCAGCGCCAGCAGGTCGGAACCTTTCGCCGGATCGAACACGGCTAAGGGAATTTCGCCGCTTTGCGCGATCTTCCAGACTCCGGAAGAGTTGCTTGCGTAAAGCCCGCTCTGTTTGGCGATGGCGGTGTAAACCTGTTCGAGGATGTCGTGGATGACCACTCCGCGATCCATCGGTGCGATGTCGTCTTCGTGTGTGAGGTCGGGCCGGATACTTAGAATTTTTTCGAGGAAGAAGACGAACCGGTTGCGGGCCAGCGATTCCAGCGCTGTTGCGCTGAACTCGGGATTCTTCGCGAGCCATTGTTGAAGAGCGGGTGATGGAGTGATGGGTGGGTGGAGTGTTGGTGCTGGAGAACGTTTCGCTCGCGTCTGCCGGATTTCATCCTCGGCGCGGCAGAGTTCCGGAGGCAGGATGGTATGGAACGATGCGCCGAGTACCGGTTTTTCGATTCCGGTTAGTCCGCGCATCCGCTCAAAGAATTCTCCCGGCGCGAGCTCTTTGCCGTCGGCGCCGGTGCGGGTATAGGAAAGCGTCAGCCGCCCCCGCGCCGTGCTCATGGCGGTTAGAAACAGAATTTCTTCCTGAATCAGCGCCGCGCCGGTTTCGGAGAGCGCGAGCCGCGGGCAGAAAATTTTACGTTCGGCCAGAAACGCCCGCAGGGCTTTACGCTCGGCGTCGTTCAGCAGGGGGTCCGCCTTTGGAATCTGCGGGAACGTGCGGTCGTCCATTCCGGCGATATAAACCGATTCGAAGCGCAGACCCGCCGCATCCATCGGGTTGACGATCCAGACGCCGCCTTCGGTTTCGCGCGGATCCTTGAGCGTGACGTTATCCAGCAGTTCCTCAAACAGCGGAACCATCCGGCCGGCCGGCAGAGAGGCGTCCGACAGTTCCCGGATGAGCGTATGAACTTCTTCCGGCAGTTCGAGCCCGTGCTGTTGAATAATAAAATCAGTTCCCTCGCCGAACCCTGAAAATTTGAAGAAAGGAGCCAGCTCTTTCGGCAGGCGGCGGAGACGCGGCGGTTCTTTGAGGCGGATTTCCTGAACCAGCGCCGCGCGGTCTTCGACGCCGGGCCACTGGATGCCGGGCATTAACAGCAGATCGCAGAGCCGGTCGCGCGAAAAGGTTTGCGGGAATGAGAGCAAAGCCAGAAGAGCCTTAACCGGCGGATGCGCCGCGGCGGGGGTGCCGCGCCGGAAATGATACGGGATTCCGAAGCGTTGAAAGACATCGGGAACGATGTCGGTGTACGGACTTAGATCACGGACGATCAGCGCAATACTGTCCGGCGCGGCGCCGGCTTCGATTTCGCGGGCGATGCGCCGCGCGGCATCTTCGATTTCGCCGTAGGGATGGGCGGAAACAAAAAACGAAACCCGCTCACGGGATTCCGCTTCGAGGATATTGCTGTCGTCGGCTTCGAAGGCGTCGGCAAAATCCTCCAGCCACGGGCTCCATTCTTCTTCGGCGCCGCGCATCAGCTCACTGCGTACGGTCGCGCCCAGCCGGTCTTCGGCGGACTCGGCATGCGCACCGGGCAGGGCGGAGTAAATCTTTACCCGCGTTTCGCCCAGCCGTACTTTAAGCGCGGCGACGAAACGTTCTTCGAACGGATTAAGCCAGCGGACGGCGTGGAAATGGAGTCCGCCGCTCAGCTCTCCGGGCAGTTCGCCGGATTCAATCAGCCGGAGCAGGGCGGCGTTGACGGCGAAGCGGTCGGCAATATTCTTTTCTACGCACCGTGCGCGCCAGCTTTGAAGAAGCCGTCCGATGCCGTGCAATTTATGATCTGGGCCGTGCGCCAGCAACCATTGGATAATAACCGCTTCGTTGTCGGCGAAGACGGAGAAATATTCGACCGCCTGTTCCAGCAGTCCGGCGAGCGCGCCGGGAGACAGCCGGGCCAGCGGCTGTTCTGGTGCAAACCGCATTTCTCCGGCGACCTGTTCCAGAAGCAGTTTTAATTCGGCGGCTCCCGGTGAACGGCCTTTCAATAAACCGGCGCGGCGGGCGGACCGCTCGCATAGGGCGAGAAGCCTTTTTTGGGTGAAAAACCGGCCGGTATCAAGAACTCCGGCTTCCAGTACGCGGCGGCGCTCGGCCTGGCGTTTGGCCAGCTCGGTCGGAAAAATCGTCAACACCTCGCCGTGCATCTTCATGGTTGATGAAACTAGCAGAGAGCGGTAGGGTTTGCCACCGTTTGGAGAGAATTTTCCCCACGAATCACACGAATGAAGACGAATAAGGATATTTTATACCGGGAAGAAAGCTTCTCCATCATCGGGGCGTGCTTCAATGTCTACAACGATAAGGGTTGCGGGTTTCTGGAGCCGGTTTATCAGGAGTGTTTGGGGATAGAATTCGGGTTTCAGAAGATTCCGGCGGAGCCTCAGAAGACACTGAATTTATTTTACAGAGGACAAAAACTGGAACATTTCTATCAGCCTGACTTTATTTGCTACGAAAAAATAATTGTTGAGCTGAAAGCGGTTGAAAAGATATCTGACGCCCATCGTGCCCAGATTCTGAACTACTTGAATTCAACCGGATGCAAGTTGGGGATAATTGTAAATTTCGGACACCATCCTAATCTTGAATATGAACGGATTGTTCTCTGATTCGTGTTTATTCGTGTGATTCGTGGGTGGTAAAAAAGGAGAAGAAGATGAACTTTCAGAAACGCGCCAGAGAAGTGATGGATGTCGAGATCGCCGGCATGGAAAAAGTCCGCGACCAGATTAACGGCCATTTCAGCACAGCGATTGAGTGGATTCTCGCTACGGTTAAAAACGGCGGCAAAGTGGTCGTTACCGGCGTCGGCAAAAATTTTCATATCGGCCAGAAAATGGTGGCCACGTTTAACAGCACCGGCACGCCCGCCGCACTGCTTCACCCGATTGAGGCCATGCACGGCGACTTCGGTCTGGTCGGCGATAAAGATATTGTGCTGGCGCTCAGCTACAGCGGCGGCTCCGACGAGCTGATCGCGCTGTTGCCGGCGCTCAAACGGCGCGGCCTGAAGATTATCGGCATGACCGGCGACGCGGGCAGTCCGCTTGGAAAGCAGAGCGATTTGATTCTGCCGATCACGGTGGATAAAGAAGCCTGTCCGTTCGGCATGGCGCCGACGGCCAGCACGACCGTGACACTGGCTTTGGGCGACGCGCTGGCCATCGTTCTGCTGGAAGCGCGCGGCTTCAAGAAAGAGGACTACGCCAAATTGCATCCCGGCGGCGCGATCGGCCGCACACTTCTGCTTAAAGTTTCCGATGTGATGCGCACTAAAGACCGCGTTGCCAAAGTGCAGACCGGAACGAAGGTGAAGGATGCGGTGCTGGCGATGACCGGCGCTCGCGCCGGTTGCGTCACCATCGTGGATGGCGGCGATAAACTGCTTGGCATTTTCACTGATGGCGACCTTCGCCGTCATCTGATTGATACTCCGAACATCACGGAAGCGGTGATTGATTCGGTTATGACCCGCAAGCCGATCACGCTGACGCCCGACCAGCTCGCCGTGGATATTCTGAAAATCTACGAAGAGAAAAACATCGACGACCTTGTGGTGGTGGATGACTGCGGACGGCTTGTCGGCGCTGTGGATATTCAGGATCTGCCGAAGCTGAAGATTCTCTAATCCCGCATCGGTTCGTTGTTGTGTCCGCATTGCGGACAGCGGGCGAGCGGTGTGCGGCGCGGCGCGGTGTAAATCCGGCGGCAGTTTTCGCAACGATAGACCGCTTTTTTACGGTTGGCCCGGCGTCGCCGGGACACGGTGACATCATAAAAAACCGTGATGGCAAACAGCGCGGTCAGCGCGAGGATGAGCGGGAGTGAAAACAGACTGAGCGGATCGACCGGCATGATTATTTTTCCTCCGGCGAGATTTCAGGAATCGGAAGATCTATATCCTTTATGCCTGTTCCGGCACCCGGTGCCGTGGCGGCGGGCGCATGCTCCAGTTCCAGAAAGCCCGCCGATTTCGCCGGCTTTTCGAGATTCAGGCTTAGATTGACGGACGGCTCCGGAAATATGCCGCTGAATCCCTGCTGAGACGGCAGGGCAAAGCGATCCGGGCGGAGAATTTCACGAAGTGTTTCTCCGCCCGTTGCCAGATGCGTGACCGATGGTCTCGCGGCGACTTCTTCCGGCCGCTGCGATACAGGACGAAAGGCCGCCAGCCACAGACTGTACCAGACCGCCGCGCAGAGCAGTGCGGTGGTCAGTGCAGGCGAAAACTGGAGGCGGAGTTTCACGGCTGAACCGGTTCGGCGGTTTGTGTGGCGATAAAGATCCGGCGGAACCCGGCGCGGGCCGCGGCATCGTAAACGGCGGATGCGGTCGCTTGCGAGGTGGCTTTGTCCGCCTCGAGAATCAGTGTCGCATCCGGATTTTTTCCGAATGCGGCGCGCAAAACGGTTTCCAGACTGTCCGGGCGGATTATCTCATCGTTGAAGAAAAATAGCCCTTCACCGGAAATGCTTAGAACCGTGTCGTTAAAACGGATGCCGCCCACCTGTGTCGCGACGGGAAGGTCGAGCGCGATGCCGGGTTTACGGACGAACGGTGAGGTGGCGAGCGTGAAGGCCGTAATCAGAAGCGCGGCATCAAGAAACACCGTGCCGGTCAGAAACCCTCTGCCGGTGCGCCGGTGCGGCAGGAACGTGCGGTGCAGATGAAGAACGGATTCGCAGTCGTTACGGTTCATGACGCTCTCCCGAAGAAGGGTGCGTGAGAAAATAAATGATTTCTCCGGCGGCCTGCTCCATGTCTATCGCGATGGATTCAATGCGGCCGACGAGAAAGTGATAGCCCGCATAAGCCGGGATGCCGGTGATCAGCCCCGCCGCCGTGGTGATCAGCGCGCTCCAGAGTCCGCCGGAAAGATCGCCGATTTCCGCCAGCGGAGAACCGGCCTGCAGAGCGGCCAGCATGGTGAGCAGTCCGAGCACAGTGCCGAGCAGTCCGAGCATGGGAAGAATCTGCGCGAGTGTGATAAGAAGATTCATGTGGCGTTCGAGCCGGGGGATTTCGCGCAGACCAGCCTGTTGAACGGCTTTGGTCAGTTCGTCTTTTGAATCTTCGCGGTGCAGAAGAGCGGTATGCACGAGGCACGCGGCGGGGCCGGGCGTGTGGTCGCAGATGCTGATGGCTTCCAGATCGTTTCCTCGCGTGAGGTTGGTGATGATTCCGTTGAGAAAGTCATCAATATGAATCTGCGCGCGGTGCAGGTGGAAGAGCCGCTCCAGAAAGATGACCAGCGTGATGAATCCGCCGGCGAGAATCATCCACATCACCGCTCCGCCGCTGTTTATCCATGCTATCATAGTGATCTCCTTATCCTAAAACGCCACCGGGTGTTCGGCCTTCAGTTGTTCCATCCGCTTCCGGGCCGCTTCTCCGGCGGGAACCCCGGCTTCACATATCCGCCTGTAAATATCTGCCGCTTCTTTCCATTGCTGTTGCTGTTCCTGAATGACGGCGGCATCCAGCGCGGCGCGTGAGAACCAGAGCGCCGCATCCGGTGAAAGTTTTTCTTTTTGTGCGGCCACGCTGTTAACCGCTTCCATGTAATGAGCGATGGCGCCTTCTTTGGCTCCGGTTTTTTCTTTGCACCGGGCCATTTTATAGAGGGATTGCAGTTTGAGCGCAAACGGAACGGCGGGTCTTTTATAAAGGGCCTGATACGCTTCCAGCGCCTCCTGATACCGGGAAGCCTCGGCGGTTCCGAGCGTAAAAAGACAATCGGCCAGCCGCCCGCGGGCGCGGTCGGCCAGCGGGTCATCGGGCGACGTTTTAATCACCTCTTCATAGGCGAGAATCGCCCGGGGAAATTCGCCGAGTTCCGTAAGGGTTTCTCCCTGCGCGAAGCGGGTTTTCAGCAGTTGCGGACTGCCGGGATATTCTTTGGCCAGCCGCCCGTAGAGGGTGAAGGCCGCCAGAAATTTATCCTGCTTAAACAGCGCATTTCCCGCCCAGAACAGCGCGTCATCGGCCAGCTCATGTTTCGGGAAGCGGGTGCTGATATCCAGAAACGCGGAGTGCGCCTGAGAATAAACGCCCCGGTTGTAATAATGCTCCGCCAGCCAGAAGAGCACCTCCGGAGTCCACGCGGAGTCGGGATATTTTTTGATAAACGCCTGACAGATGGCCAGCGCCTCCTCGACGTCGCCCTTCAGGTAGCGGCAGAATCCCTGCATGTAGGTGGCTTGCGGCGCTTCGGGTGTGTCCGGAAATTTTTCACTGACTGTGCGGAACGCCAGAAGCGCGGCATCGCGGTCGCCGAGCCGGTACAGAACGAGCCCTTGATTATGCAAAGCGGCGGCCTGCATGGCGGCGTTCGTGTACTGACCGGCAATCCGGCGGTACTGCTCAAGCGCCGCCGCCCATAATTGATCCCGCTTCTGAAGCCCGGCCAGCTGAAGCGCGGCCTGCGGCGCAAAAGGACTTTGCGGGAATTTCTGTTCTGTCAGTTCAAAATCGCCGCGGGCCGTATTTGTTTTTCCGGCGGCCAGCGCGGCGGCGGCGCTCTGGTACATGGCTTGCGCGGCCAGCGGATGATCCGGATGGTTTTCCGTTACCCGGCGGTAATTGTCGCGGGCTTTTTCATACTGTCCGGCGGCGAGGCGCGCGTCGCCGGCCTTAATCAGCGCGGTGACGCATTCGGCGGGCTGTCTGCATTTCTGCGCGGCGGTCTCGAAAGAGAGCGCGGCTTCCTCGTAGCGCTTCTGTTCCCAGAGGCTCCAGCCTTTGCCGGTTTGCGCACGGATTTGCAGTGCGGGGGCCGACGCGATATCAAGCGCCGCCTGAAATGTTTTTTCAGCGACCGGGAACAGCCCGGCTTTCAGCATGGACTCGGCTTTCAGAACCAGCACATCAGACGCGGTGGATGTGTCCGGCGATTCTTTGACCGCCTCGTCAAAAAGGGCGAAGGTTTTCTTTTCGTCCGCCAGCAGTCCGGCGCGGGCGGCCTTCAGCCGGATTCGCGCAACGGGATCGGTTGTAAGTTTTTCCGCTTTAGCCAGCGCGTCGGCGGCTTCCGGCAGATTTCCGCCAAGTTGTCGGATGGCGGCAAGTCTCACCCATGCGACCGAGCGGATAGAAACATCGGCGGTTTCGCTTGCGGCCAGCGGAGCGAGAAGTTCCGCGGCTTTAGCCTGGCCGTCTTTTCCGTTCGCCAGATAAATTTCAGAAAGGTCGAGCCGGTTCTGTCCGGCATTCATATCCGCCGGAAACCGCTCAAGGAAGGTTTCAAAACTTTTTTGTGCGGCTTGAAGATTCCCGGCGGCGCGTTCGGCGCGGCCTTTCAGCCGTAAAGCGGCGGGCGCATACGGACTGGTTGCCGGCAGTTTTTCCAGCGGTTGGAAAACCTCGCCGAACCGTCCGGCTTCGAAAAGGGCGCGGGCCTTCCAGTAGAGAAGTCCGTCCTGCCGGGAAAGAGAGGAGGATTCATCAGCCAGAATCACGGCATCGTTGAATTTCTGCTGACCGGCCAGCGCACGAATTAACAGAACCGTCAGCGCGGACTCCTCGTCGGGCGTTTGCCGGATGCTGAGTGCCTCCCAGATGCGCTGTTCGGCCTGCGGATAAAGGCCGTTTGTCAGCGCCGACTCGATTTGGCGGATCGAATGCGGCTCCTGCGCAAACAGCGCAGGCGCAAGCAGAAGCGAAAGCCTCCAAAGTCTGGAACCCCGGAAAATCATTGGCGCGGAGTATCACGCTTCCTGCCGCCTTCTTCCAGCCTTTTTCTGTAAGGAAGCCGGGTTTGAATTTGACAGGGAATCAGATGCGGCTAGGCTCGCCGCCAAGATGCATGAACTCAAATCCATCCTGCTGGTCGCTCTAGGCGGCGCACTGGGCTCGGCGGCGCGTTATAAACTGTCCGGCTGGGTGCTTCATCACACGTCCGGCTGGCAGTTTCCGGCGGGCACCTTCGTCGTGAATGTCATCGGCTGTCTCGTTATCGGCGTGCTGGCCGGATTCGCGGTGAAGGAAGATTTCTTCTCCGCCGGAACCCGCATCTTTCTTTTTTCCGGCATCATGGGAGGCTTTACGACTTTTTCGGCCTTCGGACTCGAAACGTTCTATCTTTTGCGTCGAGGAGAAATTCTGGCGGCGGGAAGCAACATCGTCCTCAGCGTCATCGTCGGCCTGATCGCTCTCTGGATCGGCTTTATCTGCGTCCCGCACAGCGGAGGCGGCTTTCCCAGACAATCGGTTTCGGCAAACGCCCCGAAAGATTAACTCTCTAAAATTTCAGCCAGATATTTTCCGGTATAGGACTCAGGAGTTTTGGCGACTTTTTCCGGCGTTCCGGCGACGACGATTTTCCCGCCGCGCTCGCCGCCTTCCGGGCCGAGATCAATCAGCCAGTCGGCGCGCTTAATGACATCGAGATTGTGCTCAATGACCAGCACGGTGTTGCCGCCGGCGCGCAACGTTTCCAATACCTGAATGAGTTTGTGGACGTCGGCGAAGTGCAGTCCGGTGGTCGGCTCGTCGAGAATGTAGAGCGTTTTGCCGGTCGCTTTTTTGCTGAGTTCCGCCGACAGCTTGATGCGCTGGGCTTCGCCACCGGAAAGCGTCGTGGCGGACTGCCCGAGTCGCAGGTAGCCGAGTCCGGTTTCGCGCAGAGTGCGCAGTTTCCGTTCGATGCCGGGAATGGCGGCGAAAAATTCACACGCTTCGTTAATGGTCATATCCAGCACTTCGGCGATGTTTTTCCCTCCGTAATGCACCTCGAGCGTTTCGCGGTTATAGCGTTTTCCGGCGCACTGCGGGCAGGTGACGTAAACGTCCGGCAGGAAGTGCATTTCAATTTTCAGCAGGCCGTCGCCCTGGCAGTGTTCGCACCGTCCGCCTTTGACGTTGAAACTGAAGCGGCCCGGCCCGTAGCCGCGCACTTTGGAGGCGGGCAGTTGTGTGAACAGATCACGGATGATTGAAAATGCGCCGGTGTACGTCGCCGGATTACTGCGCGGCGTCCGGCCGATCGGCGACTGGTCAATGACGATGACCTTATCGATCTGTTCGACGCCCAGCAGTTCCTTGTGTTTGCCGGGGCGCTCTTTGGAGCCGAAGAAGCGGCGGAAGAGGGCGCGGCGCAATACGTCATCAACGAGCGTGCTTTTGCCGGAGCCGGAGACACCAGTAACGCAGGTGAGCAGGCCGAGCGGAATTTTGACGTTGATGTTTTTGAGGTTATTTTCCGCCGCGCCGCGAATCTCAATGAATCCGGCGGCGGCTTTGGTGCGCTGATCCGGCGTTTCGATTTCAATTTCGCGCCGCATGTACTGCGCGGTCAGCGACGCTTTGGCTTTCAGCAGTTCTTCCGGTGTTCCGGCGAAAACCACTTCACCGCCGTGAACACCGGCGCCGGGGCCAAGGTCGATGACGTAGTCCGCTTCGCGGATGGTCTGTTCGTCGTGTTCGACAACGACGACGGTGTTGCCGAGATCGCGCAGTTCTTTGAGCGTGGTGAGCAGGCGGTCGTTGTCGCGCTGGTGCAGGCCGATGCTCGGTTCGTCAAGGACGTAGAGCACGCCGGTCAGGCGCGAGCCGATCTGCGTGGCGAGCCGGATGCGCTGGGCCTCGCCGCCGGAGAGCGTTCCGCTTTCGCGGTCGAGCGTGAGGTAGTCGAGTCCGACATCCATCATAAAGCCGAGGCGCGCCTGAATTTCTTTCAGAATATCGCGGGCAATCTGTGCTTCCGCCCCGGTGAGTTCCAGAGTCCGGAAAAATTTCTGCGCCTGTTCGATGGAGAGAGTGCAGAGTTCGTAGATGTTTTTTCCGCCAACGGTGCAGGCGAGCGTTTCGGGCCGCAGGCGGGCGCCGTTGCAGGCGGTGCAACGCTGATTGCCCATGTAGGCGCGCAGACGTTCCTGCGTCCATTCGCTGTCGGCTTCTGTGTAGCGCCTCTGCATTCCGGGAATAATGCCTTCGAACGGTTTATGCTGTTTGCGGCGGCGCATGTAGTAATCAACCGGTTCCTCGCCGGTGCCGTAGAAAAGGATTTTTTTGAACGCGGTGGGCAGTTCGCTGAAGGGTGTGTCCAGCGGAATGCCGTAGTGGTCGGCGACGGCGGCGAGCAGTTTTTTATAGTAGATGATGGCTCGGCGTCCGCCGCGCCGCCACGGATGGATGGCCTCTTCGAGCGGAAGCGTTTCGTCCGGAACGATCAGCTCCTCGTCGAAGGTGAGCATGTTGCCGAGTCCGTGACAGGTCGGGCAGGCTCCGTAGGGACTGTTGAACGAAAAGTGTTTCGGCGTGAAGGTTTCGAAGCTGATGTTGCAGTCGAGGCAGGCGTTTTTCTCAGAGTACAGGCGGTCGGTCCACCTTCCGGCGGCTTCGATCATAGCGATCATCAACCCTTCGCCGGTGGCGAGAGCCAGTTCGACGGAATCGTTGATCCGGCTTCGGGCGGCGGGATCAATAACAAGGCGGTCAATCACCGCCTCAATGGTGTGCTTTTTGTTTTTGTCCAGCTTGGGAACAGCGTCTAGTTCGCAGAGTTCCCCGTTGACGCGGACGCGGACGAAGCCCTGCCGCTGGGCCGCGGCGAAGATTTCTTCGTGGAGGCCTTTGCGTCCGCGCACCAGCGGCGCAAGCAGTATGACTTTGGTTTTTTCCGGGAACTGCAGAAGCTGTTCGGTGATGTTTTCCGCGCTCTGCCGCTGGATCGGCTTGCTGCAAGACGGGCAGTGGACTTTTCCGATGCTTGGAAACAGCAGGCGGAGGTAATCGTGGATTTCGGTGGTGGTGGCGACGATGGAGCGCGGGTTGGAGCCCGCCGTGCGCTGTTCGATCGAAATGGCCGGCGAGAGGCCTTCGATGGTGTCCACGTCCGGCTTCTGCATCTGCTCGAGAAACTGGCGGGCGTAGGCAGAAAGGCTTTCGACATATTTGCGCTGTCCTTCGGCGTAGAGCGTATCAAAAGCCAGCGACGACTTCCCCGAGCCGCTCAGGCCGGTGATGACGGTGAGCTGGTTGCGGGGAATCCGCACCGTAATGTTCTTCAGGTTATGCTCCCGCGCGCCGCTGACAGTGATCCAATTTCCGTTCATAGCCTTTTCCGAATATTTTGGCGGCACGTTAGCATATTACCGGCAGAGCAGGGAGATGTTTGTACGCCGGCTATCGAAGGCTTGCGCCGGGCATCAGTCCGGAGTATAAGTGAACCAACATACGGAGGTTGCCATGCGTATTCTTACTGGAATGGTTGTCGCATCTATTTGTTCGAGTGTCTTTGCCGCGGACGTAAGTCCTGAGTTGAAGGCGGAGATAACCGCATTGAAAAAGCATGTTTCGATGGGGCCGGTCAAGCAGACCGAATTTCGTGACCCGAAGACGGACGAGAAATTTGAAGTATTCAAAGTGATCACTCAGCAGGATAAGGACAGCACCTTCATGGGTGTTATGCGGTTCACGGTTGAAATGAAAGATAAGAGCGGCGTTTATTACGGTCAGATTGTGACCAAACAGCGTCCTTCGCCTACGACGGATGAGAATTATTCCGGCGAACACGCCTGGGAATTCCAGATTCCGCATGGGCAGTTGAAATATCCTAAGTTCCCTGCTTATGCGATGGAGTTTGGAATCGAAACCAACAAGACCATTGTTCCTGTAGTGGCTAAGAGCGACGGAGCGGAAAGCGGAGATGAAATTACAGCCCGCAACACGGATCCGCAGAAAAAACTGAAACTCAAGCCAGGTAAAACCAGACCGATTCGTGCCGGCGTTGCCGGTGAATAAATATGAATCCGGAGGTCAAACAGTTCGTTCAGAATCCGGCTACCGGCAGTGTGCTGACGGTGGCCTCGGGGATTTCCTTTTTCTTTACCTGTATGCTCCTCCCGCTCGTCGGGAGGGCCGGAACCAGTTCGCCGAACGCTGATAAAAACAAGCTGGCCTTTCTGGCGGCCTTGGGGCTGACCTTTATGTTGGCGGCTCTGGCGACGTGGCTGAAAATGAAACGGCGGGCGGACGATAAAAGCCCGCTTCCGGTATGGTCACTGGGGCTTTGCGCAGTCTGCACGCTCCTGTTCATACTGCTGATGACGGGAATGCTTTCGATCTAAAGAGACCGGATTCTCAGCGGTTGCGGAGCAAATCAAACGCCCGGCGACCGATCAGCGCCAGAACGCCTGTCGCGGAAATCAGACTGATAACGGTCGGTTCAGGGACTGCCTGCCAGCCAGTGGTGATAGAGCTGGTTGGATCTGCGCCGGAAGCAATATCAGTATTGATTGCGTTATGGTCGGTTGCGTTGGCTATGCTACCCAGCGCGAGATTCCATTTCTGCCCTCGTTCGAGATCTGTATAAGTCTCCAGATAAGACCACGACACGGCAAAGTCGATAAAAGAAGTCGTTCCAAAATTTGTAGTGGACTGCCCGTCCGTACTGCGTACATAGCCGTCGGTGGCTCGTCCGCCGCCGTTGATGTCGTTGGTCAGTTTTTGTCCTGCAGACCCGTCGAGATCCTCCATTTGACTGACATTCCACTTTTCTCCAACAATATCTCGTCGAGTCATCTCAAAGCCATGATTTTTCAATAGCTGGTTGCTATCCCACGCAAGGGCGTAATCAGGGGTGCGGGGGACATCAGACCCGAACCCCGTTCCATAGAGGTAGTTGTCTACGTCAATGAGAATCAGCAGGGCATCGCTAAAGGTGCTGGCGGTTACGGTTCCTGCATCAACCCGGATGCGGAAAAATAAGTAAGTACCGTTATCCGCCCAATAGGCCCCGGCATTTAAGCTGTCGCCGACAAAATCCAGATGATCTCGGGTGATGGCGTTATCTTGGTCGTTCAGTCCGGCAATTGGAGTCCAATTGGCAGAACCCCAGTTTGTGTAGGAGCCGACATGTTCGACAACCCCACCGAAGCCGGTTGCGGCCAGAAACGAGACGATTAGTAATGACAGCAATAAGCGCATAAACATCTCTCTTAATACACGGTTAACTATACCCGTATTTAAAAATAGATCAAAAACTAAATTCCGGAGGCGGTGTAAGGATTTCTCTTACAACCGCGCTTTATACAACGCCCAGGCGGCGAGGGTTTTGGCGTCCTGCACCTTGCCGGAGCGAATGAGCTCATCCATTTCCTGTTCTGTGACCAGAACCGTCTCAATCTGCTCGTCCAGATCGAAGTCAGTTTCTCCCGGCTCATGAACCTCCGCGTAGAAAATATCAATCCGCTCGGTGCAGTAACCGACCGACGGGTAGATCGGTGCCAGAAAGCGGATGGAATCCGGCTCGTAGCCGGTTTCTTCCTTCAGCTCACGGACGGCGGAGGTCTCAGCTTCTTCTCCGGGATCGCAGTTGCCCGCCATGACCTCAAAACACACCCGCTCCATGGCTTTGCGGAACTGACGAATAAAGACGAACTTTCCATCCCGCCGCCGGGCAATGACGGCGACCGCCGGCCCATGCCGCACGATTTCCCGGGTTCCGGTCCGTCCATCGGCCAGTTCAACATTCAGCACATCCACACTCAGGATGCGTCCTTCAAAAACCGTTTTTCTGCTGATCGTTTTTTCGCGCATAGGAGAAACGTAATACGTAACGAGTAATGCGTAAACCGTAATTACAAGTCGTTTTCTCCGCGCCTCGTATTTTGAGTTACGTATTACTTGTTACGAATTACGTAGCGGCTAGAATGCCGCCATGACACACGCCAGACAGGATTGGGAGAGGCTTGAATCGCGCGACCTTGCGCCGTACGCCGCGCACAGCGCGGAGAGCCTCGGACGGCGGTATCTGGAGGCGGATCATCCGGTGCGTCCATGCTTTCAGCGCGACCGCGACCGCGTTCTGCACAGCCGTTGTTTCCGGCGGCTGGAGTATAAGACACAGGTTTTTGTGAACGGCACGGCGGATCATTACCGCACACGGCTGACGCATACCATGGAAATGGCGGCGGTCGGACGGACGCTGGCCCGCGCTTTCCGGGTTAATGAAGATCTCACCGAAACGATCTGTCTGGCGCATGATGTCGGGCACAGCCCGTTCGGCCACCGCGGCGAAACGGTTCTTGATGATCTGATGAAAGAAGACGGCGGGTTTGATCATAATCTTCAGAGCCTGCGGGCGGTTGATAAGCTCGAATATCAGTATCCCGGCTTCCCCGGGCTGAATCTCACCTGGGAAGTCCGCGCCGGCCTGCTGAAGCACGAGGCGGCAAACCCGGACGCTGAGCTTGACGGTCATCCCATCGGGCCGTTCCAATATCTGGAGGCGCAGATCGCCGATGTGGCTGATGATATCACCTATCACGCGCATGACGTGGACGACGGTCTTGAAGCCGGGCTGATCACGCTGGATCAGCTCGAACCGCTGGCTTTCTGGAAGCTGGCCGCCGCCCGCACCCGCGAGCAGTATGCCGCGCTGGATCAGGGGCATTTTGTACGGATCACCATCCGGAACCTGCTCGATTTGCAGGCGCAGGACATTCTCAAGGAAAGCCATTTGCGGCTGGAGAAGTTCCAGCCCCAAACGGTTGCCGCAGTGATGACCGCGCCGGAACGGCTGATTGCTTTCAGCGCCGGAATGACGGATCAGCTCAAAGAATTTTCGGCCTTTCTGTACCGACAGCTCTACGAGCATCCCGGCGTTCTGGATGCCAACAAAGAGGCGGTGCGGCTTATGCGCGGCCTTTTCCTGCACTATGCCGCGCATCCGGAAACGATGGGCCGCAAGGCGCGCGAACGGATTTCCGAAGAAGGGCTGATGCGCACGGTCTGCGACTACGTCGCTGGCTGTACCGACCGTTACGCCCTGGAGGAGTGTAAAAAATTCGGGATCGAAGCGGGGCTTTAAACGGCCTGTTCGACTTCGCGGAGAACATCGACCAGATCGTTTTCCGTGACGCCCGAAAACCAGATTCCCTGCGGATACAGCAGAACATTCGGGCCGTGTCCGCAAAGGCCCATACAGCCGGAAGTTGAAACGCGGACTTTCCCTTTCCAGCCGCGCGCCTCGACCGCTTCTTTGAGTTTATCTTTCAGTATGGCACCGCCTTTTGTGCCGCACCCCGGATTGGCCGGATTGTTTTCCCGGACGTTTACGCAGATAAAAATGTGACAGCGATAGGGTGAGGCTTGTTTGTTCATAAAGCACCTTCTGTTTTTAAAAGCAGGATTTTCCACGGCAATCCACTGCCGAATCCGCCGATTCCGTTTTTAGCGATGACACGGTGGCAGGGAATAAAAACCGGCAGAGGGTTCGCGCCGCAGGCCGCGCCGACCGCCCGCACCGCATTTGGGTTTCCGATGGCCGCCGCGATCTCGCCATAAGTCCGGGTCTTGCCGCGCGGAATATTTCTCAGCTCTTTCCAGACCGCCATCTGAAACGGGGTGCCGCTGACGTTTCCAATGATTGGAAACTTTTTCAGCAAATCTTCCAATCCTTGGAGCTTTTCACAGGCAAACGGTTTGCTCAGCGCGGTTTTGAGATACGGCAACTCCAGCGCAATCGCTCTGCCGCCGTCATCCAGCGTCAGAGTCAGCGTTCCCCACGTCGTCTTAATTTTCAGGCGGCGGGATGACGAGCGACTGTCCGATTTTAAGGTCGGTTTCATTTTTCATCTGGTCGCGGTTGGCTTCATAAATTTTCTGCCACTGCGCCGTATTGCCGTAAACCGATGCGGAGATCCGCGACAGGGTGTCTCCGGCGCGAACCTGATATGTGCGGGCCGGTTCCGGCTTTCTGGTGTCTGTCGGCGCGGGCTCCGGGCGGGCGGGCGGCGGAGTAGTCAGCAGGGTTTTGACGCTGGTTGCGGCAGGGGCGCTTCCGCCGCCGGCATCAAGCTGTTTTCTGAGCAGGTTGTTTTCCCGGGTCAGGCGTACCAGCTCTTCGGCGATCTCACTGCCGGCGCCGCCGACTTCGCCCGCCAGCGAGACTTTCGCCTGTTTGATCCATTCCTGAATCAGCGCGCGCTTGTCCGTCAGCGGGCGTTTTTCGAGATAGCATTCATAGTGATAAACGGCGCGGACGTAGTTTTTTTTCTGCTGGTGATAAATCATCGCCAGTTCCAGATCGGGACGGCCAAGTTCCGGCTTCTTCAGCAGGGCGGCCTCAAACTGCCGGACGGCTTCGTCCCAGTTTTTCTGCTGAGCCAGCTCAAGCCCTTTGCGAACGCGCGAATCTTTTTCGTCCGCCGTATCCAGCGCGGCTCCGCTCTTCGGCCCGCATCCGGTCAGAAAAAGTGAGCAAATGATGAATAGCAGGAACGTTTTCATAATCAGAAAAACAGTTTGAAGAATTTCAGAATGCCCTGACTCCACGGAACGCGATGGGAAATTCCGCCTTTGCCCGCGAAGGTGTGCAGGTTGGCGAGATACCACTCATAATTGCGGACCAGCGCCTGCTTGTTGGAGAACTTCGGATAAAAGCCGAGTTTCCGTTCGATTTTTTCTGTCGAAACGAATGAATCTTCGCAGGCGGTTTCATAGACCCATTTGTAGAGGGGCGACAGTTTAAAGAACTCCAGAATGCGCAAAGCCAGAATCAGTGGTTTGGCTGGAGTGCCGATCACTTTCTTCCCGAATCCGGCGCGGTCGAGGACGGCCTGATAATCCTCCTTCATCGTCGTGAAATCCGTCGCGCCGATATTAAAGATGTCGTTGACCGCCGTTTCGTCTTTGGTCAGGCAGAGCCAGATCGCTTCGCAGAGGTCTTCCACGTCGAGCAGTTGATATCGGTTTCTGCCGCTTCCGATCATTGGAAAATTCTTTCCGTCCTTGGCCCAGTCATAGAAAAGAGCGAATACGCCGAGCCGTTCCGGGCCGACGAACGATTTCGGGCGGATGATTGGTACGCACATTCCTTTGGCTTTATATTCCAGACAGACTTTTTCCGCTTCGATCTTGGCGATGCCGTACGGGCCGACGCCGATCAGCCGGTCGTCTTCGACAAGCGGATGGTGATCCGGAATTCCGTACACGGCGGTCGAGGAGATATGCACGAACCGTTCGACCTTTTCGCGTTCCGCCGCCGCCAGCAGAATGCGGGTGCCTTCGATATCGGTGGAGAAAATTTCCTCTTCCGTATAAAGGGGTAGGGCGGCGGCGGTGTGGATAACCCAATTCACGCCTTTCATCACCTTGCTCACGGTTTCCGGATGACGGATATCGCCCTGCACGGCATTGATCCGGTCTCTTTCAGGATAGTCGAACTCGACGAGATCCAGCACGGTGATATCTGTAATCCCCTGCCGGAGCAGATAGCGGATCATGTTGATTCCCAGAAACCCACTGCCTCCGGTCACCAGAGCCTTCTTATTCATGCCGAATCTCCTTTGTGAAAAGACGGCACAGTCTGAAACAGCCGCCCGCCTTCTTCAACCCAATTCTGCCAGCCCGCTTTTCCAAAGCTTTTTCTTAATTTTCGGCGGACGAAAGGTTATGGTGCGGAGAAGGAGCGTTCATATGAAGAAAATCATTTTGCCTGCTGTTTTTATTTCATCGCTGGCCGTCGCCGGCGATTTCGATCAGTTTGCCATTAAAGCACTGGGCGATATTGCCGCTTACAGCCAGAAAGGCGGCGCTTCTCCAGCCGTCGACGATATCTACCTTGGATATGACGCCGCCGGCAAGGTGGTTTCGGCGGCGGTCGCGGGGCCGGTTAAAACCTACGCTCCTGTGAACGGGATCGTGGCGGTCAGTCAGAAAGACGGACAATGGGTGGTGCGCGAGGCGGTCATTCCCGATATCGCCCGTATTAAAAATCCGGCCAAGAAGCAGAAAGCAACGGATGCCATCAAAGAGTTTTCCGGCAGTACGGTCAAAGGAACCGACGGAAGTTTGAAGCAGGTTGACGCTGTGACCGGCGCGACCCCCTATTTAGACGCGGTTTACATCAGCTTCAATCTGCTGGCCCGTACCGCGGTGGAAACCGCCGAACAGAATCCGGACTGGCCGAAAACCGCGGCATCAAAATAAAGTTATTCGTGAGCACACTTAAACAAATGGGTGAGCACGCCGCGATCGCGGCGCTGACCCGAGGTCTGAAAGCCGTCGGCGACGACTGCGCGGTTCTGCCGCTGGATGCGCATTACGACCTCGTTCTCACCACCGATCCGCTGATTTGCGGCGTTCATTTCACGCCGGACACTCCGCCGGAGCGGATCGGCTGGAAAGCCGCCGCGCGCGTGTTGAGCGATTTCGCCGCGATGGGCGCCGAGCCGCAATACCTGCTCATCAATCTGGTCGCGCCGCCGGAGCAGGATTTCCAGACGCTGGAAAAAATCTACGAGGGAGTTTCCAACGTTCGGAAGCTTTTTGATGTGGATCTGGTCGGCGGCGATCTCGCTCAGGGGCCGACGCTTGAACTCCACGTCTTCGGCGTGGGCCGTGTGGCCAAAGGAAAAGCACTGCTCCGTTCCGGCGCGCGTTCCGGCGATATCCTTTATGTCACCGGCCCGCTCGGCGGATCGTTCGCCAGCGGCAAACATTTGACGTTTATGCCGCGCATCAAGGAAGCCAAATGGCTCCGGCAGTCCGGCTTTGTCCGCTCCATGATGGACATCAGCGACGGACTCGCCACCGATCTCCGGCATATTCTGAAAGCTTCCGGTGTCGGCGCGGAGCTGGACGGCGCGGCAATTCCGAAGATTGGAACGCTGGAACAGGCGCTGTTCGACGGCGAGGATTTCGAACTGCTGTTCACCGTCCGCGCCGAAGAGGCCGACGAGTTCGATTTCCAATGTCTGGAAAATCTGGAACAGCGGTTTTCCCGGATCGGACGAATTGGCGGACTGCCGGAAGTGCTGAAGCTGGACGGCGCCGTTCTGGAGCGTAAAGCGTTTGAGCATTTCCGCTCATAGCAGAGCGTTCAGCTTCGAGAGCGAAAGCCCTTCGAGCGAAGAAACAACTGCGTCGGCCTGTGTCAGAAATTCCGGCGCATAGCTGTTGGTGACCGCCAGAACATTCAGCCCCGCGCCTTTAGCCGACGCAATTCCGGCGGGCGTATCTTCGATGGCCAGTCCTTTCGTCACACCCAGCTTTTTCGCGGCCAGTTTGTACGGCGCGGGATCGGGCTTGCTGATGTGCGTGTCATCGGCGGTGACAATCGTGTCAAAAGCGGATTCAACGCCCAGACCTTTAAGGACGGGAAGAATATCGCTTCTCAACGCGCCGGAACAGATGGCCAGCGGGATATTGCCGGACAGGTTTTTGATCAGCTCAACCGCGCCGGGCAATGCGGCGGCGCCGTCGCTTTCCAGCAGATTCTGAAACTCGGCGGCTTTTTTTGCGATCAATTGCGGCAGGGCATCCTTTCCAAGGTCCGGAAGCGCCGTTCGGAACGTATCACGATCGTCGAAGCCGATATAGGTGTGGATGTAATCCGGCCAGGAAATGGTTTTTCCCAGCGGGCTGAGAACCCGGTTGAACGCGGTCCAGTGAAGCCGCTCGGAATCCACGATAATGCCGTCGAAATCAAAAATTACTGCCGAAATCATGGCGGGGACTATAGCCGGACGCGCGTCTAAGGACTACCGATTTCTTCGATCTGTTCCGGCGGCGGCTGATTTTTCAAATAAAAATACCGGCTGACCAGTCCAGCCCAGCAGATCACCAGAACCAGCAGAAGCCAGGTCTTTTCTTCTCCGGTCAGCGAGAAACGTCCGCGCAGCCAGATGATCAGTTCTTCGACAAACAGAGGTTTTTTCTTCATCGCGGGAAATCCTAGCGTCCGTTCCGGCAGAAATAAAACATTTAACCGCCTCCAGCTAAACGCTGGCTTTCCCCGTCCGCATTGGTTACAACCCGCCGCAGATGAAAAAACGCGCGGCAGTCGGAATGAGCGGCGGCACGGACAGCTCCGTGGCGGCGGCTCTGCTTGTCGAACAGGGCTATGAGGTCATCGGGCTGACCGCGCACATGTGGAAAGACGGCTCGCGCTGTTGCTCGCTCGAAGATGTCACCCGCGCGCAGAAAGTCTGCGCGGCGCTTGGCATCCGTCACTATGTCGTCAATGCGCAGGATCGCTTCGAAGAAAAAGTGGT
The DNA here is from genome assembly GCA_044346945.1 of Pontiellaceae bacterium. Lineage (GTDB taxonomy): Bacteria > Verrucomicrobiota > Kiritimatiellia > Kiritimatiellales > Tichowtungiaceae > Tichowtungia. The sequence continues at coordinate 24,574 of JBIIYG010000003.1, read as the reverse complement.
CACGCCGTTCGTCGGCGAATACGCGGCGGGCCGCACGCCATCGCCGTGCATCGCCTGCAACCAGTTCATCAAATTCGGCTTTCTGCTCGACCGCGCAGTACAACTTGACTGCGACGTGCTGGCGACCGGACACTACGCCCGCATCGAAGAACGTGGCGGAACCTTTCATCTTCTGCGCGCCGTGGACCGTACGAAAGACCAGTCCTACTTCCTGCACCGCCTCTCGCAAAAACAGCTCGCGCATACTGTTTTCCCGCTCGGCGGCTGGACCAAAGAAGAAGTGAAAAAGTGGTCAGCGGATCACAACCTGCCGGTGGTGCCGCGCGGCGAAAGTCAGGATCTCTGCTTTGTCGAAGAAGGAATGTATCCCGAATTCGTCGAAGCGCGTGCGCCGGGAGTGAAGAAAAAGGGACGCGTACTTGATGATCAGGGAAAACAGCTGGCCGAACATGAAGGCGTTCATCGCTTCACCGTCGGACAGCGCGGCGGAACCGGCGTCGCCGTCGGCGAACGAGTTTACGTCAGCCGGATTGACGCGGACAAAAACGAAATCACTCTCTCGCCGCGCGAAGGTGTCATGCAGTCCGAATGTCTTGTGCAGAGCGTTCACTGGATTTCCAATAAATTTCCAGGCATTGGAAACTTCACCGTCCAGCCGCGCTACGGCCATCGCGGCGCGGTGGCCACGCTCGAAAAAGTCAGCGACACCGAATTCAAAGTTTGCTTTGCCGAACCGCAGTTCGCGCTCACTCCCGGTCAGGCGGCGGTTGTCTATGACGGCGACGAAGTTCTTGGCGGAGGCTGGATTGTGTAATGATAAAGAGCCGTTTAAAATTTCTGGCCGTCGCGGCCGCGCTGGCTTTTTCTTCGGCCGGAACGGCATTCGCCGTTTTGCCGGGCAATTATCCGGCGATGTTTTCCGAGCTGTCGGCACTGATCGGCGGAGACGAGGTGACCCCGGTGGAAATGGTGCGGGGCGGCTGGCTGGCGACACAATATTTTGCTCCGGCATCCGCAGGACTGGAGTTTAATCAGGCCCGCTTCACGTCCGCACGGACATCCGGCGAGGCCGGACTTTCGGGTCTTTTTCTGGCGGTACACGGCAGGCCGGAACACCACCAGTTTGTCTGCCGGACGCTGGAAACGGATAAAACAAAGCGGGTGATGATGAGCCGGATTTTCGGTACAGAGGCGGCGTTTTTCCAGTCGCTGGAGAACGGCGCATATCTTCAGCCGCTGATTGATGCGTTGCCGTCTATCACCGGGCCGCGGGCGCTGTTGCGGCTGATGATCCAATCTAAAGACCCGCTGGTCCGCCGGGCCGGACTGTTCTGGGGACACTGGTTCGCGGACGGCGATTACTGGAAGTCCGTGAGAGAGACGGCCCTGAAAGATAGTGACGCGGTCAACCGCGCCTGCGCGACCCGACTGTTGAAGCGTCCGCCGATCCGCCGATAAATTCCACGGTTACCGCGGTTCCGGCCTGCCGCCATTTGACTTCCAGATCGAAGAGCCGTGTTCCGTACAGCCGGGCCGGGTCGTTGTCCTGATAGGCCGGGCGCGGGTTATAGCTCAACACGTCGGTGATGAGCCGCCGTTTTTCTTTTTCCAGAGTTTGAAAAAATTTATCCGCCTCCGGAGAGAAAGCGATGGTGTTGACCGGCTCCGGCGCGCCGTCGGCAAATCCGCCTTGTGCACCGGGGATGCTGTCGGCGTACGGAATGTAGGGCTTGATGTCCAGCACGGGCGTGCCGTCAAGGAAGTCTCCGCCCGCCAGTTCGAGCGTTGTGCCGCTGACGCTTTTGAGTTCTACGACCGATAGTCCGATCGGGTTCGGGCGGAACGGCGAGCGGGTGGCGAACACGCCGACGCGGGTATTGCCGCCGAGGCGCGGCGGACGAACCGTCGGCTGGAAGGTTTCGCAGACGCTTTCATGGAAGGCGAAGACGATCCAAAGGTGGGAAAACTCCTCGATGCCGCGCAGGGCTTCGGCGACATTGTACGGCGGGATCAGCTCGAGCGTGGCGGTCGCGCTCCGGATTAAGCCCGGCTGTCGCGGGATGCCGAACTTTTCCTTGAAGCAGGAGTGAATAATTCCGACGGGATTCATGTTCATGCGGCGGACTCTATCTGTTTTTTCAGCCGTCCGGAACTTTTTCTGTGTCCGGTGTGAGGGGGATAAATTCTTTGAATTCCGTGCGGCGCGGTGTAGACTCCGCCGCAGACGAAAAAGAACAGGCTGAAGCCTGAAGGAGGACTCCGGATGAAGAAGTGGAAATGTGAAGCTTGCGGATATATTCATGACGGCGACGAAGCGCCGTGCAAATGCCCGAAGTGCGGGGCGCCGAAGGAGCAGTTTAAACAGATGGATGAGGCCGCCGCCAAGCTGGTGGAACGGTCCCGGCACACCAATACACTGCATGCCCGCGTGATTGATCTGGCCCGTCAGGTCGAAGCTGTCTGCAACGATGGCATTAAAGACGAGCTCGATCCCGGCTGTGTGGATGTGTTCACCAAGTGCCGCGCCGCCGCCTGGCAGATGATGAAGCTTTCGATGACCGAACAGCAGGGGCATATGAAAAAAGGCAAATGGGGCTGAGAACCCTTGGCGATTTCAGATTGCCGATCAACGACAGGGCGCGCCGTAACTCCGGCGCGCCTTTTCTGTCTTGCTTCCGTTCGCTAAATATCCTTTCATCCGAAAAAGCGGATGAATAAAGCATGACAGAAACCAACATCCTTGAAGTTTTCAAAGCGCTGGGGGATGAAGCCCGGTTGCGGATTCTGCGCGCCGTGGAAATTGCTGAACTGTCGGTGGCTGAAATCGTCGAGGCGCTCAAGATGCCTCAATCCTCAGTGAGCCGCCATCTGAAGCCGTTGCGCGACAGCGGGTTGCTTGATACGCGCCGGGAAGGAACCTCGGTCTATTACCGCCGCGGCCCGGTTTTTCAGGATGCCGCGTTCGCCCAGCTGATGAGTGAGAAGCTTGCGGAACTGCGCGGTGCGAGCCGAGACCGGGCGGCTGTGGACCGGGCGATTGAGCTCCGGCGCAGGGAAAGCACCAAATTTTTTGACGAAATCGCCGGGCGCTACGGCTCGCTGACCCAGCCGGGCGGCGGCTGGCAGGCGCTGGCGGCGGCGCTGGCCGCCGGGTTTTCCGGTCAGACGGTGGCCGATATCGGTTGCGGCGAGGGGGATTTGACGATGCTGTTGGCCCGTTTTGCCAAACGGGTGGTGGCGGTGGATCTTTCCGCCCAGATGCTGAGGGTGGTGCAGGAGCGGTCGGCGGAATCCGGGCTGTCGCGGCGGGTGGCGGTGGAGAAGGGCGATCTGGAAAAACTGCCGCTGGATACAGACACCATGGATACGGTGTTCGTGAGCCAGGTACTGCATCATGCCGCGCGTCCGGAAAAAGCGCTGGCGGAAGCCGCCCGCATTCTGAAGCCTGGCGGACGGATGGTTTTACTGGATCTGGCTCAGCACGATCAGGAGTGGGTGCGCAGTGAGTGGGCGGACCTGTGGCTGGGATTTGATGAGCGTGAACTGCGCGGCTGGCTGGCGGAAGCCGGATTGAAGATGGAGAATTTCCAAACACTGGAAGGGCCGACACCGGCCTTTTCGGTATTGATGATTGTTGCAACGAAAGAAATGAAGAAACGGAGCAGATAGTATGGCGAAGAAGACGATTTCGAAGAAACAGGATTATGTTGTGAGTGACATTTCTTTGGCGCCGTTCGGCCGCAAGGAAATGGAACTGGCCGAGTACGAAATGCCGGGGCTGATGGCTCTGCGCGAAAAATACGGCAAAGACAAGCCGCTGAAGGGCGCGCGGATCACCGGATCTCTGCACATGACCATTCAGACGGCCATGCTGATCGAGACTCTGCAGATTCTCGGAGCGAAGGTCCGCTGGGCCAGTTGTAATATTTTCTCAACGCAGGATCATGCCGCCGCCGCTGTCGCGGTCACCGGAACGCCGGTGTTCGCCGTGAAGGGCGAGACGCTGGAGGAATACTGGGATTACACTGACCGGATTCTGGACTGGGGCAACGGCAAAGGGCCGAACATGATTCTGGACGACGGCGGCGATGCCACCCTGTTTGTTCATCTCGGTCTGCGGGCGGAGAGCGACCCGTCTGTTCTGGATCGCAAGCCGGGCAGTATCGAAGAGGGGATTCTGCTGGCTCAGCTGAAGAAGGCGCTTAAGAAAGATCCGAAACGCTTCTCGCGGATCACCAAGGACATTATCGGTGTCAGCGAAGAAACCACCACGGGCGTTCACCGGCTTTATCAGATGATGGAGCGCCGCGAACTGCTGTTCCCGGCATTCAACGTGAACGACTCGGTGACGAAGTCGAAGTTCGATAATCTGTACGGATGCCGCCACTCGCTAGTGGACGGAATCATGCGCGCTACAGACGTGATGCTTTCCGGAAAAGTCACGGTTGTGGCCGGTTACGGCGATGTCGGTAAGGGCTGTTGCCAGTCGCTCAAAGGACAGGGCGCCCGCGTGATCGTCACCGAAATTGATCCGATCTGCGCCTTGCAGGCGGCCATGGAAGGTTACGAAGTGATGACGATGGATGAGGCCTGCGCGATGGGTGATCTGTTTGTCACCACCACCGGTTGCTGTGATGTGATTACTGAAAAGCATATGCGGCGGATGAAAGACATGGCGATTGTCTGCAATATTGGCCACTTCGACAGCGAAATTCAGGTGGAGCGTCTGAAGAAGTACAAGTGGACCAACATCAAGCCGCAGGTGGACAAGGTCACCTTTCCGAACAAGAAGAGCATTCTGCTTCTTGCGGAAGGACGTTTGGTCAACCTGGGTTGCGCCACAGGGCACCCGAGCTTTGTCATGTCCAACAGCTTCACGAATCAGGTTCTGGCGCAAATTGAACTGTACTGCAATCCCGGCAAATATCCGGTCGGAGTTTACACCCTGCCGAAGAAACTCGATGAAGAAGTCGCCCGGCTTCATTTGGAAAAAATCGGCGTGAAGCTTGAAACCCTTTCGCCCGCGCAGGCTAAATATCTGGGGATTTCACGGAACGGGCCGTTTAAACCGGCGCATTACCGTTACTGAAAATTTCCGGCCACGAACCCCCGCTGTTTTTCAGCGGGGGATATTACGGCGTCAGATTCAGCCAGCCGATGGTGTGGAGGAAGGTGATCAATATTGCGACGGGGCAGATGAAGCGGATGAAGATTCCCCAGAGCGATGCGAGCGTGAGCGGATGAGTACTGGAGTTGTGCGACGGATCGTCTTTGAGTCCTGCCAGCAGTGCGAGCAGATGAACGTCGGCGAAGTTTTTTGAGCCGTGGCGGATTTCTTCGATCGCTTTGCGGGTTCCCCATATCCAGCCGGTGAAGAGGCAGATGAAGAGTCCGCCGAGCGGCAGCATCCAGTTGCAGGTTAGGTTGTCCACCAGATCAAAGAAGCTGGCTCTGGCACCGCCAAAGCAGGCGGCGACCGCGGTTTGAATCGCCGGAAGTTTGTCCCAGTTTTCAATGCTGACGGCAGAGAGTCCGCCGAGCAGGAAGATGGCAATGCCGGTGACGATGGCGGCGCGGTGGCGCGTCCATTTTTTCTCGTCCACGAAGTAGGCGGTGACGACTTCGAGCAGGCTGATGCCGGAGGCGAGCGCGGCCACGGCGAGCAGGATGAAGAAGAGCGTACCCCACAACGGCCCGGCGGGTAGCCGGTGGAAGACCGCCGGAACAACTTGGAAGACGAGGCCGGGGCCTTCGCCGGGTTCAAATCCCATCGCGAAGACGGCGGGGAAAATCATCAGGCAGGAAAGTATCGAGACGAGCGTGTCGAGTCCGGTGATCCAGACGCTGGAAGCGAAGATGTTTTCATTTTTGCCGAGGTAACTGCCGTAGGTGATCATCGCGCCCATGCCGAGGCTGAGAGTGAAGAAGGCGTGGCCGAGCGCGACCAGTACGCCTTGTGCGGTGAGTTTGGAAAAGTCCGGCGTGAAGCAGAAGCTGACACCGGCGCTGGCACCGGGCAGAGTCAACGCGCGCAGAATCAGTACGAGCATGATGACAAAGAGAAGCGGCACCATGAATTTACATGCGGTCTCAATTCCTTTTTGAACGCCTTTATAAATGATCGCCACGCAGAGCAGCATGAAAACGAAGTGGAAGCCAATGACCCGTCCGGTACTGCCGATAAAATCCATGTACGTTGTTTTGGCCTGCGCGACGGTTTCAAACGCCAGCTGGTTGGTCGCGGCTTTCGCGACGTAGCCGATCGCCCAGCCGCCGATGACGCTGTAGTAGGAGAGAATCAGAAATCCGGCAACGACGCCCATGATGCCGACAATCCGCCAGCTTTTCCAAAAAACCAGTCCGCCGAGAATCAGCGCGGTGACGCCCCAGCCGATGGCTTGGAAGCAGAGCAGGGCGATGCCGGTGAGCACCATGCCGCCGCCGAGAAAGTGCGCCAGCAGGGAGGCGGGCGGTGTGAGCTGGTTGAAGCACCCGACCGGATTGCGCTGGGTGTGTCGGCCCAGTGTGATTTCGCAGATCATCACTGGGATGCCGACGGCGGCACAGCAGAACAGATAGACGAGCATGAACGCTCCGCCGCCGTTTTCGCCGGTGATGTACGGAAACCGCCAGATGCTTCCGAGTCCGATGGCCGATCCGGCGGCGGCGAGGATGAATCCCAGCTGTCCGCTCCAGTTTTCACGCTTTGGGTTTACGCTGTTGTCGCTCATGCGGTCTCCTTGATTTGGACGACGATTTTTTCCGGACGGACTTTTGTTTGCGAACGGAAAATCCGAAGTGGCCGAGGTAGCGGCCGAGTTCAAAATAAGCGCCGTGGACGTAGGCGATCAGCCCGGCTTTTTCGAGGCACAGCTTGTTTTTTGCGTCGAGCAGAGTATCCGACACCTGGACGGCGACCACCTCGGCGATGAACATGACGTGCGAGCCGAGTTCCAAAGTCTGGGTGACGCGGCATTCCAGATTCACCGGACATTCGAGAACGATGGGACAGCCGACGTTCAGAGCGGGCGCGGCAGTCAGTCCGGTTTTTTCAAACTTATCGTGATCCCGGCCCGAGACGACGCCGCACCAGTCGGTGGCTTTCGCCTCCTTGACGGTCGGCAGATTCACGACGAACTCGCTGGTCTTTTTGATGATGTCATAGGAATGGCGCTCCGGCCGGACGGAGATGGAAAGCATCGGCGGGTTGGTGCAGACTGTTCCGGCCCATGCGATGGTGATCAGGTTGGGTTTCGATCCGCCGGTGCCGCCGCAACTGACCAGCACCGCCGGAACCGGCGAGAGCATATTCCCCGGTTTCCAGGAGAGTTTTTTGACGGGCTTTCCGGACTGCATAAGGGAACTTTCTATGCCGGACACGGCAGGCTGACCAGAAAATTTTTTCAATGTTTGGAATCCGCCCGGCTAAACTGCCGGCCAGTGCGGCGGATAGGGCGCTTCGACAACGATCTCGGCTTTGCTGACCGGATGAATCACCGTCAGCCGCGCGTGATGCAAAGCAATCGCGCCGCCGGGGAGTTTAATTTTCGAGCCGTACTTTTCGTCGCCGGCAATCGGACAGCCGATCTCGGCGAGCTGGGCGCGGATCTGGTGGTAGCGTCCGGTGTGCAGTTGAATTTCGAGCAACGTAAAATCGCCGGGTGGGGGCACCCGGCCTACAGTCGAGTTTGTTGTATGCCCCCTGTCCCCAGCGGGCGTAATCACCCGATAATCCAGCCGACACTCTTTCGCATCGGGATCGCCTTCCTTGGCGACCTCGGCGCGGTAATCGTCGTGAATCAGAAAGTGGCGCAGTGAACCTTCGGACTGCGGCGGCGTGCCGGAAACGACGGCGTGGTAGATTTTGGTGAAGCGGTGGGCGCGCATATCGGCGTTCAGCCGCGACAGCGCCTTGTCGGTGCAGGCGAACAGAACGACTCCGCTGACCACCTGATCGAGCCGGTGAACGGCGTGCAGGAAGACATTGCCCGGCTTGTTTTTGACTTCCTTGATCCAAACCTTGGAACGGTCTTCCAGATTATCCTTATCTGTGCCGCTCGGCTGAGTCAGCAGTCCCGCCGGTTTATTCACCGCCAGCAGTTGGTTGTCGTGATAGAGGACTTCGAGATTCATGCGCGAAATATGAAGTAGCGGCGGCTTCCTGCCAAGAACATCAATTAGACAGAAAAGAATTAGCCACGAAAAACACCAAAGGGCACGAAAACGGGAAGTTATTTTTTGTGAATTCTTGTGTTTTTTGTGGCTATAAGAAGTTTGAGATTCAACGTCCGCGCTGTTTGCGGCGGAGGTCGGCGACGTACCACTTCTCGACCTTCTCCCGCGCCCACGGTGTTTTGCGCAGAAACGTCAGGCTGGACTTGATGGATGGATCGTTCTGAAAGCACCGGATTTTGATCCGCTGACCCATCTCCTCCCAGCCATGATCTTCCACCAGCTGAGTCAGCATCATCTCGAGCGTAATTCCGTGCAACGGATTCCACGGTTGTTCAGAGGGTGCAGTCATATCATTTCGCCTGAAGACGGTATTCGACGGTGATGCTGGCGCTGAAGACCATTTCGTCAAACTGAGTCGGCGGAGCGGGAGCAGTCAGGCCGGCATCTTCCATTACGAAACTGGCCTTTGCTACCGCACGTGCCAGCATGGGGCGTTGCATCTGGACGACTCCGTTATGAAACCGGATCGGAGTCAGCGCGACGTTAAGGCCCGTCTCATAAACCGCTTTTTTAGCGGTGGCATCCTTGCAGGCTTCGGCGAGAAGCTGTTGTTCGACCTCTTTTTTCGTGGAGAGTTCAAATTCGGTGTCGGCATAGCTGATTTCTTTATGCGCATCCACCAGCGCGGCAACCGCCCGGAACTCCGCCTCGTTCACGACGGTGGCTTTCATGGTGTTCTGTACTTTGTAACTGCGGACTTTGTCGCTGAAGAAGCCGCTTTCGGGCGTGGAAGAAAATTTTGCCGCCTGAATCCGGTTGGTTGTCAGCCCGGCGGCCAGCAGTTTCATGGTGATTTCTTCACGCAGGCGGCGGTTCGCGGCCAGCGAGGCATCCATCAGCTTGTCTTCCGTGGTGATCTTTAGCTGAATGATAGCGCGGTCGGCGGGCAGTTTCTTTTCCGCCCGTCCTTCGATCATGACGGTTTCCGGGATGGACGAGAGATAGGCGCTCAGTTCCTGCGGGTTGCCGTTCAGTTCAATTTCGGCAAACAGCGGGAGAGCAGAGATCAGCAGAAGAGAAAAAACAGTTTGTACACGCGACATGAAAACCTCCTTGTTGCGGGAAAGCATAGGCGGTTTTCCGGACATTGGAAGAATTTTAACAGAAGGACGCGGCGGCTGATTTACGACATCACCGCGCATTTCTGCGACCGGTTTATTGACCGGCGGAGCCGGACGCACGACCAGATGGTACAGGCCGCACGAAGCGGCGCGCAGAATATTGTGGATTCGGCAACATCCAAGAAGATCGAACTCAAACTGACCGGTGTTGCCAAAGGCAGTCTGGCCGAACTGCAACTGGACTATCAGGACTTTCTGCGCCAGCGGAATCTGCCGGAATGGCCGCCGGATCATCCGGCGCTACTGCGCTTTAAAGCGCGGCGATGCGCAACGCTCGAACAGTTTCGCGCGTGGGTTCACGACGAAGTCAGACGCGAAAGAAACACGGACGAACAGGGACAGACAGCTGGCGGTCCGTGTTTGTCCTTGTCTTCTCTCACCTCGGCGGTGGCCGCCAATGGAGCGCTCTCGTTTTTAAATCTCTGCCTCTATCTGCTCGGACAGCAGTTGCAGTCTCTGGCCGACACCTTTGAAAAAGAAGGCGGCTTTACCGAACGGCTCTATCGGATTCGCTCACAAAAACGCCGCAATGGAGGTTGAAAATCTTTTTCTGCGCGAGGTCGCGAAGTGGATTTCACGGCTGTTCAGAGGGTGCGGTCATTGGTAAATCTGCCCCTTGTGCTTTAACCATCCGGCGGCGTGTTTTCCTTCGGGGTCACGGTGAGTCCAGTGGATCACGCCGCCCTTCGGATTCCATTCGTATTCACCGTAAAACTCGACGGTATCGCCGGTCTGCAGGGCAGAAACCCGTTTCGCCAAATCAATGTTATGTGCGATCAACAGTGTCTGCCCGGATGCGAGCTTGATAATGAAGCGCTGATGCCGGCTTCCGTCATTATCGTCAGACAGAATTTTTGTGACCTGTCCGGCACCCTGAACCTGGATGTTGCTTTTATGTCCGGCAAAAGCCGAAGCAATAACGGTGTCGGCTCCGAATCCTTCGAGAGAAACGGAGATCAAAAGGAGAATGATGAGAAGCAGTTTTTTCATTTTTTACTGATCCATCGCGCGAAGGCGCCGCTTGGTAGCGGCATGACGTCAGGTTTCCCGGTGAGGAGCATTTCGCCGCAGTCGGTGGTGCCGCCGGAATCTTTGAGCCATTGCGTGAGCAGGTTTTGCAGGATCATCGGCGAGTATTCGGGCGTGTGACAGCTCAGCAATAGAAACGCCGGATTGTCCGAAAGCAGGTCGCGGCAGAGGTTAAGAAGTTCGGGGAGCGCATCCTGTATTTTGAAGACCTCGCCTTTTTTGCCGCGCCCGAAGGACGGCGGATCAAGGATGATTCCGTCGTAGCGCCGCTCGCGTTTGACTTCGCGGCGGAGAAAGCCGATGGCGTCGTCCACAATCCAGCGGATCGGCGCGGTTTCGAGTTTATTGAGCGCCGCGTTTTCTCGCGCCCAGTCGACCATTCCTTTGGAGGCGTCGAGGTGGCAGACTTCCGCGCCGCCTTGCGCGGCGGCGAGTGTCGAGCCGCCGGAGTAGGCGAAGAGGTTCAGTACGTTCACGGAGCCGGTTTGCGCTTTGCGTTTCTGGACGGTTTCGCGGATCCATTTCCACATGACGCGCTGTTCGGGGAAGATGCCGAGGTGGCCGAAGTCGGTGGAGGAGAGTTTAAAATTTATTCCGGCGACGGTGATCTGCCATTTGTCGGGCAGGTTGTGGCGGTTGTGCCAGCGGTTGCCTTCCTCGCGGTCGAATCCGGCGGAGACGTTGCGCCAGACTTCTTCGTCCAGCGACTGCTTCCACGCGGCCTGTCCGGCGGGGCGGACGAGCGTTACGTTGCCGAAGCGCTCCAGCTTGCGGCCGTCGCCGCTGTCGAGAAGTTCATAGTCGTCGTTCATGGGAGGGGACTTTAGAGACAGCGGGCGAAAGTCGAAAGTCTAAAAGTCGAACGTCTGGGATTCCTAAAGCCGGACTATCCACGAAGCAGGCAGTGCAGAATGGAGAGCATGGGTTTGCGCGCCTCGGCGACGTGGCAGGCGGTTTCCCATTGCTCATCCGAAAGCAGGCCGCGCAGGGGCTGTTCGACGGTGTGTACCCGCTGGAAGGCGCCTTCGAGCTGGCGGTCCCAGTCGGCGTAGTGGCGCGCAAGGTCGTCGGGATAGACAATTTTACGGTCGGTTCCTTCGTCGCAGGCGTGAAACGGTTCGAGAATGTTGAGCGAGCCGTAGTCGTTGGTGAGTTCTTCGCCTTCGCGGATGTCGCGCACGGCCAGCTCAAAGCCGTAGGCGGTGGTGATGCAGTTGGGCTTGAAGCTGTGGTTCATGAAGCGGGTGTTGTCCCAGCAGAAAACATAGTCGCCGTGCCGGTTGCGGTAGGAATATTTGTAGAGCGTCTGGCGGCAGACGTCGGGAAGTTCTTCGACCTGTTGCGGAGAGAAGACCCGGTCGAGAGGGTCCATGACCCACGTGACGGTTCCTTTGGGAATGTCGCGGGCGGCGACAATTCCGCAACCGATTTCTTTACTGATCCAGCGGACTTCTGTATCGGGGTGCAGCATGCTTCTCCAACGTTAGAAATGGAAGCAGAAGCCTATAGCCTGATCGCCGGAGGGAAGCAACCTTGCAGTTCGGTTTTCCCGCGTCCGGCGGCGGTCAGCTCCGCTTCTGCCGGTACTGGCGCGGCGTGCAGTCCATGATCCGGCGGAACTGCCGGGCGAAGTAGTTGCTGTCGCTGAATCCGCAGTCGAAGGCGATCTCTGTGACGGAGAGGTCGCTGTGGCGCAGAAGTTCGGCGGCTTTCTGGATGCGGACGCGGAGCAGATGGTCAATCGGCGAGCGGCCCAGGCATTCATGGAAAATCCGCTGGAAGTGCCGACTGGAGAGATGCGCTTTGCGGGCGAGATCCTCCAGTGTGATTTTTTCGGCGAAGCGGGTTTCGATGCAGGCAATAGCGTCGCCCAGCCTCAGCAGGTCAATGGATTCGGCTTCCGGCTTTTCGGACCAACAGCGCGAGAGGAAGACGGCCAGTTGCATAAACAGGCCGCGGGCCATCATGCGGTAGCCGGGATTGCGGATTTCGATTTCGCGGCTCAGGTCGTGGAGCAGTTCGTTGGCACGGTTGAGCTGACGCTCCGACAGATGCAGGCGGTTGTTGAATTTCTGCTGGGCACGCAGAAGCGGTTCGAGCGCGAACAGGGCGTGGAAGCCGGGCAGGGCGCGGATGTCCCACTGGCTCATTTGCAGAGCGCGGGAGTCGAACAGAATGTTGGCCAGCGCCAGTCCGTGCATGTCGAGATATTGATGTTCGTGTTTCCCGGAGACGACAAACACGTCGCCGCTTTTAACCGGAAACGGCTGGCCGTCCACCATATGCATGGCGGTGCCGCGCAGGACGATCACCAGTTCGTCAAAGCCGTGGGCGTGGAGGGGAAACTCCGGCTGAGGGTCACGGATATGAACCTGAAGAGGCAGGGCGGGGTCGGCGAAATAATCCTGTTTGCGGAGTTTTTCGGTCATGGCGTGATCGTGCTGGAAAATGTCCGCATCGTCAAGGAGTAGGCAGGGCTTCTCTGCTACTGTTTCCGCAGTCTGGAAAATTTCAAGGAGGTTTCTAATGAGCGTGGAGAAGGCATACAAGCTGGCGAAAGAGCGCTATGCGCAGTTCGGTATTGATACAGATGCGGCGATTAAACAGGCGTTGAAGCTCCCGATTTCTCTGCACTGCTGGCAGAGTGACGACGTCGGCGGATTTGAAACGAAGCCCGACGGCCTTTCCGGCGGCGGCATCATGGCGACCGGCAATTATCCCGGACGCGCCCGTAACGGAGCAGAAGCCCGCGCCGACCTCGAAAAAACCATGTCACTGATTCCCGGCGTCCAGCGCGTGAATGTTCATGCCTGCTATTCCGAAACAGAAAAATTTGTTGATCGCGACAAGATGGACGCCTCCTGCTTCAAGAAGTGGATGGACTGGGCCAAGGCGAAGAAAATCTGCCTCGACTTCAATCCGACCTTTTTCGCCCATCCGAAGTCGCAGGACGGCTACACGCTGTCGCATCAGGACGACGCCATCCGCGCTTTCTGGGTTAAGCATGGTAAAGCCTGCCGCAAGATTGCTCAGGCGATGGCCGAAAATCAGGGCTCGCCCTGCTACGTCAACTGGTGGACGCCGGACGGAAGCAAAGATATTCCGGCGGACAGCTGGGGCCCGCGCAAACGGATGATGGAATCCTACGACGCGATCATGAAGGACAAGTCCATTGACCGTAAGAAATGCGTGGACTTCATCGAAAGCAAGCTGTTCGGCATCGGCTCAGAGTCCTACGTCGTCAGCTCCGCCGAGTTCTGCGCCGACTACGCAGTCAGCCGCAAGATGGGTCTTTGCCTCGACATGGGCCACTTCCATCCGACCGAAACAATTGACGGCAAGATTTCCGGACACCTGACGTTTATGGATAAAATTCTCCTGCACGTCAGCCGCCCGATCCGCTGGGATTCCGACCACGTGGTGATCTTCAACGACGATCTGAAAAACGTGTTCCTCGAAATCCAGCGCGGCAAGGCGTGGGATCGCGTGGTGCTGGCGCTCGACTTCTTCGACGCATCCATCAACCGCATCGGCGCTTATGTCACCGGAACCCGCGCGGCCCGCAAGGGAATTCTGTTTGCGCTTCTCGATCCGACCGCTCAGCTTCAGAAGTACGAGGCGGAAGGCAAAAACGCTCAGCGTCTGGCGATGATGGAAGAATTCAAGTCCATGCCGTTCGGCGCGGTCTGGGATATGCTCTGCGAAAAAGCGGGCGTTCCGGTCGGCACCGCATGGATCGCCGAGATGGAAAAATACGAAGCGAAGGTGCAGTCCAAACGCGCGTAAATCCGGTGTTTGACAGGGGCCGAAGGGTTGTCCTTTGGCTTCCTGTAAGGACAGTTCATGAGTGATGATACTCAGACGAATGAATACGAGCGTGAGCCGGTTCCTGCCAGCGCATGGCAGGGGCTGAAAGCGTTTGTCGGGATGTACGCCGGTGAGCACTGCGCCGGAACCGAATTGATGATCGGCCCTTTGTTCGTGGCGGCCGGTGTCAGCGCCTTCGATGTCATTTCCGGTCTTCTGCTGGGAAATCTGCTGGCGGTTCTGAGCTGGATGTTTCTCTGCGCGCCGATTGCTGTGCGGGCCCGGCTGACGCTTTATTGTCAGCTGGAAAAAATCTGCGGACGCAATCTGGTTACACTGTACAACCTTGCGAACGGCATCATGTTCTGCTTTCTCGCGGGATCCATGGTTACGGTGTCGGCGACGGCGCTGGGCGTCTGGTTTAAGTTCCCGATGCCCGGGCTGAACGATCTGTATCCCAACAGTATCGGCTGGGTGCTGGCGGTTCTTGCCATCGGCGCGATGATTTCGGTGGTGGCGGCGTACGGATATGACATGGTTTCGAAAATCGCTAACATCGCCGCGCCATGGATGGTGATCGTGTTCGCGGCGTTCGGAGTCATCGGCCTCCGGCAGTTCATCGAAGTAACCGGCACGGAAATCCGGTCGCTTTCCGATCTTTGGAACCTTTGCACCACTGCGATCTGGAGAGGCGGAGATCCGCTTCCGGGTCAGATTAAATTCACCTTCTGGCACGTCACGTTTTTTGCCTGGTTTTGCAACATGGCGATGCACATCGGCATGAGCGATCTATCGGTGTTCCGCTTTGCGAAAAAGTCGTGGTACGGAGTTGCGTCGGCTTCCGGCATGTATGTCGGCCACTTCATGGCTTGGCTGGCCGCGTCGGTTCTTTACGCACTCCAGCTTCATCTCAACCCGGCGGATACGGATGTTCTGCCGGGGCCGCTGGCGTACCGCGCGGCGGGCGTCACCGGTCTGATCTGTGTGATTGTCGCCGGCTGGACTACGGCTAATCCGACCATTTACCGTGCGGGGCTGGCCTTTCAGGCGATTATGCCGAATCGGTCGCGCTTTGCTGTCACGATTGGCACCGGCTTGCTGGCGACGCTGGCGGGCTTGTTCCCGGCCATCGCCATGCGCCTGCTGGGATTTGTCGCCATGTATGGACTGCTTTTGATGCCGATGGGCGCGGTGATTTTCACCGACTTCTGGATTTTTCCGAAACTTGGAATCCGCCAGTACTATGCGGAACACCGCGGGCTGAAAATCAACTGGGCGGCCGGGATCGCGTGGTTTGCAACGCTGGCTGTATGTGTCGGTCTGGTAAAATCGGGTCATCCGCTTTTCCAGCTCTATTTTGTGGCGCTTCCCGGCTGGTTCATTGCGTCCGTGATTTACACGGTATTGAGTAAACTTCAGCAGAAAGGATCGGCACGATGAGAAAAACAGCTCAACTCATTTCCTGGCTTTCGCTGATTCTGCTGACGGCCGGTCCGGTTCTGTTTTATAGCGGAGAGATTTCGCTGGATACCAATAAACTGATGATGAATACCGCGACGACTGTCTGGTTTATCAGCGCATCACTTTGGATGGGGCGTAAGAAAAGGGAAGAAACAGCATGATTCGTAACGCATTCAAGATGAAGTTGAAGCCGGGCTGTGTGGAAGAATACAGAAAGCGGCACGATGAAATCTGGCCGGAGCTGGCGAAGGCTCATTCTGATGCCGGGATTTTTGATTACTCGATTTACTTCGACGAAGAGACCCTGATCCTGTTTGCGTTCCAGAAGCTGTCGGATAACAACACGGCGGGCGATTTGAAGAATCTGGCGATTGTCAAAAAGTGGTGGGACTACATGGCGGACCTGATGGAGGTTCACCCGGATAATATGCCGGTCTTTAAGCCGCTGACCGAAGTGTTTCATATGGATTGATGTGTAAAATTTTCCGGCGGAATTCCGGACGGTTACTGCTGTTTTTTAACATAGAAAGAGGGTCTGTATGCAGGATTTGAAAACCATTGTTGAGCTGTCGCACGAGTTCGGAACCGTTGATTATGTCAAAGGCGGTGGCGGCAACACGTCCGTTAAGAACGAAACGACGCTGTGGGTAAAGCCCTCCGGCACCACGCTGGGCGGGTTGACCGAAAAAACCTTCGTGGCGATGAACCGCGCGAAGATCAACGAGCTGTACGCCGTCGCAACGCCGAAGGAATCCGCCGCCCGCGAGGAGCTGGTGAAAAACATGATGGCCGCCGCTGTTGAGCCCGGCTATTCCGGACGTCCGTCGGTCGAAGCGCCGCTTCACAATGTGTTTGAAGCGAAGTTTGTGGTGCATACGCATCCGTGCGCCGTCAACGGCCTGACCTGCGCCAAAGGCGGCGAGGCGGCCTGCAAAGCGATGTTTCCGGATGCGCTGTGGGTCGAGTACATTGATCCCGGCTATACGCTCTGCATGGAAGTCCGCAAACGGATTCAGGCGTACAAGACGAAGCAGGGCAAAGAGCCGTCTCTGCTGGTGTTGAAAAATCACGGAATTTTCATCGCGGCGGACACAGCGGAGCAAATCCGCGCGCTGTACGTCCGTGTTATGAGTGCGCTGGATGCCGTCTATAAAAAAGCGGGCATCTCTCAGACCTTGGAAATCACGGCGGTTCCCGTCGATCCGGCGGTTGAAGCAAAAATCAAAGAACTGCTTGGCGCCGACGCCGCATTTGTCGCTTCGGCCGGGCGCTTTACGCCGCCGCTCGGGCCGATTACGCCGGATCATCTGGTTTACGCCAAAGCGTTCCCGTTCGCCGGCGCGCTGACTGCGGAGGCCGTCGCGGCCTACAAAGCCAAGCGCGGTTATGCGCCGAAGGTGGTTGTGGCCGGCGGTTGCGTGTACGGCATTGGAACTTCGCAGAAAAACGCCGATCTCGCGCTCGAACTGGCGCAGGACGGCGCGATGGTGACCAAGCTGGCGGAAGCGTTCGGTGGAATTGAATATATGAGCGATGCCGCCCGCGAATTTATTGAAAACTGGGAAGTGGAATCCTATCGGCAGAAACAGGTTTAATCTTAAACGCAGGATCAGAGCATATGGCAAAACATTACTTGGCGGTTGATCTCGGCGCCTCCAGCGGGCGGACCATAGTCGGAACGCTCGACAACGGAACGCTCACTCTGAAAGAAATGAACCGGTTCTGGAACGGCCCGACCGAAATCGGAGGCACACTCTACTGGGACTTCGTTCATCTCTTCCGCAATATCCAGGAAGGTATTGCGCTGGCGAAAAAGGAATTCGGCTCCGGTTTGGTTTCCATGGGCATCGACACCTGGGGCGTGGATTTCGGGTTGCTGGATGCACAGGGAAAACTGCTCGGCAATCCGGTCAATTATCGGGACGCCCGGACAAACGGGATGCCGGAAAAGGTGTTCGCCGCTGTCGGCAAGGAAACGGTTTTTGATCAGACCGGCATACAGTTCATGCAGTTGAACAGCCTCTACCAGCTCTACTCGCTGGCGCAGTCGGGCAACGCGCAGTACATGCAGGCGGACAAGCTTCTGTTTGTTCCCGATCTGCTCAATTACTGGCTGACCGGCAGGATGGCAACCGAGCGGACCTTCGCCAGCACATCCCAGATGTACAATCCCGTCACCAAAGACTGGGCGTTTGACCTGCTGAAAAAACTCAACATCCGCACCGATCTTTTCGCTCCGTTCGCCGACCCGGGCTCGGTGCTGGGCGACTATCAGGGTCTGCCGGTTGTGAATGTCGGCAGTCATGACACCGCCAGCGCCTTCGCCGCCGTTCCGGTGATCGAAGGTGAATCCTGCGCCTTTCTTAGTTCGGGCACCTGGTCACTGCTCGGCACCGAACTGCCGAAACCGGTTATCAGCGCAAAAGTGCTCGCGGCCAACTTCACCAACGAGGTCGGCGCCTGCGACACAATCCGGTTCCTGAAAAACCTTTCCGGACTTTGGATTATGCAGGAAATCCGCCGCACCTGGGCGGAGCAGGGTTTTGACTGCGACTGGATCGAAATGGCTGGAATGGCGAATAAAGCAAAGCCGTTCGAGTTTTTTGTCAATCCGGCCGACGAGGTGTTTATGGCTCCCGGCGATATGCCGTTGCGGATACAGGATTACTGCGAGCGCACTGGGCAGAAACGTCCGCAGGAACGCGGACAGATTCTGCGCGCCGCCTACGAAGGACTCGCCCTGCTTTACGCTGATACCTATGACTCCCTTGAAGCGCTCAGCGGTAAAAAAATGGACGTTCTGCGGATTGTCGGCGGAGGATGCCAGAACCGGATTCTCAGCCAGTTCGCCGCCAGCGCGACAGGCCGCGACGTGATCACCGGTCCGGTTGAAGCGACGGCGATCGGCAATATCGTCATGCAGATGCTGGCGATGGGCGACATAACATCGCTGGCCGAAGGCCGGAGCATCATCCGCACTTCATTCGAGCATGAATCCAAAACCTATCACCCGCAGGATCACGCCGCGTGGCAGAAGGCTCTGGTGCAGTGGCGGTCGTTTTGCAGATAATAGGCTGTTCTGAGCGGGCTCTTGATTCGGGCGGCCGAGCCTGTCCGCTTCCAATTAAAAACGGGAGTTCGCTTGTCCATTCGCATTCATTTGCGTTAATTAGCGGCTGTGAATCCGGTCGAAAAAGTAAAAGCGGCGATTGAGCGGGAAAATCTGATTCCCGCCGGAACATCTGTTCTCGTTGGCGTTTCCGGCGGAGCCGACTCTGTCGCACTGCTTCACATCCTGCACCGCCTCGGTGTTCCGCTGGCCGTCGCGCACCTCAACCACAGCATCCGCGGAGCGGAGGCCGACGCCGACGAAGCATTCGTCAAAGATATTTGTGCCAAGCTTGGTGTGGAGCACGTTGCCGCCAAAGTAGATGTTCCCGCTCTCGCCAAAGAAAACGGCATCTCGCTCGAAATGGCCGCCCGCGAAGCCCGCCACAACTTCTTTAGGTCGCGGGTCGAACGTCGAACGTCGAACGTTGTGGTCGCGCTGGCACATCATGCGGATGACCAGTTGGAAACATTTTTTTTGCGTGCCGCTCGCGGCACCGGCCCGTCCGGCCTCGGCGGGATGCGGGGTTTCCAGACACTGGAAGGACTGACGCTGGTCAGGCCTCTGCTTGGAATTCGCCGGGTCGAAATTATCCAATGGCTGGAAGAGAATAAAATCAAGTGGCGGGAAGATGCGTCCAACACCGACGAAACAATCCCGCGGAATATCGTCCGCCGACAGATTCTTCCAATCCTTGGAAAATTGAATGAACGCGCGGCGGAAAACATTCTGCGCACAATGGAAATCCTGCGTGACGAAGAAAGCCGTCCTGAACATGCCGCCCGCCGCCGCGAAATCCGCGACTGGCTGATCGGGCAGGGCGTGACACCGACCTTTGATGCGGTTGAACAGGTTGTTTCTTTTTCCGAGAAAACAAGCGGAACGCAGTTTCTTGACCTCGAAGGTCTCCGAATCGTCAACGAATACGGGGTGCTGAAAGTAGACGCGGTGTCCTCACCGCGTTTCTCCGTTCGAATGGAAGAAGGCGTTGGAATTCTACGCGGGCCGTGGTGCGCCTCTGTTTCGCTGGCCAAAGTTGCGGGACGGGAAGTGACCATCCGCACTGCAAGCCCCGGCGACCGGATGGAGCCATACGGCATGGAAGGCTCCAAAAAGCTTCAGGACATTTTTACCGACCTGAAAATCCCGAAAGCTCAGCGCGAGCAATGGCTGGTCGTCGAATGCGGCGGAGAAATCATCTGGCTCCCCGGCTACCGCATCGCCCGCGGCTGGGAGCTTCCATCAGAAACCGATTCCGCACTTCATCTGTATTCCTGATGCCTTTTTTGTGTCTTTTGGCGGGGTTCGCGGCTATTCTCCCGCGCTTCAATCAGTTGATTTGGGCCGAGGCCGGTGTTAGGGTCTTGGGCGATAAGGATTTAAATTATGGAAGACAAACAGGACATTCCCGAAACTCCGCCGAAAAAAGAGTCGCGCAAGAAGCCGCCGGTGGTGAAGCCGCCGATGCCGATGAAGGGCTTCGCCATGTGGTTCCTGATGATGGCGCTGGTGCTGATGTCTTTTCAGCTTTTCCAGAAACCGGCGCAGGCCGAACAGCTCGACTATAATCCCGGGTTCGTTCAGATGGTCAAAGAGGGCCGGATTAGAAAATGCGAAATTGTCCGGGATGCCGCCGGGAATGATTACATCACCGGCGAAAAGACCACGCTGGATTCGAAAACCGGCAAGCTGGAACCTTTCCGAGTGGATGTGGTGATCACCGAAGACCTCCTGAAAATGCTTCAGGAAAATAACGTCACCTTTAAAGTGCGGGCGCATTCGCCGTTCTGGCCGGTGTTTTGGAACGTGGCGCCTTTCGTTATCGGGTTCCTGCTCATCTATTTCTTCTTCTTCCGTCAGATGAAGATGGCAGGCGGCCGCGCGATGAGCTTCGGCAAGAGCCGCGCCAAACTGCTTCAGCGGGACGATAAAAACCGCACCACGTTTTCCGATGTTGCCGGCGTGGATGAAGCCAAAGAAGAGCTTCAGGAAGTGGTCGAGTTTCTGAAGAACCCGAAACAGTTTCAGCGGCTCGGCGGTAAAATGCCGAAGGGGGTTCTGCTGGCGGGCGCGCCGGGTACCGGCAAAACGCTGATCGCCAAAGCGGTGGCCGGCGAGGCCGAGGTGCCGTTCTTTTCTATCAGCGGTTCCGACTTCGTCGAAATGTTTGTCGGCGTCGGCGCCAGCCGTGTGCGCGATATGTTTGAACAGGGCCGCAAGAGCGCGCCGTGCATTATTTTCATTGATGAAATTGATGCCGTGGGCCGCAGCCGGTTCTCCGGCATGGGCGGCGGACACGACGAGCGCGAGCAGACGCTTAACGCCATGCTGGTCGAAATGGACGGCTTCGACACAACGGAAGGCGTTATCATCATCGCCGCCACCAACCGGCCCGACGTACTTGATCCCGCGCTGTTGCGTCCGGGGCGTTTTGACCGTCAGGTGTTCATTGATCTTCCCAACCTGAAAGGCCGCGAAGAGATTCTTAACATTCACGTCAAACGGGTCACGCTGTCCAAAGCGGTGGATCTGAAAAAAGTCGCTCGCGGAACGCCCGGATTCTCCGGCGCCGACCTGATGAATCTGGTTAACGAAGCCGCTCTGCTTGCGGCGCGGCGCGGCGCCGACGCGGTGGAGCTTTCCGATCTGGAAGAAGCCCGCGATAAAGTTTCCTGGGGGCGGGAACGTCGCAGTCACATGCTGGATGCCGAAGAGAAAAAACTCACGGCTTACCACGAAGCCGGTCACGCGATTGTGCTGGCGAAAACCGAGCAGACCGAACCTGTTCACAAAGTCACCGTCATTCCGCGCGGCCGTGCTCTCGGCGCTACGATGCAACTGCCGGAAAAAGACCGCTACACGCAGGGCCGCAAACGGCTGATGGGCATGCTGATCGGTCTGATGGGCGGGCGCGCCGCCGAAGAACTTGTTTTCGGCGATGTCACCACTGGAGCGCAGAACGACATTGAACGCGCCACCCGCATCGCCCGTGCGATGGTTTGTGAATTCGGAATGAGCGACACGATGGGGCCGCGCAACTACGGCTCGGATCAGGAACAGATGTTTCTGGGTCGTGAAATCAGCCGGGCTGAAAAACACAGCGAGCAGATCACGCTGAAAATTGATAACGAGATCGACAGCATCCTCAAAGAAGCGCACGAAACCGCCATCCGGATACTAAACGATCACCGCGACCGGCTGGAACTTATCGCTGAACAGCTGATCAAATACGAAACACTCGACGGCGAACAGGTGATGGAAATTCTCAAAACCGGCAAAGTTCCCGACGAGTTGCTTAAAAACGGAAACGGCAACGGTCACACCGAACCTTCTGCTGTTGTGGATGTCGCGCCGACGGAATAGTTCGTTATCGGCAACCAATAAAAAAGCCGCCCTTGTCAGGCGGCTTTTTCTTTTTCCGCTTACCGGCGCGGGCCGTGGTCGCGGCGGGGAGGGCGACTGCCGCCACGGCGGTCGCCTCCGCGTCCGCCTTGTGGCGGACGGCTTTCGCGGTGCGGTGCTTTGCGGACCGGTTCGGGCAGATGAAGCATATCAGGCTCCGGCATGATGCAGGGAAGGTGTTTGCCGAGCAGTTCTTCAATCGCCGGGAGTTCAAACGATTCCATTTCGCAGGCGAAGGTTACCGAGATGCCGGTTTTGCCAGCGCGGCCGGTACGGCCGATGCGGTGAACGTAGTCGTCGGGTTGCGATGGAATGTTGAAGTTGATGACGTGGGTGATGTCATCGACGTGGATTCCGCGGCCTGCGACATCGGTGGCGACGACGAGTTTACAGCGTCCGTCTTTGAAGTCGGAGAGAATGCGCTGACGCTTGTTCTGCGCGACCGCGCCGGAGAGCATTTGGCTGTCGATGCCGTAGCGGTAAAGAGCGTCGGAGAGGCGTTCGGCCTGATCGCGGCGGTTGGTGAAGATGATGGCCGATCCGTCGCCGACTTCTTTTTTGAGGATGTTGTAGAGCAGGGCGAATTTCTGATCGTCGGTGACGATGTACACCTGCTGATCAATCAGTTTGGTGGCGGCGTGATCCTGCGCGATTTCGATTTTGCCGGGGTCAACCATCCAGGCGGCGGCGAGGCGCATGACTTCGTCGTCGAGTGTGGCGCTGAAGAGCAGGGTCTGCCGGTTTTCTTTGGGCGGGGTTTTGTAGACAATTTTGCGGACGTCGGGAATGAAGCCCATGTCGAGCATGCGGTCGGCCTCGTCAATGACCAGAACTTCGACGTTGCGCAGGTTGAGCGCACCCTGACTGGCGAAGTCAATCAGGCGGCCCGGCGTGGCGACGATGATGTCAACCGGTTGTTCAAGCATGCGGCGCTGTTTGTCGTAATCAATGCCGCCGTAGACGGCGACGGTTTTGAACGGGGTGTATTTGCTGAGCTTTTCGGCGTCGTCGCGGATCTGCATGGCCAGCTCGCGGGTCGGAGCGAGAATGAGCGCACGGGGCGATCCGGGGGCGGGAGCTTCCTGCCGCTGATTGATGAAGCGGGTAAGGATGCCGAGCAGGAAGGCGGCGGTTTTTCCGGTGCCGGTCTGCGCCTTACCGGCCATATCTTTTCCGGCAAGGGTGAGCGGCAGGATTTCGGCCTGAATCGGCGTGCAATACTTAAAGTTCAGGTCGGCAATGGCGTGCAGTACGTCGGCCGGCAGGTTCAGATCCTGAAAGCGGGTTTTCCCTTCCTGCGGCTCAACCTGAAAAGAAGCCGGATCCCATACCGTTTTTTGTTTTTCCGGCGGACGGGTCTGTTCGCGCGGCGGAGCATCATCGGGTCTTGAGCCGCGGCCGCCGCGATGAGTGCGGTGTCTGCGGGGCTCTTCGGCCTTGGGCTGGGGTCTGGCGGCCGGTTTTTTTGCGCCGGTCGCCGCCGGTTTGGCGGGCGTTTGGGCCTGTGAGGGACGGTAAACTTCCTGCTTTTTAAACAGGCCTGTGATTTTCTGAATGAAAGAAGGCATCAATATAATTTTCCGGTTTCTGATTTCTGGAGCCGGTTGGAGCGTGCGAAGACGGCTGAAACCGGTTAATCCTTTGAGAGGGTGGAGATTAAAAAGGTTTCCTATTTATTTTGCCATAACTAAATAGGAATTTAAAATGGGGCGCTTTCGGAGTCGGAAAGGAAATTCATGCAGATTGCCTGTTTAGATTTGGAGGGGGTGCTGGTCCCGGAAATCTGGATCAACGTGGCTGAGCGTACCGGGATCAAAGAGCTCCGCGTCACGACCCGCGATATTCCCGACTACGATGTTCTAATGCGCCAGCGTCTTGAAATACTGGATCGGCACGATCTGAAGCTGGCGGACATTCAGGCGGTGATCGCCAAAATGGGGCCTCTGCCCGGCGCGCATGAGTTTCTGAACCGCCTGCGGGAAAAATTTCAGGTCATCATCCTGTCGGACACGTTCTACGATTTCGCCGCGCCGCTGATGAAACAGCTCGGCCACCCGACTCTGCTGTGCCACCGCCTGCACATTGACGGCGATGGCCGCGTGGCCGACTACCATCTGCGCATGCCCGACCAGAAACGCGAGGCGGTCAAGGCTCTGCACCATCTCCGGTTCAAAGTGATCGCCGCCGGAGATTCCTATAACGACACCGCCATGCTCGCCGAGGCCGACGCGGGCATCCTGTTCCGTCCGCCGCAGAATGTCATTGCCGAATTCCCGCAGTTTCCCGTAACGGAAAGTTATGATGAACTGTACGACGCCTTCGCCGCCGCGAGCGCCAAAATTTAAAAGGAGAACCCATGGTCCGCAAAGAGACACATACAATCAAACACCTGATCCAATTACAGGATCTC
>JBIIYG010000016.1:0-38027 GCA_044346945.1 Pontiellaceae bacterium | reverse complement strand
CACGGCAAGCTTTCCACCACCATTAAAGGCGATCAGCGGAAAAACAGCCTCTTCCGCGGACAGTACGACCTCTTTTCCACCAGCGAACTGCTTTTCTACGACCGCACCGAACGCGGCGTTCATATCGCCAAAGAGTGCTCGATGCTCCATCCTCGAACGGTTTTCCGCACCGACTGGCGAGCCTGCGCCGCCGCCGGATACATCTCCGCCCTGTTCGCCAAAACCACCCCGCGCCACGGCCACGAGCCGGGGCGTTTTGAATTTTTTGAAGAAATGCTCGGCTATGCGGAAGAATACGGACGGCATCCCGTTTTCCTTGTCTGGTTCGATCTGAAATTCGCAGAATTTCAAGGACAGCATATCCTGCTGGACGACAGCAACCCGGAATCAGAAGTCGGCGGACAGAAAACAGCCAAACGCTTTTCTGCGGATCATGGCGGCATCATCAGTCCCGAATACGCCAGACGGTTTCGGATTCCGTCTACGCCCATCGCGCCGGAAACCGTCGCCCTGCTCAGAGAATTTCAGCAGGCCGAAACCCCGGACGAAATTCTACCGGCCAGATGCAACCCAGCTCACCTGACTCAGATTGAGCGCGTCCTTGAAAAATTCGTCACCCACCAGTTCGACCTGCCACCGCACGTCCGCAAAACCTCCGTCGCCATTCTGCATGCCGCGTGATCATCAGGGTTGTGCCGGTTTCCAGCGGATATCCAGAACGAAGAGTGGGTCAACGGACGGACTGGTAAACGGAATTGTTTTTTTACCCGGTTGCAACGTCAACGGAACAGTCCATGTGCGAATACGTCCGGACGCGAAGCCGGTTGTCGCACCGTTCACCGACACGGTTTTCGGTTTATCCGCCGTCGCGGCAGAGATTTCGAGAGTTCCGCTCAGCGGAACCTCTTTTAAATTATGGAGTTCTATTGCGGCATCCCGCTTCAAAATTCGATAATCCTCGAAATGACCCTGCTGCCAGCCGGGCTTGGCATAACCCCAGCCCTCTCCAAAAAACCGAACTACATCACGCCCCTCGCGCAGGGCTTTTTTCAGAACATCTTCGCGCGTATCCCAATACACATCCACAGCAACACGGTTGGTGTGGTGACCCAAGAAGTCCTCGCGAAAAACCGTACCGTAGCGCCTTAGCACCAATCCGCCGCGATTAGTAATAACCTCGTGATTAGCGAAGTGCCCGGCAGGCCACACCCAAGGACCGACCTCGAGTTTGTTCCAGTGATTTTTGGCGATCTCCATAAAAACGGCATCAGGATTTTTTTCAAAAAACTCGATCACTGTCTGCCGCCAGTTCAGTTTTATAAAATTTTCCACTGGCTCATCGGGCACGGTAAAAACAAAAAAGGCATTGGTAGATGAATAAACCGCCAGCTCATTCCAAGGCTCAAACCAGCGATCCGTAAGGATCAATGTGCCGGGCGGAACGCGAGTATCGGCCCAACGCTGAATGGCCTTGTACGGCGTCGGCTTGCCGGTGATAGTGACAGAAGCCCAAGCGGGCCCAAGTTGAAGCAGCAACGCTGTAGCCATAAAAGTATACCGTAATACGTGCCGGACAGCGGCGGGGACAACGGGCATCCGCCGCCGGATCCAGAATACCGACAGCGGCAGGCTCAGCATAACCAGCAGAGCCGGCTGGACAAAAAACAGATACCGAAGATTCGGCGGCGTCCCCTGCGCAAGGGACGAGAAATGTAATATCACCGCCCCCGCTGCGAACATCAGGAGTGCGGTCTGGCGGGAAAGTCTGCGCGGAGGCAGAATCGCCAGCAGGAGTGTCAGAATCGTTAGCAGACCTGTCCACACCGCACGAACCGGTGAAGAGCCCCAGCCGGATGCCAGCACGAAATGACGGATCACCCGGAACAGGTTGCCGTCATACAAACCCATCGTTGTTTGTATCTGTTCCTTGGCCTGAGGATTTAGAATCCCTTTAATGAAGACCGGCGCAGCCCACGGCATCATCAACAGAGGCAATCCGATCAGAAATGCCGGGCCGAAGAGCGCACCGATTTCGCGCAGAACTACGGCCGGACGCATTCTGAACAGACGATAAATCCCAACCCCGCCGGTTATTGCACCCCATATCATCACCAGCCAGCATCCGGAAAGATGGCTGTGTGCGGAAAGCGCAACCCCTGCGAGCGAACCCAGATAGAACCGCAGAGGCCATCGGGCGCTTCGCCGGAACTTGACCGCCCATATCGCGGACCACAAAAGAAGACAGGATCCCGGCATCAGCATGCTGTAAAAATAAACTTCGCGGGAGGCCTGGATATGAAAAGGATTGAGAGCCAAAAGCAGCGCACAAAAAAGACCGAAGCCGCCGCCTCCGATCAGCCGGGCGCCCATAAAAATCAACGGTACAGACAGCGCCCCCAGTAAAGCATTCGGGAAACGCAGGCTCCACTCTGTCACCGGCAGGCCGGTCAAATCGAGCCACAGCCGGGTCATGGCCACCGCTGTGGGAAATTGCCCCGTTTCACCAACGATATTCAGCCATCCGGTGTATAAGTGCCCGGGAGTTAACTGCACGTTGCGGCACAGATTCCAGAACATGATGGTGTCCGCCCGCAGCGCCGCACCGCCCAGATCGTAAAAACGGAATAAAGTTCCAATCGCCGATATAAGCAAAAGTAGAACAAAACGCATTTTCATGCCGTTCCTTTGATTAGCATTACCCGATTAATATTTTGTGGATAATTCGCTGCGGAAGACTATTCGACCACCGATCGTAACAACGAAGGAACCAATGCTCATGTGGAATTACGGGATACTCACAACCGGGTAACCCAAAGACGACATGAAAACTTCCAGGAGCACCAAACTTTGGCCCTCGCACAAACTGCGTGTTAAAGTACTTAACATACTGGGGCAAGTAATCAAAACCGCGCGCATTAAATAATCTAATCCACCAATCTGCCGGATGTCTGGTCACATGCAACTCCTGCCCTTCGATGATGTCCGAGCTTTGAGAAACGCTGGCAATGAACAGCCCGCCTGGCATCAGATTTGTGAAAATATTTTCCAGTAGTCCAGAAAGTTTGTTTTCGGGAATGTGTTCTAATACCTCCCAAGCCGTAATAACGTCAAAACGGAGCTGTTCGATGGTATCACCGATTTGGCTTTTAATTTGAAATTTTTCAGTGATATCGCAAGTAAAAAGATTTTCAGGAATAATTCGCCATTCTGCCCTGCGTGTTTTAAATGAAAAATCACTCCCTTCCAAGCCAACCGAAAAATGCCCGTCATCCAGACAGTCTCGCACAAAACCTCCCCCAGAACATCCGAGATCAAGAACATTGAGTCGCTTAGTTTTTTTGTACAAAGCATACAACTTTTCATTAAATCGAAAATTTCTGCTGTTATCCCGTTTCGTTCCCCATGGGGTCAGATAATCCGCTGAATCAAAGGCTATCGACTTGGTGCAATCCAAAAGTACTTTCATTTTTTACTCCATATGTCTGTTAAGCATTGTGCCAGATTGTCGGCATTGTGAAAAGCCCGCCACCGCTGCGCCAGCGGGTCAAGGCGTTTCCGAATGTCATCGTACGACGCAACCGTTTTGCGGAACAGCAATTCGAGCGCATCGAGGTTTTCGGCGGTAAAAACCAGCTCACCGAACCCCTCGCGTTTCAGCTCGTCCGCCAGCCAGGTTCCGTCACCCACCAGTGGAATGATGCTGTTGCAAACCGATTCGGGCAGTACGTTAGACGACGCACTGCGAAATGCTGTGGGGCGGTAAGCCAATACCGCAATATCCGCACGCGCCAATGCTTGATCATATTCCTCAGAGGTCAGCGCTTCCCGGTACATTCGGATGTTCGGATGCGCGGCGGCCAGTTTTGCAAGTCTCTGTACAAACGGTTCAATACGCTGAATATCAGATGCGGTCTGAACCCGCGGCTGCAAATAGGCCTGAACGTCGAACTCGAGACGGCGAAAAAGTTCTGGGTCTGCAGACAGCCGCTCGAGAAGCTGAACAAACAGATCAAATCCTTTATTCATGCGGGCGGCGCCAAGAAAGCTGACCGTAAGCAGAGATCCTTTGGCATGCGAAACGCGCGGTACCGGTGAGTTCCGAACCGGAATCGGTACGACCTCCATCTCCAGTCCGAAACACCTGCGATAGTCCGCCGCCAGGGCCTCGGTATCGGTCACATAACGGATCGGAAGTCCGGCCTTCTTCAGCATCGCGAAGCCGGCTGCGTGAAGGTGGCGGAACAGCAGATCCATCCACCAGACCGGACGAAGCACCTCGAATCGAAGCATGATCACCCAGCGCAGTCTGCGCCGGTTCAGCTCCGGTGCTATGCTTTTGACTGCATGACAGAACTCATGAAAGTCAAAAGCGAATACTGTCGGAAGAAAAATGGTGTCACCCGGCTTAAAAACATCTTCGCGCAACAGGATATCCCGGATCACCCGGCGAAACCGTCTGCTTTCTGTGAAATACCAAAGACCCATCCACGGACGCCGGGTACAAAGCGCGGCCAGCTCGGAAACCTCGGGCAGTTCAGGAACAACGCCGCATTGGGAACAGAAAGAAGGATCGGCCTGCAGACTCCCCCATACCCGGCACTCGCCCCCCTGCACCCGAAGCGCGGCGGCAAGCTCCAAATCATAGTGGGCATAGTGTCCCTCGAGATTACGCAAATAAAAATCAAAAATATGAGTTACGCTCACAAAGGCCTCTTACTTCGTAGCGTCATGGGTTTCAACCAATTTTGCCCGGCTCAGCAGGTACCGTAGCAGCATCACAAATCCTGTCCAATAGCTGGAAAGCAGAGAAGGCCGGATAATGGACTGCCGCAACAAACGAAATATCACATGCGGCTGAAAATAAAATTCTTTGAGCAGACGGTTAACTGCGGCGTTCATTTCGCTTTGCGACAGATGCGGATATTCCATCACCGCAGTCTGTTCCCCCTGCATGGCATAGTCCGCCCACGAACGTGCAGTTAGCAGCCCCTTTTCCTGCGCCCAGATATAGAGCTCCGTACCAACCTGCGGCATGACACTCGAAGCCTGAATCGTGTCGGTATCCACTTCTTTTACAAACCGGATGGTCTGCTCCATCGTTTCACGTGTTTCCCCCGGCAAGCCCATGACCCAGCAGGAGTGCGTCAACAATCCGGCTTTACGGGCCGTGTCGACAAAGGTGCGGGTCTGCTCAACACAAATGCCTTTGTGGACATTGTTCAATATCTGCTGACAGCCGCTTTCCGGACCGATCAAAAGCATCCGGCACCCGGCTTTTTTCATCAACCTCATAAGATCCAGATCAGCCCAGTCCACTCGGGAGTTACAAGACCAGACCATTCTACGTTTTTGTTGCAAAATCAGTTCACAGATTTTTCTTAGCCGGTTGCGGTCGGCGGTCAATGTGTCGTCTTCAAAGAAGATTTCTTTAATCGGGTAGCGGGTGAAGTTTTCGACCATTTCGGCGACCACCCTTTCCGGCGAACAGTACCGGTATCTTCGGCCATGCATCACCTGAGGCCATTGACAAAACGAGCAGCTGTTCGGGCAACCGCGGCCGCTAATCTGATCAATGAACGGATAAAGATATGTGTTATTCCGGTAGGCCTTAACATTCAGGAAGTGCCAGGGAGGGAAAGGCAGTTCATCGAGATTTTCAATTGGCTGACGCACGCCGTTAACCACAGGCTCTGCTCCGTTCAGCCAGACCAGCCCGGCAATATCGTCCAAAGACAGTCCGTCGCGCAAAGCGCAGGCAAGATCTCGCAGGGTGTAATCATACTCGCCCACGGCGACTGAATCCACCGCCCCTTTGTCTTCTGCCAAAACCTCTTTTGGATAGACGCTCACATGAGGGCCGACCATTGCAATATGCGTACCAGGCGAAGCCTGTTTGCAAAGACGGGCACATTCAATATCGTTATAAATCGAAGGGGTGGTAGCATC
The DNA here is from genome assembly GCA_044346945.1 of Pontiellaceae bacterium. Taxonomy (GTDB): domain Bacteria; phylum Verrucomicrobiota; class Kiritimatiellia; order Kiritimatiellales; family Tichowtungiaceae; genus Tichowtungia. The sequence continues at coordinate 32,081 of JBIIYG010000016.1, read as the reverse complement.
CAGAACCAGCAGACGGGGCTTCCATTCCCCGACCCACCGCGCCACGTCCGACAGGGACTGCTCCGCCGCAATGGCATCCTGAAACGACAACTCAAAGCCGGCCTCTTCGATCACCCCTGCGGCATAGGCCAGCCAGTCCGGGTAACGCTGTGCGCGGGTCCGGTTAACCACCGGCCACCGCTGTGACCGGCAGAAGTTCGATAAAAAAGGAGGACTGATCAAAGCTACACGCATACTATTTCCGCCTCATTTGTTTCTGCTTAAGATTAAGCCCGTCTTCACCCCTGCAATAACGCCCGCGATGATGGAAACATTGCGCATCAGCGTCAACAGCAGAGCCCGGAAAACAAAGACGGCGCTGTACCGCCGAAAAAGAAAAGCCGCAAAAGGAAAATTCAGCAACAGTAGTATAAAAAAGGACATCAGAAAAATCCACGGCGTCCACGGTAAACATCCGCCGCCTAACAGCAAAAGTCCGGTTACGGCAACTTCCACATAAAGTGCCTTGCCGTGATGGGTCTCTCCGCGCAACAGCGTGGTGTCGCCTAGAAGCATCGGTACCGCATCACGAGCAAAGCGGTACTGCTGGCGGCAATAACTCCTCACTGTCCCAGTAAAATTATGAAACACCCCGTTTTCAGCATCCCACCAAAGACGGTGATTCTGAGAAATTTTCCAAGAAAATTCCATATCCTCACTACTGGCGGCCTGATAGCTCTCGGGAAACCCGCCAGCGGACAGAAACAGATCGCGGCGGCAGTACAGATTGTTTGAAACCAGTGTTTGCACATACCCATGATGATTCAGACGTCGCCAGACCAACTCTTCGTGCGCAAACTGCTGAACAAATACCGGACGAACTGGACCTGCATATCCTCCGCCGCCGCACAGCACCTTATGTTCACTCATGGCGGCGAGCCCCTTGCGAACCCAATCGGGAGGGGCCTCGACATCGGCATCGGTAAAAAATAATACCTCTCCAGATGCGCTTCGTGCACCGAGATTGCGGGCATAGCCCGCGCCACGCCGTCCGCCGGTTTTCAGCAGACGCACCGGCGGTTTTACCAGATCAGCAGATCCGTCGGTTGAGCCGTCGTCCACCACCAGAATTTCAAAGACCGCAACGTCCTGCGTCATCAGTGTTTCAAGGCACTGTTTAAGAAACGCTTTCCCGTTATAGACCGGCACGATGATCGAAACACGAGGCGTCGATGAGTCAAACACCGGGATTCTCCTTCCAGTCATTGCCGGAACGGATAAAATAAAGCGGGCGCCGCTTACTCTCCTCGAAAATACGGCTGACGTACTGGCCAACCAAACCAAGGCAAAGCAACTGAACTCCCGTAAAAAAGAGAATCACAGCGACCACTGTAGCCCATCCGGCCACAAAGCTTTCCGGATGTTTGATCCGTCCTATAACGACCTCGACACCCTTAGCAAATCCGCTAAAGGCTATTATTGCGCCAAGACCCATAACCCAACGCAATGGCGCAGCAGAAAACGAAGTAATCGCATCAAAAGCAAGTCTCAATGATTTCCAGACCGGATATTTGGTTTCACCCGCATGACGTGCGGCACGGTCGTATTCAACCGCGCACTGCCGGAAGCCGACCCAACAGGTCAGTCCGCGCATGAAGCGGTGCAGTTCGCGCACCTCTTTGAGCGCGTCCACGACCTTGCGATCCACCAGCCGGAAATCGCCCGCATCCATCGGAACATTCACCCTGGCCAGCCGGTGAAACATCCGGTAGAAAGAGGCCGCCAGAAACTTCTTAAGCCAGGTTTCGCCCTCGCGGCTTTTCCGGACAGCGTAAACCACTTCAAATCCCTCGTGCCATTTGGCAAGAAGGTCGACAATGACTTCCGGAGGATCCTGCAAATCGGCATCAATAATAACTACTGCATCAGCATCGGCATGATCCATTCCGGCGGTGATGGCGATCTGATGGCCGAAATTTCTGGAGAGCTGAAGGATTCTGACCCGCGAATCGCTTTGGCGGATATTTTCCAGTGTTTGGAAACTGCGATCGGTCGAACCGTCATCAACGAACAGGAACTCGGCGGCTTCACTGCGCCCGGAAAAAACTGCCTTTAATCGGCTATACAGCTCCGGAAGATTTTCTTCCTCATTGAGAAAAGGAACCACAATGGAAATCTTGGGATTGGATTTCATGGACAAGCTTTTACCGAATGTTTCAGAGAACTGCAAGAAGCCCGTTTTAAGACGGCACAACTTAGATTTTTATTCCCGAACGCCCGCCGCTCCGCTATATTGACCCGACTTTTTCAGAAAAGGATATAAGCGTATGAAAATTCTTATTACCGGCGGAGCCGGATATATTGGATCAATCCTCACCCCCAGACTGCTAGCTTTAGGCCATCAGGTCACCGTCATTGACAATTTCATGTATCAGCAAACGTCCCTGCTCGACTGCTGTTGCAATCCGAATCTGACGGTCGTTCGCGGTGATGTCCGCAATGCCGATCTGATCAAAAGACATCTGGCGAAGGCTGACGTCATCATTCCGCTGGCCTGCCTGGTCGGCGCACCGGTCTGCAACCAGAAGCCGATTGAGGCCCGCTCAATCAATCTGGAGGCCATTAAACTGCTGGCCGACCTGAGCGGTAAAGGACAAATCATTCTCTCCCCCACCACCAACAGCGGCTACGGCATCGGCGAAGAGGGCCTATTCTGCACCGAAGAAACACCGCTCCGCCCGGTTTCGCTCTACGGCACTCTCAAGGTCGAACTCGAAGAGTATCTACTGGCCACCGGCCGTGCGGTTTCTCTGCGCCTTGCGACGGTCTGCGGCATCAGTCCGCGCATGCGCCTCGACCTGCTGGTTAACGACTTTACCTACCGCGCCGTGACCGACCGTTTCGTGATCCTGTTCGAAGCGCACTTTAAACGGAACTACATTCACGTGCAGGATGTCGCCTCCGCCTTCATCCATGCGATGAAAAATTTCGACACCATGAAGAATCAAGCCTACAACGTTGGCCTGAGCGAGGCCAATCTCTCGAAAATGGAGCTCTGCATGGAAATTCAGAAACAGGTTCCGGATTTCTGCATCATGGAATCAGAAATCGGAAAAGATCCCGATCAGCGCAATTACATCGTCAGCAACGACAAAATTGAAAAAACCGGCTTCAAGCCGCAGGTTTCGATTCAGCAGGCGATCAGCGAACTGATCAAAGGCTATCAGGTGATCCGCCGCCACGATTTCACCAACCTCTAACGGAGCGAGCATGTTCAACAAGATACTGGTCACCGGCAGTACAGGCTTTCTTGGACATCATCTGATGCCCCGACTGAGAGAAGCCTTTCCGTCCGCTGAGCTGATCGGTCTCGGGCGCAGTGACTACAACCTGCTTGAACCCGGTGAACCTGCCGCCATGCTGAAGGATATCAAGCCCGACTGTGTCATCCACATGGCGGCAAAATCTGGAGGCATCATCACAAACAAAAAGCGTCCGGCCGACTTTTTCTACGAAAACCTGACGATGAACACCCACACGCTTCACGAGTCGTGGAAAGCGGGTGTTAAAAAATTCGTCACCTTCATGGGCGGATGCTCCTACCCGTCCAACGCCGCATCACCCATCGGCGAAGATCAAATGTGGAACGGCTATCCGCAGATTGAAAGCGCCGGATACTCCGTCGCCAAGAAAATGCTGATCACTCAGTCGTGGGCCTACCGCGTTCAGCACAACTTCAACTCCATCGTGCTGATTCCCGGCAATGTTTACGGCGAATGGGACAATTTCAACCTCGAAGAGTCGCACGTCATTCCGGCGCTGATCCGTAAATACATTGAAGCGCAGGAGCGTGGCGACAAAACCATCACCGCCTTCGGAACCGGACGTCCAACCCGCGACTTTGTTTATGCAGGCGATGTCGCCGCCGCCGTGCCGTGGTTCATCAAAAACTATGATTCCAGCGAGCCTGTCAATATCTCCGCCGGACGACGCATCTCCATCCGCGAACTGGCCGAAACCGTCAAAAAAGCAACCGGCTTCGCCGGTGAAATCGTCTGGGATACCACGAAGCCTGACGGGCAAATGGATAAAATTTTCGATGTGACCCGCCTGAACGCCCTTGGACTTTCCTGCAACACCACACTGGAAGAAGGTCTCTGCCGCACGGCGCAGTGGTTTCTCAAAGCCCGCGGAGAAGGAACTGTTCGCCTTTAATGAAAACCTGTCTGGTCATCGGCGCAAAAGGGTTTATCGGGTCAGCGGTGACCGCCGAAGCCGCCGCGCGCGGCTACACCGTTTCCGCTGTCGACATCGACAACTACAAAGATTTCCAAGGATCGGAAGCCGACCTGCTCATTAACGCCGCTGGCAACTCGCGCAAATTCATTGACGATCAGGATCCGGTCAAAGGCTACAAACTTTCCGTTGCCTCGGTTATGCAGATACTCCATGATTTCCGGTTCAAATCCTACATTCACCTTTCCAGCGGCGCCGTTTATCCAGACGAGGGTCATCCGCAAAAAAATGGCGAGGAAACCCCGTTACAGCCTTCAAAGATGACGCGCTACGGTTTCCACAAATGGCTGGCCGAACAGCTGGTACAGCATTATGCGCCGAAACATCTGATCGTCCGTATGGGCGGTTTTGTCGGCCCCGGACTCAAAAAGAACGCCCTGTTCGACCTGCTGACCGGCGACCCGCTTTTTGTCCACCCGGATTCAGAATTTCAATACATGGACACCCGCGATCTGGCTAAGGCCGTTTTCACCCTTTACGAAGGAGCCGCCGGAAATGAAACGCTTTTCAATCTTTCCGCGCACGGCACAGTTTCCGTCCGGCAGGCCGCCGCCTGGGCGGGCCGCCAACTGCCGGAAGAATCGCTGAGCCGTCCGAAAGTCCGTGCCGAACTCAATGTAGACAAAGCCGTGCGGATCATTACACTCCCCGAAACTGCCGAAACAGTCCGGAGATTCATACAAGAAGTTCAGAGCGGGAAAATTCAATTGGAGAAACGTTAACCACAGAATACACCGAAGACACAGAAAGATTCAGATTTACAACCCCCATCCACCTTCCGTGTATTCTGTGGTAAAAATTTAAAAGGTTATTTCCTATGATTATCGCACGCACACCCTTCAGAATCAGTTTTTTCGGCGGCGGCACCGACTTCCCTGGCTTTTTTCAGCAACACGGCGGCGCAGTGCTCGGCAGCACCATCAATAAGTATTGTTACATCTCTGTCCACCACCTGACCACTTTCTTCAAACACCGTTTCCGCGCCAGTTATTCGCGTACCGAATCCGTTCTTAAACCCGAGGAATTCCAGCATCCGCTCATCCGCGAAACACTTCTGCTTCTCAATCAGCAGGAAGGCGTTGAAATTTCGCACGTCGCCGACCTTCCCGGACAAACAGGACTCGGCTCGTCATCCGCCTTCACCGTCGGCTTGCTCAACGCGCTTTACGCATTCCGCGGACAGCGCACCACCCCCGAAGAGCTGGCGCGGCAGGCCATTCTGATTGAGCGCGAACGTGTTGGAGATGCGGGCGGCTGGCAGGATCAGTATGAAGCGGCCTACGGCGGGTTCCGCCGCATCAACTTCCGTAAAGGCCAGCCGGTTCAAGTGCTGAGTATCGGCATCACCGCCGACCGCCTTCACGAACTGGAAAACAACCTGCTTCTTTTCTACATGGGCACCGAAAGCTCCGCCGAAAAAATCCTGCAGAATCAGAAAAAGCGCGCCGGAGAAAACGAAAAAGCACTGCTTACAATGATGCAAATGGTCGACCACGCCGAACATATTCTCGCCGACGATGCCCCGCTGACGGACTTCGGCAACCTGCTCCACGAATCGTGGCAACTGAAGCGGTCGCTCGCTGACGGCGTCAGCAACCCGCAGATTGACCAGGCCTACGAAACCGCCCGGGCCGCCGGCGCGTGCGGCGGCAAACTGCTTGGCGCCGGCGGACGTGGATTCATCTGCCTTTACGCTGAGCCGGGAAGACAGGCCGCTGTACGCAACGTGTTAAAACAACTGCGTGAGGTCAGCTTCAGCTTCAGCGCCGAAGGCAGTCGCATCATCTTCAAGAGTGAGGAATAGGATTTCGACGCAATTCGGCCCAACTCAAGAGAAGATCAGCTGTCTCAGAAGCAATTTGTCTGGGATTGAACATCAGCAACGCCTTCTGTCGCCCTCGCTCACCCATCGCTAGCCGCCGTTCTCTGCTCTCAAGCATTTTTTCTAGTTGCAAACGGAGGGTAGCTGGATCGTCAGGATCAAAAATGAAACCCTCTTCCCCTTCGCGAACAACCTCCATAACACCGCGAAGATTCGCAGCAAGAATCGGTAGCTGAGCCATCATGCAATGAATACAGGCCCCAGTAACATGAAAATGATCGTGAAACGCGGCGAGACGCATCACCAGCCCGATATCCGCCGCACATAAATACTTATTAACCTCAACATGATTGGCCAGCCAACCTGTCATTACAACCTGCCGTTCCATGCCATGCTTCCGCACCACATCGCGCACGGCCTCTGCATCGGGGCCGTCTCCGACAATCAGAATCTTTAGCTCAGAATGCATTGGGATAAAATCTCCGAGCTGTCCAATAAACCAAGGGATCCCTTTATTCGGATGAAGAATCCCATGGTGGCAGATCACCACGTCGTCCTCAGAAAAACCCAACTTCCTGCGCAAAGCAAAGGAATCGATCGGCACAAAAAGATCCGGCAAAACCGCGTCGCGAACCGTGCGTACATCGCAATTGATCCCAGAATCAACCAAATAATTACGCAGTTCGTCCGTCCGGGTAAAGATTCCAGCTGATCGCTTCCACGAAATTCGATCGAGATGATCAAGTAATCTGGAAAATAATTTTAACAAACGAGACTGCTCTTTGTAGATATCGACAAAGAAATCGGTGACGGTCTGAGCAACGGGGCATCCGGAAAGCAACTGAACTATCCAAGCCTGAGCTGGCAAACTGCTCTCATCAATCCAGATAACGTCGAAGCGCTGAAGCCGGCAATAGAGCGAAAGCCACGGAAGCCATAAATACCACAACAACGCCTTGAGCACCTTTTCCCTAAAGCTACTACGACTGACTGTAAAGGGAACCCAGACGTATTTCACTCCGGGATATCGATGCTGAGATGAAATCTTCTGACGATTCGGACCGATGTAGTAAACATCGGCTTTTTTCCCTAGCTCCTGCAGACAGTCTGGGATAATCGGATAAAGCTCGATGTGGTCAACAACCCCGTACCGAAAAAGAATTCCAACCTTTGGTTTTCTCTGCATGCCCTACATTTCTTTCGCTAAAAAACCGATAATTGACTTTTCCCAAAAGATAGTCACACGTCCACCGAATCGCTGCGTGAAGCCTTCTCCGCCGCCAAGCCCGGAAACTTTGCCGTGTAACGAGGCGAAGCGAATAAAACCGGATTGCGAACCAAGGGCATATCAGTATAAGGGTATACTTTGGGTGTGCCGTATTTTTTAAAAAATTCGCGCTGAAATCCTCCACAGATCAATCGAAGTGCACAACGACGACAGGCCGGAGGCTGACGAAACAGCAGATGTATTCGAAATGACTGCATCCACTCGCAAAGCTGCGTATAGAAACTTTTCTTTCCATAACGGCTCAGTGTGAACGGCCAAAAGAAGAGTCCTGCCAGAGTCGCCAACGCAACTTTCATAAAGCCCTTGCGATATCCCATGTGCAAGAAAGGATCCCATTCCTTTGCTTCATAGATGGCCTGCCAGTAATTCCGGATATGCGCTTCGTGCCCCTTCAAAAAACAAAATGGGATAAAGCGAACATTAAGGATCGGAATGCGCCCCCTGAATGCCTCAATGGCTTCCGCCAGTCTTTCTCCTATATCATCATACGTAGAAAACCGGATCGGATTATGCGATTCATAATTCGCTGTCTCTTCTGACGGATTGAAGATAATCAGATTAACACTGCAAGGTTCGAACTTCGCCAAGAACTCGAGGTGCGGCTTCAGAACCAGCGAGTTAGCGGGTGTCACCACGGAGTTAAACCGAAAATCCATCCGGAGGGCTTTTACGTTCCGAACCGCCTGCTCTAGTTTTTCATGGCTCTTTTTCGCCTGAGTCAGCCAATCGTGAATTTTAGGATCATATGAATGGAATGAAAAAAGGATGTCGTTGAGTCCGGCCTCCTTCAACTGTCGACAGTAGTCCATATCAGCCATCCGTAGGCCATTCGTAATCAGTCCGATTTCCTGATACCCCAACGTCCGGGCGTAAGCAATCAGGTCAACAAAGCCCGACATTACCGTTGGCTCACCGCCCGTAAACTCAACCTCCGTCTTACGGAAAAGGCGACGGCCAACCCACAATTGACGTCGAATCTGAGTAGAGGTTCGGTCGCGCACCTTATCGGATTCCAGCGATTCAAGGTAATAGCAAAAACGACAGCGCAGATTGCAACGGAATCCCGTGTAACAAATCATGCGAGGAGAAATGATTCGGCGGTGCCGAACGCGGTTAAGCTTTTTTTCTGTCATAGCGACATCCTGCTCTATCTTAATCCGTAAATTCCCCAACCAGCATTCGTGCCGAAAAGAGAAGGAAACGACTATAGCGCGGCAATAAATAAGGTCAAGTAAAGTGAAATCATTCAAGCCTTCGAACCGTGACAAGCTAACCGGTGTCTGGCAAACTCAAGCAAATGAAAATACAGGCCATTATTCTGCTCGGCGGAAAGGGCACACGCATTCAGGCGCTCTACGGCGACCGTCCGAAGTGTCTGGTGCCCTTGGCTGACAAACCCTTCCTGCTGTGGCAACTGGAATGGTTGCGGCGCGGCGGAATCAAACGTGTCCATCTCGCCGCCGGTTATATGGCCGATGTCCTGCGCGACTGGCTGAAAACCGACGCGCCGAAAGATATAAAAATCACCCTTTCTGTTGAGCCGGAACCGCGCGGAACCGGTGGCGCGATTAAATTCGCCGAGCCGTGGATTCAAAGCGACCCGTTCTTCGTTCTAAACGGCGACAGCCTCGCTCCCGGCCTTGATTTCCAAACCTTGGAAAAAGCGCACCGCGATTCCTCTTCATGGATAACGCTTGGTATCGCACAAATTGAAAAGACCGGTCGTTACGGAACCGTCGAGTTTGACGGCGATAACCGCGTCACCGCCTTCCTTGAAAAAGACGAGCGCGAACAGGGTTGGATTAATACCGGCGTTTACTGCGTCAGCCGACAGGCGCTCGAAACAATTGAGCCTGACAAAAATATCTCGATTGAAACAGATATCTTCCCCGCACTAGCCGCCGCAGACTGCCTGCGCGTCTTTCGCGTCGCGCCGCCTCTGCTCGATATGGGAACGCCCGACGGCCTTGCGGCGATGGAAAAGTTTCTGAGCGACCCAACGCCTACTTGTTTTCGCTGAGGTCGCGGTTTGGGCGGAAAAATTCGAACCATTCAGCAAGGCCGTAGCTCAGGTGCATGACGGGGATCATAAAAAAAACCAGCAGGTCGAGCGGACGGCGGGTCTGCGCCGATGTCTCCAGCGCTACCGCTAAAGCCATCAGCGCATAGAACGCTAGATCAAGCTTAAGCAGAAAAACGCAAAAGCCGCAGAACGGCGCAAGCAGTCCCAGCGCAACCAGAGAAAACACCCACGCCGCCGGAATCAGCGTGGTCCATTCAAATGCAGTTCCGGCCCGTTTCAGACGGATGCGCGTGGCGCCATAGCCCCACATTTGTCGGCAGAAGCGTTTCACTGACTGTCGAGGATAATGATAAACCCACGCCGCCGGAATAAAGAACAGCTTATGCCCCAGTTGCTGGGTTCGCCATGCGGCGATCATCTCTTCGCCCGGATAAAATTCAGGCGGAAAGCCGCCCATCTGCTGAAAAACGGTTTTGCGGTAGGCGGCGTTACAGCCGATGATCCGGCTCCAGGTGATTTCCCGAACCGTCACCTGCCCGACGCGATAACGGTCAGCGGCATAACCGGCGGCGCGCGAGGTCAGTGCCAACCCGGCCAGACGCGCCGACAGGTTGATATCTTCCGGCACAAGACTTGGGCCGCTAACAAGGCCAACCGCAGGGTCGTCGAACGCCTTGAGAATATGCTCCGGCCAGTCCGGAGCGATAACCACATCGTCGTCAAGAAAAGCGACGATGTCCGCCCGGCTTTCTTCGGCACCGTGATTTTTCTTCCGGCTGGAATCGCCAGTCGGCCAGGAAATAGAAATGTGACGTACATTCGGATGCGCCGCCGTTATCGACGCAACCTTCTGCAAAACATCGTAGTCAGGAATTTCACCGACAACACTAACCTCCAGATGATCCACGCCTTTCGTTGCAAGAACAGACTCCAGTGTCCGCACCAGAATCGGACGACCCATGGTTGGGATAACAATGGAAAGATTCGGGGTCATGCGATGCTCCTCTTCTGAATCACCAGTCGGATCGCGCAAATGGCACAAACCGCCATTCCGGCGAACTGAAGCCAAAGGGTTCCGGTCGGTGCAGTGAATTTCAGCTCGATCTCATGAGCTCCGGCAGGGATGAAAACAGCTTGAAACAGATAGTCTGCACGCAACACTGGCGCCGACTTTCCATCTACGAACGCCCTCCAGCCGGGATCAAACTTATCGGCAATGCGCAACAGCGCGGCCTGTTCCGACTGCGTACGCAACCGGACATGTCCGGTTTTGTAAGCGAGCACCTCAACTGACCCGATGATGCCCTGCCCTGATGACGACGGCGCGGCGGCATCCGCCGCGAGCAGAACGTTTTTAAACGGCGGAATTTTCGGATCGGCTAATTCGGATAAAGCCTGTTCATCGCCGGCGGTTTTCCACCCGGCAATCAGCGCAAAGCGCGGTGCGGGCTGGCGGTCGCGCAAAATGACGTGCTGTCCGGCTGTCGCGGGCGAAACAAGAATATCCCCGTCTGCCGTTCCGCTGACGTTGTATGAAAAAACCGTTTCATACTCACCGGCAGGGAGCTGTTTGATGATCTGCGCCGGACCCATCAAATGACTGACCCCCGCCAACCGCCACATGCGCAATGGGTTCCGGCCAACCGTGCCGAGAAAACGGCTGTATTCCTCCGGCATACGCGGCATCTGGGTGATGTTGAAAGCGCGAATGTCGTGATATGGGAACAGATAAGTCAGCCAGTTGTTATAAAAACTGTCCTGTGTAACCAGTGCGACACGCTGAACGCCAAGCTGTTGTTTTAAGGTGCGGGCGACCTCGTTTTCCGCAATCAAACTTCCAGGCAGAGGCTGAACATAATGACGCGACAGCAACGCGGCGTCGCCAGCAACCAACAGAACTACGGCAACAAGCGCAGGTTTACGGTATTTGCGGAACATTAAACACAAAACGGCGGCGGCTCCTGCTATAATTGCCGCATGCCACAGAGCCTTGGCTTGGTTGTCGGCAATCACCTGCGCCATTTGAGCCGGCCAGCCTTGCGACATGAACGCGGACGCCGTTTCACTCCGGCCGAAGGATGAATTCAGCGCGCACAGCAAAAAAACACCTGCCGCACCTGTAGCCATCCACAGAAACTTCTTCTTACTACCCGACTCTCCGCTATTAAACAGTTTTTCAGCGCCAAATGCAGTGAGGACGGCCGTCGCGATCTGGAAAACCTGCAGGAATTTGTTCGGGTTGCGGATGTTGTTAATGATCGGCAAATGGTAGAGCGCACCATAGACCGGAAAATATTTCCCGAAAGCCAGCAAAAGCGTCGACAAGGCGGCACAGCTCCAGAAAACGGTGTCAGCGCGATCTTCACGGCGACTGACGCCGCAGGCAATGGCAAATAATGCGAGCATCAGCGGAAAAATTCCCAGATAGGTGTTTTCGAGCTTAAAGTTCATGAACCCCTGACGGGTCTCTTCCCATCCGGCACTTCGCCCCATCCGGCCCCAGTACGGGCCGTCCGGCTCACCACTGCGCCAGCCGGTATAGCCGGGCGCAACGAAATCAATGCTTTCTTCCGGCGGCCAACTCCACTGGGTGGCAAATTCCCATTTGGCCTGAGGATTTTCCGCCGACTGCGAAACGACACCCTGTATCGCACTGCGGTAACCGCTGAGCAGTGAGTGTGAGGCCACCAGCAGGGCGACAACGAAAACGAGCGCGGCGAGCTTGAGCAAAGATTTCCAGAACTCTTTTCCGGCATCGCGCCAAAGAGCAAGAAGCAGATAAGGGCCCAGCAGTAGAGACATGAAAAGCGCAACATCCTGTTGCTCCGTAAACATTGCGCCAAGCGCGCCGCCGGCCAGCACAGCCCACGGAATCCGGCGGGTCTGTGCAGTTTTTTCAATGCAATAGAGTGCGGCAGAAGCAAACAGAAGAACGCCGAATTTCCCGAGATGTCCGGCATAGGTGAGTGTGAAGTTGCTTCCAACCCAGAAGGCGGTCAGCGCACCCAGCAGACAGGAAGACAGCCCGCAGCGGCGCAAACGCAGAAATCCAATCAACAAGAGTGAACTGAGAATCAGATCTATTGCGTGTATCCAGTTCGTGAATATGACGAGCGGCTGAAGCCAAAGGTTCAGGTTGGTCCAGCTGAAATTCGGAAATTCAGGGTATCCGGCAAGTGCGCTGTCGTACCAGCCGCCAAAAAATGCGGAAGGAAATCCGGAGGAACGGGCGGCAAGATGGCCGATATTATCATCGGTAGTGAAAAGAATGCCCCCGGTCATGCAACAGCGGAAAATAATCAGCGACAGAGTCAGAAAGAACAGCGCGGCGGCAATCTGCGGATGCTTTTTCATGCGTTTTCCAATGAAGTGTTTCTGGATTAATTCGGCAGGAGGGAGTAAATCAGAGAACCAACTGGTACGCATTAAAAAAGGAATGGTTTCATGTACTTACGCCCTGCCCCGATTTGCACTGCGTTTTGTTTATTCTTACTGACTGGGTGTTTTAAGGCACCTCACGAGACGGTTCCGTACGAAACGCTCATCACCCGGCTCGCCGATCCGGCGCAGATGTCCTCCCTTGATGCGCCCGGCGCAAAGATTGTCACTTCATATGACCGCACCGGCGGCAACAATGATTATGGAAATTTCCTGAAACAGAATCCGGTCGGCTGGGTGGTGCTCGCAGACTTGAAAGGCCCTGGCTATATCTCCCGGTTCTGGTTTACCGGCTCCAAGGACGGCTCAAAAAAAATCCGGCTTTATTTCGACGGCGAAAAAACTCCTTCCATCGAAACCACGCTGGATGACTGGTGTGGTAAAAAGGCTCCATTCACTCCGCCGCTGGCTGGCTATGAGCCTTACTGCTGGTATTCCTGGCTACCGGTTCCCTTCAAAAAACGGCTAATCATCATGGAGCAGGCTCCCGTCAAAGATGAAAAGCTCTATTATCAGATCGCTTACAACACACTACCTGCCGGACAGACGGTGGAAAGCTTCAAACTGCCGCTGAATCCGGAGACGGAAGCCGCGATTACCGAGGTGAAAAACCGCTGGAACAGCCGGACACAGGAACAGCCGGTACAGGGGAAACAAAACCGCCTTGAACTGCAGGGGCCCGGCCTTATTCGGGAGCTTCAATTCACGCCCGATTGGTCCGGCTTTTCATCGCCCGCCGCCATTGAAAAGGCACTGCAGGAAACAATCGTCCGCATCTACTGGGACGGCCTCAGCGCGCCCAGCGTCGAAGTGCCGCTGGGCACGCTGTGCGGAAGTTTTTGGAACCGCACGCGTTATCAAAGCCTTTATTTCGGTATGACCAATGAAACGCTCAGTCTGCGCTTCCCTATGCCGTTCAAGGCGTCGGCCGTTGTTGAAATTAAAAGTCCAGTTTCCGTCACCATCGCGGCTGTTACCGGAAAGCCTCAACCAACACACGGATACCTGCACAGCGGCTGGAAAAAAAGCACAGCACAGGCCGCCGGTCAGCCGCACACGATTCTGCAAACAGCCGGTTCCGGAAAATACGTCGGATGTATTCTCGGTGTGCGCAGTCTGGATCAGAGCTGGTGGGTGCTGGAAGGCGATGAACTGATCACGGTGGATGGCGAAACAACGCCTGGCTGGAAGGGAACCGGACTGGAGGATTATTTCAACGGCGGCTGGTATTACGGCAACGCGCTGGCCTCCCCGTTGAATGGCGTTGTTTTCAAAGCTCCCTTCCGCATTGTGCAGTACCGGATTCATCAGTCCGATCCGGTTGCTTTCACCAACTCCTTCCGGATGATTTTCGAGCGCGGACCGGATCACGCCAGCCGCGCCGCTTTTGAAAGCGTCTCTTTCTATTACCTGGAGCATCCGCAGGCGGCGGATTCCGATATCGGTAAACAGCCCCTGCACCCAGAACCCGACCCGCTCAGAAAACTGACACTGATGACGGAAATCAACGACTGCGAACGGCTGGGAGATATGACGGCGGCGCAGGATAAGATCAAAATGTATCTGGAGGAGTTCAAGGACACTTCGTTTGCGCCCGAACTCCTCCAGCGTCTGGAAAACTACAGCAACAGCAAACCGATTCCGCCTGATCAGGCACTTCTCGGCGTTTATGCCAATATGTCTGCCATGGTTTTTCTCGACGGCATTGCAATCGGACGGTTTGGTGACCCGCAGGCCATGCAGTTCAAAACGATCAATCTGTCGCCCGGCAAACACGTTCTGGCGGTTCAGGCCGGACGACAGAACTATCCTGACTGGCTACAGGTGGCGCTGAAATACGGAAACAGGATTATCGGCACGGACAGCTCATGGAAATTTTCTTTCAGTCCGGCGGATGGCTGGCAGACAGAGAACTTCGATGATTCCTCATGGGGAACACTCAGTACGTGGGTAAAAGGTCCGCCGGAAGAACCGTATATTTACTGCCGGCCCAATGAACACGTCGGCATGCAGTCGGTTGCATGGGGCATTCGCCCGTCAAAAGAATGGCCTCCGAATGCGCGGCAGGTTTTCTACCGGAAGGTTTTTACGGTTGAGTGACCGGCTTCAGCCGAAGCACGGCAAGGAATCCGGCAGTCAGCGCAACCAGATTAAACACGCCGGAAGCCACGGCAATCTGTCCGGCGGTGCCGTGCAATAAATGCGCGGACAGCAAATAAAGACCGCAGGCCAGCCCCACCGAAACCATCTCTTTAAACCGGTGCTGAGCCAGCAGGAACTGGACGACGACATTCAGCAAGGCGGAAGCAGACATGGCCAGAGCCATCAGCCGGGTCAGATAAATCAGAGAGTCCGGAGCCTGACGTATGCCGAACAGGATGCGGAGCAGAAGCCCCGGAAAAAGCATACAGCCCGCCGCCGCCCCGGCGGCGCATAACGCCGTCAGCCCGAAGGATCGTAGAAAAATCCGGCGGTGCCCGTCGGTGAAAACGCCATCCGAGGCTACCTTCGGAAACATCGCCACCGTCACAGCGACCGGAAGAAACGCGGCGATACGTCCCAGCATCGCGGCATAGGCGAATTCGGTGTTGCCCGGCAGATAATGCTTCACCAGAACCACATCCGCGTTCATCAGCACGGCAAAAGCGCTTTGAATCAGAAAGCTCTGCGCCAGATAAAAGCGCAGACTCGGCAGAGGCTCTCCGCCCGCCGCCTGTTTGCGCAACAGTAAAAAAATCCCCGGAAGTAAAATCAGCGCCGACATGTAAATTCCGGCGCCATGCCCCAGCATCGCCCAGCCGCAGGCCGGAACCCAGAACCAGACAAACCCGGCACCCAGCCCCAGTCGGATCAATGAACCAAGAATCGAAGAGGCCGAACACCAGCCGAAAAGCTGAAGCCCCTGCGCGGTGCCAGTCAGTACCGGAAGCCAGAACAGCGCCGGAAGCACCGCGCCGGCAATAAGCACCGGAGCGCTCCGGTCCAAATGCAGAAACCCGGCCACGGGCCGATTGAAAACAATAATGCCGGCGGCCAGCAGAAACGCAGGCCCTCCGGTCAATATAAGCCATTTAACCAAAAGCCGTCCGACATCCCCCGTCCGGCCAGACTGCCGGAGCAGACTGCTGTAGCGGCTCAACCCGGTGGTCAGGGTGGAGAGCGGATAACTGATGATGGCCAGAACGCCGAGAAAGGCGGCCAGCAAAGCGTACTCCGTCTCCGGCAAAGCCCGGCTGACCGCCATCTGATAAATCAAATTGCAGACATTCACAACCATCAGGCCGGAAAACAAAATCGCCGTGTGTTTAAACAGGTCGTCGGCGACAAATGCTTTCAATCTGGATAACAGTGGATTCATAAATTCCGTCACAAGCGGCGCAACGATAGCCGGAACCCGCCTCGCAGGGCAGTCAAAAATGGATTTTTTGCCCCCGAAAGCACTGAAAAATAACAGTTTCCTTTTTTAACGGCTTATGGCATCTTCCCGGTTGCGTTCGTCCAAAGGGACGTTGCATCGGTTCAGAAACCCTGTGTCATGGGTTACGAATTGGTTGAAAATAGAGTTGAGTATGACACATGAGAGGAAAGAACGGATGGACATCTACGTAGGAAATCTGCCTTATTCGGCAACAGACCCTGACCTGCAGGAACTCTTTGAGCAGCACGGCAAGGTCACATCGGCACGTGTCATTCTCGACCGTATGTCGGGACGCTCCAAAGGCTTCGGCTTCGTCGAAATGCCCGAGCAGAGCGAAGGCACTGCGGCAATCGCAGCGCTGAACGGTGCTGACTTCATGGGTCGCGCAATCCGCGTGAACGAATCCCAGCCCAAACCGGCCGGCGAACGCCGCAGCAGCGGTGGTGGCGGCGGTGGACGCGGCTTCGGCGGCGGCGATCGTGGCGAACGCCGTGAATCACGCTGGTAATCCAGACTGATTTGCGAAAGCGGAAAGCGGCTCACCTCGGTGGGCCGCTTTTTTTATCCCTTATAGCCCATCACCTTCTCGGCCAGCCGTCCGAGAACCGGAATCATAAACCGGAACGGCGAATAGAACATCCTCAGCCGCACCAGCGCCACAATCATATGAGCCGATGACCGCCCGATCTGTATCTTTGATCCGGCCACATCATGCCAGACCGTCGGAATCTCCCGGATGGATGCGCCCAGCCGCTTAGCCTGAAAAAGCATATCTACATCAAAAGCCCAGTTGGTCACCCCAAGATTGCGCAGAACCGGCTGAATCACCTCGCGCCGGAACAGTTTAGCTCCGCACTGGGTGTCTGTAAGTCTGAGTCCGAAAAGAATCCGGACAATCACATTGAAACAGCGCGAGGCCACAAGACGCGAAACAGGCTGTTTCGGACTGACATCCGATCCGGCCATCCAGCGGGAGGCGATGATGCAACCGTCCAGACTGATTTTATGCACCAGATCATCGAAGGCTTCCGGCGGCGTCGCTCCGTCGGCGTCAACAAATCCAACCAGATCACCTTCCGCCTGCCGGGCACCGAGCAGAACCGCCCCTCCCTTTCCGATCCGTCTGGCTTCCTCAATCACTTTCACCTGCGGATAGCGCAATCCGATAGACCGGGCGACATCGGCGGTCCGGTCACTGCAAAAGTTTGAAACGACGATCAGCTCGGCTTCTGTTCCGTATTTTTCGGAAAAATATCTGCCATAGGCCTCGAGCATCGGGGGCAACCGGTGCTCTTCGTTATGGGCCGGTATGACGATGGAAAGTTTCATTTCCGCTCAAAAACCTCCAGAACCGTGTAAGCCTGTCCAAAGTTCGGAACTTCGCCGGTTTTCTTATAGCCGGATTCCAGCGCGGCTCGCAACAGCTTCTGGTCGTCGGCAGAAAGTTCTGCGACTTCCGGCGAGCGGATCGTCAGTCCGTATCCGCTGAACGCCGCAACAGCCGGACGGGCTTTAGTCAGAATCTCCACCATCATCTGCCGGTTGAGAAGGTTCAGCTTTTCGGCCTGCTCGCTGGGCATGTCGGGGTAATAACAGAACGGGCCCATTTCCATGCCGTGCGGAACGCCGGCGCCGGACTCGATCGCTAAATAAGTGTCCTGCGTGAGCAGAAGTCCGTTTTCTCCAAGCAGGTTGCGCAACTGATCCCCTGTCTGCCGCAGGGCGGCCACATCCGGCGTTTCCTTAAACTTCCACCAGATACGGTCACGTCCGCGGATCAGCCAGTCCTGATTAATCGGAGAAGAAAACGAAGCCGCCGTGCAGATCAGCAACAGCGCAAAAACCGCCCGCAACTGCTGTTTTTCGGCGCAGTGCGGAGCCAGTGTCACGGCCAGCGCGGCGGCGAGCAGAGGATAAACGATCACCTGATAGTCGTCGTACGGGAACGGAGCCAGCACATGCACCAGCGTGATTAGCGCGCCGGAAAGCCAAAGCAGAGAGAGGAAACTGCGGGCGAACGGAGAGCGTTCGGCGTTGGCCTCGCGCAGCATTTCGATCAGCTTCGGGCGGCTGTCCAGAGTCATCTCCTCAAAGCCGCGTTCGCGAACCGGCCAGTGCAACCGTTTTAAAGCAAACGTCAGCAGAAGTCCGGTGAAGAAGACGAAATACGCCTGCACGAACCGGGAAATAAACCCGGCCTTCAGAGCGATCAGCTGTGTCAGACTGCCGGGCGCCCGGCCCGCGTGATAGCCGAACAGCGCGAATTCCGTGTTTTCGGGAGCCAGCAGGAAAAACACTCCGAGGCCTACCAGCAGGATAAAACCTCCGCCGAGCCCGAACGCCACCCATGCCAGCGAAAAAACCTTTTTCCGGTTCCAAAGAAGCCAGAGACCGGCGACCGGCAGAGCGATTCCGGCGGAAAGCCGCGTGCAGGCCGCCAGCGCCAGAAGGAAGCCTCCCCAGAAAGCGGCCAACGCGCCGCGCCGGGTGTTATTCGTATAGCTCAGCGCAACAAATCCGGCAGTCAGGAAAAAGGCGCACAGCGCGTACGTTTTAACAATGACGGTGAAATAGCTTTGATAGACATTCACGCCGGTCAGGATGAAGGCGCACAGCGCGGCGGCTTTCCAATGCTTGGGAATCGCCCGCGCGGCCAGCCATGCGGCACATCCGGCGGAAGCCAGCCCGAACAGCGCGGTGATCAGCCGTCCGCCGGCAACCCCGTATTTTTCGACGATTGGAAACAGCACGCCGTAGATGTACGGAAGCGCCGGTCCCTGCGTGAACATAAAGTCGCGGTAAAGCAGTTTCCCCTCAGTAATCTGCCGGGCGGCATAAAGATACCAGCCTTCATCCTGATTCAGACTGCCCAGAAAAAGATTGGTCGCGCTCAGCAGAATTGCCAGCCCGACCGCGATCACAGCGATGGAAACCCAAGTGGCTCGTTTCATAATGAAACGGATATTGCCCTGCCGCAAAAAGTTTTCCGAATCTTTTTTTCCAAACTCTGAAAACTTTTACGCCAGCACGATCAAAATGACCCCAACCAGCAGTCCGGCCAGCGCCCAGGCCTTGCGGCCCCGGTTGACATCGCCGAAAACCGCCGCCCCGATCAGGAACGAAACCACCACACAGCTCCGGCGAAGCAGGGAGAGAATTACAATCAGCGCTTCGGGGTTCTGGACGGCATTGAAATAAACGAAGTCAGCGGCCAGCAGAAGAAGTCCGATGGACGGAATGCTCCAGCGCCACTGGAACGGCGTGTACTCCCGCCGCTTCGGCCACCAGAGACAGGCCGTCAGCGATCCAAGCAGGATCACGTTATAGAAGGAAAACCACGACTGAACCAGCATCGGCGTGTAACCGAGCTTCTGGATCAGGTACTTGTCGTACAGCCCGCTGACACTGCCGATCAGGGTTGCCACGAAGATAAACAGAATCCACTTACTGCGGTGGAAAACCACCCCCTCTTTCTGGCCGATCACTGAAAACGCGTAGTAACAGGCAAAGATCACCGTAATACCGGCCCACTGCATCGGAAGCGGGCGTTCGTGAAACAGCAGAACCGCCCCGATCAGAGTCCACATCGGGTCGGATGCACGGATCGGCGAAAAAATCGAAATCGGTAAATGCTTCATCGCGAAATAAGCCAGCACCCACGCCGTAGACACAATCGCCGCCTTGAGCAGAATATGCAGATGCTGGGACAGCGTGGCGTCCGGCACATAACAATGGATCGCCTGCATGGTTTCCGGCGACAGACGGGAGCCCGCCATAAAAAAGGCCACCGGAATAAATCCGGCCACCGTGGAGAGAAACAGCACCGGAAGCACGGCGTTGCCGCTCAGCGCGTGCTTTTTGCACACGTCATACAGCCCCAGCAAAACCGCCGAAATCAGTCCGAGATAAATCCACATAAAATGCTCCTACGAAAGTCCGTCGAGTTCAACCCAGCGGGCAAACGCGGAATCCATTTCCGCCGCCGCCGCGGCGGATCGCTCCGTGACCGCCTTAATTTCATCGGCGGGGCGGCGGTAGAAATCCGGATCGTTCAGCTTCCGGTGCAGTTCTTCCAGCTCCGCCTCAAGCTGTTCAATCCGCGCCGGGAGATTCTTCAGGTCATCGCGCTCCTTATTCGTCAGCTTCCGGGTTTTTGGAGTCGAAGATTTAAGGTCTAAAGATCGAACGTCTTCCACAACCTGACCTTTGACATTCGACTTTTGACTTTTGACTCTCACCCAATCGTCATAACCCCCGGCGTACTCGCCGATTCTGCCGCTTCCTTCAAACACCAGCGTTTCGGTCACCACGTTATTGATAAATTCGCGGTCGTGACTGACCAGCAGAACCGTACCCTGATAATCGGCCAGCAGTTCTTCGAGCAGGTCGAGCGTCTCGACATCCAGATCGTTAGTCGGCTCGTCGAGCACCAGCACATTCGACGGCTGGGCGAAAATCTTGGCCAGCATCAGCCGGTTACGCTCCCCGCCGGAGAGCGAGCCGACCGGCTGGCGGGCATCCGCCGGAGAAAACAGAAAATTCTGGAGATAGCCGATCACATGCTGGCGGCCCGTACCGGTCTGCACCGTGTCGTTATCGCCGCACAGGTTCCACTTCACACTCTTCGTCTCGTCGAGCGCGATGCGGTGCTGATCGAAATAGGCCACCTCCAGCCGCGTTCCGTGAATCACTTCGCCCTGCCGCGGCGCCAGCTGTCCCAGCAGAGCATTCAGCAGTGTGGACTTTCCGCACCCGTTCGGGCCGATAATTCCAACCCGGTCGCCGCGCAGAATCTCGACGGAAAAATCCTTAATGATATCCGCGCCGCCGTAGCCGCAGGAAATACTTTTGGCCGTGATCACTTTACGCCCCGTCAGCTCGGCCTCGTTCAACTGCATCTTCACCGTGCCGGTGCGTTCACGTCGTTGCGCCCGTTCAACACGCATCTTCTCCAGCTCGCGCACCCGGCCTTCGTTCCGTGTGCGGCGGGCCTTGATCCCTTTACGAATCCAGACTTCCTCCTGCGCCAGCTTGCGGTCGAACTCGGCCCACTGCGTCTCCTCGGCTTCGAGCAACGCCTGCCGGCGCTTCAAATAGGTTTCGTAATCGCAGGCCCAGCTGGTCAGCCGCCCGCGATCCAGCTCGATAATCCGCGTCGCCAGCTTTTTGAGAAACACGCGGTCGTGCGTCACAAACAGCAGTGTGCCGCGCCAGCGCAACAGAAAATTTTCCAGCCATTGGATGGATTCGATATCCAGATGATTGGTCGGCTCATCGAGAATCAGCAGTTCCGGCTCGTTCACCAGAGCTTTCGCCAGCAAAGCGCGACGGCGCATCCCGCCGGAAAGCGCGGCAAACTCCTGATCCGGATTCAGCCCGAGCAGAGAAATCGCTTTTTCGACCGGATGATCGGAAGCGTGCTCATGGTTCCAATCCTTGGACACCACATCAAAAACCGTTCCCTGAATATCCTGAGGAACCGTCTGCTGAAGCCGGGCAATCCGCACATCCCGCGAGCGGATAATGTCCCCGCCGTCCGCTTCCAGCTCGCCACCGACAATTTTCAGCAGGGTGGATTTCCCCTGACCGTTACGCCCGACCAGACAGATTCGCTCGCCCGGCTCGATCTGAAGCGTCGCGCCGTCGAGCAGTTTCGGCCCGCCGAACGCGATGTGAATATTCTGTAAACTAAGCAATGCCATAAGAGGCGGAGAAGGTATCAGTCCGGACGGCTGTTTCAAACAGCATTTATATAAAATGGCGGCCAAGCAGTTCTTCAACCTGCCCGCGCCAAACGGCGTCATACGTCCGGCCTTTTTGCAGGCGGACAAAAATCCGCCGCGATGCAATTTGACCGAACAGCGCGGCGGAGGCGTAGCGGTCGAGCAGATGCCGCGGCTGTTGTTCGATCGTCTCAATCATCGCTTCCAGCAGTTCAATCGGCACCTCACGTTCCAGGCAAAGCACAAACTGCCAGAGCGCATCCGGCTCCTCGGAAATCGCCCGCTCAATCCTCCGGCAGATTTCCGTCGAGTCGCTTCCGCGAAACACCACCGCGCGGCGGTTCCGCCCTACCGTCTCCTTGAAAAGGCTGGCCAGCCGGTAGCCGGTAAAACGCGCCGTCACCGGGTCGGCAGGCAGATCGTCGCTGTCATGAAACAGCGCTTCGATCCGGCGCATGTCGTCGCCGGACATCGTCGAAGTGGAAACCACGCCGTACGGCGGATGCGACATCGCCTGCATTCCGTACCGCTCCGCCTGTTCACGCAAATCGGTGCCGGGCAGTAAAAGCGTCTGCATACATTGGATGCTGATGTTCGGGCCGAGACTGCGCGCCCATTCGATACTGCGGAGTACGTCATCCAGCGTCTGCTCCGGCAGGCCGTACATCAGATCGAGCGTTACATGAACGCCCACGCTGGTCAGCAGACGGATTCCCTTTTCGACCAGCGCGATATTCGCCGGACGGCGGATGGCGCGCAGAACGTTCGGATCGGTGCTTTGCACGCCGACTTCCACGTCCATAAAATTAGCCTTCGCCATCAACGCCGCCTGCTCCGGCATCAGTGTATCGGCGCGCAGTTCGGCGAAAAATCCCAGCGTCCGGTCTATATTGATTTCCGCCAGCCGTTCCAACAATTGGATAAAATCGGCGCGGGCGTTGAACGTCGGGTCAACAAAGCGGATTTCCCTCGCCCCGGCAGAACGTAACTGCCGGACACGCTCAGCCGCCGCTTCCGCCGGAAGTGCGCGAACGCCTTTCTGCAAATGGTGATAGCGGCAGTACGTGCAGGTCAGCGGACAGCCGCGCGAGGTTTCGATATAAACCGCAGGGCGCGCCTGGATGCATTCCATCAGCGACGCCACCGGAACCTGCACCGACGCCAGATCAATCTGCGGCGGCGGTTTGCTTCCACGCCGCCAGCCACCGGAATGTGAAATCAGAACGTTGTCATACGCCGGTAGTTTACCGATGCGGATTCCTTTCAATATCTCCGGAAAAACCGCCTCGCCCTCGCCGGTCACCAGCACATTAAAAACCGGCTCTTCCAGCAGAAACGGATGGTCTTCCGAAATCTCCGGGCCGCCCGCCATCAGAAAAAGTTCCGGGCGGGCTTCTTTCAGCCGACGGGCAATCCGCAGAATGCGCTCGACATTCCAGAGGCAAAGCGTAAACGCCACGGCATCAGCCCCCGTCTTCAAAACCTCTTCCATCAGACAGGCATTATTCAGCTCGTCCCACTCCGCCGGAGCCGGAACGACAGCCCAGAATTCACCTTCAGGACGCTGTGACAGCGCGTGCGACAGCCAGAGCGCCGCGAACGGAAAATTTTCGCGCTTCCCCGTCGTATCGTTATCCAGCAACGGAAGTTGTATGAATAAAATTTTCTTTTTCATATTTTTCCCACGAATCTGCACGGATTTTCACAAATTAGAATTCTTCATTCGTGTCCATTCGAGTTATTCGTGGGCGGTTCTTTCATCAGCGGCGGACGGACGTGCGGCGGATAGCCGGGAATGATTTCTGCCAGCGCCTGCTTGATGCGGGCAATGGCGGACGGACCGTTCGTTCGCGCGTTTACCGCATCCACCGCCGCCTGATTCTTCGGCGTCTGCTCTTTTTCAATCCGGAGGTATGGAAGCGGATCAATATTGGCCGACGCGCTGACGAAGCCTTTCGCTCCGGCAGAATACGCGGCAGAGATTTTCAGGTCGCCGCCGACAAAGTAACGCGGCGTCGCCGGAACCAGCGAAAGGTCGGCGGACGAATCTTTCATTCCGTAGTGTGGAATCTGCTTCAGGATTTCCGGTGTCAACGGATTGCCGGTATGCTTCGGGAAGTTATAGAGGATCAGCGGAAGCTCCGTGGACTCCGCCAGCTCATTGAACCAGCGGACGAGACCGTCCGAGGGCGCGTCGGCAAAATAAAACGGCGGCAACGACGCCAGAAAATCCGCGCCGATCTCCTCGGCGGCATGCGCGGCTTCGACGCATAAGGAAAGAGCCGGACTGCCGGTATGGGCAATAATCATTCCGTCCCAGTTTTCCCGCGCCACCTCGAGCACCCGCAACTGCTCGGACGGTGTCAGCGAGAAAAACTCGCCGGTCGTACCGTTCACCAGCAGATTGCGTACACCGCACTCCGCCAGCCAGTCCAGATGCGCCAGAAACGCCCCGAAATCAACCGCCCCGCTCTCCGCAAACGGAGTCGCTATCGGAACAACCAACCCGCCCAATTCAAATCCTGTTTCTTTCATGCACCGGGATGCTAGACTCTCCGGCCTGATGACGAAACAGAAATCCAGCCTGAACTGTCCGCTTTGCGCCAGCGAAGCGACGGAGTTGTTTTACCGCGGCAAGAAGCGGGAGTTTTTCCAATGTTTGGAATGCGATCTGGTTTTCGTCCCGCCGAAGTTTCACCCTTCGCCGGACGCGGAGAAGGCGCGCTACGAGTTTCATAGTCAAAGTCTGGCCGATTCCGGCTACCGCGATTTCCTGGACCGTCTGTTCAGACCGCTGGCTGAAAAACTGCCGCTCGGCGCGTGCGGACTGGATTTCGGTTGCGGGCGCGAACCGACGCTTTCGGTGCTGTTCGAGGAGGCCGGATTCCCCTGCGCTAACTACGATCTGTACTACTTGAACGATCCGGCGGTGCTGGAAAAGCAATACGACTTCCTGACCTGCTCGGAAACGATGGAGCATTTCCGGAATCCGCGCGAAGAGTTCGAGCGGCTTATCCGGCTGGTGAAGCCCGGCGGCTGGATCGGCATTATGACGCAACTTCGCGATTCAGCGCCGCCGTTCGGGACGTGGTTTTATAAGGACGATGTGACGCACGTCAGTTTTTTCTCCCGACGGACGTTCCAATGGCTGGGAAAGACCTGCGGCCTGCGGGTCGAATTTCATCCCGACAGCGTCGTGCTCTTCCAAGCGCCGGGGATTTAAAAAATGGGCCCGCTCGGACTTGAACCGAGGACCAAGAGATTATGAGTCTCCTGCTCTGACCAACTGAGCTACGGGCCCGACGAAGTGCTGAAAGATAGTTTGGCCGCACTTCTGAGGCAAGCACTTATGCCTGCACGATACTGTTTCTGAATCTATTTCCGCTCAGGATTCGTCATGCCGGGCCGGAAGAGATATTCCAGTCCGTTGGCTTTGATGGTGTAAACCGTCTCCAGCATTTCCCCCAGTTCGCCTTTCGGAAAGCCCTTCTGCTTAAACCAGACAACATAGGGTTCAGGAAGGTCGACCAGCCGCCGTCCGGCATATTTGCCGAACGGCATCACCGCTCTGGCCAGTTTAATAAAGGCCTCGCGGTCAGGCTGAAGCTCCTGCCCCATAAATTATTTCAGCGCGCCGCTCAGCTCCGCCAGCTCTTCAGCTGTCAGAGACGCGGCGAATTTTTCGTCCGCTTCGCCGATGACGTTTTTCAGCGCCGCCGCATTTCCAGACGCACCGCGGACGCCGTCCACTTCATCAGGCATCAGATCCACCTTGGTGCCGTCCGCCTTGCGGATCGAACAGATTCCGGTCTCAGGACAAAGCTCAATATTCAGTTTACTCATGACCGTTCCTCCTTGTTTCCATCACTCCGTTAACGCCGCCCGTAAATACGTTTATGTCCCTGCATCCCGGCAAAACGGAAAGGGCCGGTCCGGTACTGCGGGAAAGCGTATTCGCCGCCGTCGGTCGGGATGCCGTAATGGTAAATATCCTCATACTGCCGGCAGGTCAGTTCGGCGCGGCCGGCCAGCATGTCCCGGTGCCCTTCGGCGAACAGCGCATCGCGATATCCCGCTTGCACGACACCACTGAAAAACTCACCGACACAGCCGGAACCGTAGCTGTACAGCCCGATCCGCCGGCCGGTCAAATCCTCCGCCGCATTATCGAGCAGTGAAGCCAGCCCGACATAAAGCGAAGCCGAGTAGCAGTTGCCCGCCTGCCGGCTGTAGATCAGCGACTCGCCAATCACCCGCTCCAGCTCCGCTTCAGAAATTCCCTTCACCAGCTTCTGATGCGCCTTCTCCGCCATGCGGGTGAACGGAATGTGATAGCAGAAACGGGCGAAATCGCCAAAAGAACGTCCACTCTCCGCGGCGTACTGCTTCCACGACTCCAGCAGGGCCTTGATATAAACCAGCGTCGAATACTTACCGTCCACCAGCGCTTCGGAAAGGTAGTTCGGCCGCCAGAAATCCATCACGTCGTCGGCATAAAATCCGGATTCCGGATCGATCGCCAGCAAACGCGGATTCGCGGAAACCGTGAAAGCCGCCGAACCGCAACCCTGCGTGGATTCACCGGGACTGCCGAGTTCATAGCGGGCCACGTCGGAGGCGATCACCAGCACCTTGCTCGCCGGTTTCATGGCCACGAGACCCATCGCCATGCGCAGTGCGGCGGTCGCGCTGTAGCACGCCTGCTTCAGCTCGACCACGCGACAACGCTCCGGCAGACCGAGCAATCCGTGAACAAACAGTCCGGCGGCCTTCGACTGGTCAACGCCGCTCTCGGTGGCGAACAGCAAGGCTTCAACGCCGTCCAGCGCGCCCTGCTCTTTCAGCCGGAACGCCGCGCTGGCGGCCATGGTAACAATATCTTCATCCGGCGGCGGAATACCCATCTTTTCCTGACCGATGCCGGTATAGAATTTTTCCGGATCGACGCCGCGCGCTTCCGCCAGCGTTTTCAGATCGAGAAAATACTGCGCCGTATAAAACGAAATCTGGTCGATGCCGGTTTTCATTTAAGGATCAGCTCCTCATGCCCCTGAATTTTTTTGACGCGATCCGCGCCGAGCAGAAACATCGCCGTGACAAACTCGCGCTTCATCCGCTGAATGACTTTCCGGACAGCCTCAACCGACTCCATCGCTGGGTTCAGAAACGGACGCGCCACGCCGCAGAGCGACGCGCCGAGAACCACGGCCTTCGCCATATCCACGCCGGAGCGGATTCCACCGGAAGCAATCAGCGTGACGCGGTCGCGGTACGGAGCCAGCGCCCGCAACGCTTCCGGGGTTGGAATGCCCCAGTCCTGAAATAATTCGCCGAGCGACGGATCGTCACTGCGTTCACCTTCGACACGGCTCCACGACGTTCCGCCGGAACCGGCGACCTCGATATATTTTACGCCCGCTTCAATCAGCAAATTGGCATCGGCAACGGAAATGCCTGCGCCGACTTCTTTGACGATTACCGGCACTTCCAACCCTTGGACAATCTCGCCTATTTTTTTCCGAAGGTTGGAAAAGTTGGTGTCGCCGCCTGGCTGAACCGCCTCCTGCAGAGGATTCAAATGCAAGCAAAGCGCGTCGGCCTTGAGCACCTGCACCACGGCACGGGCATGCTGAAGAGTCATATCTTCATTAAACTGCACCGCCCCGAGATTGGAAAACAGCAGTGCCGACGGGGCAACGCCGCGCAGATCAAAGCTCGACCGCGCGGTCGGCTCGGTGAAGAAGATACGCTGGGAACCGACACCCATCGCCACGCCTTCGGCTTCGGCGGCTTCGGCAAGGTTGGTGTTGATCTTCTTGAACAGCTTATCGCCGCCGCCGGTCATCGAAGAAATCAGCAGAGGGAACGAAAGTTTCTTGCCCATAAACTCGACCGACGGATCAATCGCCTTCAGATCGATTTCCGGCAGAGCGCGATGCGTCAGCCGGATCTCGTCGAAGTAAAACTTACGCCGATCCGTCTCGCCCTTCTGCGCGACGATCTTAACGTGCTCCACTTTCCGTTTTTCAAGTTCACTCATAATCAGTCCCTAAAAGCAGGCATAGGCTCTACATATTCTGGATTCAAAATGCCTTTGTCGTACAAATATTTACCGTCCAGTTCTTTATCCCCAGTCCATCGGTTGCTCCGTTCAGGAACCATAATCGGATGATAAGTCGTGCCCATTTCGATGTGGGAGTTTTTCACAACGCGAATAATCTTCAAAACCTCTCCGGCACGAAGTCCGCCGATTACTTTTACTCCATTTCCCTCTTGTCCGATTTTTTCCTCGTTATATGAACAGTCTCCATCGGGAGTGAACGGGCCAAAAGGTTTCGTTGCTGGAATAATCAATATGACTTTGCGGTTATCCAATACGCTAATTAAATATGCGTCCTTCGTTAATTTCCACTCGGTGTTAACTAATTTACTGTGAGGCTGCACATCGCTCACATCACTGTTCCATCCATGCGCACATCCGGAAACTAAGCATACAAGAAAAAGGGCCAGCCACCGAATTACAGAATTCACGACTAACCCTTTCTTTCCAGCTTACGGTGGGCGACCATGAGTTCGCCGGGGTTGGTGAGAGCGGCCATGAGGGAGAGTTCGCCGCAGAGGACGGCGGCGGAGCAGATGAGCGCGAGGCGGCGGGCGTTAGCTCCCGGTTGGCGGTCTTCGCGACAGCCGAGTTTCTGCATGATTTCTTCGACAAACGGAAGTCCTTTGCCGTTGCCGACCGTGCCGACGATCAGGTTGGGAATGGTGACGGAAAACCAGAGGTCGCCGTTGCGGACTTCGGCCTGCGTGACGCCCTGCGAGCCTTCGATGATGTTGGCGGCGTCCTGTCCGGTGGCGAGGTAGAACGCCAACAGCATGTTGGCGTAGTGCGCGTTGGCGGAGCGCAGTCCGCCCGCCAGCATGGTACCGATCAGGTTTTTGCGGATGTTGAGCTGGACGATTTTTTCCGGCGTGCTTTTCAGGTACTTCTGAACCAGCTTTCCGGAAACGGTCAGTTCGGCGACGACATATTTGCCGCGCCCGAGGATGCCGTTGACGCCGGTGGCTTTTTTGTCGGAGCAGAAGTTGCCGGAGATCGATTCGTATTTCAGCGCCGGGCAAAGTTCGAGGATACGGTTCATCAGCGCTTCGCTGGCGAAGGTAACCATGTTATGGCCGGAGGCGTCGCCGGTGGTGAATTCAAAGCGGATAAAAAGCAGGTTGCCCGCGATCTGCGAGTGCATATCGATCAGCTTGGCGAAGCGACTGGTCGTGTCGACGACGGTTCCAAACTTTGAAAACTCGGCTTTGATTTTTTCCAGACATTGGAAGGCGACGATGGCGTCCGGCGCTTCAAAGAGAACCGAGCGGCTCATCCGCTCGTCGATGACGACCGCTTTGACACCGCCGGAAGCGGTCGCGACGCGCGCGCCGCGGTTAACCGTGGCGAACACCGGCGTTTCGTAGGTCGCCAGCGGCAGTTCGATTTCGGCATCAATTTCCGGCCCGGTGATTTTGACCGGCCCGACCCACTGTAGCGGAACATTGGCAAACTGAGTACTCATGGCAGGGTTTTTAGACTGTTTAGACCAAAATCAAAAGGTTTTTCAGATTCCTTTGAGCACAAGGAAATGCTATCTAATCGCCATGTTCATCCGGCGGACTATTCGAAAATTCGCACTGCTGACGGGTCTGACCGTGGCGGCTTGTGCGTCGGCAGATCAGATACAGTTTAACGTGACGTACACCGACACGGCCGGGCAGGGATTTTACGATCCAACCTTTGGAACTGCACGGCAGACCGCCTTTCAGCACGCCTGCGGAATCTGGTCGAGCTATCTGGGCACATCCTACGCCGGAGAATCCATCAACATTTCCGCCGGGTTTACCGGTATGGGCGGAACCGGCTCTGCGGCCACACTGGGTAGCGCCGGACCACAGTCGTTCAGCGCGCTGAATTTCGGGGTCGGCCCGACCGGTTATCTTTGGGCCAATGCCGCCAATGCCAATCACTGGGCAGGCCAGGATCTGGGCGCGGATGTTGAAATTTCGGCTCAGTTTAACAGTGATGTTGATAACGAGACGGTGCTGGGCTCCACGGATTTTTACTACGGGCTGGACGGAAACTGCGGAAACGACATTGATTTCGTTTCTGTTCTTCTGCACGAAATCGGCCACGGGCTCGGCTTCACTTCCCTGCTCGATCCGTCATCCGGCGCCTACTACACCCTGCATCCTTTCATTCCAAACACCCCCAGCCTTTACGATTTCTTCATCGGGCAGAATGACGGCTCCGGAAACTATACGTCGCTAATCAACCTGTCCGACGCCGAACGGATGGTTGCCGCCACCAGCGACCAGCTGTACTGGCTGGGCGATATGGCCACCGCCCTGAACGGCGATGTGTTCCCGAAAATTTACGCACCGGCGGTCTGGCAGGACGGCTCCAGCATCTCCCACGAAGATGAAACCGCCCATCCGAACAGCCTGATGAGCCCGTACTACAGCGGCGCATCGCATGTTCCGGACGTTATCACGCTCGGCATGCTCGGTGATATGGGCTGGACCGTTATCCCGGAACCTTCTCCGGCGCTCATGATCGCACTGGTATGCGCGGTCGCCTTCTGGATCCGCCGCCGCTTCTACGATTGAAGCGCCTCGCTCGCACCTCGAATCAGCAATCCGATTTCTTCCGCTGTGTGAGCGGTTGATATAAACGCGGTTTCGAACTGCGCGGGCGGCAGATAAATTCCACGGTCGAGCATGGCGTGGAAAAAGCGGGCGTATGCGGCGGTGTCGCACTCTTTCGCCTCCGCCAGATTCTCGGGAACTCCGTTCCGGAAAAAGAACGTGAACGCACTTCCCTTTGCCTGAACACAGCTGTTCCTGAATACCGGAAAAGATAATGCACTTGCGTCGCGAAGCGCTGTGCCGCAACGCAGTTGCTTTTCCAGAACCGCCAGCCCGGCGGCAACCGCCAGCGGATTCCCGCTGAGCGTTCCGGCCTGATATACCGGGCCGAGCGGCGCAAGCTGTTCCATGAGTTTGCGCCTGCCGCCGACCGCCGCCAGCGGCAGTCCGCCGCCGATAATTTTTCCGAGGCAGGTCAGATCAGGTTCAATTCCGCACAACGCGCCATACGTCGTCGGGCCGAAGCGGAAGCCGGTAATTACTTCGTCAAAAATCAGCAGTGCTCCGTATTTTTGGGTCAGATTTTTTAATGCCTCAAGGAATCCCGGCCGGGGGATAACCAGTCCCATGTTTGCCGCGACCGGCTCGACGATAATCGCGGCGATCCGGTCGCCTTGCGCCGACATGATTTTCTCCACCGCTCCGATATCGTTGTACGGCGCGACCAGTGTATCGTTTGCCACCGCCGCCGGAACGCCGGCGGATGAGCTTGATCCGCCGCTCAGCAGTCCGCTTCCGGCGGAGACCAGCATCGAATCGGAGTGTCCATGATAACAGCCGTCGAACTTCAAAATCTTATCGCGGCCCGTCGCGCCGCGCGCCAGCCGGACCGCCGTCATCACCGCCTCGGTGCCGGAACTGACACACCGCACCTGCTCGAAATACGGAATCATCGAGCAAAGTTTTTCGGCGAAAAGAACTTCCCGACGCGTCGCCGCTCCGAAACCGGTGCCGTCCTCCGCCGCCTTCTGAACCGCCGCCGTAATCTCCGGGTCGGCATGACCGAACAGCAGAGCGCCCCACGACATACAGAAATCAATCAGCTCGCGCCCGTCTGAGGTGTAAAGTTTCGAGCCCGCGCCGCGCTCAATAAACACCGGCGTTCCGCCCACCGACCGGAAACTCCGCACGGGACTGTTCACCCCGCCGGGGATCACCTGTTCGGCACGCCGAAACAGCTTCTTAGAAGATTCGATCATATTGATCCGCCCAATAGGTGATGAGGATGTCGGCACCGGCGCGCTGAATGGCGATCAGGTTTTCGCGGGCGAGCGCATACAGGTCGCCGCCGCCGCTTTTCGCCAGCGCATACAGCATGGCGTATTCGCCGCTGACGTTGTACGCCGCCAGCGGCAGGCCGGTGTTTTTCCGAACGTTGGAAATCACATCGAGGTAAAAGGTGG
>JBIIYG010000029.1:0-12726 GCA_044346945.1 Pontiellaceae bacterium | reverse complement strand
GAACCGCCCATGCGTGATCAGAAATGTCATGTCGTCGAGAAGCGGGAGTCGAGTTCTTCTTCATGCCCAAGGTGTAAACAACTTCAACTCAGGCCGTCAACCACTATCTCGTGACGACACGCTCTAATCAGCACTAATTCAGGAAACTTGATTAGTGAGCATTAGTGAAGATTAGTGGTTTCACTTCTCTTCAAATTTCAGCGCGGCGGAATTGATGCAATAGCGCATGCCGGTGGCGGTCGGGCCGTCGTCGAAGAGATGACCGAGATGTCCGCCGCAACCGGCACAGAGCACTTCCGTGCGTTCCATTCCAAGGCTGTTATCGGGACGAAGAATCACCGTCCCCGCTTTGGCCGCCGCGTCAAAGCTCGGCCAGCCGCATCCGGAATGGAATTTGGATCCCGAGGCAAACAACTCGGCATCGCAGGCGGCGCAACGGTAGAGGCCGGGCTTGTCGTGGTCGGTGTAGATTCCGGTAAAAGGCCGTTCCGTTCCGGCCTGACGCAGAACGCGGTACTGCTCCGGCGTCAGCTCTTTCTTCCACTCAGCATCGGTTTTCTGAACAGGGAACTGCGGTTTCATCGGAGCCTCCTTTTCTGTGCAGGAGCACAGGATGATTGGAATGATGGAATAAAGGAATATCGGGATAATGAAATTTAAGAAGCTTCTTTTTTGAACTGTTCCGGTTGTTTTCATGAGCAACATTCCAACCTTCCTTTATTCCACCATTCCGCTCTCCAGCACATCCATCACTTTTTTCGTATCGGTCAGATCCCTGAGAACAAAATCCGCGCCCGCCTTTTCCAGACTCTGGAAATCGAATCCGCCGGTGGCAACGGCGATGGCGATCAGCCCGTTGGCCTTGGCGGCGTTAATGTCGCTGGGCGTGTCGCCGATCAGGAAAACTTTTCCCGGCTGTTCGACGCCGGACGCTTTGAGCGCCTGCCGGGCGATTTCCGCACGGTCGGCGTGCGTACAGCCGAACCCGCCGAAGCTGAAGTACTCCGCAATGCCCGCGTGACGGAGCTTCGCCCAGGCGTTGGCTTCGATGTTGCCGGTGACCAGCCCAAGCTTCCAATCTGCGGAAAGCTCGCGGAGGACGTTTTCAACGTTTGGAAAAAGAACCGGCGGACGAGCCGTCAGTCGTTCTTCCAGCGCCGGGACGAGGTGTTTAAAGAAAGCCTGTTCCATTGCCGGAGTGGACTCGGTTCCGCGCTCGCGGCAGATCTGCCGGAAGACATTCAGGTCGGTCGCACCGTAAAAATTGACGTGCTCGACGCCCTGTTCCCAGCCGAAGGCTGCTTTAAATGCCTGCGCGAAAGCAACGCGCCCAGCCCCTGGGGCGTGAAGCAGGGTCCCGTCGATATCAAAGAGGATCAGTCCTTTTCCCATAAATTCTGTTTCCAAGGTTCCGGCGGAGTGCTAAAAACGCCGTCTATTTTTCGGGGATTCTAAAGGAAGAAAGCAGGTTGGCATGTCTAAAACGTATAAAATTACCGTGATGGCTGGCGACGGGATCGGCACAGAAGTGATGGCCGAAACCATTCAACTGCTGAATGCGGTGTCGGCAAAGTGCGGATTCAAGCTGGAATACAATGAACAGGCCGCCGGCGGCGCCGCGATTGATAAATACAACGATCCGATGCCCGACCACGTAATCGCCGCCTGCAAAGCCTCCGACGCGACCCTTCTCGGCGCCATGGGCGGCCCGAAGTGGGATCATCTGACCGGCGCACTCCGTCCGGAGTCCGGCCTGCTGAAAATCCGTAAAGAACTCGGCGTCTTCGCCAACCTGCGCCCGGTTTCGGTTCCGGCCGCACTGGCGGACTCTTCCCCGCTCCGCCCGGAAGCCGTGACCGGTGTTGACCTGCTGACCGTACGTGAGCTGATCGGCTGTATTTATTTCGGCCAGCCGACCGGTAACGACGGTTTTGAAGCGTTCAACACCATGCGCTACACCGTTCCGGAAATCGAACGCGTCGCCCGCGTGGCGTTCGAGTGGGCGCGTAAACGCCGCAACAAAGTCACGTCGGTTGACAAAGCCAACGTGCTGACCGTTTCCCGCCTGTGGCGCGACACCGTCAAACGTCTGCACGAAACAGAATTCCCGGATGTGGAACTCAACCACATGTACATTGATAACGCGACGATGCAGGTGGTTCTGAATCCGCGCCAGTTCGACGTGATTCTGACCGGCAACATTTTCGGCGACATTCTTTCCGATACAACCGCCACGCTCGGCGGCTCGCTCGGTCTTCTGCCGTCCGCCAGCCTCGGCGAAAAATACGGACTGTTCGAACCGATTCACGGTTCGGCGCCGGACATCGCCGGTCAGGGCAAAGCCAATCCGGTCGCGATGATGCTGTCGTCGGCCATGATGCTCGACTTCCTCGGCGAAGCCAAAGCCGCCGCCGCGATCCGTAAAGGGTACGAAGCCGCGCTGGCACAGAATTACCGTACGGCGGATCTGTGGCGCGAAGGTTACAAGAAAGCCTCAACCAGCGAAATGGGTCGCGTCATCCGCGAAGAAGCGATCAAAAGTCTGTAAACCGGCATAATCGGTTTAGACAAACCTTCCGGCTTTCGAGCTGGAAGGTTTTTATTTTACCACAGCACCGCTGGCGGGCAGGTCGCCGTCAACCGTGATGAGCTTGAGCTGATCGCCGATGGAGGCGCAAAGGAGCATGCCCTGTGATTCGACGCCGCGAATTTTCGCGGGCTTGAGATTCGCGACGATGACAATGGTTTTCCCGACGACCTGTTCGGGCGTGTAATGCAAAGCAATCCCCGCGACGAGCTGGCGCTTTTCTTCGCCGACTTCGATCTGAAGCTTGAGCAGTTTGTCCGCGCCCTCCACCTTTTCAGCAGACAGCACTTTGGCCGTGCGCAGTTTAACGTTCATAACGTCGTCATAGGTGATGACGCCTTCAGGTTTTACAGTTTCTGTATTCATTTTCTTTTCCTGTGGGGCAGACTTTCCAGTCTGCCCTTTTTGAGCAGGCTGGAAAGCCTGCTCCACTTGAGGCAATTCGACGCGCGGGAACAGCGGCGCACTCAAAGGCTGAATCGGTGTTCCAGAAACGAGCTTGCTGTCGATGAGATTATCGAAACGAGGGCGGATATCACCATCTGCCACGCCGATAGCTTTTCGCAGTGCGCTCATTTTTTTCGGCATTACCGGATAAAGCAGTGCCGAGCAAATTCGAAGTCCTTCGAGCGCATTATAAAGCGAGGTATTCACCGACCCCAGATGACCGGCTTTGGCGGCGGCCCAAGGAGCGCTCTTCTGGATATAGAGATTCACAGCACGGACAGCCTGCATGATCTGAAACAATGCTGTATCTAGCTTCATTTCACTAAGCATCCGGTCAATATCACTGGCAATCTGATTCACCGGCCAAAGATCATCCTGAGAAAAATCTTCGGGCGTCCCTGAAAGGGGATCAGACCGCTGACCAAAGGATATAAAAGCCTGAGTCTTGAAGCCTTCATCAGGGTTCGGAATCTTTCCCTCACAATAGCTGACAACCATGCTCAGCACCCGGCTGGCAAGGTTACCAAGGTCGTTCGCCAGATCAGAGTTGTAGCGTTTGATGAACGCTTCTTCGGTGAAGGAGGCATCCTGACCAAGCGTCATTTCGGCGATGAGAAAGTAGCGGAAGGCATCCACGCCGTATTTATCAATCATCTCCATCGGATTGACGACGTTGCCAAGGCTCTTGCTCATTTTGGTTCGGCCAGTCAGCCACCAGCCGTGCGCGAAGATAGTCTTCGGCAGAGGCACACCCATCGCATAGAGCATGGTCGGCCAGTAAACGGTGTGCGTGGTGAGAATGTCTTTGCCGATCAGCTGGTGCGTCGCGGGCCACCATTGATTGAATTTCGCGTCGTCGCGTTTGTAGCCGATGGCGGTGATGTAGTTCAGGAGCGCGTCGAACCAGACGTAGGTGACGAATTCCTTGTCGAACGGAAGTTCGATGCCCCATGCAAGGCGGGACTTCGGCCGGGAAATACAGAGGTCCTGCAGTTTTTTGGTTTTCAAAAAGCCGAGCGTTTCGTTGGCGCGGAAGTCGGGCTGGATGAATTCGGGATGCGTCTCAATATATTCAATGAGCCAGTCCTGATATTTGCTCATCCGGAAAAAGTAGTTGGTTTCAACAACGGCTTCGACCTTGCGTTCGCACTCGGGACAATTTCCTCCCGATAGGTCTTTTTCGGCTAAAAACCGCTCACAGCCGACGCAGTACCAGCCTTCATATTCGGCGCGGTAAATTTCGCCGCGATCAAACAAATCCTGAAGGACCTCCTGCACAACCACTTTATGGCGCTCATCGGTGGTGCGGATGAAATCGTCGTTGGTGATTTCAAGCCGCTTCCAGAGTTCCTGAAACCGGACGACGGTCTGGTCGCACTGCTGTTGCGGTGTCAGCCCGTTTTTCTCTGCCGCCTGCTGGACTTTCTGGCCGTGCTCATCGGTGCCGGTCAGAAAATACGTCGGCACGCCGAGAAGCCGGTGATAGCTGGCAAGCACGTCGGCAAGAATCGTCGTGTACGCGTGGCCGATGTGCGGCTTGTCGTTCACGTAGTAAATCGGAGTTGTTACGTAGTAATGTTTATCTGCCATGTTCGGCGAATCCTGCTCTAAAACCGGTAACGGACTCCGGTGCTGATTTCAAAATCGTTTTTCTCAACGTTCTCACCGCCGTCCGGGTGGCTGTCATAATCATCCTCCGCCGTGATCAGCAAGCTGAGGGCTTCATTGATTTTTGTTTCCACGCCGGTTTTGAAGGCAACGGTATAGGCAACGGCCTCGGTAGAATCCATCACAACTTCCGTGGAGGCGCTCCAGCGGAAGGTTTTTGTGATCTGCCAATTAAGCCCCTGCGCAAAACGCCAGGCGATGTATCCGCTTTGAGCTTCCGTGGTCCGCTCGCGAACCAGCAACGGGCCGGAACTGACATCCGCCGACAGCTCTTCCGTATCAATAAAGTAGTAACCGATACCCGGACCAGCCTTCACACGGTAGGACAGATCCTTCAGATCGTCGTGCTGAGCCGACAGAACCCCGTAGGAAAACCAGCTCTCATTGAACATCCGGCGTACTTCGCCCAGAGCCTCGGATTTCGCAACCGTTGTCTGCCCTTCCAGCTGTCCATAACTGCCATCCGCCCGCAAATTGCTTCGGTACAATCTGCCCCGCCGGGAAAAATCAACGCCGCCGTTATACGCCTTCGAATTCACATTCCCGCTTTGCACAGAAAATCCGGCATGAACGCTCGCCTTCCAACTGCGCGGCGAGGACGCAGGCTTCACTTCTGCGGAGGGCTCTGCAACAACAGTTTCCGCAATCTGCTCCGGCGGTTTGCTGACGGCAACTGTTTCGTTAGTGAGAATCTCCTTGTGGCCGCAATGAGAGCAGACAAAAATCTGTACCGCGCCCGGATTCTCCGGAGGCGGAGTCTGCGCCAAAACGCCCGCAACAAACAGTCCCGGGCCCAACGCTATTCCTGTGAGTAGTTTTTTCATGTAATCAGCGGAGCCGAACATAACGGAACCGTTCCCTGTTCTACAAGAACTTCATTCGCCAGCTTCCGGCATCTGAACATATATTTTGTTGAATGGCCGCAGTTTTTTCCTCACATTCTGGCACACCCGAAAGGATCCAATGCTCAAAAAGATTTTCCCGTTCCTGAAATGGAAGCTTACCAAACAAACCGTCCGCGCCGACTTTGTTGCCGGACTGACTGTCGCGCTGGTGCTAATCCCTCAATCCATGGCCTACGCCAATCTGGCCGGACTCCCGGCGCATGTCGGCCTGTATGCGGCATTTCTGCCAGCCATCGTCGGCGCGCTCTGGGGGTCTTCCAACCACCTCCAAACCGGCCCGGTCGCCATGGTTTCCCTGCTGACCGCCACGGCGCTGGCAACGTTTGGAGCAGTCAGTCCGGAAGAATATTTCCGTTTGGCCGGTCTATTGGCCTTTATGGTCGGAGCCATCTGGCTGATCATTGCCGCCGGACGCCTGACATTCGTCGTGAACTTTCTCTCCCGGCCGGTCATCGAAGGCTTTATCCACGCCGGAGCCATTATTATCGCGGCATCACAAATAAGCAAAATATCCGGCATCAGTATGCCGGGACACGGCCACTTCTTTCACAATCTCTGGAAATATGAAGTGCTGGGCATCGAACATGCGCATATTCCCACCCTGATCATCGGCTGTGCATCGCTGGCAATACTGTTGATATTGAAAAAATACTGCCCGAAAGTTCCTGCCGCACTGACCGTTATGATCCTGACCAGTCTGGCGGTTTATTTCCTCAAGCTGACCGAGCTCGCAAAACCGGTCAGTGTCGTAGGGACCATTCCGTCCGGATGCCCCCGTTTCACGATGATTTACCCCGATTGGGAAACTGTCCGCAAACTAATCCCCGGCGCAACGGTCATCGCTTTCGTCGGCTTCATGGAAATGTGCTCGGTCGCCAACGCACTGGCCGCCAAAAACAAACAGAAGCTGAGCATCTGCCAGGAAACCGTCGGGCAGGGTCTAGCCTCTCTCGCGTCCGCTTTCACCGGCGGATACCCGATCAGCGGCTCCTTCTCCCGCTCCGCCCTGAGCGATGCGGCCGGCGCGAAAACGGGATTAAACTCCGTTTTCACAGGGCTGTTTGTACTGCTGTTTCTACTGTTCTTCACCAAACTGATCTACTTCCTTCCGCAAGCCGCATTGGCCGCCGTGATCATTGCCGCCGTACTCAATCTGCTTCACTTCAAAAAATTCGTTCACTATTTCAAGGTCAGCCGGGCTGACGGTGCCGCTGGGATCGTGACCTTCGTGGCGACGTTGCTGATGGCTCCCGACATGGATAAGGGAATCATCTTCGGCGCCGGGCTCTCAATCACCATGTATCTGTACCGGACCATGAAACCGAATGTCGCCGTGCTGGGTCGCCACGAGGACGGAACCTACCGGAATGCCCAGAAACACGGACTGGCTGTTGATCCAGTCATGCCATCCATTCGTTTTGATGGACGACTTTATTTTGCCAACACGACTTACTTTGAAGAACAGATTTTCAAAATTTGCGAGAAGTATCCGGAAGCCAAGTTCATTGCGGTGGACTGCCAGGGCATCAATGCGATTGACGCCTCCGGCGAGGAAATGCTCGGCAACATTGTCTCGCGGTTACGCGAAAGCGGAGTTCAACTTCTTTTTGCGGGAGTGAAAGCTCCGGTCAGAAAAGTTCTGGATCAGTCCGGTCTCACTGAAAAAATCGGGCCGGATCATTTCTTCCACAAGCTGGACGCGGCCCGTGCCAGCATTAAAAGGAGTCCTGACGCATGAGCAACAAACCGTATTCGAAATTCGAAAGCACCGACCTGATCCTGCGGGACGAACTAGCTATTGACCGGACACTTCTGGCGAACGAACGGACTCTCCTTGCCTACCTGCGCTCCGGCGTTGCCCTGATCATCGCCGGGGTGTCCATCATGCACTTCGCCGATCAGAGTTGGTTTTTCACAGTCGGTATCGCCTGCATTCCCGTCGGCGTCCTCACCGGCCTTATCGGCATCCTGCGCCACCGGAAAATGAATCGCATGATCTCGCTGGTCAGAGACAGAGAAAACGCCCGTACAGCCACCCCGCCGGAAGCCTGACATGGACGACTGCTTTTCAGAAGATGTGATTTACATGCGGATGGCACTGCGCGAAGCCGAACGCGCCGCCGAAGCGGGCGAAGTGCCCTGCGGAGCCATCATCGTCAAAGACGGCGTAATCATCGGCAAGGCGCACAACCAGACTGAACTGCTCAAAGACCCGACCGCCCACGCCGAAATTTTGGCAATCACCCAGGCCGCTGCCGCGCTCGAAAACTGGCGATTGACCGATGCTGTCATGTACGTCACCAAAGAACCCTGCCCCATGTGCGCCGGGGCGATCGTCCTCGCCCGGCTCAAAAAAGTCGTCTGGGCGGTGGACGACCCGAAACGCGGCGGAGCCCGCTCCAAGTTTGAAATCCTCGACCACGCCGACCTCAACCACCGCGTCGAAATCCAGACCGGCGTCCTCGAAGTCGAATGCAAATCGCTCCTGCAAGGCTTCTTCCGCGAGCGGCGCAAAGAAAACAAGACTACCGAAGCAGAGTAAGCGCTTCGGTAGCAGAAGCGGCAATCGGCAGACGGTCGGTGAGTTTGGAAAATTCAAACAGCTTCCGGACTTTGGAACCGGCGTGAAGCAGAACGAGTTTCACTCCCGATTTCTGGAGCTCCAGCAGTGCGCCGATTTCCTGACTGTTCAGCCATTCGACGTTACGCAGATCGAGAACCATTTTATCCGGCGGATCAGACGGAAGCTGTTCCAGACTCTGGAACAGATGGCAGGTCACATCCGGCGGCAGAACCGGCGGATCGATCACCGCCGGAATGTTCCGGCCAAGCTTCAGTTCAAGCGTCAGCCGGATAGCGCGAAGCAGAAAAACAATATTGGAGACATACCGTTTGGTCAGCCGCTTCGGATCGGTGGCCCAGCGCCAGAGCCATTCGCAGTGAACTTTCTGAACCCAGACCGGCGCGCGGTGCTGAACTCCGGCAATAAAATCAAGCGTTCCGCCAATGCCGATAGAAACCGGAACGTTCCATGTTTTGACGTGCATGTGATTGAATTTATCCTGCTTCGGCGCGCCGAATGCAGTGAAGAGAATATCGGGCTTCGCCTCGGTCAGACGGCGCAGAATTTCGGCATGATCCATTTTATCGAGCGGAGCATACGGCGGCGACCACGCTCCGGCAATCTTCAGGTTCGGATGCCGTCCCTTCAGAACCGCCATCGCTTTCACGGCGACACCTTCGGCGGCGCCAAGACCATAAACGCTGAACCCTTCCTTTTCGGCGCGGGCGGCCAGCATCGGCGTAATATCACTGCCGGTCACACGCCCTTTGAGCGGCGGGCCGTAGGACGGAGCCAGCTTAACCGGCGGAAAGCCGTCGGCAATCACCAGATCGGCTTCACGCAGGACATTACGCAATCCCACGTCGGTCTGCGCCTGAACAATAAAATCGAGATTGGCCGTCGCGATGACTCCGGGCCTGCCGGAACGGATGCGATCCACCGTCCATTGAATCGCTTCTTCAAACGTCACGTTATGAAACGGAACCCCGAATAGAACCAGCGGTGTGTTTTGCATGCCCGCAGGATAAAGAAGTGCCGCCGCTCTTTCAAGCGTCTTGCCGGAACAGCTCGTTCGCCGTTGAGTTCAGTCGTACAATCTCTTCTTCTGTGTGCGCCGTGGAAATAAAGGCCGTTTCAAACTGCGCGGGCGGCAGATAGATTCCGTGCTCCAGCATCCCATGGAAAAATGCCGCGTACTTTCCGGTATCGCACTGTTTTGCCGCCACCAGATTCTGCGGAACCTCTTTGCGGAAAAATAACGTAAAAGCGCTTCCAAACTGCCGAATCGCCGCCTTTTGGCTGTTTAAAGCGATGTTTTTGCCTATTTTCTCATATAAACCGTCCCGCGACATCTTCTCCAGAGCCGCCAGACCTGCGGCGACGGCCAGCGGATTTCCGCTGAGCGTTCCGGCCTGATACACCGGCCCCAGCGGGGCGAGCTGTTCCATAAGACTCCGCCGACCGCAAACCGCCGCCAACGGCAGTCCTCCGCCGATAATTTTCCCGAGGCAGGTCAAGTCCGGCTCGATGCCGCGCAGAGCACTATACGTTGTCGGGCCGAACCGGAAACCGGTGATCACCTCGTCAAAAATCAACAACGTCCCGCGCTCCTGCGTCAGCCGCCGCAACGCTTCAAGAAATCCCGGTTCCGGCA
This sequence comes from Pontiellaceae bacterium, assembly GCA_044346945.1. GTDB lineage: Bacteria > Verrucomicrobiota > Kiritimatiellia > Kiritimatiellales > Tichowtungiaceae > Tichowtungia. Next base: position 2,902 of record JBIIYG010000029.1, on the reverse strand, counting down.
GAACCAGACCCATATTGGCGGCGACCGGCTCGACAATAATCGCGGCGATCCGGTCGCCCTGCGACTGCATAACCTGTTCAACCGCCGCCGGATCGTTGTACGGCGCGATCAGCGTATCGTTCGCCACCGCCGCCGGAACCCCGGCGGACGAACTCGATCCGCCGCTCAGCAGTCCGCTTCCGGCGGAAACCAGCATGGAATCGGAGTGTCCATGATAACAGCCGTCGAACTTCAGAATCTTATCGCGGCCCGTCGCGCCGCGCGCCAGCCGGATCGCCGTCATCACCGCCTCCGTACCGGAGCTCACACAACGCACCTGCTCGACATACGGAATCATCGAACACAGCTTCTCGGCGAACAGCACTTCGCGGCGGGTTGCCGCACCGAAGCCGGTTCCGTCCGCCGCCGCCTTCTGAACCGCCGCCGTAATCTCCGGGTCGGCATGACCGAACAGCAGTGCGCCCCACGACATACAAAAATCAATCAGCTCGCGCCCGTCGGACGTATAAAGCTTGGAGCCTGCACCGCGCTCAATAAACACCGGCGTTCCGCCCACCGACCGGAAACTCCGCACGGGACTGTTCACCCCGCCGGGGATCACCTGTTCGGCACGCCGAAACAGTTTCTTAGAAGATTCGATCATATTGATCCGCCCAATAGGTGATGAGGATGTCGGCACCGGCGCGCTGAATGGCGATCAGGTTTTCGCGGGCGAGCGCGTACAGGTCGCCGCCGCCGCTTTTCGCCAGCGCATACAGCATGGCGTATTCGCCGCTGACGTTGTACGCCGCCAGCGGCAGGCCGGTGTTTTTCCGAACGTTGGAAATCACATCGAGGTAAAAGGTGGCCGGCTTGACCATTAGAATGTCCGCGCCTTCCGCTTCGTCCAACTGCGCCTCGCGCAACGCCTGCTGAAGATTCGAGGGATCGATCTGATAGGCTTTGCGGTCACCGCTTTGCGGCGAAGATTCCGCGGCCTCGCGGAACGGGCCGTAAAGTGCAGACGCAAACTTGGTCGAATAGCTCATCAGGATCGTATCGTGAAACCCGTTCGCTTCCAGCGTGCGACGGATCGCGGCGACCTGCCCGTCCATCATCGCGCTGGGCGCCACGCCGTCGGCTCCGGCGGAGGCGTGTGAGAGCGCAATTTTTCCAAGAATTGGAAGCGCGGCGTCATTGTCCGCCGTCCCATCTTTTAACGGTGCGCAATGTCCGTGATTTGTATAACCGCACAGACAGACATCGGTGAAAACCGGCAGTTGAGGAAATTCCGATTTCAGTTTTTTCACGGCGAGCTGAACAAGGCCGTTTTCAGCAAAGGCCGCCGTTCCGCCCGTGTCTTTATTCTTTTCATCCGGAACGCCGAAGAGCATCAGTCCGCCGAGACCTTTTGCGACCAACGGCGCAACGACACGGCACACCTCGTCGGCGCTCATACGGAACTGTCCCGGCAGTGAGCCGATTTCGGTTTTGCGCTTTTCGCCTTCGATCACAAAGACCGGCCAGATCATTTTTCCAAGCGTTGGAACCGGCTGGCCAACCAGACGGCGCAGTGCTTCGGTGCGACGCAACCGCCGCAGGCGGGTTTCTGGGAAAGAACTCATGTTATTAACTCCTGCTGAACCATGTGCGCCGCCAGTGCTTCGATCGCGTCTTCCACCGTGGCGCGGCGGGGAGCGATGATGTTTTCGATTCCATTCCGCCGGAGCGCGGCGGCATCGCGAGAGCCGATCACAGCGATCTGTTTTCCCGCCAGCGCGGCGACACCGAACTGCTCTATAAAACTTTCGACCGCCGAAACGCTGGCAAAAAAGATGACATTACACTCCGGCATGGTGCCGTGAACCATCCGGTTCCGGCAAATGACGGCGTCATCAACGTACCGGAATGTTTTACGCAGTTCGGCTGAAAGTTTTTCTCCGGCTCGATCGGAGCGCAGGCGCAGGATACGCGCCTGTTCAGGGATTATCTCAATCGCTTTTTTCAAGACCCCTTCCGTGCTGAATTCGCCGTCGGGCATGGCGTCAGCCTGTATCCGGAATACGCTGAGCGCGGCGGCAGTTCCTTCGCCGCAACAGAGGATTTTCGGCAGGCCCCGCAGATCGTTCAACTGCGACAGCAGACAGCGCACCGCCGCCGGCGAAGTGAGAATCAGCCAGTCATATTTTTTCAGTTCCGGAACTTTTTCCGGAACCAGTTCAATCAGCGGTTGCGGAACCGGCAGACCGCCAAAGTCGAATATGGCCTGCGCGGAGCGCGGCTGAATATCCCGACTGCATGTGAGCCAGATACGCCTGCCGCGCAACGCGCCGTGAGCGCGGTAGAGAAATTGCGGGTCGGCGGCTTCGCCGATCAGCACCAAACCCGGCAGTTCGGTCGGCCCGGTTTTTGAAGCGATTTCCGCCAGCGGCACGGAAATAATCCGCTGTTGCGGGCCTCCCGCATCAAGCACAACAGAAACCGGTAGAGCGGCAGAATATCCATCCGCCAGCAAACGCGCCGCCGTTTCTTCCAGCGATTGAATTCCCATGAAAACCGCAATCGTTTCGCCGGAACCGTCGCCGCCGTTTTTCGCCGTCAGCACACGGAACCGGTCAGCGGTTCCGCGACGGGTAAGCAGAAGTCCGGTTCCGGTGGTTGCAGTATTCAGGCTGGAAACGCCGGGAATGACACGGTGCGGAAGTTGCAACGTATCGAGCGCATCAATCTCTTCGGCCAGTCTGCCGTAGATTCCGGGATCGCCGCCTTTAAGCCGTACAACGCGCCTGCCCTGCAGAGCGAAACGAACAAGCAGTTCGCAGATTTCATTCTGGGAATGACTGTGATGTCCGCTCCGCTTACCGACAAAAATTTTCTGCGCAGTTTCTGGGAGTTCAGCCAGCAGTGCACTGTCAAGCAGTGC
>JBIIYG010000043.1:0-3779 GCA_044346945.1 Pontiellaceae bacterium | reverse complement strand
AGCGGCCAGAGCGATTTCGCGTGCATCAACGCCAGCGGGAAGCAGGTGAAGAAGGCGAAGGTGATCAGGACGAACGGTTTTTTGCCAAAGCGGTCGGCCATGTAGGCGACCGGAACGTAGACCAGCACGGCGGTGATGTTTTCGATGGCGGAGAGCCAGCCGAAGGTGAGTTCCGAAACCGGATGCAGAATGGTGCGCGTGACCCAGATGACGACGAAGGCGTCGGGAATCCGTTCGCAGAAGCGGATCAAGATATCCGACAAGAGCAGATTGCGCAGACTGACCGGCATTTCTTTCCACAGCTTCAGCGGATTGGCTTCAGCCTCTTTGGCGTCTTTTGCGTCGTCGGTGATCATCGTCTGCTGAAGTATGGAGGCGGCCAGAGCGAGTGCCAGCGCCGCGATGAAGGCGGCGCGTACGCCGTGTTCAACCCCCCAGATGGCAATACAGGCGCCGCCGACAACCGGGCCGAGCATTTTCGGAACGCGCCGTACCAGCGCCAGCACCGATACGCCCATCGTGCGCCGGTGCTTTGGTACGATCTTAGCCAGCAGATCCATGGTGGCCGGCAGTGAAATCGCCGACCATGAAATGAAGAACGCCGCGCCGAGCAGTACCGCCCACCAGGAGCGGATGAAGATGACGCACAGGTAGCCGATCATCGAGAGGGCGTTGAAGAAAAGCAAGGCGCGCTTGGTGCCGAGCCGGTCGCTCAGGTAGCCGCCGGGAAAGGAATAGAGCGCGGAGAGCAGATCGTCCATGCCCGCCAGCAGGCCGATAGCCAGCACGGCGGTCGAAGCCTGCGCCAGCTGTTGCAGGTAGAGCGGCAGAAAACGCTCGGCCATGTGCTCGCCCATGCCGACCAGTATGATCATACCGAGCAGGCCGGTCATACTGCGTTTGTGTAAGGACTCTTTCATTTCCGCCGAGTGTGAAAACGGGAGCTATTTCTGTCAATCCTCCATCCAACATTCCACCATTCCACTATTCCAATCTTTCTCGCTCCGTCGCATACTGCGACGCAATGAATCTGATTTTCAACGCATCGGCAGGAACGGGCAAGACCTGGCAGGTCACTGAACTCTATTCCGCGCTGGTGCTGGGTAGAAATCATGAACACCTGCCGAACGACCGAAAACCAATCGATCCGCGCCGGATCCTTTTGATGACCTTTACCGATAACGCCGCCGCCGAACTGCGCGTCCGCGTTTCAGAGAAGATGCTTGCCGCTGAAAAGGCTGCACTTGGGAATGATGACGAACTGGCCGACCGCGCGCGGCGGGTTCTGCGTTCGATGCCCGCCGCCAGCATTTCCACTATCCACGCCTTTTGTGCCGGATTGATTCGTGAACACGCGCTGGAGCTGGGACTTTCCCCGGCTTTCCAAACCTTGGAAGATGAAGCCCGTGATGCGTTGCTTAATGACGTTTTGCGCGGGAAAATTTTCCAGTCATTGGAAGCGGACGCTGACTTTCGCGACTTTTGTTCCGGCGTCTCGATCCTTGGTTCGCCGGATAATCCGTACAGCCTGATCAATACCGTCCGTTCACTGCTCGAAAAAGCCGCCAGTCGCGGGCTTGATCTGGTCGATGCCGAAGCGATGCTTCCGCCGCCGGTGCGCACGGTTTGCAGGCAGAGTTTTGAACGGATTCGTGATGAATTGGATGCTTCAGGGTTGTCTCAGAAAACAGTTTCAGATGCGCTGGATGCGCTCAATGAATGTCTGTCCGGATTTCCCGCCGGGCTGGATGGTTTAAAAAAGTTCGGAAGAATCAAGGCGGTACAGCATTTATCGGATGAATTGTTCGAGCTGAAAGAGCGATTTCTGACGGAGTATTATTACGAACAGAATTTTCATAAATTCAGCGCCTTCGCGCGATATCTCGCTGTGGCGGCGTGCGGCTTTGCCGAAGCCAAGCGGTCGCGCGATGCGGTGGATTTTGGCGATCAGCTTCTGATGGCACGTGATCTGCTCCGGAGCGGCAAGTTCAAGGCGCTGTTTGACTGGATTATTGTGGACGAGGTGCAGGATACGTCGCGGGTGCAGTGCGATGTGATCGAGGCGCTGTGGGGTAACGAGACGCATTTGGTGATCTGCGGTGACAAGAAGCAGTCGATTTATGCCTGGCGCAGTGCTGATCCGCAGGTGATGCCGGAGTTGGAAGAAAAAATAACCGCACGCGGCGGGCATAAGCGGATTGATCTGAAAACAAGTTTCCGTAGCAAGGATCGGGTTATCACTGCGGTCAACGGGCTGTTCAGCGGAGTTTATGAGCAGTACGACGCGCTGGAAGCGCAGACTGTTCTTGCGGGTGAAGGACCGTGCGTTGAGTTTTTGATGCCGAAAAGCGATGAAAGTACGACGGACGATGAAATGGCTGCGGTCGCCCGACGTATCCGGCTACTGGTGGACGGCGGCGCCGAATGGCGTCCGAAGTATGGACACAATGGAAAGACCTTTACCGAAGGCGAACCGTTTAACTACGGCGACATTCTGATTCTATTGAAGCGCTCCACGCATCAGGCTGCGCTCGAGAAAGCGTTGCGCGACGCGGGGATTCCTTACACCAGCGGAGGTAAAGGATATGCGCTGTTCGAACAACAGGAAGTGCGCGATCTGCTTCTGTTTTTGCAGGTGCTCTGCGAGCCGGTGAACGATCTGGCGCTGGTCGGCTTCTTGCGTTCACCGTTCGCCAATGTGCCGGATGATGAGCTTGTCCGGCTCGGCTGGGACGGCGAAACCTTCGATCATGAAATTCTGCGTAAACAGTTTTTAGAGATTGTAGGACACGGTTGCCACTTCCTTCGGGCGTTGCCTCGTAATAACGAGGCCTCTCTCCCGCAGGTCGAGTCCCGTATCCGGGAGCGTGTGATCCCTTGTCCTGATGAAGAACACAAGCTCTCTGAGTACAGAGAAGCTTGTCCTACAAGTGTGAGAGACGTGGCTGAACGCATTGTGCGCTACCGTGAACAAACCGGCGAAAAACTGGCATCACAATTGATTCGAGAAATGGTGCGCGAAACAGCATTCGATGCGCAGCTGGCCGGACTGCCGGGCGGCGAACAGCGGTTGGCGAATTTCAAAAAAGCGCTCGACTGGATTCGTGCCGCCGAACGCGGCGGGCAGGTTCTTCTGCCGGATGTGGTGCGGCTGTTTGAAAAATATATCAAAACGCCGCCGCGCAGCGGAGCCGCCGAGGCGCTGTTGCCCGATCCGGAACAGAACGCGGTGACGCTAATGACGGTACATAGCGCGAAAGGGCTGACCAAGCGGGTCTGCTTTGTGCCGGATATCAGTTTCGGCGATCAGTCGGACAAGGGATTCGCTGTATTTTCCGCCAACACGCTGGAACTGAAGCTGACTGGATTGTCCGGAGAGGAAGTTAAAAGCCCCGGCTGGGACGCGACGCGGAAAGCGGATAAAGCCGTGCGCGATCTGGAATCGATGAATGTTTTCTATGTGGCGATGACTCGTGCCCGCGATCTGGTTGTTCTGTCTGGTGCCGGCATACAAAAGCCGGACGGCTGGCTGAAGTTGAGCGAAGCGTTTTTGCATAACGCTGATCCCGGAGTATTGTGCCGCAAGGTTTTTTCACAACTGCCGCAAGTAGACGAAGGCTTGAGGCTTGAGGCTGTAGGCTTGAGGGGGGAGGTAGAATTTAAACCGCTTCAAGTGCCTGCGGGCCTTGAGCGAAAACCGGTGACGAGTTTAGTTGAATTCCTAAAGCCTCAATCCTCAAGCCTAAAGCCTTCCCCCAACGACCGGCGATCGTTCGGCA
>JBIIYG010000028.1:0-12944 GCA_044346945.1 Pontiellaceae bacterium | reverse complement strand
CTCAGCAACTTTTTCGCCAAGACCAGCATCGCCGAATTTACCGTGCGCCGCCACGCGATTAAAAACGGTGACTCGCTGTTACTCGAAGGGCCGACGACCGGCGCACTGCGGTTTACCGTCGAAAATCTGCGCGTCGGCGGCGAACCGGCCGACGAAGCGCAGCCGAACGATGTCGTCACGCTCGCCCTGCCCCGCAAAGCCCGCCGTCAGGATAAAGTGTTTCTGATTTCGCCGCGCGGCTGATTAAATTCTGGAATTCTGACCTTTGTGGCTTTATGGTTCGCGCCTAACCAAGAGGATCTTATGCGTAAACTGACTGTTCTGTCTCTGCTGGCTCTTTCTGTTGTTTTTTACGGCTGTGGCAAGAAAGCCGAGCCGGTTGCGCCGCCGACAGCCGAAGCCGTTGAGGCGTTTGCGCGGGCGGCCTACAGCGGTGACGCGGCAACGGTTGCCGATGCGCTCAAAAAAGGGATGCCGGTCGATCAGGTGGAGACCAACGGTAACAGCGCGCTGATGCTGGCTTCGTTTGAAGGACACACCAACGTCATGCAGGTGCTGATCTCCGCAGGCGCAAACATCAATCTGCGCGACAATAACGGACGGACCCCGCTGATGTTCGCTTCGTCCGGCCCCTTCCCGGCCGCCGTTAAACTGCTGATCACCAGCGGAGCCGAAATCAACGCGACGGATAAGGGCGAGCATTTTTCCGCACTGATGTTCGCGGCCGGCGAAGGGCTTTCTCCGGTGGTTGATATTCTGCTCGCCGCCGGAGCCGACCCGCGACTTAAAGATGTGGACGGCGACACCGCCGCCAGCTTCGCCCGTCAGCGCGGCTTCACCGCGCTGGCCGATAAACTTCAGGCGCTGATTGACGCGCCGTAACGGAGACGCCATGACTGACGATACACTGTCGGATGCCGGTTCGTATAAGTTCGGCCGGTTCGAGAAAAACGCCGAGGAACTCGCGAGGCTGAAACTTCAGGCGACCATCGCCATTGATCTGGAACGCGATGTCTGGAAAAACGCCGGGCTTAAGCCGGGAATGAACGTGCTGGATGTCGCCTGCGGACCGGGCTTCACGGCCTGTGAACTGGCGAGAGCGGTCGGCAACGGCACTGTGACCGGCGTGGATATTAACGAGGAACTGATTTTCACCGCCCAGCAGGCTAAAGCATCCGAGAAAACAGAGAACGTCTCTTTCCGCACGGGCAATCTGTACGATCTTGATCTGCCGGAAAATGCCTTCGATTTCGTGTACGCCCGGTTCGTTTTCCAGCATTTGGAAAAACCGGAGCTGGCGCTTTCCAATATCCGGAAAATCCTCAAGCCCGGCGGTATTCTCTGCGTGCTGGATGTGGACGACAACTGGACCAGCTTCGCGCCGGAAAGCGATGCTTTCGTCAAATTCATCCGCAAGGCGGGCGCCGGACAGAAACGTAAAGGCGGCAACCGGCTGATCGGCTCACAGCTGTTCGGCATGATGAGCAAAGCCGGATATCAGAACGTCTCCACAAAAATCCGCCCGGTCACCACCGAGGATCTCGGCGTGCGCTATTTCCTCGGCGTGGCCGTTCTCTTCCGCGTGGAGATGCTGAACAAACTCCAGAAACTGCTGGCTCTGCCTCAGCTCCGGAAGATTAAAAAGGCCGCCGACGCGCCGAACGCCTGGGGCTCGGTCGGAATTTTCGTCACAACGGGCACCAAGGCCTGAGATGCACTTTAAAGGCAACAGCGACCGGAGCAGTGCGCGCTATTGGGATGATCTCGCGGCGCTCTATCAGAAGGAAACCCGCATCTCCACAGAGGACTTCCACTACGGCCCGCTCCTGCCCGGCGACTCAACACTCCGCCTTCTGCCTGAAATCCGCGAACGACGCGTTCTGGAAATCGGATGCGGCGCGGGGCAGAACTCCATCTTCCTCGCCAGACAGGGCGCGCAATGCGTCGCCATAGATATTTCCGAAAAACAGCTGGCTCACGGACGGACACTCGCCGCCGTAGAAAATGTCGAAGTGGACTTCCGCCGCCTTTCCATGGACTCACTGCGTGAGGGCTTACAGGCTGAACCGGCCTTTGACCTTGTTCACTCTTCGTATGCACTCCCCTTTTCAGCCGACCCGCAAAAAGTGATCGCCGATGCCGCCGCGATACTGAAACCGGACGGTGTGTTCCTGCTGACCACCGGCCATCCGCTTTACGCCGGAGAATGGCTGGACATCGGCGAAGGAGAGGACGGCGTTTTTCTTCCCGATTATTTCCGCCCCGAACCGGATGTCCGCATGTCACTGGACGACAAGACCATGAGCGCCGCGCACTACTGGCCCCTCTCGACCCTCGCGGAATGGATTCACTCCGCCGGACTGATGATTGAGCGTATGCTGGAACCGGTGCCCATGCCGATTCCTGACATGAGCGAAGCTGAAATCCGCGCCAAAGTCCCCTATGAAAGCGCCGACTGGAGAGCGCTCTATCCCCAGCTGGCCCGGATTCCGGTCGTTGTGATTTTCAAGTGCGTGCGGTTATGATTTTGACTTTCGGCTCCAGGAACGGCACATTCTGCCCCGCATAATGGGCCCGCCAGAGAGGTTCCTGTGTGAAACGAACCCGGAGAGTATAAGATGAAGAAGATGTTCCTGTTTGCTGTCGCCGCGATGATCGGAATTACCGCAAGCGCCGCCGATCTGACAAAGGCAGAATATATCGCCAGACGAAAAGCCGCCGCAGAAAAGAAAGGTATGGAGTTTGATCAAAAAACTCTGGAAGCCTTTTTTGACAAAAAAGACGTGAACAAGGATGGCATTCTTTCTTCGGACGAAGCGGCTCCTGCAAAACCGAAAAAAGCAGAGTAACCGCTTCCTTTTGAGCCGCCCGACCGGCGGCTTTGACAACCCCGCCGCCCGGCGGGGTTTTTTGTTTAAAGAGCCGCAGATAAATGAAATTTCGGTATTCAAATTCAAATTTCTGCGGCTATACTCGCCGAAATGGCAAAACAATCCGAACCAGTCCGTTCCCCGAAGCGCGAAGCAATCGGCGTTATTCTTCTGGCCCTCTGTCTGCTCAGCTTCCTGTGTGTGTTTTCTTTCGATGCCAAGGATATTGGCTTTCTGTACGATCCGCCCGCCTCGCCGCCGCATAATCTGGTCGGCCCGTTCGGTGCGTGGTTCGCGTTTATTGGATTTCTACTCTTCGGCGTGGGCGGCTACTTGATCCCGTTCATTCTGTTGACGGGCGGACTGCTGATGACCGTCCGCTCCTATGAGCGCGGGTGGCCGATCTGGGCCTGGCTGGCGGCAGGACTGATAGCGACTTCAAGTCTGACGGAGTACCAGCCGGAACTCTGGCGCAATCTGACCGAACTTCTCAATATCGGCAGTCCCGGCGGGCTCATCGGGCAGATGCTGGCGGTTCGGACGCTGGGGATGCTGATCGGCCATACCGGCGCGGGCATTATTTTTGTCACGGTTTTCATTCTCGCCCTGCTCCAGCTGACCGGCATGCACCCGTTCACCCCGTTCGCGTTCCTCTGGGAAAAATTCAAAGCCTTCCGGGCCGAGCGTAAAGAGGCCCGCGCCGCCGCGCCGAAAGAAAAATTCCGCCGCGAATTGAAGACCGAGAAGGAAAAGCCGGAAAAAGAAAAACCGAAGAAGGCCATTCTCCCGCCGGAACCCGCGCCCGCCAAAGAAGAACTCTTCACTCCGCCCGTCGTTACGCCGAAACCCGAGCCCAGGCCTGAACCCAAACCCGAGCTGAAGCCGGAGCCGAAAGTTGAATCTCCCAAGCCCGCCAAGACCAAGCCGACCACTCCGCCGCCAGCCGACGAACTGAGCAATGTTTCCATCAACATCGCGCCGGGTCGCGACGAGTCGGGCTACCAGCTCCCTCCGATCACCATTCTCGACGAACTGCCGTCGCTGGCTTCGCGAACCGCGGCTGAAAACACGGAGGAAAAAGCCAAAATCCTTCAGGCGACACTGGAAGAGTTCGGCGTGGAAGGCACCGTGACGCACGTTGAGACCGGCCCGACCGTTACGTCCTACGAAGTCACGCCGGGCCCCGGCGTGCGGGTTGAACGGATTTCGGCGCTGGAGCGCAATATCGCTCTGAATCTGCGGGCGCAAAGTATCCGTATTCAGGCGCCGATCCCCGGCAAGGGCGCCGTCGGCATCGAAGTCCCCAACGCCAAAGGCGCTTCTGTTTATCTGCGGGAACTGGTCGAAGGTCCGGCGTTCCATAATCCGGAAGTGGCGCTCCCGCTGGCGCTCGGCAAAGATGTCAGCGGACGAATGGTCGTCGGCGACCTGTCCGCCATGCCCCATCTGCTGGTTGCCGGCGCAACCGGCGCGGGGAAAACCGTCTGTATGAACTCCCTGCTGACCGGCCTGCTCCTTTCCCGCACGCCCGACCAGTTGCGGCTGATTCTGGTCGATCCGAAGACGTTTGAATTCCAGGCCTATGAAAACCTCAAGCACCTCGTTGTGCCGATTATCACCGACGCCAAAAAAGTGACGCTCGGTCTGCGCTGGGCCATTAAGGAAATGGAAAAGCGCTACGCCCTGTTCAAAAAGGTGAAAGTCCGCGACATCAAAGGCTTCAATACCCGCCCGATTGAAAAACAGGCCGACCTGTTCGGAGCCGCCCTGCCGGAAGAAGAGGAAAACCTGCCGAAGGATGTGATCCCCGCCAGACTTCCTTACATTGTAATTGTGGTGGACGAGCTGGCCGACCTGATGGGACAGGTACAGCAGGAAATCGAGCCGTGCATTGTGCGCCTGGCCCAGCTTTCCCGCGCGGCCGGAATTCATATGATTCTTGCGACACAGCGTCCGTCCGTGGATGTCATCACCGGAACCATCAAGGCCAACATTCCGGGCCGTATCGCTTTCCGGGTGGCGCAGGGCAACGACAGCCGCACGATTCTCGACACCATCGGCGCCGAAAAACTGCTCGGCAAAGGCGATATGCTCTATCTGCCGCCGGGCAAAGACAAGCCGGTGCGTCTGCAGGGCACCTGGACCAGCGACGGCGAAATGCACCGCGTCACGGATTTCATCCGCACACAGGGTTCGCCGGAGTTCATTACAGAGATCAAACAGAAGATCGAGAACACCAAACCGGATCTGCCGGAGCTGGACGAAAACGACGATCTGCTCGAACAGGCCATGGAAGTGCTCCGCAGTACCAAGCGCGCTTCAACCTCATCGCTCCAGCGCCGCCTGAAGATCGGCTATAACCGCGCGGCCAACCTGATGGATCTGCTGGAGCAGAAGGGAATCATCGGCCCGCCGACCGAAACCGGCCCGCGCGATATCCTGATTGATCTCGACGGGGAAATCCCCGAACACGGCGGACAGGACGAACCTCTTTCGGAAGCGGAAGCTTCGCAGGAATTTGACGGCGATGATGAGGAGTATAAACCGGAGGAATAACTCTATGGCAACACTCGGACAGCAGTTAAAGGCCGCGCGCGAAGCCAAAGGCATCAGCGAACACGATGCCGGCGCCGCAACAAAAATACTGACCCGTATGATCACCGCCATGGAAGCCGATGATTTTTCGTGCATGGCCGCTCCGATGTACGCCAAGGGCTTCATCCGGCTGTACGCCGGATATCTCGGGCTGAATCCGGGGCCTCTGGTTGAGGAATACATGGCCAAATACGCCCCCGCGCCGAAACCGCTGAATGAAGAGCCCCCGCAAACCGAAGCCGCGCCGCGCAAATCGTCCTTCAAGCCGCCGGCTCACATGAATGAATCTCCGGCTCCCGGCGCTCCGGTTCAGCTCCTTTCCAAACTCTGGAACATGATTCCGCGTCCCAAGCCGCGCGTTCAGAAAGACGAACCGCAGGATCGCAGTATCCGGTCGTATCTGATCAAAGACATCCGGCTGGCCGCCGCAGGCATCGCCGGACTGCTCGTTCTGATTATCCTGATCGTCAGCGTCACCAACTGCGCACGGCGTCACACCGCAGAACAAAAGACCGCCGCTCCGCGACAGGCAGAAGCCGCCCGCAGACTGATGGATGCGCCGCTCCCCGATCTCTATCTTGTTGAACCCGGTAAAGTAGAAAGCTCCCGATGAATCCTCCCAACGCACTGACTGTCAGCCGGTTCATTCTGGCCGCCGTTTTTATGGTCTGCCTGAGCATTCCGTTTCCGGGAGCCGCGATCGCCTCTCTGCTCGTCTTCGGAATCGCCGCGCTCACCGACGCGCTCGACGGACACCTCGCCCGCAAAGTGTACGGCTGTTCCGCCTTCGGCAAGCTGATGGATCCGCTGGCTGATAAAGTGCTGACCGCCGCCGCCTTTATCGGTTTTGTTGAACTCGGCGTGATGCCCGCCTGGATGGTCACACTCATTCTCTCCCGCGAAATGATGGTCACCGGCCTGCGTCTGCTGGCCATTGATAAAGGGGTCGTGCTCGCCGCCGGAGTCTGGGGAAAACATAAAACCATCTGGCAGATGGTTTTCATTATCGCCGTTCTGCTGACCGACGCGGTCTATTCAATCTTCCCGTGGAGCTTCTTTGAAACCGAACTGTTCCGGACGCTGGTGCTGTGGTGCGGAGCCGTTGTAACCGCCCTGACCGTCTGGAGCGGAATCGTCTATTTCCGCCAAAACGCCGGACTGCTCCGCAATTAAATTGAAAAAGACCTTCGGCTCTGTAACCTGTGCACCCTATGTCAACCGTACGCGAAGAAAGCTGGCAGATTAAACGACGCTCCGACCTCTGCGCCGGAACGAATGAGCCGTTTGCCGACAAAGAAGAGATCATGACCCGCCTGCTCTTCAAAGACGGCGAATACGTCCGCGAAGACTACCGGCTTTCGTACTGGAACGAGCACCGGCCCGACCACGGCCTCAGCGCATGGAAAGGCATCTTCCGCGTCCCGCCGCCGCCGACCGAGGTGGTTAAAAAGGAAAGCGCCGAAACGCTGTTGCGCAACATGGTCGCGAAAGAGGACGCCGACGACACCAACGCCATCTACATCCTCGCTGTCATGCTCGAACGGAAAAAAATTCTGACCGAGAAAGAGGTCCAGACCCGCGACGACCAGACCAAAATCCGTGTTTACGAACACAAAAAAACCGGCGAAACCTTTCTGGTTATTGATCCCGAGCTCAAGCTGGCCGAAATTGAAAAGGTGCAGGAACAGGTTGTCGGACTGCTCGGCGGGAAACCGCCGAAAACCGAAACCGTCTATTTCTTCGAAGCGGTTCTGCACGCGCTGATCGAAAAGCACGAAAAGCTTCTCTTCCCGAAACGGCCCATCGGCGGCGAAGAAGGGATTAAGCAGAAACTGGCCGCCTCCTTCTTCGCACTGCTCGCCGGAAAAAAAAGCCCGTACTGGGAGGAAGCCGGCAAGGTCTTCAACCGCTTCGAGGATTCCGAAACCTGGGGCCCGGTCGTCACCGGCTACCGCGACCTGATCGAACGGATTCCGCAGGAAGTCCGCTTCCTGGGACTGGAAAAATCCGCCTTCACCAAACAGCTCGAAGCGCTGGCGATTAAAGAGCCGAAGGAACTCAGCGAACAGGATGTGCTGGCGGCGTTTTCCGCCGACGCGCCACGTATCACTGAACTGCGCGAAAAAGTGCTCGAAGCCGCCCGCGCCGCCACCGCTTATACCGCGCAAGGCTAGAACCTATCCTAAAACCTTCGCCGGACGGGGACGTCCGGCCTACAATGTTGAGATTCCCAAATGTTTTTTGTAGGCCCGATGTCCTCATCGGGCGCGCGCATGGGTTTTGGGATAAGTTCTATCCTGGAGAATCCGCTGATAAAGAAGACGCCCGCAAGGCCGTCGCGGCCATGAAACGTTCTCTTGAAGACATCCGGCGGGCACTTTGAGTTTCGGCATCATGCCCGCATGGCGGTGATTTCTTCGGCGACCATCTGCTTGAGCTCTTTCGGCCCCTTCACTTTGCAGTAGCGGCCCCACGCCAGAACCCAGTGCATTACTTCCTGCAACCCTTTGGCACTAAATTCCAGTTCGACCGAGCCGTTTTTGAGATGGCGGAGTTTCTGTTTCGGATGCCATTCCCGCTCCGTCACATCATCGGCGACATCGGGATGGAAAAGCAGTTTTACCTGATAAGCTTCGTTCTCTCCGGCAAAACGCCCGAAGGTTGAATCAAGAAACTCGTCGACGGAGAATTCGACCGGATCGAACTTCTGTGTCAGCAGTCTGGCGGAGTGAATGCGGGCCAGCTTGATCTGCCGGAAATTATCGAAGCCGTCGTACTGCACGAACAGATACCAGTCGCCTTTCAGGTTCGCCAGATGGAGCGGTTTAACCTTCGAACTGTTCCGGTTCGCGCCGTACCGGATTTCCACCAGTTGTTTCTGAAACAGGGCTCTAAGGACAGTCTGCCAGATATCCGGCTGTACCGGCAAAGACGGCGGCGCGGTAAAAGAAAACTGCGCAAACAGTTCATGCGGATTGATTGAAATTTGTCCGGGCAGAAGCGCGGACAGTTTTTCGAAAACGGCTTCCAGCTGTTTTGCCATCGGCGTTCCCTGAAATTCCCGCAGAGCGCGGGAGGCAATCAACAAAGCCGCCAGCTCGCCTTCATTCATTGCCACTGCCGGAAGCATGAAATTCGGCTTGGAATAAAACCAGCCGCGTTTCAGCGCATCGTACTCAAGCGGCGCATTCAGCCGGTCGCGCATAAAGTCGAAATCCCGCTGGGCCGTCTTGGTGGATATTTCCCACTCGGCGGCGAACGAGGCGCAGTTCGGATATTTTCCGGCGGCAAGCTGTTCGTGCAGATTCAGCAACCGCTCCATTTGTGACTTTGATCGTTTCATTGAAACAGTTCCGCTGTTCGTTTGAAGTTCAGTACCGAAGCGGACTCCATGTCGGGCTGAATTTCTCCGCTGTAAATCACGGCGCCTTTCCCTGCGGAAGGCACCGTTTGTTGAAAATGACCGATGCCGCGCAGGAAGTCCGCGTTCCACGTCATGGATGCCTTGATTTCGATCGGGATCAATTTTCGACCCTTGCTGAAAATCATATCCACTTCGTGCCGGTTGTTGTCCCGGAAGAAATAAAGGTTGGGCGCTTTACCCTGATTACAGCGTGTTTTTAACGCTTCAATTACCACTAGATTTTCAAACAGTCTGCCAAAAGCCGGATCGCGCATGATTTGTCCGGGGTTTTCTATACCCAGCAGGTAGCACAGAAATCCGGTGTCGGTAAAATACAGCTTGGGCGACTTGATAATCCGTTTGCCGAAGTTTTCAAAATAAGGCGGCAGGCGGAAGACGATGAACGAGGCTTCCAGAACCGACAGCCACTCTTTGAGTGTTTTTCCGGATACTCCGATATCATTCCCGAGAGAATGCAGGTTGAGCACCTGACCGGTGCGCCCGGCCAGCAGGTGAATAAACTGCTCGAACAGGTTTAAATCCTTGATGTTTAATAGTTGGCGGACATCCCGCTCCACATACGTCCGCAAATAGTTCCGGTAAAGGGTTTGCGGGTCGCTCTGCTCCGAGTAGATGCGCGGGTAAAACCCCTGAAAAATATATTCATCCCGCGACAAATCGATCCCTGCAGACGAAAGTTCTTCAATGGAAAGCGGGAGCAGTTCCAGCAAGGCGGTTCGTCCGGCCAGCGACTGTGAAACCGCCTGCCGCAGTGACAGCTGATGACTGCCGGTCAGAATGTACTGGCCGCGTTTCTTTGTCGCATCCGCCATCACCTGAATATAGGAGAGCAGTTCCGGCACGCGTTGCACTTCATCAATAATCACCGGAGCCGGATATTGCTTAAAAAAAGCATTGGGATCTTTCTCCGCCAGCCTGCGCGTTTCCGGATGCTCCAGA
This sequence comes from Pontiellaceae bacterium, assembly GCA_044346945.1. GTDB lineage: Bacteria > Verrucomicrobiota > Kiritimatiellia > Kiritimatiellales > Tichowtungiaceae > Tichowtungia. Next base: position 3,116 of record JBIIYG010000028.1, on the reverse strand, counting down.
TTGCAGTAGGCGTGTTTTGGAAACTGCATCTGAGCCAGCGTCGTTTTCCCGGACTGGCGCGGACCGGAGATGGTAACCACCGGATACTCTTTCGCCAGCCGGGCCAGTTCATTCTGAATCGTTCGCTTAATCATGGGGCGTTTATACATTTTAGGAGTTTAAAGTCAAATCCGTATAACACTTCGTTTTCGCCTGCCTGCGACCCAAAGCCGTTCTGTTATTCATAACTCATCATTCATCCTTCATCTTTCCGGTCGTATGACCTCCAGTGTCCGACCGGCTGTGTAAAATCGGAGGGATGAATTTAAACAGAGAACAGTTTTTGAGCGCGGTGGAACGCGGGCAGGCGTTACTCAAAGAGCTGAAAAAGGATTATCCGGAACTCAAACTCAAGCCGGTCTTTTCGCGGTTCGGGGCGCGATCCGGACAGTGCGACCTCACCGCCGACCTGCGGAAGATCGTTCTGGAATTTCCTGAAATGCTGGCGGGAGAGATCGGCCACACCGCCGAAGGCAGAGGCTGGAGCGAAGCGACAGCAGTGACCAACGGGAGCGGCAAAAAACACGAAAATTCACAAAGGTGGAACGCGACCTCCGGGCGCGTTAAAAGCGTGCTCGGAGATCCCGCTCCACCTCAAAAGCTGAGAACCCTGTTGAAAGAAATCAGGCGGGTGGAAAAGGACGGCGAGAAAGATGCCGTTTCCAAACTTCGTAAAGAGGCGGATGCGTTGGAGAAAGAACTGCTTGATCCGGAGCTGACACTCTACTGCGGCGACATACTGATCGAATACCGCCCCGAAAATCTGAAATACGAATCACTCCGGCGTCTCCAGCAGGATGCCCGCCTGCCGCCCGGCTTGAACGAGGTTGGCAACATCCGCGTCATCGCCGGGTCGCTGGAATTTTTAAGCAAGGAGATATGAAATGTGGAGAATGGTCAAAGAGCATCCGGAGGCAACGGCGGAATACCCGTTTGCTATCGTTCAAAAGGGGCTCGTGGTTGCGCTGGTTAAACAGGAGCGGGATGCCCGCTTCATCGCCAAGTCCGAAGGACGCATACACGATCTGGAAACAGACTGTTCCAGTTTGACGCTTCAGAAGTACGGGAAAACCATAACAGAAAGGAAATCATCATGAGCAGTTATAAGGCGATCAGAGACAAAGTTGGGCATATCACCCACTATAAAAAAACCATGTCATCCGGTGAGATGCGAATCACCGACAAACCGCAACGCCGTCTGGGGTACATCAAGGACGGCGTCACCTTCGACCACTCTGGTCACATTCTGGCTCGTGAGCCGCGAGAGGATTTGATCATGAGGCAAAAACGGTGAACCGAGTTCTAAGCACCGTCTTGCTACTCATGTGCGCGGGGTGTAGCGCTCCGCGCCTTGAGTGTCAGGCGGAATGGAATGCGCGGATCGGACAGGAAGCCCAAACGGAGTTCACGGACCTGCTTAAAAATGGCAATCGGGCTCCGGCGCACGACTTTGTTTCGCGGTACGATTTTGCCAATGCGGCGCTCGAAGACCTGCCATGGGAACTGCATCAATTAAAGGTAACGGGCAACGAATACGATGAATACTGCGAATCTGTTCGCAAACAAAACCCCGGCTGGAACTATTTGGAATTCAATTTCCCAGACCCCGAAGCCCGCCGTTTTGAACGGGTGGATCGGGCGACCTGTCGGCTGACCGATGGCATATTTACCGGCGAACTACTCGTTTCAAATGGAACGGTTTCCGCTGTATCCGGCGACTTTAACGCCGGTTTTAAAATCTGTGATATCGGGTTTACGGATGTGAATCACGACGGCGTCATGGATGCGGTTTTGTTGCTCGCACAGCAAGGGTGCGGTTCCGCCAGGGTATCCGGAGTCTATGTGCTGACCCGCAAACAGCCGGACGGTGAGTTCGCTATGGTCGGAAATAATGCAGAAGGAAATGAACAAAAGAACCCTTGAGGAAATTATTACTGGGATCAATAGGATCGCCATCTGTTCATCAAAATTTCCGCACGGCTTTACGAAACATACCGGTGAATTGTCTGGAGCGGAAAACTTCCGGCAAAAAATGTTGGGCGACGGGCCGCTCCAGCCGGTTGCCGCTTTGATTGACGGTAAAAGCGCAAATGCGGGCGATGAAATATCTAAAGTGGTTATCGCCGTTGGGCTCGACTGCGGACGAATCAAAACCTCTCCGTGTGGTCATGCCAGAATGCGGCAGAAACTGATCCGGACTTACCAAAAGCTGGCATTGCATGAATTGGCCGACGGACTGGCAGACAAAAGCGCGGCGTTGATCGTGACAAACTTTTTTCCGTGGCGACTTTCTAACACCCGGATGAACACCATCGAAGAAATGCTTCTGCTATATCACTGCGGATTTTCTGAATACCGGCGCGGCAATCCATACGCGAAACTGGCGGAGCTGGTAGAAAAAGTTAAACATGCCGGCATTACGCCCCACCTCGTATTTCACGGAGAAGGCAACGGCGTTCCGTTGCTTGGAAGATTTGTACTCGACGTGGCATTAGTCGAAGAGGACCGGCGCAGTGTGGTTTTTTGTGATAACCTCGACGACAACCGGAAAATCAGAAACGCCGCCTTGCTGGAGGCTGACCCGATATTGACTCACAGTTTGCCGAATGGCAGTCTGGGTACAATTCAGTGAACGATGGGGGAGAGGATGAAATACTCAGTGTTGAAAAAACTGTTGGAAGACCTTGAAAATAGCGTGCAGATTCCAAAATCGCCAAGCGTGTTGTCTGGAGTGCGAAAAAATGGGAAATCTCAAGTACAGGCTTTTGCACTCCACAAGCAAATCGTAACTTTTCCGAAATCTACGCTGAAGAATGCGTGTCCAGACGACGACCTAGATCTTCCTGTTGTAGTTGCCGTTGGCGCGAATTATGGACAGGGAACAGATTTAGTTCCGAGAGACGATTACTACAAAAACTCGATAAAAATTCCGTCGATGGTTGAGGCTAGCCTAGAGCGTGTCGTCACGAGATTTTCAACCAAAGGGCAAGACACCGAATATGAACTGCGGCAAGAAACGATGTCGCGTTTTTCGCGTACCGAGTTGCAATACCGCGCCATTGCTTCAGGTGTAAAAA
>JBIIYG010000068.1:0-3852 GCA_044346945.1 Pontiellaceae bacterium | reverse complement strand
CAAACCAAACCATCTCTAGTCAAGATTAAACCAAACGAAGAAATCGTAATTCTAACCGATGGACACTGGAACGTTGATATTCCAGAACAATACAAGCAAAGGGCTAATTTTGTAATCATAGATGCTGAACAAGTCGCAAAGCATTTCTCAAGTCAAGGTTGTAGAAATGTAATCTCGGTCGATATCAAGAACATAAAGGAAGGACTCGATAGAGCAACACGCTTTATCAAGAAAGTATTAAACTAATGTTAAGGTTTATTATCTTCTCAAGAAGGAAAAAGTATCACAAGTTAAGTGGTTATTCAGCAAACGCTAATACAAGAGAAACATTTCTATCTCACGTCGCTCTAAAGTTTCAACGAGTAATAACTGATGCCGAAGGAAATAAAAGATACGAGCATTATTATACTAGCAGTCAATTAAGAAAAGCACTCATACGAGGGTATATAGAAGTCGCTCTCGTGGGTGTAGCAAAATACTAAAGGAAAGGGGAACAGCATGAAAAAAGAAAAACGCGTGTATTCACCACTCAACACCATCACGAAACTAAAAGCGTATGAGATAAAATACGATTCACAAAAGGAAAAGGTTTTCGAGTATGATATATACGCGTTAAAAAAAGTAATTTCGTTCTTACAACATACTCTCGTTTTCAAACACAAAGTCGATTATGATTCGATTATTGATATATTTGAGAACGCAGGAGTTTCTAAAGAAGTATTTGAAGAGTTCGATTTAAGCGAAGAGTTATCAAAGAAAAAATAAAAGGAGAATAACTATTATGCCAAATTGGTGCGATAATTTTATTACAATTAGTTTTAATCAAGACAAACCAAAAGAAGTAAAATATATTTTAGAATTAAAAAAAGCAATCGAAGAGAATAAACTATGTGAGTTCTTAAGACCAATGCCGAAACATCAACCAGACCTTACTAAACCAAATCCATTTTTTCGAGAAGGTGGTTTAGGAAAAGAAGAAACAGATAAGTTCGGTCGTAATAATTGGTATGACTGGGCGATTGATAATTGGGGAACTAAATGGGAAATAGACGATGGGAGTGCCGAGATTTCTGGCGATAAAATGTATGTTAATTTTATTAGTGCGTGGTCGCCACCAACGAGAGCAACTGAACATATCAAGTTGCCTTTCAAACATTATTACGCAGAAACTGGTGTTGGTTTTATGGGACATCTCATTAAAGAAAATAGAAGGAGTTTGCCTATCGACACCTACGCCAATATCAACCTTCCTGCAAACTTAAATAGAAAAAGCGAACATGAAGTCGAGAAAGCACTTGTAGATATTTGTATCGGAGATGGATTAGAAAAAGAATTACCAGAGGCTATGGGTCTTATATCAGCATTTACTGATTACGATGATTAGTCAAAACGGCTCACCCACCTCCACCTGCGTCGAAGACTTTACTATACTACGAGAAAAGAAATCTCATATCAAAAATAGTAAGAACCAGATGAGCCGTTGTGGAGTAGGGGCTGCCAACTAATACGATAAATTCGAAAAGATTCTTATTTGAAATCATAGTGTAAAATGCCTTATGGTGTGATAAAAGCAAGTTAAAATAAAGGTAAAGGAATAAAACATATGAAAAGCGTTGAACGAAAATATCAAATCTTAAAAGGTTTTCTTAAAACATATCAAACGAGAAAACTCAAAGATGATGATGTAGTTTCGATTCTTGAAGAAATGGTTGCTGATTATGAGAGTGTGATTATCACTCTTGATATCAATAAAAGAAAAAAGAAAGGAGGTGTAAGAAAATGAAAGCAAGGTATCTTAGGTTTATTTTGTGGGGAAGAGAAGAGATTACTATTCGTATCGACAGGTCAAAAGAGAAAAAAGCCACAGAAATCTTTTTCGAGGTCGCGAGATACGATAAATTATTATCGCCAACGGAAAAAGCAAAGTTGTTCGTAGAGTATCGAGTCCAAAACAATTCGGATTACGCACAACACTTACTGCGTGAAGCAAATATAGAATATGAGTTAGTCAATATCGTTGATTATGTTGTCGAATAAAAAAAATAAAAAAGGAGTGTTTATGAAAACACAAAAGAGAAAAGGTCGCCCTTCGCTATTAGACAAGATGGAAAACAACAAGAGCAAAATTACTATTGAAGTATCAGACAAGACAAAGTATCTCTTACTATTTATGGCAAAATTACAACGCAAATCAGTCGATACATTTGTCGAAGAAACAGTAATGTGGGCGACAGATTTCTATATGAATGGTGGTCAGTGGAGATGAAAAACTTTCTAAAAGAATTAAAAAAGCATCATCAAGCAACTTTAGAAACTGTTCCGTGGGACGCTAATTATATAATTACTTATATTGGCGTTGATGGAGATGTTGGTATTGACTACTTCAATAAACTCGAAGACATTTACAAAGAAGAATTTGATTTTTATGTTTCCTGCAGAGAAGTTCGAATTCATTTAATCGAAAGGACTAAATAAAATGAGTAATCAAGAATTAAGAGAAAAGTATTTGGGAAGAAAGATTATGATTGTTAGTATGCTTGGCGAACCACAATACTCAGGTCGTGCTGGTATGGTCGAATTAGTCGATGATTCAGGGCAACTTCACGGGTCGTGGGGTGGTCTGGCACTTCAACCAGAAAACGACAAGTTCGTAATTATCGGTGGTCGCTAATATGCCAAAAAAGAAAGAGATTAGAGTATATTCGATTTTACAAAGAAACGGAGATGGTAGTGTCGATTTAGCGTGTTGCTATACCGATTACGATATTGCCGAAAAGATTTGTAAGAGATTAAATAGGATTTACACGCAAGAGTATTATATTACCGATACGATATTAGATTTCGATTTTCAAAAAAGAAAGATGGTATAAATATGAAAAAAGAAAAGATGTTTGAGATTAAAACTACAGTCGAGATTTCTGTAATGATACCTGCGAAAAATCGAAAAGAAGCAAAGATGTTTGCCGAAGAAGAAATTCTAAACTTAGTTAATGTCGATACCAATGAGTTAAATGATGTTTTAGTGAATTACTTAAAGCAAGTTAAGAAACCAAAAGTAAAAGAGTATGTTGAAGAAGAAAAGGAAAACACTAACAATGAAACAACCGAAAACTTATGATGTTAATTTCTCGTTTGATTTAGAGTGTGATGATGATACGCCTGATTTTGTTGTCGAAGAACTTTTGGAAAAAGCAATAGAAGAAATCTATGATGCTTTCAGAAAACACCAAAGAAATTCTATTCACAAAGGTTTTGATACTTCTGGAAGTTTATCCTATGTCGATACACCAGAGGTTGATGAAGATAAAATGAAAGGTCTATAATGATTAAATACGAACCTTACTTTTATCTTAATGGAGTAGGCATACACCATAAAGCGTGGAGTAAAGAAACTAAAACAATGTATTTCTTTACCGAAGATATGCGATTACAAGCCACTATTTCCGATTGTGAAAGACACTACGATTGGATAAAGTGTGCGAAATTGTTTGGAGATAAAAAATGATTTGGAAAGACCAAGATGGATTCTTAGAACAAATAAAAGACCAAAATAGATTTGGTGTATTTCTAGATATGGGTGTCGGTAAAACGGCACTCCTTCTTGGTCTTGCTGATTACAAGTTTTTTAACCACAATGTAAAAAAGATTTTGATTATCACACCAAAGAAAGTTAGTCTTTCTACTTGGCAAAACGAAATCGCAAAGTGGGAAAACTTCTCATACATGTCTAATGTTGTAAGTTTGATAGAAGGAACTGAAGAAGAAAGACACGAACTACTTAAAAAGAAAGGCGAGTTCTGTATTCACATTATCTCGTCTTCACTAACCGAATGGTTGTATGGAAGGAAGATT
>JBIIYG010000042.1:0-3960 GCA_044346945.1 Pontiellaceae bacterium | reverse complement strand
CTTTGGTTTTGCCCTGAACTTGGAAACAGCCAACTGCTAATGAACGACAATGAACACGAATGGACTGCATGTTCAAAAGCCGTGTTTGAAAAAATTTCCTACCGGGAAGGACCGGACGGTATTCTAGCGGTTGGGCCGCTGGTTGGAAAAGCTCTGGCTGATTTGAAGCTTCCGAAAAACCCGCTCATTCTGGTGGCGGAAGGGTTGGAAAAGCCTGGAAATCTCGGCGCGTTACTGCGCACGGCTGACGGTGCCGGAGCCGACGCGGTGATTATCTGCGATCCGGCGACCGATCTGAACAACCCGAATGTGATCCGCGCCAGCATCGGTACGCTGTTTTATCTGCCGGTTGCCGAAGCGGCATCTTCAGAGGCTTTGGCGTTTCTTAAAGCCAAAGGAATTAAGACTCTTTCGGCGGTTCCGGATGCTGAGGCCGTTTATACCGACGTTGATTTGACCGGGCCGGCTGCCATCGTGGTCGGCGCGGAAGACAAGGGGCTTTCCGATGTCTGGAAAAATTCGGCTGACCTGAGCGTGAACATCCCCATGCTCGGGAAAAACGATTCACTGAATGTTTCCGTGGCCGCCGCGATTCTGCTTTATGAGGCGGTTCGCCAGCGGCGGTAAGATCGCGCGTCTCAGAACCGGAATATGGTTTGGGATTTAAACGGCGCGCCGGGCCTCAGGATGGTGTTCGGAAACTGCGGCTGATTGGGCGAGTCCGGATAGTGCTGGGTTTCGAGGCAGAAACCGCCGCGCCGGACATAACCGCATCCACCTTTGCCTTTCAGTGTTCCGCCGAGAAAGTTTCCCGTGTACAGCTGAACGCCGGGCTCCGTGGTGAAGACCTCCATGGAGCGTCCGCTGACCGGATCTTCGGCGCGGGCGCAGAGGCTGAGTTCTCCGGGTGTTTTTTTGTTCAGGCAGAAGTTGTGATCGTACCCGTTGCCGAACCGGATCTGCTCATGGTCGGCGTCAATCCGCTGTCCAACGACGTGCGGCGTGCGGAAATCGAACGGCGTGCCGTCCACCGGCATCTCGTTACCGTACGGAATCGCTGATTCATCCACCGGCAAAATGGAGTCGGCGTTAATTATCAAAATCTGATCGCCGATGTAGCCGCGGTCATGCCCGGCCAGATTGAAGTAGGTGTGGTTGGTGATGTTGTACGGCGTGGCTTTGGTTGTTTCGGCGGCGTAGTCAATTTTCAGCTCGTTGGCTTCTGTCAGCGTGTAGGTCATCACCGTTTTGACTTCGCCGGGAAACCCTTCTTCGCCGTCGGCGCTGACGTATATCATGCGGACCGCGTTCTGCTTTTCGATGATTTCTGCGTTCCAGATTACCTTGTCGAAGCCGCGCAATCCGCCGTGCAGGGCGTTCGGGCCGTTGTTTTTCGCCAGCGTGTAAGTTTTTCCGTCGAGCGTGAATGTTCCGTCTTTGATCCGGTTGGCGAAGCGACCGACCGCACAGCCGAAATAGGGCGTGCCCTGCACATACTCCGCCGCCGTGTCGTGGCCCAGAACAATATCGGCCAGTCTGCCGTTCCGGTCGGGTGTCTCCAGTGAAATAATCGTTCCGCCGTGATTCATAATGCGGACTCTGATTCCGTTCCGGTTGGTCAGCGTGAACAGGGTGACGTCTTCACTGAACCGGTTTTTTCCAAAAGCTGTTTTCTCTGCACTCATCTTATTCCTTGGTTTTACCGCCCCGATAATCGCTGGGCGAAAGTCCGATACGTTTATGGAAAATCCGCGAAAAGTAAAACGGATCTTCGAATCCGCTCAGCCGGGCAATTTCCGCCACCGGGCGGTTCGGCATTGCTTTCAGCAGTTCTGCGGCCTGCTGAAGTCTGACATCCAGTTGATACTGCTTGAAACTGCGGCCTGTCACTTTTTTAAACATCCGCGTCACCGTCGAAGCGCTTCGCCCGCTCAGCCGGGCGGCTTCTTCCAGTCCGACCGGACGATCTTTTATGGCGGCGATCACCGGCGCAATCAGGTCGTGGTCTTTGCGATGGATCAGCTGTCCGCCGATGATCAGTTCGAGCAGTTGCCGGAACATCGCCAGCAGAACCTCGATTTTCTCTTCCGGCAGAACCGTGCTGGAGGAAAAGGCTTCCTGCAAAGCATCATTTCCCTGCGCTTTGTTCCAGCGTCGGGCGTAAGGGGAAATTTCCGGCGCGGCCTGACTCCGGAACTGCCCGATCATCACGAATCCCGCCAGCTGTCCGTCCGTCAGCAGTGGAGCTACCGCCTCCCGCATGCCGGCGTGGCAGGTGTAGGAAATCATCTCTCCTTTTTGCAGAGCCGCCTCCATCATCTGCCGATCCAGCGAACGACAGCTCTCATCCATGCCAAGCGTCTCGCGAAGCATCCGGCAATAGGCGCAGTTCGGGCGGCCCTTGTCGTCCGGATAGAGAATCTGCTTGTCCGGCCCGAAAAGGGAAACGCGGGTTCCGTACAGGCCGGTGTAGAGGTCGAATATTTCAGCGACTTTCTGGCTGATGGTATGATTTAAGGTGGCCAACATTGGAGTAAATTGTCACAGGCTGCCTGAAAAGTCCATTACTTTGCCGTTTTCACCTATGGAACAATTCGGACTTCGACTGTAGGGTTTGTCCCCATGAATAAACAAACCGCCATTCAAAAGACTATTTCAGCTCACTTGGATAATTTTGGAAAAAACCCGGAAAGCACCGCTTGGGCACCCGGACGGATTGAAGTGCTGGGCAACCACACCGACTACAACGCCGGCACCGTGCTTTCCGCCGCCATTGATAAGGGGCACTGCTTCTGCATTTCACGTTCCAGCCGCCCCGGAATACATCTTTTTGCCGCCGACGCGAACCAGCAGGCCACTTTTCACATCGAAGACCTGAGCAAAGTTCCGAACATCGGAAGTGGAAACTATGTCAAAGGCGTCTTTCATTTCATTCAGGAGCATTTGGAACAGCAGATCGATGGTCTGGACTGCACCTCGTTCGGGGTTGTCCCGCTCGGGGCCGGACTTTCCAGTTCCGCCGCGCTCGAAGTTTCCGCCGCCTACGCCGTGCTCCATATCCTTAATGTGGTCATCGACAAAAAGGAAATCGCCCGGCTCTGCCGCCGCGCCGAACACCAGTTTGCCGGAACCAACTGCGGACTGCTTGATCAATTTTCCAGCATCTTCGGCCGCGATCATGGACTGATCCATTCCGACTTCCGGACTCTGGAAGTCTCCTCCGTCGATCTGCCCGGGAACATCGAATTCCTTGTCGTCAATCCGCACGTTAAACACAGCCTTGCCGATTCGCCGTACAACGAACGTCGCGACCGCTGTGAACAGGCCGCCGCCCAGCTGGCGGAACTTCTGCCGCACCCGGTCACTGCATTACGGGACGTTTCGCTGGAAGAATTCACGGCCAACCGGAGTCGGATCGCGGCGGGCGCGGCCAAACGCGCGGCGCATGTGATCGGCGAAATTGACCGCGTGGAGCGCGGTTCCGGATTCCTCCGAGCGAAAAACATCGCCGCCTTCGGTCAGCTTCTTTTTGAATCCCATCAGAGCTCCATCGAAAACTTTGAAAACTCCTGTGCGGAACTCGACATCGTTGTCGAAACCGCCCGCGAGGCCGGAGCTCTGGGGGCGCGCCTTTCCGGCGGCGGATTCGGCGGCAGTGCCATCGTTATGGTATTCAATGATCAGGCCGGTGCTGTCACAGAAAAAATCAAAGCTCTGTGCGGCGGTAAAGGCATCCATCCGGAGGTCATCACCGTAACGCCTTCCGCCGGCGCCCATATCGTCGGCTGAATGAAGCGCATCAATGGTACTCCGGGCGGGATTTGAACCCGCGACCTACGGTTTAGAGCGTGTCGTCACGAGATAGTGGTTGACGGCCTGAGTTGAAGTTGTTTACACCTTGGGCATGAAGAAGAACTCGACTCCCGCTTCTCGACGACATGACATTTCTGATCACGCATG
>JBIIYG010000041.1:0-3990 GCA_044346945.1 Pontiellaceae bacterium | reverse complement strand
GGCCTACAGTTTTTTTTGTAGGCCCGCTGTCCCCAGCGGGCGCTTTAATGGTTAAGGCCAATTCCTCGGCGTTGATTTTGACGACGGCGGGACGGTGTTCCAGTGCGGCCAGCAACGGCGGGCCATAACTGTCGATCAGAACTTTTTTACCGTCGGTCAGCGAAAGCAGTTCGGCATAAATATCCTGCGGCGCATGCGGCGGCAGATTGCCGGAAAAAACGATCCGGTCAAAATCGCCCTGGAGTCCGGCGAAGGTTTTGACGAAGGTTTTCCATTCAGCGGCGGAAAGCGGCGCGGTGTTTTCAACCAGCTCGGTACAGCCGTCGTGATCGCCGGAAAGCAGTGTCTGGCAGATTCGCGTTTCAGCCTTTGTCTCAATCCAGCGGCAGGGGAGCTGTTCGGCTTCGAGCAGTTCGCGGACGGTATCGCCGTTAGCGCCGCCGGCAAAACTGAGCATCAGCGGGGAGCCGCCGAGAATTTTCAGTACGCGGGCGGTATTGGTCGCTTTGCCGCTGGCGGCGACGGATACCTTGCGGGCTCGGTTCACCTCGTACGGGCGGAACGAGGTGTATTCAATCGTGCGCTGAAGCGCCGGAAAAAATCCACAGCAGAGTATTTTCATGGCGGGGAGTTTAACCACGGATGACACGGATTTACACGGAAGTTTGTGCTCTTTTTCCGGCGGGCTGGTATAACCGGGAAATGAAACGGGAAATGGTTTTTGCAGTGCCGAACACAGCGGCGGGGACGGCGGCGGCCGATTTCCTTGCCGTGCGCTTTCCCTATCATGACCGGACCGGCTGGTGCGCACGGATCGCGACCGGCCATGTAACCGTCAATGGCGATCCATGCGTTCCTGAACAGGTTTTGCAAAGCGGCGACCGGCTGGCCTACGATCCGGCGGACGGGCCGGAGCCTCCGGTGGATTTCAACATTGGAATTGTGCTGGATGACGACGACCTGCTGATCGTCAATAAAAGCGGCGACCTGCCGTGTCATCCGGGAGGACGTTACTTCAACAACACGCTCTGGGCGTGGATTAAGAAGGAACGGGGTTTGGCCGACTTCACCTTCGTCAACCGCATTGACCGCGAAACCTCCGGACTGGTCGTTATCGCCAAAAATTCCACGGCATCCGAAAACTGCCGTAAACAGTTTTCCAGCCGCAAGGTCGCCAAACGCTATCATGCGTTGGTGGAAGCGACGGACTTTCCGGCGGAACTCGAAACCGCCGGATGGCTGGTCGCCGACACCGCGTCGGCCATCCGGAAAAAGCGGAAATTTGTTCAAGGTGGAGCGGCTCGTCCCGAGACGCTCGATGCTGAATGGGCAGAAACCAAATTCCGGCTGATTAAACAGTGCGGCGACATTGCGCTGATCGAAGCGGAACCGCATACCGGTCGGCTTCATCAAATCCGTGCCACACTGCTGGCGCTGGGGACTCCGATTGTCGGCGATAAACTCTACGGCGTGGACGAAACCCTCTTCCTGCGCTTCTGCAAAGGGGAGCTGACGGATGCTGACCGCGCACGGTTGCGAATGGAACGTCAGGCTCTCCACGCCGCTGGCCTCAGCTTTCGACATCCGAAATTTGGACAGCCCGTTAATCTCGATCTTGACCTGCCGGATGACATTCAGCAATTAATCAAGACATCACTATCTTTAGCGTGACTGGCATCACTCTGTGAGTAGCTTGGGTTAGGGGCTGTCAAGAAATCCCGCTATGCACAGCCGGGCGAGTGCATCAAATTGCGCCGACAATCATAGAGTTCATCGGAGGGAGTCTTGACAAAGACATATTCTCGGATGTTCTTGAGTTGATAAATTCGGCATGTGACTGTAACGTCCGCTTGCTCTTTGTGGGGATAAAATGAGTCTGAGTGATGATGATAAAAAGTGCTGTCAGCTATGATTCTGTTTCGAAGGGGAGTAAGTTATGAAAAAAATCCTTGAGAAACGGTTTGCCGAAATGGATCAGGTGCTGAAAGACACGCTCCGGCAGAGCGGGGATTCGATTGCACGGGCGGCGGAGCTGATTGCGCAGGCGTATCGCGCCGGAAACGGTGTATTCCTTTTCGGAAACGGCGGCTCGGCGGCGGATGCTCAGCATGTGGCGGGTGAACTGAACGGCCGGTTTTTAAAAGAGCGCCGTCCGCTCAAGGCTCAGGCGCTGGTCGGTGATGCCGCGACCGTGAGTTGTATCGCCAATGATTACGGTTATGAGCAGATTTTTTCCAGACAGTTACTGGCCAACGCCGTGAAAGGCGATATAGCCTTCGGGTTTTCCACCTCGGGAAATTCGAAAAACGTGGTCGAAGCCTTCAAGGCCGCAAAATCCGCAGGAATCAGAACCATCGCCATGACCGGTCAGGGCGGCGGTGTGCTGAAAGAGCTTTCGGATGTGCTGATCGAAATTCCGTCCTCCTTCACACCGCACATTCAGGAGACCGGCATGGTGGTGTATCACTGTCTGTGCGAACAGATCGAAAACGTTCTCTTTGAGTAACGGCACATGAGTGGCGAATCCGTATTGGTGGTCAGCACAAACTGGATCGGGGATGCTGTGATGAGCATGCCCGCGCTCCAGCTCTTCCGCCGGGCGCATCCGGACGCGGAGATAACGGTGCTGGCCCGCCCGCTTATCCGCTCATTGTGGGCCATGCATCCGGCAGTCAACCGGCTCGAGACGATGGCGGAGCCATTGCCGACCGCTCACAGACTCCGTCAGGCCCGGTTTGACCGGGTTTACATCCTGCCCAATTCATTTCGCTCAGCCTTTGTTCCGTTCATGGCCGGAGTTCCCCGCCGCATTGGAACCTGCGGACAATGGCGCCGCCTGCTGTTAACGGACGTGATTCGTTTTGAAGGCGGACATCAGCAGTTCGAAAACATGAATATTTTTGGCGTGCAGGGCGATCCGCCGCCGCCGCAACTCGTTGTACCGTCCGAAAGCTTCCAGTCTTTGGAAAAGAAACTGGGCGGAGTTCCAATCTCCGGAAAAACGGTCATTACCCTGCTGCCCGGAGCGGCCCGTGGTCCGTCGAAACGCTGGCCGACGGAATACTTCACTCTGCTGGCGAAGCGGCTCAGAGATGAACTGAAAGCGCACGTTCTGCTGGGCGGCGGGCCGGATGATGCCGCCGTTTGCGACGGTATCGCCGCTCAGACCGGAGCCGTCAGTCTGGCGGGAAAAACCACGATTGCTGAATGGGCGGCTCTGCTCAAACGGAGCGACTGCACCGTTGCCAACGACAGCGGCGGAATGCATCTGGCGACCGCCGTTGGCACGCCGGTGGTCGGGATTTTCGGCATAACCGATCCGGCCAAAACCGGTCCGCTGGGGCGTTCCGTGGTTTTGCAGGAAAGCCGGGTGCAGAGCCGGAAAATCGCCCGGAATTCCGAAGAAGCGGTTCACGCTCTGGCGGCCATCCGTCCGGCGCGGGTTTTTGATGCCGTCACGTCGTTGCTGAATCCGTAAGCCGTTGACCGAAAGGCTTGGAGCCTCAGGGGTTTCGTGATAGAACCATCCACCTTATGAAGAAACCCAGCTTTAAAATTCCTGACCGGGTGCGGATTTTCCTGCCGTATTTCGCCATGCTTAAATCGGTGAAGTGGCAGTTTGCCGGAGCCATTCTGTTCGGGGTTCTGAACGGTGCCACCAACGGATTCGGCGTGCCGGTCATTCTCTGGAAGGTTCTGCCCAAGGTGTTCGATAAGGCGCCGCCGGATGGCTGGATGCTGGTGGGTGTCATCGCTCTGTTTCCGCTGGTCGGGCTGATCCGGGGTTTCAGCGATTTTATGAGTTCATACCTTTCCGCTGTTTGCGGCGTGCGGGTGCTGATTCAGATTCAAAGCCGTCTCTACCGCAAATTGCAGGATCTGCCGCTCGGGTTTTATGGAACAATGCGTATCGGCGATCTGATGGCCCGCGTAACCGGCGATACAGCCGCGGTGCAGACTGTGGTGACCAATAATGTCGCCGATCTGGTG
>JBIIYG010000002.1:0-117983 GCA_044346945.1 Pontiellaceae bacterium | reverse complement strand
TTTCGCTCCAGCAGGGAACGCTGACGGTTTTCAGTTTCTTTCCGCAGAACCGGCTTCACACCAAAAAACTTCTGGATACATGGTATGCAGAAAAGGCACGGCAGCACTTCGCGGAACGGCTCGACCATTGCACCGCGCAATTTGCCCTCAAAAACCGGCCGGGGCTGGTCATCCGCTCCATGACAAGGCGCTGGGGAAGCTACTCTCGCAAAACGGGCCGTATATGCCTTAATCTGGCGTTAATCAAGGCCTCACGGCATCAGATCGACTACGTGCTGACCCATGAACTTTGCCACATCACCCACACCGCGCATGACAAAGCGTTTTACCGCCTGTTAAGCAGTCACCTTCCTGAGTGGAAAAAGGTGAAAACCGAACTCGAACAAAGCTTGGTTTAATTTTTTGATTTTAACTGGTTGACATAATGTAAACCGAAATATAGGTTTCAAATATGGCAACTGAATTCCCATTTGAAGAGATCCCCGCAAAGCTGAAAGCAATCATCGGCGACCCCGATCCCGGCACACGGATTTACCGGGCAGAAGGCGGACAGGAAGAGCACGCAAAGTGGTTCAAAGCTGTTCATAAAATCTGCACGGAAGGCATGGTCTCTCCGGGAGGCGCTGGACATTTCGCCCCAGTCTCGCGCGCCGCCGTTTACAAAGCCCTGCGCGAAGGAAGATTGAGCGCCTTCTTTTTCCACACTTCAAAAACCTATTTTTCGTGGATGGGAAAAGAATTCAAGTATCGGGACACTCCCTATGGCTATGTTTCTGTCCGGGAACTGAAGGCGTGGAGAGAAAACCTCGAAGCCCGTGCTCAAAGAATTGAAGCCATTGAAGAGAGAAGAGCCTTAGAACTCGAAATCCACGGGACACCGAAAGATGAACGTGGAATGGAAATCTACTACTACCCCAAAGACCGGATTAAAGCGGAAAAAGCGAAAGCCAAGGCCAAAAAAAAGGGAAACACAAAATGAAGCCATTAATCACGATACAGGAAGCCGCTCAACGCTCGGGAATTTCGACAAAAACAATTTACCGTATGATGGCGCGCGGAGAACTCTCCCGGATCAAGTTCGGGCGGGCAACCAGGGTCTGCTGGGATGAGCTGATCGAATACATGCAGCATCACGGACTGAGGAGGTCTCTCGCATGATCGACAATATCTATAAACGGAAACCCAGCGGGATCTGGTACAGACGGTTCCAGCTGGAAGAGAGCGGTTCAACCTTTGACCATTCCCTGAAAACTAAGAACAAGGAAGTTGCCACCCAAAAACACCTGGCGCTTCTGAGACAAAAAGAGAGAGAGGCCGTAGGACAGGCTGTTTCATCCAAGGTAAAGCAGGCTCTTGAACTTCCGCTCGGCAAGCATCTGGAAAACTACCTGTTTGAAAAAGGGCAGGAATGGAGCCCGATGCACTTCCAGATGTCCTCCTACCGCCTGAAAAAGCTGCTCCGGGACTGTTCCTGGCGGTATATCAACGACATTACCGCTTTTTCGTTCACACAGTGGAGAGCCCGGCAAACCTGCTGCTCAAAAACAAGCAACGAGTTTCTTTCGGCGCTCAGTGCCTTCATGAAATGGCTCATCAAAAATGACTTCACGGAAGCGAACCCCATCCAGCATGTCGAATACTTAAAGAAAGCAGGGAAAACCTTCGACCGCCGCGTTTTTACAACAGAAGAATTCTACACGCTGCTGGCATCCGTCCAAGACCTGAGCCGGAAAATGACCTATATCACAGTCGCATACACCGGGTTCCGACGGGCAGAGCTGGCAAACATTGAGTGGTGTGATGTTCACCTTGATACAGAAGTCCCGTATATTTCCGCCCGGGCATCGACGACCAAAAACAAGAAAGAGGCTGAACAGAATATTCCGGAGTTCTTTGTAGAGGCTCTGCGCCAGCTTCGCCCCGCCTCAGCTAAAGAAACCGATAAGGTTTTCTCCGTTCCTTCCATGCTGGTTTATAAATCCGATCTCAAGCGGGCCGGAATCCCCTATGAAGATGAACGCGGCAACCGCAGAGACTTCCACGCTCTCAGGAAAATGTTCAATACGCTGCTGCAAGCCAACGGAACCGCCCCGCGTGTTGCTCAGGAATTAATGCGGCATTCTGATATCAAGCTGACGATGGGCGTTTACACGGACACCCGGCTACTGCCGAAAAAGCAGGCCGTAGACTCTCTGCCGGACTTTTTAGGTGTACACAAAACTGCACACACGAAACCGGCTTTGCCGGGTATTTCGGGGGTGCGGGAGTCCCTTCCGGAGAAAGACGGGTACCCCTCAAAAATCCTCGTCTTTATTGGGAAAAGTCCCTATCTGGGCGCACGAGTCCCGTTGGGAGAAGTGGTGCCGGAGAAGGGACTCGAACCCTTACGATATTACTCGGCAGATTTTGAGTCTGCTGCGTCTACCAATTTCGCCACTCCGGCTTCGTGAGAGGTGGTGAAGATAGAAAAAGCCCCTGCCTTTGGCAAGCAGGGGCTTTGGAATTCCAAACCGAACTTTTACTGCGCTGTGACTTCGTCGTAAAAACGCAGGAACTGGTTCTTATCGGGGCTTTCACGGAGCTTCATGGATTCACGCGGATGCTGGTTCATCTGCCCGGCGATCATGTAGGGAATGCTGTAGCCCCAGTCGATCTTATCACGCAACGGCAGGGTGAGTTTTTCGACCGCTTCGATGATCGGACGCTGTTTAAACTTCGGATTTCTCAGGAATCCGAGCAGAAGCTCCGTCGGGCAGTTGCCTGCGCCGCGACCGAATCCGTCGATGGTTGAGTCCAGCATCGTCGCGCCGTGAATGGCGGCGAAGATGGTGTTGGCATACGCCATCTGCTGGTTGTTATGGGCGTGAATGCCGACCTGCTTGCCTTTGCCCATTGCGGCGAGGTAACGGCGCATCAGATCATCAATCTGCTCGAAATAGAGCGACCCGAAGCTGTCCACCAGATACACCATATCGGTCTCACTCTTACCGATCAGTTCGAGTCCCTTGTTCAGCTCGAATTCCGGCACGGTGGAAATCGCCATCAGATTAACCGAAACCTCGTAGCCTTTGTCTTTGGCGCTTTTAACCATATCCAGCGCGGCGGGAATCTGATGGATGTAGCAGGCGACGCGGATCAGATCGATCACACTCTGATCACAAGGCTTGATGTCGTCTTCGTCCGTTCTGCCGATGTCCACCATCACACTGACTTTAATCCCCGGATCCTCATCGCCGAAAAAGCGGTTCAGCGTGTCCTCGGTGCATGATTTCCAAACTCCGTACTCGTCAGGACTGAAAAGTTTTTTGTCGGCCTTGTAGCCGATTTCCATGTAATCCACACCGGCGGCAACCAGTGCCTTATGAATCCCGTGAACAAATTCATCCGTGAACTTATGATCGTTCATCAGCCCGCCGTCGCGAATGGTGCAATCGAGCACCTTCAGTTGCGGCCAGTAATCCACCCACCCTGCGCTTTTATCCTGCTGTTTGGTCATTTTCTTCTCCTTTGAAACCTGCCCGCTTTTCACGGCCCTTTCCTTCTCTTCCATCCGCCGCACCGCCTCGTCACGATCGCCCGTCTGAAGCGATTCCGAGTACTGGACGCCAGCGATTTTCTGCCGCCAGTAATAGATTCCGCCGCGACGCTTCAAATTTTTGATTCCTGTGCCTTCAAATGTGCTCATAGTGCATCAGCTAGATGATGCGTGTATGATGCGCTTTTTATCCGTCCGGTCAATGTTGTTCTTCAAATTGTTTGTATCGCAAAATTCATTACTCCATCATCCGGCGTCCCAATACTCCATGGAGGTTTTAAATGGCGCATATCACCGTTCCGGAAGCGGAAAAACTGCTCGATCAGGAAATCAAAGTGCTCGACCACGGGTTCGTCCGGCTGGTGGACTACATGGGTGGCGACGCCCGAATCGTCCAGACCGCCCGCGTCTCCTACGGCGAAGGGACCAAAACCATCCGTCAGGACGCCGGGCTGATTGACTACCTGCTCCGCCATGAGCACACCTCGCCCTTCGAGCACGTCATCTTTGAGCTTCACTGCAAAATGCCGATTTTCGTCGCCCGACAGTGGATCCGCCACCGCACCGCGCGCCTCAACGAAATCTCCGGCCGCTACAGCGTAATGAAAGACGAATTCTATCTCCCGCCGCGCGAACACATCAGCCTGCAAAGCACCGACAACAAACAGGGACGCGAAAAAACCGCCGTCCCGGCGGAATTGCAGGACAAAGTACTCGAACTGCTCCGGCAGGATCAGTCATCCGCTTACGCCAACTACAGCGAAATCCTCAACGATGGCATCGCCCGGGAACTCGCCCGGATCAACCTGCCTCTCTCGATGTACACCGAGTGGTACTGGCAGATGGATTTGAAAAACATGCTTCACTTCCTGAAACTGCGCATGGACAGCCACGCCCAATGGGAAATACAGGAATACGCCCGCGCCATCGCCGAAATCGTCAAAGCCGTCTGCCCGCTGGCCTACGAATCATTCGAACGGCACATCCTGCGCGGCGCGAAATTCTCCGCCGACGAAATCGCCGCCATCAACGCCCTGCTCGCCGGAAAGCCGAATCCGCTTCAAGACCGCCGCCTCGCCGAATTCGAAGACAAACTCAAAGGGAACCTATCTCTCTTCGAAAAACCGGCGGAGTAACCATTTCTCGCAAAGGCGCTGAGGCGCAAAGAGTTTCCAGACATTGGAAAATCAGGGGGTGTGAGTCCGCCCCGGTTGTTATAAAACCGCGACAAACTCAGCGATTACCCTTAAAGCATTTTCTTCATTTTCTGAAATGACAATGTTGTCATAACCGGCAGCCGTGGTTTCGGGCTTAAGTGTGATTTTTGAATGCGCCCAACCATCATCTTCGCTCACGATTTTTTCGCTTCCATAACGCTTAACCGTATACTGCCCGCCGAAATCCTCATCATAGATATCGCGATGCTGAACAAGCACAATTTTTCCCTGCCGACTTCCCGCAATCCCCTTACGAAAAAGACACCAGGACCCATTCGGAATGCGCTTGTTCATCGACTCTCCAATGACCTGCGCGACAAATAAATCACCACTGAACTTGATAAATTCCGGCAATTTTACCCAATCGCAATCATCAACAGCCTGGTATTCACCAAACTGGCCCGCTGCGATTTTAAGGTCAAATATTGGAACCGCATTTACTTCTTCCTTTGCGACAAGCGGCAGGTGAAGACCCGGATACAGCTCAACAACTCGGGAGGATTCTTTGGCTTCACTTGCGTTCTGTTTGGGAAGAAGCTCTTTGAAGTAGGCGTTCGTTTCGGGATCGGTGCAATAGATGTAGCAACCCTTCTGCCCACGAGTCATCAGGGTTCTATAGGTGTTCTTTATGATGAGTTCGGCTTTCCTGCGCGCTTCACTAGGATCTTGCTTAAAAAGCTTTCCATATCCGCTGAGGGATTTGTCGGTCTTGGCTCGCGCCGTTGGAACTGTCTGGATATCCCCATCCCGAACGATCAAATCCGGACCAATAATCACGCCAACATAATCCAGTTCAAGCCCCTGACAGGTGTGAATACATCCAATTTCGTTCACCGACTCCGGCTTCATGATCCACAGATTTCCGTCCGTCGATAAATTCCATTTCATTGCGAACTCATCTTCAGGGAAAACAATGTCATTCACACCACTTGCTGACGTTCCTTTTGTGACCCAATCCCAACAGTAACCCGCCACAAGCCGCGCCTTATTATCTCGTTTGTTTTTTCGCAAAATCAGGTTCTTCAATTCGCTCGGAGAGTCCAACACTTGGAACTCGTAATTTAGATCGTTAATGTCCTGATTTGCGGTCTCCCTGACCTGCAACACATCATCAAGCCAAGCCAAATAGCCATCTGATCCATTACAGCGGAACTGCGAGCTCAATTGCATTTCCTGGACATCCGCCCCCAGTTTCTTGGCCCACTGAATAATCGCCCCCTTTTCTCCGATATCCCTGAATGTAACCCGCTGGTCCTCATCTATAAAAAATACGCTGTGCTTTGCCGACTGAATGATCTCCTTAATCTGATTCTCACCTAAATTCTGAAACATTCCTGACTTTTCATTGAGTCGATGAGCCTCGTCGACAACAAGGACATCGAATACATTTGGGTCGCAATCGGTATAAGAGCCAGAGCCTTTGAATAAATTGTTTATGTGACTTTTCCTGAAAGACCCAGTCAGCTTGCTTACGTAGACATCCCGTGGCGCAGAATTTTTGGTCACATATTGCACCAACTTTTTGCGATTGGTCAGTTCCACCAAAAGGTTAATTGCCACAACAGATTTCCCAGTGCCGGGGCCGCCCTCCACAATTAAAACCTGCCTTTTGTCGGAGCTTGCTTTCTCCGCCAGATGTAGAGACATTTCATAAACCAGTTTCTGTTCATCAATCATGATGAACTCCCGATTTCCTTTCAGCATTGATTCGAGCTTATCGGCCAAACTTTTCGACGGGCTTATTTTCCCATTCTCTATCCGATACATAATTTTTCCGGAATCGCCATATCTCACAAACTGGCGAAGGAAAGCGGCGAGCCTTTTGACATCATTTTTCAGGAAAACCGGGGCTTTTTTCGTATCCTGCGCATAATGGGAATGATTGATGACATCATTGTCCGTGCAGTTATGAAGATATGCGCATGGGCCGAGTTGAATACCCTCATCCCGTACGGTTTCATTGAAATCATAAAGTAATGCCGCATATGTCCATGCCTGATAAGACGGATGTTCTACATCTCGATCGGCACCGCCAACATACGTGCGGACTATGCTTTCCTTAGAGGTCGTCTCGACCTTCTCCCACTGCTTGAGTTCGACAATAATCGCGCTGTCTCGCCTGTCTGCATCCTGACCAGTCAGCACAAAATCAATCCGCTTAGATGTCTGGGGGATGTGATACTCAATCGATACACCTGCATTGTCTGGGATATTGGCAATCGTGAGTACATTATTCATATACCCCAAAGAATTTTTCCAAGATCGTATTTCGCTCTGATTGGAGGAACGCCCAGTCTTTTGCTTATATGCGCTCAAAATTTTATCTTCGATGCGGTTGGCTAACACATCATCAGAAAAGGCTTTTTTCGTGGCTGTGTAGATTAACATGGGATTAATTCCAACCTTGTCGATTAAACTAGCAACTCCACTTGCACATACCAAAACATACAGGTCTTGGTATCTTCTAACTGATTTCTAGAACCACTGGAAGCCCGGTGGCAATTTTTCCAATACTTGGGAAATCAGGGCAGTGTGAGGATTTCGGGAGCGGTGACGCCGACGGCGACCGTATGTTCAAAGTGCGCCGAGGCGGTGCCGTCTTTGGTGACGACCGTCCATTTGTCTTCGAGGATTTCAACTTTCGCTCCGCCGATATTAACCATCGGTTCAATGGCGAGTGTCATACCGGCTTTGAGAACGGGGCCGCGTCCAGGTTTTCCAAAGTTCGGGATCTGCGGATCTTCGTGCAGATCCCGCCCGATGCCGTGGCCGACAAATTCGCGGACCACTGAAAACCCGGCCGCTTCAACAACGGTCTGAATGGCGTGAGAGATATCGCCCAGCCGGTTGCCGACAACCGCTTTGGCAACGCCCGCCGCCAGCGCCGCCTGGGTGACATCCAGAAGCTTCCGTTTTTCGGCGCTGATTTCACCGACCGCAACTGTAATGGCGGAATCGCCGATGAACCCGCCGAGGCTGATTCCGGTATCGATACTGACGATGTCGCCGTCACGGATAACGCGCGGGCCGGGAATACCGTGAACCACCTCATCGTTGACGGAGACACAAATCTGCCCCGGGAAGCCGTGATACCCATAGAACGCGCTGACCCCGCCGTTTTTCCGGATCAATTCACCGGCGGCGTTCCCCAAATCAAGCGTGGTGATGCCGGGCCGGATCAAAGCGGCAAGCTCATCGCGAACGCGGGCGGTAATACGATTCACCCGACGCATGGCGTCGAGTTCGGAGGGGGTTTTGATCACGATCATTAAAAACCTTACGCGTTGAGAATATTCAAAACGAACGTATCGGTTTCCGAGGCCTTCCCGCCAGCTTCTACATCGCGAAGAAGTCCCTGCTTCCGGTAGTAAGCAATCAACGGAGCAGTCTGCTTTTCGTACACTTCAAGCCGGTTCAGAATGGTGGCTTCGCTGTCGTCAGCGCGCTGATAAAGCTCCCCGGCATCCACGTCGCACACGCCCTCTTTTTTGGGCGGTCTGCTGGTCATGTGATAAACGGCGGCACAGCTTTTGCAGACGCGGCGGCCTGTCAGGCGGCGCAAAAGAATATCGCGCCCGACAACAAGATTAAAAACATGAACGACAGTCCCGTTTTTCTTTTTGAAAAGCAGATCCAGGCCTTCCGCCTGATCAATCGTGCGCGGGAACCCATCAAACATAAACCGGGCCGAGGTCGGCTCACTGGAAATACGTTCTTCGATAATGCGCAGAATCACGGAATCAGGAACAAGCTGACCGGCCTCCATGAATGTTTTCGCTTCCACACCGACCGGCGAACCGGCCTGAATAGCGGCACGAAGCATGTCGCCGGTGGAGACGTGAATGTAGGAGGTATTCTTTTTGAGGAACTCCGCCAGAGTTCCTTTGCCTGCGCCGGGCCCGCCGAGAAGGATAATCGCTTCCATGCCTACCCTCTTCCGGATTTCAGTTTCCCTTTTTTCAAAAATCCGTCGTAGTGGCGCATGAGCAGATGAGACTCAATCTGACGCATCGTATCCAGCATGACACCAACGATAATAAGCAGACTGGTTCCTCCGAAAAACGAGGCGACCATTCCCGGAATTCTAAACTGATTTCCCATGATGGTGGGCAGAACAGCAATCACTGACAAAAACACGGCGCCAGCCAGCGTGATGCGGGTCATCGTGCGGTCAAGAAACTCCGCCGTGGGCGTCCCCGGACGAATGCCGGGAACATAGCCGCCATGTTTCTTCAAATCATCAGCGATCTGCACAGGGTTAAACTGCGTGGCGACCCAAAAATAGGAGAAAAATAGAATCATGAGACCGAAGCAGACCATATAAGGGCCGGTTCCGTAACTCAGCGCCGCGCCCATCTGCTTCGCCGGCGTCCATGGGATCATACTCAGCAGTTTCGACGGAAACATCAGAATCGCCTGAGCAAAAATAATCGGCATAACACCGGCGTAATTGACGCGCAACGGCATAAAGGTGTGACCGCCGCCATACGTTTTATTACCGATTACACGCTTCGCATACTGAACAGGAATTTTCTGCTGGGCCTGCGTGACGGCGATAACCAGAGCGATCACCGCCAGAACCATGATCAGCATCGCGGCGGCCATAAAAGGAGAATGGCGAACCACCCCGTCCACCGGCTTGAACATATTGATCATCGCACTAACGGCGGCCGGCATACGGCTGACGATGTTCACCGTGATAATCATCGAAATGCCATTGCCGATTCCGCGCGCAGTAATCTGCTCGCCGAGCCACATCATCATCAAAGTTCCGGTGACCAATGTCATGGCCGTCAGCAACTGAAACCCGAAGCCCGGAATACGAACCACTTCAGCCGGGAAAAAGAGATGTCCGCTTTCCAGCGCGCGGGCAATTAAAAACCCTTGAAACGCGCAAAGCGCCACCGTCAGATAACGGGTGTACTGGGTGATTTTCGCCCGCCCGGACTCGCCTTCACGCACAAGCTTCTCCAGCGCCGGAACAACAGCCGTCATCAGCTGGATAATAATCGAGGCGCTGATATACGGCATGATTCCCAAAGCGCCCACTGCGCAGTTTTCAACAGCACCGCCGCTGAATAAGTTAAACAGCTCAAGAAACCCGACTCCTTGTCCGGCCGTGCTCTTGAGGTAGTTGCTGACCATCCCGTAGTCCACTCCGGCGATCGGAATGCTGGAAATGATCCGGCACAAAAAAACCACGCCTAAAGTGAACAGTATCCGCTGGCGCAGTTCCTGAATCTTGAAGCTGTTGACGAAGGCGGAAAGCATCGTTTACCCCGCTTTATTGATAAAAATCAGACGGTTTCGCAACTGCCGCCGGCAGCTTCGATCTTCGCTTTGGCTGTCGCGCTGAAAGCATCGGCTTTGACGGAAATCTTTTTAGAGATTTCACCGTTGCCAAGAACTTTCACACCATCCCAGTTTCCTTTAACCAGTCCGGCCTGACGAAGCAGTTCGACAGTCACTTCGGTTCCGGCCGCAAACGCATCCAGAGCCGCGACATTAACCGGCGCAAGTACTTTGCGATTGATGTTGCCGAATCCGCGCTTGGGAATGCGGCGGGCCATCGGCATCTGACCGCCTTCGAAAAGCGGTTTGTGCTTATGGCCGGAGCGGGCATAGGCCCCTTTGTGACCACGTCCGGAGGTCTTCCCTTTACCGGAAGCCCGGCCGCGACCTACGCGCATTTTCCGGTGAGTCGAACCTTTGGCAGGTTGTAATGAATGCAGTTCCATCTTAAAAACCTCTTATTTTATTTTCCGCGGGCCGCAAGCACCGATTCGCGCGAACGCAGGGTGGCAAGAGCGGCCATAGTGGCTTTGGTTACGTTCAAACGATTGCTGCTTCCAAGAGACTTGGCCAGCACATCACGGACACCGGCAAGCTCAAGAACCGCACGGCAGGATCCACCGGCAATTACACCGGTACCTTCGGAAGCCGGACGCAGAAGAACCTGCGCTCCGCCGAACTCACCCGTTGCTTCATGCGGAATGGTTGTGCCTTTCATAACAATCGGCTTCATCGCACGCTTGGCGGATTCCCCGCCTTTACGGATCGCATCGGCGACCTCATTGGCTTTGCCGAGACCGTAGCCGACGCGGCCGGATTTGTCGCCGACGACAACCAGCGCTCCGAAGCTGAAACGGCGCCCCCCTTTGACCACTTTTGAATTGCGGTTAATGTGAACAACGCGTTCTTCGAACTCGGATTTCACGTTTTTTTCTGCTGATTTTTCAGTCACTTCAAGCAACTCCTCATTTACATAAAACTAAAACTGAAGTCCGGCCTCGCG
Source organism: Pontiellaceae bacterium (assembly GCA_044346945.1). Classification (GTDB taxonomy): domain Bacteria; phylum Verrucomicrobiota; class Kiritimatiellia; order Kiritimatiellales; family Tichowtungiaceae; genus Tichowtungia. The sequence continues at coordinate 106,936 of JBIIYG010000002.1, read as the reverse complement.
GGCGCTGTCGGCCAGCGCACGCAGGCGCGATCCGAAAGCAAAACCGCCGCGGTCGAAAACCACTTTGGACACACCCTGCGCTTTGGCGGCTTCCGCCGCCTTGCTTCCAAGTTCCTTGGCGGTGTCCACGGTACACTTTCCGCCCAGAGATGAAACCGAGCAGAGAGTTTTCTGTGCGTCGTCGTCGATGACCTGCACGTAAATATAACGGTTGGAGACGTACACAGCCATCCGCGGACGCTCGGCAGTCCCCTGAACCTTGTTCCGCAAACGGAGATGTCTGCGCTTCCGATAATCTGATTTGTTTTTGACCTTCATGATTAAGCCACTGCCTTACCTTCTTTGCGCCGGACCTGTTCGCCTTTGTAACGGACCCCTTTACCCTTGTAGGGTTCGGCGGGAGCGAATGCGCGGATACGCGCGGCGACCTGACCAACCAGAGCTTTTTCGTGCCCTGAAACTTTCACATCCGTTGTCCCGGCAACTTCGACTTTGATGCCGTCCGGAATTTCATATTTGATTTCGTGTGAGAATCCAAGGGAGAGAACCAGCACCTTGCCCTGAAGCTGGGCCTTATAACCGACACCCTGAATTTCCAGCTCCTTAACATAGCCGTTCTGCACGCCGAAAATCATATTCTTAAGCGTGTTCCGGATGGTGCCGTGCAGTGCGCGGGAATCCTTGGATTCATCCTTGCGCCCAACCGCCACCTGACCGCCTTCAACAGCCACTGTAATCTGCGAAGGAATCCGCAAAGAGCTTTGGCCTTTTGCACCCTTAACCGTCGCGACATTTCCGCTCAGCGTCACGTCGACACCGGCCGGAACCGTCAGAGGCATTTTTCCTATTCTAGACATCGTTATAACCTCGATTTGAAATTACCAAACATAGCAAAGCACTTCGCCGCCGACATGAGCCTTGCGGGCATCGCGGTCGCTGAGCATTCCGGAAGAAGTGCTCAGAATCGCTGTGCCGATTCCGCCCAGCACGCGGGGAATATCGTCCGCTGTCACATAGTGATGACAGCTTGGGCGGCTGACGCGGCGCAAGCCCTGAATCACCGGCTTCTGGTTGTCCTGATACTTAAGGAACAGAACCAATGTCGGCTTACCTTCCACTTTCTCAGTGGTGTAATCCTTGATGTACCCTTCCTGTTTCAGGATACGGGCCAGCTCACTCTTCAGTTTGGAGTGCGGCATCTGAACCTTGGCGTGCCCCGCCATGTTTCCATTGCGGATACGGGTCAGCATATCAGAAATCGGATCGCTCAATATCATTGCTGTTCACCTTTGTTTTTGGCGTTTTCAAACGGCATCCCCAGAAGACTGAGCAGCTCGTAGGCTTCCGCATCGGTTTTGGCCGTTGTGACAAATGTCACATCCATGCCGTGTACTTTGCGGACATGGTCCGGATTGATTTCCGGGAAAATGGTCTGTTCCTTCAGTCCAAGCGAATAATTCCCGCGCCCATCAAACGATTTCGGCGGAATGCCGCGGAAGTCGCGGATACGCGGCAGAGCAATATTAATCATGCGATCAAGAAACTCGTACATGCGGGCGCCGCGCAACGTGACTTTTCCAGCCAGCGAAACGCCTTCACGCAGTTTGAAATTCGACACGCTCTTGCGCGCCTTAATGACCACCGGCTTCTGCCCGGTAATTTTGCTCAGATCGTCGAGTACAGCCTGCAATGAATCGCGGTCATGCTGCATGCCGACCGAAACATTGATCGTAATCTTCGAAAGCGACGGAATCTGCATGCAGTTGCCGTAATTAAACTTCTTCTGAAGCTTCGGCACCACCTGTTCACGATATTTTTTCTTCATTGTCGGTATCATGGATACCTGCCCCTCTGGATAAATGGATGTTCAGTTACTCTGCTTTTTTCAGATTCGACATGTGAATCGAAGCTTCCTTCTCAAAAACGCCGCCTTGCGGTTTCTCCTGCGTTTTGCGCATATGCTTCTTCACAACGTTCAAACCTTCGACCACGGCCCGCCCGGTGCCCGGAAGCACCTGCAACACCTTACCGGTCTTACCCTTGTCATCACCGCTGAGGGCTTTGACTAAATCGCCTTTTTTAATACGCGCTGTCATAAAATTGTCTTCTCCTTAAAGCACTTCCGGCGCAAGCGAAACGACCTTCATGAAGTTGCCGTCACGCAGTTCGCGCGCCACCGGGCCGAAAATGCGCGTTCCGCGCGGATTTTTCTGCGCGTCAATGATGACCGCCGCATTATGATCAAAACGAAGAACCGATCCGTCCCGACGGCGGATTGGAGCTGTGGTGCGAACGACAACCGCTTCGCAAACATCGCCTTTTTTGACAACGCCGCCCGGCTGAGCCTCTTTCACCGCAACCTTGATCACTTCGCCGACTTTAGCGTATCTGCGTTTGGTTTTCATGACCCGGATACACTGCACACTGCGGGCGCCTGTGTTATCCGCGACATCCAGTCTGGTCTGTACTGAAATCATTTCTTCACCCTGCCTTATTTCGACAAAACTTCAATGAGCCGCCAGCGTTTGAGCCGGCTGATCGGACGGGTTTCCATCACACGAACCACATTACCGACTTTGGCTTCGTTATTTTCATCATGCGCATGAATCTTCTTCGACACGCGCAACTCCTTGCCCAGCAGCGGATGCCGGACACGGCGTTCGATGAGCACCGCGATGGTCTTATTCCCCACCGCACTGCATACGCGACCTTCGCGCACTTTCCGATGACCTCTTGACTCCATCTTTTACCCCTCGGCTTTCACAGCCTGATTCATAACCGTTTTGATGCGCGCGATCGAACGACGAACGGCGCGGATACGCAGTGGATTCTCCAGCTGTCCGGCGACCTGCTGAAGGCGCAGATTGAACAGCTCCTTCTTGGCGTCCTCCAGCTGCTGCTGCAGCTCAACGGTTGTCATATCCGTAAGTTGTTTTACTTTTTTCATTCCGACACTCTCAATTATTTTGCTGCATGACGGGTAACAAAGCGCACGCGGATCGGCAGTTTGGTCGCCGCAAGACGCATAGCGATGCGGGCCTGCTGTTCGGTCACACCGTCGAGCTCAAAAAGCATCCGTCCGGGACGAACCACAGCAACCCACCCCTCGACGCCGCCTTTTCCTTTACCCATTCGAACTTCCAGCGGTTTCTTGGTGAACGGCTTGTCAGGGTAAATTCGAAGCCAAAGTTTTCCTTTACGTTTCAAATTGCGGTTGATCGCCACACGGCAGGCCTCAATCTGAATGTTTGTGATCCATGCGCGCTCCAGCGCCTGCAGACCGTATTCACCAAAGGCCAGCGTCGTGCCGGCTTTGGCCATACCGCGGCGGGAGCCCTTCTGGACTTTCCGATACTTAACTCGTTTGGGCATTAAAGGCATTGGTCAATACTCCTAAGCTTGCGCCTTTTCATCCTTCTTACAAATCCACACTTTGATACCGATCGCACCGGCTACAGTGCGCGCAGTCGCCGTTCCATAATCAATGTCGGCCCGTAACGTATGAAGCGGAATCTTGCCTTCTTTATAGCTTTCCGTACGGGAAATCTCGGCACCGCCCAATCGTCCGCCAGCCATCACCTTGATGCCGTCCGCGCCGGTATCCATCGCCATCTGAATCGCCCGCTTCATCGCCCGGCGGTACGAAACGCGCCGTTCCAGCTGTAAAGCGATTCCTTCGGCCACCAGCTTGGCGTCGATATCAGGATTCTTCACTTCATCAATTTCGATATAGACTTCTTTTTTGGTCATCTTGCCAAGCTGCTCACGCAGCTTTTCAATGTCTTCGCCTTTACGGCCGATCACCAAACCTGGACGTGCCGTGCGGATGGTCACGCGAACACGGTTGGCGTAACGTTCAATAAAAACGTTCGCAATAGAAGCGTCTTTAAGACGCGTTTGTACGGCTTCGCGGATAGCGATATCCTCTTGAAGCAGATCAGCAAACTCTTTTTTGCCGGCGAACCAGCGCGAGCGCCAGTTCTTGTTAACCGCAATCCGGAGTCCGATAGGATTTACTTTCTGTCCCAAAACGATTCCCTTTCCTTATTTACGATCCGTTAAAACCACTGTGATGTGCGTCGTGCGCTTGCGGATAGCACCGGCCGAACCGCGGGCGCGAGGGCGGAAGCGCTTAAGCACCGGCCCGCCATCCACATAGGCCTCTTTTACAAAAAGCTGATCCGCAGAGACCCCTTCATTGCTCTCCGCATTCGCAACGGCTGACTTGAGCGTTTTACCGATCTCAGTCGCCGCTTTCATTGCGTTAAAGCTTGTAATACGAAGGGCTTCTGCAACCGAAAGACCCCGGATCGAGGACGCCATATAGCGAGCCTTGATCGGCGACATTCTCACATATTTCGTTGTTGCTGAAACTTCCATGTTTTTCTCTCAATTTGCTGCCGCTGCCCGAACGCAAAGGCGGCAACTATACGTCATTCCATTTTCAAATCCAGAACTTCTACAAAAAAAATCATTTATTTCGAAACGGTCTTATCTGTAGCGATACCATGCGACTTAAAGGTACGGGTCGGAGCAAATTCTCCGAGGCGATGCCCTACCATATTCTCTGTCACAAAGACCGACACAAACACCTTTCCGTTGTGCACCGAGAGGTTATGCCCGACAAACTCCGGCACAATCATCGAAGCGCGAGACCAGGTTTTAATCGGTTTTTTTCTACCGGACACTTCCATCTGCTCGACCTTCTTGAGCAGTTTCGTGTCAATATAGGGACCCTTTTTAAGTGAACGAGCCATAGCTTACTTCTTTCTCCGTTCGATAATGTACTTATTCGAAGCCAGTTTGTTCTTGCGCGTCTTCTTGCCCTTGGCCAGAGTGCCCCACGGCGAACGGGGATGTCCACCGCCGGAAGTGCGGCCTTCACCACCACCCATCGGATGGTCAACAGGGTTCATCGCCACACCGCGAACGGTCGGACGAATGCCGAGCCAGCGCTTGCGGCCGGCCTTGCCGCTGGAAACATTTTCGTGATCAACATTTCCAACCTGACCAACTGTTGCATAACAGTTGACACGTATCCGGCGGATTTCTCCGGACGGCATCTTAAGGTTTGCAAATTCGCCTTCTCGGGACATCAATTGCGCACCTGCCCCGGCGGAGCGGGCGATCTGTCCGCCGTCACCGGCTTTCAGTTCGATATTATGAACCGTCATACCCAGCGGGATTTTCTCCAGCGGAAGAGCATTGCCGACAGAAGGTTCCGCCTCAGGGCCGGACAACACAACCGCGCCGACCTTGAGGCCGACCGGAGCGATCATATAACGCTTTTCACCGTCAGCATAGTTCAGCAAAGCAATGCGGGCTGAGCGGTTCGGATCATATTCAACGGATACCACCGTGGCGGGGATTCCATATTTATTGCGTTTGAAATCAATCAGACGGTAACGGCGCTTGTGACCGCCGCCGCGATGACGGGTCGAAATCCGCCCCGCGCTGTTCCGCCCGCCGGTGCTTTTCTTCGCGCGGATCAGAGACCGCTCCGGCGTTGCCTTTGTGATTTCATCGAACGCGGAAGTCACCGTATGACGGCGGCTCGGCGTGGTCGGTTTATATGTTTTTAAAGCCATGACTCAAACTCCTTACACAAAATCAATTTTACTGCCTTCGGCCAGCGTCACTACTGCACGTTTCCATCCGGCGGTGCAACCGCTGCTTGGGGTGCGTTCGCGTTTCTTTTTTCCCTGCCGTTTCATTGTGTTGACCGCCGCCACTTTCACCTTGAAAAGCTCCTCAACCGCCTGCTTGATCTCGGCCTTATTGGCTGAGGGGTTGACGTTGAAAACGTATTTGTTTTCCGCTTCGGAGAGGCGGGTGCCTTTCTCTGTAAGCGTGACCTTCTGAATTACCTGATAGATATCTTTCATTTCAAATTCCTCTCTAGGCCAGACGCTGTTCGAGTTTTTCAACGCCCGCCTTGGTAATCACGATTTGCGGATAGCGAACGATCTGGTAGGTGTTGACGTTTGCGGCGCAGGCGACTTCGACATCCTGCAAATTGCGGGCCGCCAGACAAACCGTTGTGTCCAGCGCATCCAGAATCAAAAGAGTTTTCCCTTTGATTTCCAATGCTTGAAGCAAAGCGCAGATTTCCTTCGTGCGCGGCGCGGCCAGCTTGATCTCGTCAAGAACCATCACCTGCCCGGCCCCGGCTTTTTCACCGAACGCTTTGGCGAATGCCAAACGAGCCACCTTGCGCGGAACCTGCTTGCGGACTTTGTGCGGATGCGGACCGAACGCCACACCCCCGCCGCGCCATACAGGAGACTGGCGATAACCGGCGCGAGCGCGGCCAAGGCCCTTCTGCTTCCAAGGCTTTTTGCCGGAACCGGCTACTTCGCCTTTGCGCTGTGTATTGGCAGACCCCTGATGCTGATGGGCCTGATGGGTGACCACAGCCTGATAGACAGCATGAGCCCCCTTGTCAGCGACTGTGAACTTCTCGCTGAGGGTTACTTCGCCCAGCTTCTTCCCTTTGCAATTTTTAAGCGTCAACGTACTCATGGTCATCCTCTCAAATTACTTTCTCTTGAGCGCTTCGCATACAACCAGTGTTGTACCGTTGGCACCGGGCACTGCGCCCTTAACCAGAATCAGATTCTCAGCCGGGCGGACCTGAACAACCTTCAGGCTCTGCACGGTAACGTCCGTACTGCCCATCTGTCCGGCCATGCGCTTGCCTTTGAAAACGCGACCAGGATGTTCTTTCATACCGATTGAACCGGTGGTGCGATGGAAGTGCGAACCGTGGGTTTCGCGACCGCCGCCGAAGTTGTGCCGCTTCATGACGCCCTGAAACCCCTTACCTTTGGTGGTTCCCATCACATCAACAAACTTTACGCCTTCTAACACAGCAACCGTGACGGTATCGCCGGCCTTGGCTTCATCCCCCGCCTCCACACGGACTTCATGCAACTCCCGCATCGTCCCGACGCCGGCTTTCTTGAAATGTCCGGCCAACGGCTTGGCGACACGCTCCGGTTTTTGCGCGCCGAATCCGAGCTGAACCGCTTCATAGCCGTCCGTCGCAACGGTTTTGCGCTGAACCACACTGCAGGGACCCGCTTCAATGACCGTAACCGGAACCAGCTGTCCTTCTTCGTCGAAGATCTGGGTCATACCCAGTTTTTTTCCAATTAGACTCTTCATGATTTCGCTCAGATTTTAATGGTGATGTCTACGCCCGCCGGCAAATTGAGCTTCTTGAGCTCATCCACTGTTTTGATCGTCGGGTCAATAATGTCGAGCAGACGCTTGTGCGTTCTGATTTCAAACTGTTCCATGGACTTCTTGTTCACGAACGGACTGCGGTTGACAGTGAACCGCTCAATGCGGGTCGGCATCGGAATCGGACCCGCCACACGGGCTCCCGTGCGTTTTGCGGTTTCAACAATTTCCTTTGACGAGGCGTCCAGCACCCGATGATCAAAAGATTTTAAACGTATACGTATGCGCTGATTATTCATAATTTCTCTCTGCTACCGGTTTAAGATGGTCTCCTGCATGGAACCCGGAACCGCTTCAAAACGGCACGGCTCCATCGTGTAACTGGCACGGCCTTTGGTTAACGATCGCAGTGTGGTGGCATAGCCGAACATTGCTGCCAGCGGCACATCCACATGCACAATCTGCACCGCATCGCGGGCCTCGATCTCGCGGATCCGTCCGCGACGACCGTTTAAATCATTCATTACATCCCCCAGATGATCTTCCGGGGAAACAACTTCGAGTTTCATGATCGGCTCCAGCAAAACCGGCGACGCATTGCCGACCGCCGCACGCAAAGCCATAACAGCCGCTGTCCGGAAGGCCATTTCGGAAGAATCGACCGGATGGGCGCTTCCGCCTGTAACGGCCACATCCACATCCACCAGCGGATAATTTCCCAGAACGCCGGTCATCAGAGCATCGCCAAGGCCGTCCTTGATGGCGGCATGAAATTCGGCAGGGATAACTTCTTTTGACACCTTCATGGAAACGTGGTTCCCGGCGCCGCGCTCACGCGGAGCAACATGCACAACCACATGGCCGAAATGACCGCGTCCACCAAACTCACGCGAGAACGTAAAATCGCCGGATGCGGAATTCTGGACGCTTTCGCGGTATGCCACGACCGGCTTGCCGGCGTTGGCCTGAACTTTAAACTCACGGAAAATTCTATCTTTGATGATCTCAAGATGAAGCTCGCCCATACCATTGATAATGGTCTGTCCGGTGTCCTCATTCATAGTGACTCTGAAAGTCGGATCATCTTCGGCCATTGAGAAGAGAGCGGCCTTCAGCTCATCGCGATCCGCCTGAGTCTTCGGTTCAATGGCCATCGCAATAACCGGTTCCGGAAATTCGATCCGCTCCAGAACAATCGGATCATTTTCCGCACAAATCGTGTCGCCGGTCGTGAACCCTTTCAGCCCGGAAATCGCGCCGATCTCGCCGGTATAGAGCACATCAATATCTTCACGGCTGTTGGCGTGCAGACGCAGAAGGCGGCTGATTTTTTCACGCTTCTTCGTGCGAGGATTGAATACATTCTGGCGCTTTTCAATTTTTCCGGAATAGACCCGTACAAAAACAAGCTTCCCAACAAATGGATCGGTCGCCAGTTTAAAAGCCAAAGCGCTGAGCGGCTCGAAATCGCCTGCTTCGCGGCTGAGATGTTCTTCTGTTTTCGGATGAACGCCAGTCACAGCGGGAACATCAACAGGAGAAGGGAGAAAATCAACAACCGCATCCAGCAAAGGCTGAATCCCTTTATTTTTAAGCGAGGATCCGCAAAGCACGGGGACGATCTGTCCGGAAATCGTGGTGCGGCGAAGCGCAGAGATCAGAAGATCAGCCGGGACATCCGGATTTTCCAAATAAGCCTCGATCAACTGCTCATCGATTTCAGAAACGCGTTCGATCAGTTCGGCGCGGGCTTTTTCGGCGGCAACAGCCATGTTCTCAGGAATAGCTTTCACCTGAACTTCACTGCCAAAACTTTCTTCCGAGAAGAAGAACGCCTGCATGGAAATCAAATCCACCACGCCCTCAAAATTCTCTTCCGAGCCAATTGGGAGCTGGACAGGAATTGCAGGGGCCGCGAGCTTCTCACGCATCTGCTGAACAACAGCCGCGAAGTCAGCACCCTTACGATCCATCTTGTTGACAAAGGCAAGACAAGGAACATGGTACTTTTTCGCCTGACGCCAGACCGTTTCGGACTGAGGCTGTACGCCCCCTACTCCACAGAACACGCCGATCGCTCCGTCGAGCACACGCAACGAACGTTCTACTTCAACGGTGAAATCAACATGGCCGGGGGTGTCGATCAGATTAACCTGATGGTCTTTCCAAAAACAGGTTGTGGCTGCGCTCGTGATCGTAATGCCGCGCTCCTGCTCCTGCTCCATCCAGTCCATGACGGCTGTGCCTTCATGAACCTCGCCCATCTTGTAAACACGTCCGGTGTAATAGAGAATGCGCTCGGAAGTCGTGGTCTTACCTGCATCAATATGAGCTACAATTCCGATGTTGCGGATTGAGGATAGACTGCGTCCGCGCGCTGCGTCTTCCCGTCGGGCGGGCGCAGAGCTCTTCGCATTTTTTCCATCCTGTTTCACAATCACCGTCATTTCACGTCTCAATCATTACCACTTGTAGTGAGCAAAAGCTTTATTGGCCTGCGCCATCTTATGCGTGTCGTCCCGCTTCTTGATTGCTGAACCCTGATTATTGTAGGCATCCAGCACTTCCATAGCCAACGCACGACGCATCGGCTGGCCACGGCGGGTCTTTGAATAAAGAATCAGCCAGCGGCAGGCCAAAGCGGTCTGACGCTTCGGGCTGACTTCCAGCGGAACCTGATACGTTGCGCCACCGACGCGACGGGATTTTACTTCCAGCTTCGGCTTGATGTTTTCCACCGCACGGCTGAACACAGCAAGAGGATCTTCCTCTTTCAGTTTCTGCTGAATATCTTCCAGCGCGCCATACACGATGGCCGCGGCGGTGGATTTTTTTCCGCCGCCCATGATGCTGTTGATCATATATGCCACCAGATCGCTGTTAAAGCGCGGGTCGGCTATAACCGTACGTTTCTCTGCTCTGCGTCTTCTTGCCATGATTCAGAAACTTTCTTTATGATGCTTTGGGTTTTTTGGCTCCGTACTTCGAACGGCCCCGTCTACGGCTGGTCACACCGAGGCAGTCAAGGGTTCCGCGAACGATATGATAGCGAACCCCCGGAAGGTCTTTCACCCTGCCGCCGCGAACCAGCACCATGCTATGCTCCTGCAGGTTGTGGCCTTCGCCGGGAATATAAGCGTTGATTTCGCGGCCGTTGGTCAGACGAACGCGGGCGATTTTCCGCAATGCGGAGTTCGGCTTTTTCGGGGTCATTGTCTTCACGAGAAGACAGACTCCGCGACGCTGCGGGCAGTTCGTCAACGCAGGCGATTTACTCTTCTTTAACAGCGGTTTACGCGGTTTTTTAATAAGCTGATTAATTGTCGGCATACATTCCTTCCATCAAAAAAAACGAGCGGCAGATAATAGGAGCCCGCCGCTCATCCCGCAAGCACTAAGATTTAACTTTCTGCGCTTTTTTCCTCCTGCGCCAATAACGGATTCGAAGCCAGTGCATCCTCTACACTGATCTCCTCGCCCAGCTTGACCGGACGAATATTTTTGTAAAGCGGGAAGCCGCTGCCGGCCGGAATCAAGTGACCCATAATCACGTTCTCCTTGAATCCGCGCAACTGATCAATTCGTCCCAATGTCGCCGCCTGCGTCAGAACACGGGTGGTATCCTGGAACGACGCGGCCGAAATAAAGCTTTCGGTTGCCAAAGCCGCTTTGGTGATCCCCAGCAGAACCGGGGAAGCTTCCGCCGGACGGCGGCCCTCTTCCATGGCCCGCTGATTGACTTCCTGAAATTTCTGTTTTTCGACCTGTTCACCCCAGAGAAACTCTGTGTCGCCCGGGTCGGTGATTTTAACTTTGCGGAGCATCTGTCGAACAATCACTTCAATGTGCTTGTCGTTGATTTCCACACCCTGGAGGCGGTAAACCGCCTGAACTTCATTAACCAGATATTCCTGCAGTTCCTGCGGACCGCAAACTTCGAGAAGCTCCTGCGGAACAATCGGACCTTCCGTGAGCTGTTGGCCCTTCTGAACCACATCACCGGAATAAACAATCACATGTTTACCCATCGGAATCAGATGTTCTTCTTCCGTTCCGGTCGCCGGGTCGCGAACGATCAGCTGACGTTTACCTTTGGCGATACCGCCCAGCTCAACAACCCCGTCGATCTTGGCGATTTCGGCGGCCTCTTTCGGACGGCGGGCTTCCACCAATTCGGCCACACGCGGCAAACCACCGGTGATGTCCTTGGTGCGAGCCTGTTTGCGCGGCGTCTTGGCCAGCGTGGCACCGGCAACAATCTTCATGTCCTTCGTCACCATCACGTGGGCGGCGGCAGGAATGGAATAATAGGCGATCGCCTTGCCGGATGCATCTTTGACGACAATCTGCGGATGCAGGTCTTCTTTGTGCTCGAGAACAACCAATCCTTCGATGCCGGTCGTTTCGTCTTCGGCCTTCTGAACGGTAACGCCTTCGATAAAGTCGTGGAAGTCAACAACACCGTCCTGTTCGGAAAGAATCGGAACACTGTACGGATCCCAGCTGACAAATGTTTCGCCGCGTTTAACGCGACCGCCATCTTCAACAGCGATCACGGCACCGATAACCGTTGAATAACGCTCGAGCTCGCGACCATCATCATCATAGGTCACGACGTAGCCGTTCTTATTCAAAATAACATGACCGGTATCCACTTTAACGGTGCGGAGGTTTTCATACCGTACAACGGAATTTTCCTTGGCGGTGATCTTCGGCTGTTTAAAGACAGAGCTGGCGGTACCCCCGATATGGAAGGTACGCATGGTCAGCTGTGTACCCGGCTCACCGATGGACTGCGCGGCAATGATACCGACCGGCTCACCCAGACGGGCTTCACGTCCGGAGGCCAGATTGCGGCCATAACACTTGGCGCAGACTCCGCGGCGGGATTCGCAGGTCAGAACACTGCGGATGCGGACTTTTTCAACACCCATACGCTCAATCTTCTTCGCCGCGTATTCGTCGATGATTTCATTCGCCGCGACAATTACTTCTTTCGGGTTGTACGGATCACAGACATCGTCACAGGCGGTACGCCCGATAATACGCTGAGCGAGCGAAACCAGTTCGTCGTCGCCATCAGTAATCGCGACCACTTCAATGCCGTTCAGCGTATGACAATCCTCTTCCATAATGATGATGTCGTGCGCCACATCCACCAGCTTACGGGTCAGGTATCCGGAGTCAGCGGTCTTCAAGGCGGTGTCGGCAAGACCTTTACGGGCGCCGTGTGTCGAGATGAAGTATTCCAGAACGCTCAGCCCTTCGCGGAAGTTCGCCAAAATCGGGCGTTCGATAATTTCACCGGACGGCTTAGCCATCAAACCGCGCATACCGGCCAGCTGACGGATCTGCTGACGGCTGCCGCGGGCTCCTGAATCCACCATGATAAACACGGGGTTCAGGTCTTTTGCCGAATCCTTATTCGCCGGATCATCGTTACGTTCCAGCGCGCTGAACAACTTGTTCGTCAGCTTATCGTTCGCATCGGTCCATTGGTCAATGACCATGTTGTAACGCTCGCCGTCGGTGATAAGACCCTTCTTGTACTTGTCTTCGACTTCGCGAATCGTTTTGCGGGCGGCGGCAATGATCTCCGCCTTTTCCGGCGGAATAATCATGTCGGAAAGACCGATGGAAATACCGGCCGCAGTCGCCTGGGCAAAACCGAGATTTTTCAGCCGGTCAAGAACCTGAACCGTTTCGCTGTGACCCGCCACTTCGTAGCAATGCTCGATCAGCTTGCCGAGAAGCTTCTTGGTGATGCGCTCGTTTACAAAACCGATGCTGTCCGGCCAAACTTCGTTGAAGAAAACCCGTCCGACCGTGGTAACAATCGCCGATTTGTGCTGATCGCCGAATTTGGTTTCGCGCTGATGGTCAGGATTGCGGTAACGAATGCGATCATGCAGACGCAACGCCCCTTCATCAAAAGCGGTATGAACCTCATTGATATCGGCCAGCAAAGGCAGACGCTCGTCTTCCTTCGTCCCGTTCTTGCGAGACTCCAGCACAAACTCCTGAGAGAAACTGGTCAGGAAGTAACTGCCCAGCGCGATGTCCTGCGTCGGCGTGGTAACCGGCTTTCCGCTGGACGGGGAGAAAATATTGTTCGGAGCCAGCATGAGACTCTTGGATTCAATCTGTGCCTCAATGGAAAGCGGCACATGGACGGCCATCTGGTCACCGTCGAAGTCGGCGTTATATGCCGTACAAACGAGCGGATGAACCTGAATGGCTTCCCCTTCGATCAGCACCGGCTCAAATGACTGGATAGACAGGCGATGCAGTGTCGGTGCGCGGTTCAGCATGACCGTATGACCCTTGGTCACCTGATCAAGAATGTCCCATACAACCTCTTCCTCGCGCTCAATCATCTTCTTGGCACTGCGCACGGTGTGTACGATGCCGCGCTCTTTGAGCTTCCGGATGATAAAGGGCTCGAACAGCACCAAGGCCATCTTCTTGGGAAGACCACACTGGTTCAGTTTCAGGTTCGGGCCGACCACAATCACGGAACGTCCGGAGTAGTCGACGCGCTTTCCGAGCAGATTCTGACGGAAACGTCCCTGCTTGCCTTTGAGCATATCGCTCAGCGATTTGAGCGGGCGATTGCCCGGACCGCTGACCGCACGGCCATGACGTCCATTATCGAACAACGCGTCAACAGCCTGCTGAAGCATCCGCTTCTCGTTACGGATAATTACTTCCGGCGTCTTGAGAGCCAACAACGTCTTCAGACGGTTGTTGCGGTTGATTACACGCCGATACAAATCGTTCAGGTCGGACGTTGCAAACCGGCCGCCTTCGAGCGGAACCAGCGGACGCAGATCCGGAGGAATAACCGGCAACACTTCAAAAATCATCCACTCGGGACGGGAATTACTGCGGATCAGCCCCTCGATCACCTTCATCTGGCTGACCAGCTTCTTGCGGGTCTGCTTGCTTCGGGTGCTGGCGAGAGATTCTTCCAGTTCCCCCAGCTTTTCCGGCAGATTGATTCTCTTGAGCAGCTCGCGAATCCCCTCGGCGCCGATACAGGCGGTGAAGCTGCCTTCACCGTAATTATCCAGCGCTTCGCGGTATTCCAACTCGCTCAGCAACTGCTTTTCCTTGAGCGGGGTTTCACCCGGATCGACAACGACATAGTCGTCATAATAAATGATGTGCTCAAGACTGCGCAGAGTCATGTCCAGCAAAAGGCCCATACGGCTGGGCGTGGCCTTGAAGAACCAGATGTGAGAAACCGGCACAGCCAGCTCGATGTGAGCCATGCGCTCACGCCGGACGCGGGACAGACAAACTTCCACGCCGCAACGATCGCAGATGACACCCTTGTGCTTGATCCGCTTATATTTTCCGCAACTGCACTCCCAATCCTTGGACGGGCCGAAAATGCGCTCACAGAAGAGGCCGCCTTTTTCGGGCTTGAAAGTCCGGTAATTAATCGTCTCAGGGTTTTTTACTTCCCCGAAACTCCAAGAACGAATGTCCTCAGGAGAAGCGAGCTTGATGCTTGCGACATCAATGATCGCCTCTGTCTCTACGCCGAGTATATCTGCTGCGTTACGTGTATCCACCGCGGTTCTCCTGTCAAAGATTTAAATAGAAACGTTATCCGTGTTCGGCTTCTTGACTTCGAAATTCAAGCCGAGCCCCTGCAGTTCCTTAATCAGCACGTTGAACGACTCCGGACGTCCGGCATCGAGCACGTTTTCACCCTTCACAATGGACTCATAGATTCGGGTGCGGCCGGCGAGGTCATCGCTCTTGACCGTGAGAATTTCCTGCAGTGCATGCGCCGCGCCATACGCCTCAAGCGCCCACACTTCCATTTCCCCGAAGCGCTGACCGCCGTACTGGGCTTTACCGCCCAGCGGCTGCTGGGTGACCAGTGAATACGGACCTACCGCGCGGGCATGAATTTTCTCTGTCACCAGGTGGTGCAGTTTCAACATATAGATGGTTCCAACCACCACGCGCTGTTCGAAGGGTTCGCCGGTGCGTCCGTCATAAAGCACCGTCTTGCCGTCTTTGGGCAGTCCGGCCTGCTCCAGCATCGAACGGATTTCGTTCTCAGGAATCCCGTCGAAAATCGGAGTTGCGGCATGAATACCGAGGTGCTTACAAGCCCATCCGAGATGAGTTTCAAGAACCTGTCCGACGTTCATACGTGAAGGCACGCCGAGCGGATTAAGCACAATTTCAACCGGCGTTCCGTCAGGAAGGAACGGCATATCTTCCTCAGGAAGAATGCGGGAAATAACCCCCTTGTTCCCGTGACGTCCGGCCATCTTGTCACCGACCGACAGCTTCTTCTTGCTGGCCACATAAACCTTGACCTGCTTGATGATGCCTTCGTCAACTTCCTCGCCGCTTCCAGCGCGATCCATCGAGCGCTGTTTATCGGCTTCGGCTTCCGTGAATTTATTACGGAAGTTGTCGATGATGCTCATGATTTTGATACGGATCGGGCTTGGATCAATTTCGATATGCTCGTAACTGGCCGCAAGCTTGCGCAACAGCGTCTTTGTGATCTTGCGATTAGCCGGGATAATCACATCACCGGTCTGCACATTCATCACATCAAGAGGAATCTTTTCGCCGAGAAGAATGTTACTAAGAGCCTCGGTAAGATCTTCAGTCAACTCATGCACCGAACTCTTATACCGCTCTTCGATGTCCTTCTGGCGTTTGCGCATGTCCGCCGCCGGTTTCGCCGCCGCCTTGGATTCTTCCTTGGCATTTTTGTTCTTCGACGAAACTTTGACATCCATCACGATGCCGTAAGTTCCGCTGGGCGCACGTAACGATGTATCGCGGACATCCGCCGCTTTTTCACCAAAGATCGCCCGCAGTAAGCGTTCTTCCGGAGCCAGTTCGGTTTCAACCTTCGGAGTGATTTTACCGACAAGAATATCGCCGGGCTTCACTTCCGCGCCGATCTGGATAATCCCTTCGTGCGTCAGATTCTTAAGAGCCTCTTCCCCGACATTCGGAATATCGCGGGTGATTTCTTCCGGACCCAGCTTAGTATCGCGGGCGCCGCACTCGAACTCTTCGATGTGAATTGACGTATAGACGTCCTCTTTAACGATTTTCTGACTGATCAGAATCGCGTCTTCAAAGTTGTAACCGCACCACGGCATAAACGCCACAGTCACGTTGCGACCAAGAGCAAGCTCGCCCTGATCGGTCGCAGGACCGTCTGCCAGAACCTGACCTTTTTTGACCTTCTC
The DNA here is from genome assembly GCA_044346945.1 of Pontiellaceae bacterium. GTDB lineage: Bacteria > Verrucomicrobiota > Kiritimatiellia > Kiritimatiellales > Tichowtungiaceae > Tichowtungia. Next base: position 90,512 of record JBIIYG010000002.1, on the reverse strand, counting down.
GCCGTGTTTGACGATCGGGCGCTGATTGAGACAGGTGCCGGCGTTCGAACGCATAAACTTGCGCAGTTCGTATTCCTGATAATCTTCTTTCGGCGTTTTCTTTTTGACCGGCATTTCGCCGTCTTTGGAAACGATGATCTTATCAGCCGAAACGTAGGCCACTTTACCGGCTTCCTCCGCAATAACCAGCACGCGGGAGTCACGGGCGATGCGGCCTTCAATGCCGGTCGCCACAAAGGGGCGCTCGGAAACCATCAGCGGAACAGCCTGACGTTGCATGTTCGAACCCATCAAGGCGCGATTCGCATCGTCGTGCTCAAGGAACGGAATCAGACCGGCGGCGATACTCACCACCTGCTTCGGCGAAACATCCATGTACTGAACTTCGGACGGAGCCATTTCCTTAAAGTCGCCGCGCACACGAACCATCACGCGGTCGGCCTGGAATGTGCCATCTGCATTCAGCGGCGCGTTCGCCTGGGCAATTACATAGTTTTCTTCTTCATCCGCCGTCAGCGACTCGACCTTGTCTGTCACGCGGCCTTTTTCGACTTTGCGGTACGGCGAGATGATGAATCCATACTCGTTGATGCGCGCAAAAGTGCTCAGCGATGAAATCAAACCGATATTCGGTCCTTCCGGCGTTTCGATCGGGCAGATACGTCCGTAGTGCGAGCTGTGAACGTCGCGGACTTCGAAGCCGGCACGGTCACGATTCAAACCGCCTGGGCCGAGCGCTGAAAGACGACGTTTGTGCGTCAACTCGGACAGCGGATTGGTCTGGTCCATGAACTGGCTCAGCTGTGACCGTCCGAAAAAGTCCTTGATCACCGCCGAAAGCGCTTTGGGATTAATCAGCTTCTGCGAGCTGAGACGATCTACCGTCGTGTCAAAAATCGTCATGCGTTCTTTGACCAGACGCTGAATACGGGCCAATCCGACGCGGCACTGCCCTTCGAGCAGTTCACCGACCGTACGAATGCGGCGGCTTCCCAGATGGTCGATGTCATCAAGAGTTCCGTTCCCCATGCGAATATTGATGAGGTACCGAACCGCTTCAACCACATCTTCTTTATCCAGAGTCAGCGAAGTGGCTTTGGTGCGAAGCTTCTGCTGAATCTTGTAGCGGCCGACACGGCTCAGACTGAACCGGGTTTCGTCAAAGAAAAGACGCTTCAGCATCTGACGAGCAGAGGCGGTGGTCGGCGGATCGCCCGGGCGCAACTTCTGATAGAGGTCTTTAAGAGCCTCGTCGACAGAACGCGTCGTATCCTTTTGGATGGTCTTCATGAAAAGACCTTCGTCCCAGGAAACATTAACCACGTCAACGTTCTTATAGCCGGCCAGCTTCATGCGCTGAATCATGTCCAGAGTGAGCGTATCGTAACGACGGCCGATCACGGACTGAGAGTCGCTGTCAACCGCATCGTCCTTAAGAACCAGACTGGAAAGCTCAGCTTCATCATTAACCCGCTTGTTCAGCTGGAAGCTTTCAACCGTGTAATACAGGTTGATGATTTCCTCATCCGTGCCGTAGCCGAGAGCACGCAGGAAGGTTGATGCAAGAAATTTTCTGCGGCGGCGTTTGCGGTCCAGATAAACATAAAGAAGATCGGAGGTGTCGAACTGGGTCTCAACCCAGGAACCATGATCCGGAATAATACGGAAAGAGTGAAGCAGCGAACCGTTGGCATGCGTGGTCTGCTCAAAGCAGATGCCGGGCGAACGATGCAACTGACTGACGATAACACGCTCCGCGCCGTTAATTACAAAACTGCCGCGCTCGGTCATCAACGGGATTTCACCCATAAACAGAGTGTCTTCACGGACGTCTTCATTTTCGCGCAGACGGAACGTTACATAGAGCGGTGCCGCATAGGTCTCGCCCTCTTTAATCGCTTCGACATACGACAGGCTCGGCTCCTTGATTTCGTAGCTCACAAAATCAAGCGCGATTTGACCGTCATAACTTTCAACCGGAAACGCTTCGCCCAAAACAGCCTGCAGGCCGGTTTTTTTCCGGCGCGAAGGAGCAACCCCTTGCTGGAGAAACTCCGCATAGGAATTGGTCTGGAGCTCAATGAGATCCGGTGCTTCGATTACGTCTGTCAGTTTTCCAAAGTTTTTTCTATCGGCCATTCCATCACCCTCAGGCTCTTGTTGGACACTTCATCCCGCCACCCGGTAAAAGGCAGTCGGGCCCACGAAATACAAATACACCACCTGACACACAAAAGCACCGGCGGAAAAAACCGCCGGGCTGCAACTGTGTGCCGCTTTTGTTACTTGATTTCGACAGTGGCGCCAACGCCTTCGAGAACCTTCTTGATGGAGGCAGCTTCTTCTTTGGAGACACCTTCTTTGATCGTCTTCGGAGCGCCGTCCACCAGATCCTTGGCTTCTTTGAGGCCCAGCGACGTCACGCCGCGCAGCTCTTTAATAACCTGAATCTTCTGTGCGCCGGCCTGAGTCAGCACAACAGTGAACTCCGTCTTTTCAGCAACGGCTTCTGCACCTGCCGCCGCGCCGCCCGCTGCCGCCACTGCGACCGGAGCTGCTGCGGAAACACCAAGACGGACTTCAAGCGCTTTGACAAGCTTCGAGAGCTCGAGCACCGAAATACCTTCAATCCAGTCAACGAACTCGGCCATTTTGCCTTCGAGCTGGACGCCTTCTTTTACTTCTACAGTTTCCATTTTATCTTCCTCCCTAACAATGAATTGAATTTCACTAACCTAATTAAAATTTTCTTATGCCGTCTGTTCTTTTTTCTCACGCACCGCATTCAGCACGTACAACAGACTGCAAACCTTCTGATTCATCACACCAACCAGCTGTGTCATCGGAGCGGCCAGCGTTCCAACCAGCTTAGCCTGCATTTCTTTCTTGCCGGGCAGACTGGCCAGAGCAACCACATCCTTGGCGGATAAAACAGCGCCTTCAAGCACGCCGCCCTTAACCGCAGGCTTTTCTTTCTCCGCCGTGAACTTTTTCAGAATCTTGGCGACCTCAACTACATCGCCGGCACCGAAAATAACGGCCGTCGGGCCTTTCAGCTTATCGCTCAGTCCTTCACATCCCATTTCTTTGCTGATACGTCCAAGCATTGTGTTTTTAACAACCTTGACCCGTGCATTCGTGCCGCGCAAAAGCTTTTTGAACTCATCGGTCTCGGGCATGGTCATGCCCTTGTAATCGGCCAGAAGCATATACAGCGCCCCGGAGACATTCTCCTGGACCTCGTTGTACATGGCTTTCTTTTCCGGTCTAATTTTTTTATTTTCTTTGCTCATGACTCTTTGTCCTGCCTTATAAAATTAAGCCGCCGCCGACTCTCTGACATCAATATGCAGACCCGGCCCCATCGTGCTGGAAATGGTGCACCGCTTGATATAAATCCCCTTAGTCGAGGCTGGTTTGGCCGCCAGAATGGCGTCATAAATTGCGCGGAAATTCTCCGCCAGCGCCTCAACAGTGAAAGAACGCTTGCCGAACGGAACCATAACATTCCCGTTTTTATCCATACGGAACTCAACGCGTCCGGCTTTGAACTGCTTAACTGCCGTGGCGGTGTCGTCCGTAACAGTTCCGGTCTTCGGATTCGGCATCAGCCCGCGCGGCCCGAGAACCTTACCGAGCTTACGGACTTCCTTCATTGCGTCCGGCGTGGAGATAACGATATCGAAATCCATCCAGCCGCCGGTCACTTTGGCCAAAAGATCCTCGAAGCCGGCTTCCACAGCACCGGCGGCACGAGCGGCTTCAGCCGCTGCGCCCGTAGCAAAGACAATCACGCGGACGTCTTTACCGGTTCCGTTAGGAAGCGCCACGGTCGAACGGATCGCCTGATCGGACTTCGTCGGATCAACGCCCATGCGCAGGGCCACTTCAATGGTTTCGTCAAATTTTGCGGTCGGATTGTCCTTGATAAACTGAATCGCTTCTTCAACAGCGTACAGTTTTTCAACCGAAACTTTCTTCTTTACTGCGGTATATGTTTTTCCGTGCTTAGCCATGGTTATTCAACCTCGATTCCCATACTGCGGGCTGTTCCGGCGATAATGCGGCAGGCCGCTTCTCTGCTACCGGCGTTTAAATCAGCCTCTTTTATTTTGGCAATTTCTTCCACCTGCGCGCGGGTCACTTTACCCACTTTGTCGCGGTTCGGAACTCCAGATCCTTTAGCCACAGCGGCCATTTTCTTCAGAAGGGCGGAAGCCGGCGGGCTCTTGGTGATAAAGCTGAAGGAGCGATCCTGATAAACCGTGATCACCACCGGGATGATCATCCCCGCCTCTTTCTGAGTTGCCGCATTAAATGCCTTGCAGAACTCCATGATGTTCACACCATGCTGACCAAGCGCAGGTCCCACCGGCGGTGCCGGATTGGCCGCCCCGGCCGGAATCTGCAGTTTAATCATTCCCTTTTCTTTTTTTGCCATAACAAAACTCCGCTCAAATTACGCTTTGTCCGCCTGCCAGTACTCAAGCTCAACCGGAGCCGACCGCCCAAAGATCGAAACCGAGACCTTCAGTTTTCCGCGCCCCGGATCCACTTCCTCAATCACTCCGTTAAAATTCAGGAACGGCCCATCAGTAATCTTGATGGTTTCGCCCGGCTCAAAATGAATCTTGGGCGTGACCGTTTCCTTTTTCTCCTCGACCTGATTAATAATCCGATCCACCTCATCCGCACGCAACGGAACCGGAGACTCACCTCCGATAAACCCGATTACGCCCGGCGTGTTCTGGATGAAATACCAGGTCTCTTCCACCAATTTCTTTTTGTCGTCGTACAGCGCAAGATTCGCCAGAACATAGCCCGGGAAAAACTTGCGGGACACTGTCGTTTTCTTACCCTGCTTAACCTCCGAAACTTTTTCAGTCGGAATCAAAACCTCGCCGATATACTCACTCAGCTCTTCCTGCTTCACCCGGCTGACGATGCTGTTCTGCACCTTGTACTCATGCCCGGAGAGCGTATGTAAAACAAACCACTGTTTTTCCATTGTAATCTTTCTCTCCGCTTACCGCAGAACTGCACGTAACAGCCCCATCAGCACGGTATCACTCAACCCGACAAAAACTCCGAGAATCAAAACCGAAACCACAACCACCATCGTCGAACCAAAAAGCTCTTGGCGGGTTGGCCAGGTGCACTTTTTCAGCTCAACCTTTACCTCGCCCAGAAACGTCTTCAGCGCATTAATCAGTTCGACTATCTTTTTCATCTCGTTTCCCTGAAGAACTGGCAGGCCAGGAGGGCATCGAACCCCCAACCTGCGGTTTTGGAGACCGCCGCTCTGCCAATTGAGCTACTGGCCTGCAACCGAAAATCGTTGTTACCTTTTACTTGGTTTCCTTATGCACGGTGTGACTGCGGTCATGAGGACAGAACTTCTTTACCTCAAGACGGCCAGTCGAAAGTTTTTTATTCTTCGTCGTCGTGTAGTTACGCCGCTTACATTCCGTACAGGCCAGTGTAATAATATCGCGCATATCGTCCCTCTTCCGGCAGACAGATCAATAGAAACCGCGCACCGCATTAACCGGTGCGACGGCTTCCATCATCCATCGCCTGCTTACTTAACAACTTCCGTTACGCGTCCAGCACCAACCGTACGGCCGCCTTCACGGATCGCGAAGCGCATGTGCTGTTCCATAGCAATCGGGGTGATCAGCGCGACATTCATTGTCACATTGTCGCCCGGCATAACCATCTCGACACCTTCCGGCAGGGTAATGTCGCCGGTCACGTCAGTGGTACGGAAATAGAACTGAGGACGATATCCCTTGAAGAACGGAGTATGACGACCGCCTTCTTCCTTGCTCAGAACATAAACTTCAGCTTTGAAGTCTGTGTGCGGAAGGATCGAGCCCGGCTTGGCCAGAACCTGACCGCGCTCCACGTCTTCTTTCTTGGTGCTACGGAGCAGACAGCCGACGTTGTCGCCAGCCTGACCTTCATCCAGAATCTTGCGGAACATCTCAACACCCGTGCAGGTCGTCTTGACCGTCGGCTTCAGACCGACGATTTCAACATCTTCACCGGTACGGATAATGCCGCGCTCAACACGACCGGTAACCACGGTTCCGCGTCCTTCGATCGAGAACACGTCTTCGATCGGAAGCAGGAACGCCTGATCGGTCACGCGAACCGGCTCTTTGATGTAGCTGTCGAGAGCATCCATCAGATCCTGAATGCACTTGGCGCCTGGGCCGGTCGGATCATTGATCGCGCCGAGAGCGGAGCCGCGAACGATCGGAGTGTCGTCGCCGGGGAATTCATACTTGCTCAGCAACTCGCGGATTTCGAGCTCAACAAGGTCGAGCAGTTCGGCATCATCAACGAGGTCGCACTTGTTCAGGAACACCACGATGGCCGGAACACCGACCTGACGGGCGAGAAGAATGTGCTCACGGGTCTGTGGCATCGGTCCGTCACAAGCGCTGACCACGAGAATCGCGCCGTCCATCTGAGCGGCGCCGGTAATCATGTTTTTGACGTAGTCGGCATGGCCGGGGCAGTCAACGTGCGCATAGTGACGGTTAGCGGTCGAATATTCGACGTGCGAAGTGGCAATCGTCAGAATTTTGGTCGGGTCGCGGCGGCCCTGTGATTCGGAAGCTTTCGCAACCTGATCGTATGCAATGTAGTTTGCGAGGCCTTTTGCACCCTGCACACAGGTGATGGAAGCCGTCAGCGTTGTTTTACCATGGTCAACGTGGCCGATCGTACCCACGTTCACGTGCGGTTTTGTCCGTTCGAATTTATCCTTAGCCATGATCTCTCCTCCTGATCCGTTTACTACTCTTAATCCAGTTTAACAAAATTCACTTTTCTTCTATGTGGAGCCCACGAGCGGAGTCGAACCGCTGACCTCATCCTTACCAAGGATGTGCTCTACCAACTGAGCTACGTGGGCGCTCTTCTCCCCCGTGCTCGCGCTATCCTTATTCAAAAATAAAAAAGTATAAAAAGCCCCGTTTCCTGTTTTTCCACCTCAAGAAACAGACTTTTTCTATACCCGTTTAATCCTAAATTACTCTGCGCAAACACCAAAACTGCTTTGGTCTGTCACACAAAGGGGAGCGACTTTAGCGGAAAAGAAATCACTGTCAACCATTTTGCCCCAAATATTTTTAATGATCTTGATTCGCCCTTGAATCCCGCGCATCCGACCAAGATTTTTTGAGGTTTTTGTTGCCAATACCCCCGCAATCGTTATTAATTTAGTCATGTTTAAGGCGAGCAACACAAGTAAGGAGTGAATTATGCTAAAAATAGGACATCAGGTGCCGGATTTCGAAATGGATGTGTTCTATAATGAGGAAATCAAGAAAATCAAACTGTCAAACTACAGAGGAAAGTGGCTCGTGCTCATCTTCTACCCTGCCGACTTTACTTTCGTGTGCCCGACAGAGCTTAAAGAAGCCGCACAGCTTTATCCCAAATTCCAGAAGGCCGGAGCGGAAGTGATCAGCATAAGCACCGACACAGCCTTTGTGCATAAGGCATGGCATGATGAATCCGCCGCAATTAAAACCGTAAAATATCCAATGGGCGCAGACCCGACCGGCAACATCTGCCGGGCTTTCGGAACCTATATCGAGTCAGAAGGACTTGCTCTTCGGGGAACCTTCATCATTGATCCCGACGGTGTGTTAAAGACCGTCGAAATGCACGACCTCGGCATTGGCCGAAGCGCTGTCGAAGCCCTGAGGAAACTTGAAGCGGCAAAATTTGTCCGAGAGCACGGCGACCAGGTGTGCCCGGCCGCATGGCAACCCGGCGATGAAACACTCACACCCAGCTTGGATCTGGTCGGAAAAATATAGAAATCAGAATTCTCAAAAACCTGGAGCCCTGTTTTTCCAGTCATTGGAAAAACGGGCTTGTTTTTTGCACATCAGAAACCAGCGCGTCGTATTCAGCGCGGCGCCAAGGCTCGTTCAGTCCCGGATGAACCATGATGATTCCCGTTGAGGGAATTGTTTCAATAAATGTTTTCAAATGATGCGGATAGCGCATGAAGTCGGCGTAGTTATACACCCCGCCGAATCCATCGTTGGTTGGAATGCCGGCCTTGAGAAGTTTGCGCTTGAGCGCACGGCCGGGCGCGGCAATCAGAAGGCTTTTCAGAGAACACTGCGCCCACGGCACCGCTGCATTGCGGACGCACGGATAGGAATTTAAGCCGCGGTTCTTAATAAATTCGATCAGTACATCGCGGATCACCGGCAGTTGCTGAACGTGCAAATGTCCGTCAATGAAGTCAGGCGGACGCCCTGCAGTTTTCTCGAATCGCGCATATTGCTGATCCAGCTGATTATAAATCTCCAGCCGGTTAATCCGCCGGGCATACGCCCGGCACACCAGCCGCCGGAACTCCTGCGGTGTTTCCGCCAGCGTAAAGTGCAATCCGGTTTTGACAGCACCCAGCGAAGCAAGTTCTTCGGAATTAAAGAACGGCTGATTCACCATACAGGAAACGGCGTCAATTTTCCCGGCACGAGCCAGCGTCGCGATAGCGCGATTAATGTCTTCCGCCATTCCGAAATCGTCGGCGCAAAGAATCATGCTTTCACCTCGCGGAGAAGACCAAGAAGCAGTTCAGCGGCCTCGTCCCCGCCGTTAAAGTTAACTGGAACACGGGCCTCTTTAATCCCATCCCACCGGTTCAGGCGATGAGCCTCCTTAAGCCGGTCAATGACGGTTGCCGTGCTTTCAACATCCCCCGCCCCGATCTCTTTGACCATCAGCGCGTTCATCAGCTGTTCGGCATGATTGGGCACAGGAATCACGTAAACCGGACGCATCATAGCGACGGCTTCGCTCACAGACGAAAACCCTCCGTTGATAACCAGCGCGCCGGCACTGCGTACCAGATCGAGGCTCTCGCGGATTTTCCCGTGATATGTGACGTTTCCGCCGCTGACACCTTCGCGTCCAACCACATCCACTTTCCATGGGAGTGTCTGCAACGCATCAATCCGGGAAGCGAATGCCGAGCCGCTCAGCATGACAACAATCCGTTCAATTTCCTGCGGAAGCGGCATAGGAGTTCCCGCTCTTTGCTGTGCGGTGGCACGGGCTCCGTCACGAACAATCAGCCCAACCCGCTTAAACACATCACTGCGCGGCCTATCAGCCAGCGGCGAAGGACTGACTGCCAGATTCCACTTCATGCGGTGCAGGAGATAATCGGAATATTCGATCATCCAGAAGTGGGAGCGGATTGCCGGTGGAAGCTGTTTGCGACCAAAATACTGCGACACCACCACGTCGGAATTATTGATACCAGCCAGCGGAATCCGCCGGCGGAGAACCGGACGAATGACATATTCCGAATCCGTCACCACCAGATCAGGATTCAGCCGATCCAGCAAAACTTCAAGTCGCTCTTTCTTTTCACGCAACGTATCACGCATCCCCCGGAGCATCTTCAATGTGCCGACCGCATTCACGCCGTCGCCGGAAAACGCATACGCCAGCGGCAGAGTTTCGGAAAGCGAAGTGATTTCCGGACGGTCTTTCAGAAAAAACAGACCGTTGCCGGACGTAATGACGTGAACCTCTGCTTCGGCGGCCAGCCGCTGAATCACCACATGACAGCGCGTGCTGTTGCCCATGCCAAGTCCGTTGACCGCAAAAAGGATGACCGGTTTTTTTGTCATTTGGTTTGCTGAACCATGCTACGAAAAGTACTCGGTTGTATAGCGGAAAACCCGCAGAGTATCCGACCAGTGATCCGTCGGCAATCCCGCTTTAAGCTTCAGGTGTCTCCAGAAAATCTGCTTCTCCGGTAATTCATCCCAAACGCTCGGCAGAAATGTTCCCCGGCGGAAACCGTCCTGGAGGATTAATCCATCCACGCCGGGACGGATCTGATTCAGCAAATCCGCCTCGGAAGAAAATGACAGTTCTGCTGGCGGAGAAAGAACCGAGATATGGATTTCCAGTTTTTCAAATTCCTTTTCCGTGAGCGGCGGGAAGCGAGGATCCTCAAACGCGGCGGCGCAGGCGTTAGCGGCAACGTCCTCCGCCAGCGGACGGCAGGCTTCAAGCATACCGATACAGCCTCGCAACCGTCCGTGAATCGTCAGCGTTACAAACGTCGCCCGCCTCTGGCACAACTCGTCCGGCAATGTTCCAATATCCGGAACTGTGTTTCCCTGATTTTCCAGCCTTTGGAAAATCGCATTGCGGGCGATCTGAAGCAGAAGCTGTCGGGATTCCTTTTTCATTGCACTTTCGCTTTTAGCGGTTTTCCCCATTTAAAGCTAGTTCCGGCAAAGAAATCTGTTACAACCCTCGCCCAGCAAAAGGATTTCTATGGCGACCAAGCAGACAAAAATTATCTGCACGCTGGCGGACAACCGGTGTGACCATGACTTTATCCAGCGGCTCGTGAACAGCGGAATGGATGTCGTCCGCCTCAACACGGCGCATCTGGACATCGCCACCGCCGAAAAAATTGTATCCAGCATCCGCGCCGTATCTGACCGCGTCGGCATCTTACTGGACACCAAAGGACCGGAAGTCCGCACCTGCAATATGCCTGCGCCTCTCCACCTCAAAACCGGAGACCGGGTTGAAATCGGCGTTCTCCAGCCTCCGGGGAACGGCTTTCAGGTTTCCTACAGCGGCTTTGTCGAAGAAATCCCGGTCGGCAGTCGGATTCTGATCGACGACGGACTGATCGCGCTGGCGGTTGATCAACGCGTCGGCGATCTGCTGATTTGCACAGCGCTGAATGACGGCGAAATCAAAAATAAAAAAAGCGTCAACGTCCCCGGCGTAAAACTCGACCTGCCCGCGCTGACAGAGCGGGATGCCGAGTTTATTGACTGGGCCACCCGCAATCCCGTTGACTTCATCGCCCACTCGTTCGTCCGGTGCCGCGAAGACATTCTGGCGATTCAGGCCATTCTCGACCTGCGCAAAAGTCCCATCAAAATCATCGCCAAAATTGAAAATCAGGAAGGCGTCAACAATCTGGAATCCATTCTGGATGCCGCCTACGGCATCATGGTGGCCCGTGGCGACCTCGGCATCGAAATTCCGGCTGAAGCAGTTCCCGGCGTTCAGAAGGAAATGATCAAAACCTGTATCCGGCGGATCAAGCCGGTCATCACGGCCACGCAAATGATGCAGTCCATGATTGATAATCCGCGCCCGACCCGCGCCGAAGTCAGCGATGTCGCCAACGCCATCTATGACGGCACCGACGCCATCATGCTCAGCGGCGAAACCGCCTACGGAAAATTTCCGGTCGAAGCGGTTCAAATGATGGCGAACATCGCCCGCACCGTCGAATCGCAGAAAGAATCTCTGCTCAACACCCTGCCGGTCTTTCAGCAAAGCAGTGACCTGATGCCCCGTAATCATCTGGCTAAAGCCGCGGTTTCATGCGCCGCCGCACTGCCGGCCAAAGCCATCATCACCAGCACCAGCGCCGGGCGGACCGCACGCATCTGCGCCTCGTACCGCGGCAACATTCCGATTCTAGCACTGTCCGAAAACCTGAGCACCGTGCGACAGCTCTCGCTCAGCTACGGCGTTTATTCCTCCCGGATCGCCGCATCACAAACCACCGACGACGAACTCGTTAAAGTCTGCCTGCGGAAAATGCTGGATGAAAAACAGATTGAAGCAAACGATCTGATCGTCTTCATCGGCGGCGGCCATATGGACGCTTCCCAGCACACTAACTTTCTGCAAATCGAGACCGCCGCGGTGCTTCTGAAGCAGTAACCGCCGCTACGGATAAAACGCAAAAGCGCCGTAGCCGACCACCTGATCGCGCGGCCCGGCGGTATCACCGGAACTGCGCAGGTCGATTAACTCCGCCCGCATCTTTTTCTTTTTTGCCAGATTCAGCAGTCCGCAGATTGGAACCAGCCCGCAGGCGTTATCATAGTCCAGCCCGCGCTCATCCAGTGCCAGAATCGCATCCGCCGCCGCGCGATCCATTGCACCGGCGGTTTCGTAGTTTTCGTAATGACTCAGATCGGAACTGATCACCACCAGCGTTTCCGGACCGCCCCACAGCCTCTCGAGAACATCCGCCACAACCTCCGCCGATGCCTCGCCCGCCGCCAGCGGAATCAGCGTAAAGTCTCTGAGAACCGACTGAAGGAACGGAACCTGTGCTTCCAGACTGTGCTCCTGCTCATGCGCGGCATCATTCACCGGAATAAACGCCGGACATTCGACCGGAACGTCGCCCAGCGGTGTGCGCCAGAACGAAGCCGACGAACCGGCCAGCCCTCGCAAAGGCACGCGGTGCGACGGACCGACCAGCACAACCCGTGAAATGCCTTCGGGATTGATCCGCTTGTAAGCGCTGGCGGCGACCGGGCCGGAATAAATATACCCGGCGTGCGGCGCAATAATCGCCTTCGGGGGCGGCCCCGGCTTCGCGGCGGATAAAAATCTACCGATCATCCGGCGCAGATTCTCCGGCTCCGCCGGATAAAACATCCCCTCCACCGCAGGCTCCCTGACGTTCGCTTTCATGGCCGCATTTTAATGAATGCGCCGCGAACTGAATAGCGCTATTCTCCGGACATGCAAACGGCGCGCTACTGGCATAAACGAACCGACGGGCTGATCGAATGCGATCTCTGCCCGCGCCACTGCCGTATCGCCGACGGCCATCACGGCACCTGCCTTGTCCGCCAGCGCATAGGCGATAAACTGATAGCCGCCTCGTACGGTCTGGCCTGCGGATTGGCGGTTGATCCGATTGAGAAAAAGCCGCTCTTTCATTTCCTGCCGGGCTCGAGCGTACTGTCGTTCGGGACGGCCGGTTGCAACCTGCTGTGCGGATTCTGCCAGAACCATCACCTGAGCCGGGCAAAAACCGTGACGGGAACAGCGGTCACGCCAGAGCAAATCGCCGAATCCGCCGTCCGCTACGGCTGTGAAAGCGTGGCGTTCACCTATAACGAGCCGACCGTCTTTCTGGAATTCGCGGTGGATACCGCCAAAGTCTGCCACGAACGCGGACTCAAGACCGTCGCCGTCACCAACGGCTGGATTGAGGCGGAGCCGCGCAAGGAATTTTATGCACACATGGATGCCGCCAACGTCGATCTGAAAGCCTTCACCGACCGCTTCTACCAAAAGCTGTGCGGCGCGACGCTCCAGCCGGTACTCGACACACTGGTTTACATCAAAAAGGAAACGGATGTTCACCTCGAAGTGACTACTCTGCTGATTCCTGGCTGGAACGACTCGCCCGCCGAAATTGACGCCATGACCAAGTGGGCGGTTTCAAATCTTGGAACCGATGTGCCGTGGCACTTCAGCGCTTACCGCCCGACCCGCGAATGGAATGAAGCTCCGCCGACACCGTTACAAACGCTTGTAGACACCAAAAGCATCGCCGAACATAACGGCTTGCGCCACGTCCACCTCGGCAATATCGGCCTCATCAACTACAAGTAGACATCACGGATCCAACCGTAATTTTAGACGAAAGAACCGTGAATTAAGAAGTGACGAATTTGTACCACTCAGTGCAATAGGAAACCCGGTTCCCGTAACATTGGTTGCTCCGACAACATATTGCCAGCTCCCGGACACCAAATTGCTCCGGCCCTCCAGATCATAACGCAGATTCTTGCCCGTAAACCCGGCATTCGTCGCAGAGACAGATTGAAAACTGACCACCGGAGATAAATTACTGATTGAAAAACGCAGAACAGGATTTGTTGTAAGGCTGTTGTTCACAAAAGGAGATGAGGAAATTGCCGCCACCTCAACATAATCGTTCGACTCACCGCTAGTTGCCGGATCAAAACGCAAGTTTGTGATCAATCCATTGTAATTGGTTGAAGAAGCAAGATTAACCTCATACGTACGGAACTGGCCGTCTGCGACAATAGAAAAGGTCTTACTGTTAGCTCCCGAATACCCACCGCCGTTCACTTCCCAGAAAATCTGTCCTGTAGAGCGTCCGGCAGGATTGGCAATATGATATGCCGCACGGATGTAGAGTTTAGGCACATTTGAAGCAGAAAAAGCACATGCGGGACTCTGCATCTGAGGATCATTACTGTAAAGACTCACTCGCAAACGGTTATTTTGAATCGGCCAGCCTGAATCCTTTACGTTGGGATAAGACCAATGCTGCCGGTCAGACTGAAAAGAAAAATCACAACCGGGACGGTAGCTTTGCGCATAAACCCAGTCGCGAATTTGTGTCAACGTCCCAAGAATCAGGTGATAGCTGTATTTGTACTCTATGTTCCCGTCAATAATCTCCGTGTGAAGAGGTGTCATGTATCCGGTAGGGTTATTACTCGGCCCGCCGGAACCGGGAATTCCGCTGAATCCGCCAGCGAACAGTACTGCGCCGGGGTGGTAAACTCCGACTCCCCATCCCGATGAATTCAGCAAGGCCGCCCAGCTTTCCGTCGCACGCCAGTATTGCCATGGCGGAGGAACCCTCGGCAGTTCCGCAACCGCGCCGCCGGTAAATGGGGCGGTGTTTGTGTAACTTATCAAACGATATAACCGGCCTATTGTGTAAACTGCGGGCAATTCCTGCCCCCAGGCCGGGAACTGATTGGTTGTATCTGTCCGTGCATTTAACAGCCGGTTGCTAATAACGGCTACATTCCCGGCGAGCGATATCCATGATTCAAAGGTACACTCTCCCGGTATATTGTTTAGTGCCCACTGCATAGGCCGGCTCTTCACATAAAGCCGCTGTCCATCATTGGTGTAAGTAATGACAGAAGATCTGTGATTATACACGTCACCGCTCTGAATCGGATTCCACGGCCAGTTAGTCCATGACGGATGAACGTTGTTACTCGGATTATACGGGTACGGACCAGAGTAATAGGACTGCTGAATCTGCCGGCCAAGATCGTAATTGTTGACCAAATTATCGTTTGTCCCCGAAAGAGATAAATAGGTAATTGAACCGCCCTTTGCCAAATCAATACCTATCTTGATCGTTCCGTTATCCAAATAGGTTTCGACAGCCTGAGAACAGGCCGAAAAAAACAGAAACAGGAGGATATTAAACCAAAGCTTCATTTTCCCACCCCGATTCCCATTGTTATATCATATATCCGGCATAAGAAAACTTTTTAGACCGCTGTCTAAACAAAAAAGCCGCCCCGGAATCCGGAGCGGCTTTGTCGTAAGGTCAGAAACCTTACTTGGCCATGACTTTGACCATTTCCAGCACTTTGTTGGAATAGCCCCATTCGTTGTCGTACCAGCTGACGATCTTGACGAAGGTGGAATCCAGCATGATACCGGCTTCGGCATCAAACACAGACGTGCGGGCTTCGCCGCGGAAGTCAGTGGAAACGACTTTGTCTTCGGTGTAGCCGAGGATGCCTTTGAGTTCGCCTTCAGCGGCGGCTTTCATCGCGGCTTTGACTTCTTCGTAGGTGGTTTCCTTGGCAAGGACCGCCGTCAGGTCAACAACCGAAACGTCGGAGGTCGGAACGCGGAAGGCCATACCGGTGAGCTTCTTGTTGAGCTCCGGGATGACTTTACCCACGGCCTTCGCGGCGCCGGTGGAGGATGGGATAATGTTTTCAAGAATACCGCGTCCGCCGCGCCAGTCCTTCTTGGACGGGCCGTCAACGGTCTTCTGCGTGGCGGTGGCGGCGTGAACGGTGGTCATCAGACCTTTCACGATACCGAACTTGTCGTTCAGAACCTTGGCAACCGGAGCCAGACAGTTGGTGGTGCAGGAGGCGTTGGAGATGATGGTCTGGCCGGCGTAGCTCTTGTGGTTCACGCCGTACACGAACATCGGAGTGTCATCTTTGGACGGAGCGGACAGAATTACTTTCTTCGCGCCGGCTTTGATGTGGGCTTCGGCTGTCACCTTGTCGAGGAACAGACCGGTGGACTCAACGACGATATCGGCACCGACTTCGTTCCATTTCAGAGCCGCCGGATCTTTTTCAGCGGTCAGGCGGATTTTCTTGCCGTTGACGATCAGGTTTGCGCCGTCAACCGAAACCTCGCCCTTGAACTGGCCGTGAACTGAATCGTACTTCAGCATGTATGCCAGATAATCGGGATCGAGCAGGTCGTTAATGCCGACGATCTCGATGTCCTTTGAAAAATTATTCACTGCGGCGCGGAACACCATACGTCCGATACGCCCGAATCCGTTGATACCAACCTTGATTGCCATGTGTTTCTCCCTTTGCTTTACGCCCCGCAAGGAGCGGTTCCTGTTAAAAATTCCGCGAACCCTACCGGAACACCCCCAGTCCGTCAATCCTCGGCACCCGCAAACTTGACACCCCTGCCCAAAGCCGGAAGACTCCCCCTTAACTAAGGATTTTTATGATTAAACGCTCCTATCTTCTGACAACCGTCACCGGCATTCCGGTGCGGGTTCACATCACGCTGATTATCCTGCTGATCATCCTGACTTTTTCCTCCGGCCTTTTCGGCCTGCTTTATGCCGTGGCGCTATTCGCCAGCGTCGCCCTGCATGAACTTGGCCACTCCTGGGTGGCGATCCGCAAAGGATGCCATGTGCGCGAAATCATGCTGTTGCCGATCGGCGGCATCGCCAAGATGGATCATATCCCGATGCGGCCCAGAGATGAATTTCTGGTCGCCGCCGCCGGGCCGCTGACCAGCCTGCTTGTGGCTGTTCTGGCTGGATGGCTTGGCCGGTTCGCGTTCCCGTTCATCTCTCTGCGCAACGTCAATCTGATGCTGTGCTTCTTCAATCTGTTGCCGGTGTTTCCGATGGACGGCGGACGCATCTTCCGTGCATTCATGACCCCTCGCCTTGGGAAACTGAAAGCCACGGCACTGGCCTCGCGGATTGGCCGCATCCTGGCTGTCGCGGGCGGAATTTTCGGGCTGATCAACGGGAATTTTTTCCTCGTTGTGATCGCCATCTTCATTTTCCAGTCTGCCGGGGCGGAATACCGCGCGGTTTACATGCAACAGATGAGCCGGGACTGGTTCACCGACGGACAGCCCGCCGATATCGAAGTGAGCCCGCCGCCCTACGCGCGGAAAACGCCGTTCTGGAAAAAACGGTTCTGGTCGCGCAAATAATCAATCCACCACGGCGCGGTAAATATCCTTACCCTGCTCAGCCGCCGGCTTGGGATAGCGGAAAAAGGAGTCCCAGACAATCAGCAGAATCAGGATCAATCCAGCGGTTCCCAGCGTAATCCCCCAGAACCTGCGGCTGAACTGCCGGTCTTTCATCAGATGCTGGAGCCGCCTGAATCCGCTGTTCCGACTGCGGCGGCGGTGCGTATGGGCCAAATCCGGATTAACCGCCTCGTCGAATGTCTTGCCGTGACGACGACCCCGCCGCCGCTGTGAGACCGCGCTGTCGCTCTTTTTAGCCCACGGGGACTCTTTGACTTGATAAATATCCGACGAGGACATGGGTTCTTCCTTGGTTGCGGAAAAAACTACACAACCGGCGCCGTCATCACAATTCCAAACATTGGCTATCCAACGGTCTCAATCATCGCCTGAATCACGCCGCGGCGGGATTCCACCACCCGGCGGGCGGCAGACCCCAGTTCCGCACGCAGAGAGGAATCGGCCAGCAGATCGTCCACGGTTTTTTCCAAGGTTTGGAAATCCGGAACCTGCCGGATGGCTGATACCGCGAGGAAGTCGTCCATAACCGCCGGAAAGTTTTCCATATTCGGCCCGACCACCACCGCTTTACCGAAAAGCGCCGGTTCAATCGGATTCTGTCCGCCGTGCTCACAAAGGCTCTTGCCGACGAAAACCACGCTGGACGCGGCATAAAAACTCATCAGCTCGCCGGTCGTATCCACCACTAGAACATCAGAACGCGATGAGGACATCGCGTCTACGCTTCGCAAAGCGTAAGAGAGGCCCTGCCCTTCAACGGCCCGCACCACATCCGCGCGACGCTCGGCATGACGGGGAACCAGCACCAGAAACAATTCCGGATGCTTCGTTTTCAGGTTTTTATAAATCCGGCAGAGAGCTTCTTCTTCGCACGGCCAGGTGGAGCCTCCAAGAAGAATCAAAGCGTCGTCGGGAACCGACAGCCTGCGAAGCACCGACCGGGCTTTGGCAGACGCATCGGCGGCGGGCGGCGGCAGATCGTACTTGGCTGTCCCGAGAATTTTTACCGTTTCCGGGCGAGCACCCATCGCCAGAATACGTTCAGCGTCCTGCCGGCCCTGCACGCAGACCGGATTAATCAATTCCAGCAAACGGCGGGTAAAAGGCCGCAGACGCATGTAGCCTTTAAACGACGAATCGGAAATCCGCCCGTTGATCAGCGCGACGGGAATACCGCGTTTATGCGCCTGCCGGACGAGGTTCGGCCAGAACTCGCACTCCACCAGAATCAATTTCACCGGATTGATCGCATCAAACACGCGCCGCATGACAACCGGCAGATCGAGCGGGAAATAAATCAATACGTCGCGCGAATCGAGCTTCCGTTCCGCCAGCGTGTGGCCGGTCGAAGTGGTCGTGCTCAGCACAAACCGCGCATCAGGATGAATCTTCCGGTACTCTTCCATAAACCGGAACGCCACGAACAATTCGCCGACGCTGACGGCGTGAACCCAGATATGCCGGACTTCGCTCAGCCGGGCGGCCGTGCCTTCGCCGTAAATGCCGAACCGCTGTTCAAAATGCCGCTGGTAGCCGCCGCGCCGAGCCATGCGCGTCAGAAACTTCGGGAGCATAAACAGAAACCCGATCGGAAAAAGCAGGTTGTAAAAAATCCAAATCATCGTCGGAGTATTCCGGTTCAGACGGAAAGTATCAAGCGCGAGGATGCGCTTCCTCGTAAACCCGCTTCAGTTTTTCAACAGAGACGTGGGTGTAAATCTGTGTCGTCGAAAGACTGGCGTGGCCGAGCAGTTCCTGAACACTGCGCAGGTCGGCGCCGTTATCCAGCAGATGCGTAGCAAAGCTGTGCCGCAGAGTATGCGGCGAAATCGTCGGCTTGAGCCCGCAATACGCCACATAGGCTTTCAGCGAGCGCTCAACGGAACGCGCCGTGATCGGCCCGCCGTGTTTATTTAGAAAAACCGCCCGGCGGGCATCCCCCTTCATCCCCAGCGAACTCCAAACCTCGGAACGCATCGAAAGCGCGTTCTGCATCGCCCGTTCGGCCGGCCGGCCGAGCGGGCACAGCCGCTCCTTTTTGCCCTTACCGAGCACGCTGACAATGCCGGAAAGAATATCAATCCGGTCCTCCGTCAGTTTCACCAGCTCACCGACGCGCATGCCGGTACTGTAAAGCAGTTCGAGAATGGCGGTGTCGCGCACCGGAATATATTCCTGGAAAATGCTCTCCGGCTTATCCGCCGCCGCCATAGCGTGCGGTGCCGCCAGCAACTGCTCGACTTCGCCCATCGAAAGGACCGCTGGCAGATAACTGCCCTTCTTCGGCAGATGCAGGCCGCTGAACGGATTGAGCAAAACGTATTCCTCGCGCACCAGAAACTTATAAAACGAGCGCAGAGCCGAAAGCTTCCGGCTGGTCGTCGCGGGCTCCATTTCCAGTTTCTGAAAAAAAACGAGAAACTTGCGGGCGGCAAAGCGGTCAGCCTCTTTCCAGTTGTACGGCGGCTTGGCTTCCTCGCCCCAGATCAGCTCCACAAACTGCCGGATATCAATCAGGTAGTTGCTGACCGTATGCTCCGAGGCATTCTTCTCCCCTTGCAGGTATTTAACAAAATGCTCAACGCACGGATCCGCGATTGCGTTCATTGCAGGCACTTTTACTTTTTCTGCTTCGGCTCAGGCAGACCGTACTGCTCGCGAACTTCGTCATAGCCGGGAATCTGCGTGGCGTAGCGGGCCATCATTTTCTTCAGTGCGGCGACCTGTTTTTCGGAGAGCGCGCCCTTGGCCGCGAATTGGGTCGAGAGCGACTGATAAAAGCTCTGGTCGTTGAATTCGCGTTTGCCGCGCATGACCGGCGGATTCCATGTCTGAACAGGCTTAAGCAGTTCCAGCAACGCGCCGGTCTGTCCGGCATCCGCCGTTTCCGGCTTCGCCGTCATGTTCAGTCCGCCTTTGATCTCGTCGAAGTTTTTAATCTGATCGGAATATTTGGTGAGCACGGAATCCAGCGCGGCGATCTGCCGCTCGCTGAGCGCCTTGCCGTTCTGCACCTGCTGGCGGAGCGATTCGCAGAATTTCTTATCATCATACGTGCGCTTGCCGATTTTACGGGCCGGGGCGAATTCCACGTGCGAAAGCAGTTCAAGTTTCTGGAACGTCTCTGTGCGGGGTGCTTCCGGCTTTTCGAGATTCAATCCGCTGATGTGTTCACCACCGATCTGATCCATATATTTGCAGGCGAGATTGAACAGCATCTGATGCTGGCGCTGAGTAATCTGCCCGTCGGCTTCAAATTTCTCGCGTACCGACTTAACCGTTTCGCTGTCGTCGTAGGTGCGGCGTCCGCGCTTCACCGGCTCGGCCCAGTTCTTCACCTGCTCCAGCGCGGCGAGAACTCCCTTGGTGGCTTCCGGCTCGGCCATATCACGCGCGCCTTCGAGCCACTCCAGCAGTTGCGTGTAAAACGTCTGCATCATGTCGGCCCACTCCACCGAGCCGTCCTCGATCCGGTCGAGCTTTTCTTCCATCTCCGCCGTGAACTTGACGTTGAATAGCGAATCCAGCGCGCCAACCAGAAACTCGTTTACGCGCAGGCCGGCCTCGGTCGGAACCAGCGAGCGTTTTTCTTTGGTGACGTATTCGCGCTTATCCAGCGTCGCCAGCGTCTGGGCGTAGGTGCTGGGACGGCCCACGCCGTTCTCCTCCAGCGCACGGATGAGCGCCGACTCGCTGTAACGCGCCGGCGGCTTGGTAAACTTCTGTTCGCCGAACCACTCCACGCAGTCGAGCTTTTCGCCTTCTGTCAGCGGCGGAAGCGTCACTTCTTCGGCTTCCTCTTCGTCGTCCTCGTTCTTCTTATCGGCGGCTTTTTCAATCCCGCTGGCGCGCATATAACCGGGGAACGCGATTTCGGAAGAGGTGGCGCGGAACAGGTACACGTTCGTACCGTCCGTTTCGATTTCGGCGGTACGGCGGGCAATCCGCGCCGGAACCATCTGACTGGAAACAAACCGCTCCCAGATCAGCTTGTAGAGCTTCAGCTCTTCCGGCTTCAGTCCGGAAAGGCTCTGCGGAGTCTGCGTGACGTCGGTAGGACGAATCGCTTCGTGCGCTTCCTGCGCGTTGCCGCGGCTCTTATAGAAATTCGGCTTCTCCGGCAGATATTCCGCCCCGTACTGCGCGGTGACAAATGCGCGGCAGGCTTCCTGCGCGCTCTGCGCGACATTGAACGAGTCGGTTCGCATGTAGGTGATCAGCCCGTTTTCGTAAAGCGCCTGCGCGATGCTCATGGTGCGGGACGGCGAAAAGCCGCAAACGCTGGAAGCCGACTGCTGAAGCGAACTGGTGATAAACGGCGCACGCGCCTTGCGCTGGATTTCCTTCTCGATAATCCGGGCAACGTGTAACGCGCTCCGATCCAGCTCTGCCCGGATTTTCTGGGCCTGCTCGCCGCCTTTAATCTCGGCTTTTTCGCCGTTAATCTGCGCCAGCTTCACAGCGAACGGATCGCGGGGATTCACCAGCTTACGGACGTTGGCGCCGAGCACCCAGTATTCTTCGGGATTAAAATTTCTGATTTCATTTTCCCGTTCACAAACCAGCCGCAAAGCCACCGACTGCACACGGCCCGCGCTGACTCCGCCCTTGATCTGCCGCCAGAGCAGAGGGCTCACCTTAAAGCCGACCAGCCGGTCGAGCACGCGGCGGGCCTGCTGGGAATTGACGCGATTCATATCCAGCCGTCCGGGCTTGGAAAACGCCTCTTTAATCGCCGGCTTGGTGATTTCGTTATACGTCACACGACTGAACTTTTCCGGCGGGACAATTCCTTTGAGAAGTTCAAACAGGTGCCAGGCAATCGCCTCTCCCTCGCGGTCCGGGTCGGGCGCCAGAATCACCTCATCGCACTTCTTGGCGGCGGCCTTCAGCTCCGTAATCACTTTGGCGCGGCCGGTGGTGTTCACATACTCCGGTTCAAACCCCTTCTCGACATCCACGCCCAGCTTCTTCGGCGGCAGGTCGCGCACATGACCCATCGAGGCCTTAACAATGTAATCCTCGCCCAGATACTTATTAATGGTCTTTGCTTTTGCGGGAGACTCTACGATGACCAGCTTCATTTTAAATCCTCAGTTTCTTAAGTCATCCGCCAGTTCGACAACCCGACCCGGCAGCATTTTCACAACGCGTTTCATTTCAAGGCCGATCAGCAGAGCGCTCACTTTTGCGCTCGGCAGACCGGCCGCGCGGGCCAGACTGTCCACATCCAACGCCTCATCCCAAAGAACCTTCACCAGCGCCTGCTCATCCCCGGACAACGGAACTTCCGGACGCGCCGACGGAGCCGCCGCAGGTTTTTCAAACTGTCCCGGCGGCACCAAAAGCTCGAACTCTTCTAATATATCGTCCACGTTGTCCACCAATTTCGCCCCGTTTTTTATCAGGTGATTGGTTCCTTTCGAGGCCGGAGAGTCGATCCGGCCCGGCACAGCGAAGACACTCCGACCCTGTTCCATCGCTGCGTCCGAGGTATGCAGAGATCCGCTTTTAAACCCCGCTTCCACCACGATCACGCCCATCGAAAGACCGCTGATAATCCGGTTGCGGTACGGAAACGTCTGACGGTCCGCAGGCCGGCCCAGCGGATACTCACTGACAACCGCCCCGTTCTGGGCAATCACATCGGCCAGACCGGCATTTTCCGGCGGATAAAGCTGATCAATCGCCGCGCCCAGAACGGCAACCGTGCGTCCCTTGGCTTTAAGGGCTCCTTCGTGAGCGGCGGTATCAATACCCCGCGCCAGCCCGCTGACGACCGTGAATCCGGTCTGCGCCAGCTGATAGGCCAGCCGATCCGCGTTATTCAGTCCGTAACTGGTGCATTTCCGGGAGCCGACCATGCCGAGCGCGTGGCGGTCTTTCGGCAGAAACGCCCCGCGGATATACAGCGCCAGCGGCGGGTCGTGGATCGTCTTCAGCGCGGCGGGATATTCATCGTCCAGCGGAGTAATGATCCGGACTCCCAGCTCCGCGGCTTTATCCATTTCAGCCTGCGGATTAACCTGCGTCCGCTGACTCAGGATGGACTCGGAAAGCTTATCCCCCACCCGCTTCACCATCCGCAGATCGGAAAGCGCCGGATCAAACACCGCCTGCGGCGAGCCCAAGGCATCAATCAGCGCCCTGACCGTCACCGGCCCGACGCCCTCAATCATGTTCAGGGCAATATACGCTTCGCGATCGGTCATTGTTTTGCGTTCTGCCGTTTGATCTTTTTATTTGCGAACAGATCGAGCTGGGCGTCTTTGAGCAGGTCGTAGGTTTTCAGGATGCGCAGAGTTTGAAGCAGGTCGGATTTTTCGTAGTTCTTGGAGATATCCACGCTCT
The DNA here is from genome assembly GCA_044346945.1 of Pontiellaceae bacterium. Taxonomy (GTDB): domain Bacteria; phylum Verrucomicrobiota; class Kiritimatiellia; order Kiritimatiellales; family Tichowtungiaceae; genus Tichowtungia. The sequence continues at coordinate 67,031 of JBIIYG010000002.1, read as the reverse complement.
CTGTCAGCTCCAGAAGCATCGTGCGGAACGAGAGCACCCCGTCAATCCCGCCCTGCCGCAAAAGCGCCAGCGTTTCCTCTTGCGGCGCGGCATTGGCCGTCAGGTCGGACAGGCAGAGAATTTTTGTGATGGAACCGGGGCCGAAGAGTCTGCGGGCTTCTTTACTGACAGCAAGTTCCGCGAACCGGAAAATATCGGGATTCTTTTTCAGCACCGCCGGACTGAACCGGTCGGTATGCCAGCCGCGAATACTGATGATCGCGCGCTGTACTTTCGCCAGTTCCGGCGCGCCCCAGAGAATCTGGGGCGGCGGAGCATAAACTCCCGCCTGCCCGGGCCGGGCGATCAGCAGATCAATTTCTTCGGCGTCCAGCTTATGCCGCGCCGCCACCTGATGCTTATTAAGCTGAAGAACGAAAAACCCGAGCGTCTCAAAATACTCGCGCACGATCTGTTCATTGACGGATGCCATTCCAGACCTCCTCCAGCAGTTTCTCAGAAACCTCGCAACCGAAATCAACATGGCCGATCCGATCTGCCAGAACAAATTTCGGCAGACCGCCGACCGTTTTCTTATCGACCGCCATCGCCGCGCGGATTTTCTCCCACAGCAGTTTCGGCGCACGGACCGGCAACCTCAGCTTGACGAGCATTTTTTCGATCCGCGTCACGTCTCCAGCGGGAAGTCCCTTGAGCGCAGACGACAGGCGTGCGGCGTAAACCATACCGATCGACACTGCTTCGCCGTGAAGAAACTCGCCGTAGCCCGCCACGTTTTCGATGGCGTGTCCGGCAGTATGTCCGAAGTTCAGAATTCCGCGCAGTCCGCCTTCGCGTTCGTCCTGTCCGACAACCTCGGCTTTGATTTCGCAACAGCGGGCGATCAGCTGGGCATCAATCGCAGAGCCCTGTTCCAGCTTCCAGAAAAGTTCCGCGTCCCAGATGATGCCGTATTTGACCACTTCGGCCATTCCGGCGGCCAGTTCGCGCGGCGGCAAGGTTTTGAGTGTGTCGAGATCCATCAAAACGAGTTCCGGCTGATGGAATGCGCCGACCAGATTCTTACCTTCGGGAATATTAATACCGGTTTTCCCGCCGACCGAGCTGTCGACCATCGCCAGTAGAGTTGTCGGCACCTGTACAAAACGGATGCCGCGCAACCAGCTGGCGGCGGCATAGCCGGTCAGATCGCCAATCACGCCGCCGCCAAGGGCGACCATGAAGCATTTACGATCCAGCCCGTGCGCGGCGGCCCGGCTGTAGAGCTTCATCAGTTGCGCCTGACATTTTGTCGTCTCACCGGCGGGAAGAATTTCCAGCGCGGGTTTAAATCCGGATTTTTCCAAAGATTGGACGGCGCGGGCGGCGTAAAGTGGCGCGACGGTTTCGTCGGTGACGACCAGACAGCGGCCTTTCAGCCCGGCGGCTTTACAGGATTCGCCGAGCGAATCGAGAATTCCGGAGCCGATGTGAATGGGATACGAGCGATCCCCGAGATTAACATGTACGTCGCAATTCATGCCGCGCACGCTACTTAAAGAAGAATAGAGGTTCAACTCTTCTTTTAAGGCAGAGTCACCTTGAGCCGGTAAAACGCCTTACTGTCCGCGTTGGTCGCGGTGATAGAGGTGTTGGTGCCTGCGCCCCAGATTTTATTGGTGTTGACCGTAATCCACGTCAGGTTGGTAGATGCCAGATCGTTCGTGGTGTAAAAAAGCTGATACTGCCGGGCGGTACTGCCGTTAAAACGCACCAGTTGATTCGATGACACCGTAAACTCCGTCACTTCAAAAAATGACGCCGGATTCGTCGGGTTGGTGTCGGCATAATATTCCCGCAGATTGGAAAAGCCGTCGCTGTCGCTGTCCGCCGAAGCCGTCAGCCCGGTCGTTGTTCCGCTGTACTGTTTCTCCCAGTAGTTGGGAATGCCGTTGGTATTCGCATCGCCATCCGCCTGCGCGATCGTGTTGGTGATCCAGGAGTAATACGACGGGACGGATATGGCCAAAATACGATCATCGGAACCAGATGGGGTTCCAGATGACGCCGCATATATAAGGGTATTGATTCCTGCCAGCTTCCACATCCCTCCATCTTCCACAAAAGTTCCACCGCCGGAATCATATGTTCCAAATCCGGCTTCATAATCGGTTCCGCCGCTCAATGTGTTGAAATCCATCTTAAACCCGACTGCATTCGTAAAGTACCCAGCCGGCCCAAAGCTATCGTAGGAAAAAATCATACCGCCCTCGATTTTCTGACTTCCCCAGCGTTTTATCCCGCTCGACGGGTTGTAGTATGGGGAAGGAGTAAAATAGGTACTGGAAACCGTACCAGTCACTCCAAAACCAACCATAACCACCTTCAGCCGACTGTCGAGTCCATGACCGGAGTAGGTTGGAAATGTTCCAGTATAAAGTGAATAATATCCAGGGAATGGCTTGTCAAAGCGAACTAGAGCTAGATCGGTGTTATTAGAATGTTCCGAGTCATCTTTCGCAACATGCAAAATAATTTCCTGTGGATAGTAAACTGTTCCGTTCACCACAATATTTGAAAAATTCGGAATGGAACTATTAATATCATCAGCGACATGCGCTGCGGTCAGCACCCAGCGCCTTGCAACAGCAACGGCAGAACTCTTTTTATAATTATATACATTGTCCCAATTGAGATTCCAGGAGCCGGTCGGCGGATTGGTTGCGACTCCGTAATCCTGCACGACGATAGATCGGGCCGAACCCGCTATCAGCAGAAGATTTACAAGAATTGGAATCAGCCTTTTCACGGCCTTCATTCTATAAAAATAAGGCCGAAACTCAACCGAATTTAGGCTGAACAAAGACCGGAGGATGCAGATAAAGCGGCTCTAAAGCTTCTGTTCCTTCCGCCGCCAGTGCCGCCACATCGCTCGCCAGCGGGAAGCGCGGAGTTCCAATATCCGGAAACCATTTCGTCAGCCGTTCCGCTTCGGGGCTGACCACCAGCGTGCCGTCCGCAATGCGGAGTTCTTCGTACGGAACGAGCTTCCACTCTTCCGCCTGCCGGATTCCGCCCTCTTGATGAGCAAACAGACCGTACCAGAACTGTCCGCGCCGGGCGTCGCCGATAACGGCCACCCGTTTTGCGCCCTCGCGCCCGGCGGCCAGCGCCAGCGCCGCGCCACTGCTAACGGCGCGGACTTCCGTCTTATTCGGAAGCGCCAGCGCCTGTGCGATGGCAAAACTCATCCGCATTCCCGAAAACGAGCCCGGCCCGCGGCCAACGGCATAAAGACTGACATCGGCATACGAAAGCCGCGTTTCTTTGAGCAGGGCTTCCAGTGTTTGGAAAATCCCGTTATGGCGAACCCGGTCGGCGATCCAGATTTTTTCGGCCAGTACGGCGCCGTCTCTGAGGAGCGCCACACTGCCCTGCCGCGAGGAAAGTTCGATACCCAGCGTGATCATAGCGGATTCTCCACAATGCAGATGATGCGCTGTTCCTCGGTCGCGCCACACTCAATCCGGATATGGATCGTCGAGGGCGGAAGAAGTTCGGCGGCGCGCTCGGCCCATTCAATCACCGTGACGCCGCCAGCCTCCAGATATTCGTCGAGTCCGAGATCAAACGCCTCTTCGGGGCCGCCGAGGCGGTACAGATCAATATGATGAAACGGTACGGCGCCCCGGTATTCACTGATCAGCGTATAGGTCGGACTGCACACCGGCTCTTTAACGCCCGCCGCCAGCGCAAGTCCCTGCGTAAAACAGGTTTTCCCCGCGCCGAGATTGCCGTGCAAAGCGATCACCGCCGGGATTTCCAGCTTCCGGAAAAACTCTTCCGCGATCTTCCAGGTGTCGGACGGACTGTTCGAAATCCATTTCATAGGAAGGGAAATATGAAAGATGAGCTATGAAAGATGAAAGCTGTATTTTTCAAAAAAGAGCCGTTCCTTTTTCATAATTCATACTTCATTTTTCATCTTTCTCCTTAAATGCAATGGCAAAAGCCTGCGGCTCGCTCCGGACGTGCATTCCGTCCTCATAGACCGCAACCGCCTGAAGACGGTGTGGACCTTCACCGAAGGTTCGCTCATCCACCGCAAGCGTGATCCCTTCCGCATACGGTTTCCGATCCAGCTCCCGACCGTTCCAAAGCAGAAAGGCCTCCTTCGGAATATCCTTCCCGCCGGGCGCGATTTGAACGGTAATCTGTCGCGGGGCGGCTTCGGCGATTCGGACGATTTTAAGTGACCGCCCCTTTTTATTGATGATGACAGGGAAATCCTTGAACCAGCCCGGTGTCACCGGCGAGAACACCTGAGCGATAATACGCACTTCGTGCCAGCCGTCGCCCATTTCACCGAAAGGCAGACTGATCAACGCATTCCCCTCGCCGGCTTTAATCTGCCTGCCGTCGAGCAGTGCGCTGTAAAGAACCTGCGCCGGCATCGGAAATTTCGCCTCGGCGACGAACGCGGCGTCCAGCTCGCCTGTTATCTCCTTGCTCAAACCAATCGTCTTAATTTCAACCGGCAGTCCGGCGATTTGCGAAAGCGGATCGCCCAGCAGAAGAACCTGCGCCGGACTGAGAATGGACTGGTAAAAGCTTTCCATAGCGGAACAGCCGGAGGCGTAGTGAACAAAAAAGCGGGCATGCGGAAATTTCGTCCACACATTGTACGGCTCCGTCACCATGCCCGCCGTCACGGTCGCGCCCGCCTTGAGCCATTCGGTGCATTTGGCCTGCGGCTTTTGAAATTCGGCGGACCAGCTGGTCATGTGTTCCGCGAAAGCGCCCGGAGCAAACGCTCCGAATCCGGACGGCTTAATCGTCTCAGCGCCGGTCATAACCCCCATCCAGTTTGTCCTGACCGGAGGCGGATTGGTGTAAACCGTGACCGCGCCGCCACGCGATGCCATTTCCGCCTTCACATCGGCATACTGCCATTCGCGCGGAGCCGAGCGGGCTTTATCATCCGTCTGCACCAAAGCAATCGGCGAGCCGGTTCCGGCTTTTCGCGCCCGGATACCGTTTTCTATACAGCGTAGTACCGTTTGCACATCCGTGCCGTTCTCCCCGATATAGCCGAGCATCATGGAGGGCAAAGGCATTTTGTCTTTGAGCGTGGCGCTCAGCACATCAAATGAACGGGGCGGATTTTTCGGGCCGCCCAGTTGTGCCGGGCCGGCAAACAGCGGCGACAGGTACTGCCCTTTTTCGATCATTTCCATTGAAGGAACGATGCCGCGCGTGAACGTCAGCCCCATCAAAGACATCTGCTGGCGGTCGTTCGGCGACGTAACCACGCGGATCGGGAAATCAACCGAATAGACCCAGGCGACGATTTGATCCTTCAGCCCGCGCTCTTCAATCACCTTCTGCGCGGGCTCATAAATCAGCGTCCGGAACTCGTCCGGCGTACACTCGGCACGCCCTTTGACGATTTGTTCCGGCAGATTCAGGTAAACCAGGTTGCCCCCCGGCACGCTGTGCGCGGCGGCGAACACACCGGCAACCGCCTTGGAATTCTGTGAATTTTCATTCACCAGCACCGCGACGCGGTGCGGCATTTGAGCCTGAGTCACTCCCGCCAGCAGAACGGCAACCAAACCCGATGTGCTTTTGCGCATGTGTGTCCCCCGTTTTAAATCGTAATGCGGGGAGCCTACCGCTTGACGAAAATTAAACAAGAACGGATACTCTGGAACCGTGAAGAGGCTCCACTCCATCCTGCTCGCGCTCTCCGCCGCCGCCCTTGGCGTCGCGGATAACGAAGGTTTCAGCCGCTATCAGCCGATTCTCGACAAACAGCCTTTCGGCGGAGAACCGATCGACGGCGATGTCGTGCAGGTTCCCGCCTCAGAGTCCTTCGCCCGCAACCTGCGCCTCTCCATGCTGTTTGAAGGCTCCGACGGAACCACGCGGGCGGGTATCGTTGATAGCAGTAATAACAAGAGCTACATCCTTTCCATCGGGGATGCCCCGCAAGACGGCTTCGAAGTGGTTGAAGCCGACATCAAACTGGCTGAAGCCATGATCCGCAAAGGAAACGAGGTCGCCCTCTTCAAGCTGGAGGCCGGCGGCGGACAGCCCATTACGAAAAGCGAGCAGTCCGCCCGTCAGTCGTCCTACGCCGAACGCCGCAGGGCTCTGCTGAAAAAGATCGAAGAACGCCGGCAGGCCGCCGAACCGCCGCCTGAGCCCAAGCTGTCCGGCGAAGCTCTGCAAAAACATCTTGAACAGGTTCAGATGGATGCCATCCGCAACGGACTGCCGCCGCTTCCGCTTCCGCTCACGCCGGAAATGGACGCCCAGCTGGTCAAAGAAGGTGTACTGCCGCCGCAGTAACTCGTAATGCGTAACGAGTAATTCGTAACGGGAGATTTTCCAACCACTCAATGGGATGTCGGGTTTTCTTAATTACGTATTACTCGTTACGAATTACTGCAGGTTCTCCACCATCTTCAAAACCACGTCGCCGACGGTCTGCATACTTTTAACCGACAGCTTGTCGAGCGTGTCGTTCGCGGTGTGCCAGTAGTTGTTCTGCCCCGGTGAGGAGCCGTACTCAAAATCAATCACATCAATCGCAGGCATACCGGCAATCTGGAACGGAACATGGTCGTCAAGAATCGAGCCTTCGCCGAGACCGAACTGCGGGCGGACACCCAATTCGTGGGCCGCATAAAACAGCTCTTTGACGAGCTTTGCGGAACTGTTCCGGGGAACGGTGATGTTCAGATTTTTGTCGCCGATCATATCGAGCACGATCACCGCCTCGACAAACTTCGCCCCGCCCGCCTCATAAATCTGCCGGGCCAGACGGCGACTGCCGTGCAGTCCGTCGTGCGGGCCGTATTCCTTGCGGCACTCCTCGCCGTCCAGAAACGCGATCATAAACTCGGTTTCGTACGGCCCGCGCTCTTTCAGCACCCGCGCCAGCTCAAGCAGAACGCCGGAACTGGAACCGGAATCGTTCGCGCCCTGAAAATCTTTGGAAATGCCGCTCTTGGTGTCGAAGTGCGAAGCCAGCACAATCAGGCGGTTCGTTTTACCCGGAACACGTCCCAGCACATTATTAAAGTGCATTTTGCCGGACGGCGTATCTTCGGAAAACGTATCAATTGTCGTCTTCAGCCCCAGCGCCTTCAGCTTGCCTTCCAGCAGTACAGATGCCCGGCGGGCTCCGCCGCCGCCCGCTTCGCGCGGACCGATCTTCACCAGCGCCTCGGTCTCAGCCATCGCCTTCGCGCCGTCAAACTTCGCTTTTCCGCATCCGGTCAAAAGAAGCAGGCCACAGCAAACCAGAGATGTTTTCCGGAAATTCATCGCTTTACCCGTCCGATTCTCCGCTATTCGCCGCCGTCGGTCTTGGCCTTGGCGGTTTCTTTGATCTTTACGACCAGCTCGTCCGCCAGCTTCTTATCGTCCATCAGCGCCTTGCGTGCGCCGTCGCGGCCCTGCCCGAGTTGCTGGCCGTTGTAGGAAAGCCATGAGCCCTTCTTCTCGATCAGCCCGCAGTCGGTTCCAGCATCCACGATGGAGCCGGTCCAGGAAATCCCTTCGGCGTACAGAATATCGAACTCAGCCGTCGTGAACGGCGGCGCGACTTTGTTTTTGACCACTTTGACTTTGGTGCGGTTACCGAAAATCGCGCCCGAAGTATCCTTAAGCTGGCCGATGCGGCGGATGTCGAGGCGGACGGAAGAATAAAACTTCAGCGCGCGGCCGCCGGGCGTCGTTTCCGGACTGCCGAACATCACGCCGACTTTCTCGCGGATCTGGTTGGTGAAAATACAACAGCAGTTCGTACGGGAAATCGCCGAGGTCAGCTTGCGCAAAGCCTGAGACATCAGCCGCGCCTGCAAACCGACGTGCGACTGACCCATCTCGCCGTCCAGCTCAGCGCGCGGCGCCAGCGCGGCGACGGAATCCACGACCACCACGTCGAGCGAACCGCTCTTCACCAGCGACTCGCAAATATTGAGCGCTTCCTCGCCGGAGTCCGGCTGGGAAACCAGCAGATTATTCAAATCCACGCCGATCTTCTGGGCATAGCCCGGATCCAGCGCATGCTCGGTATCAATGAAGGCCGCCGTGCCGCCCGCCTTCTGAACGTTGGCGATAATATGGGAAACCAGCGTGGTCTTTCCGGACGACTCCGGGCCGAAAATTTCAATCACCCGTCCGCGCGGAACGCCGCCGATACCGAGCGCCACATCCAGCGTCAGCGCGCCGGTTGAAATGCACGGAATTTTCTTCGGTCCGGCTTCGTCGCCAAGGCGGACGATTGCTCCGTCGCCGTATTGTTTTTTGATTTCAGCGAGCACCGCCTCGAGGTTGGAGGCGCCTTCTTTTTTGTCGGTTTTTACAGCCATGCGGGAGAGCCTACACAGCCCCAGAAATTGTTCAAGCGCAGAAGCGGCTCTCTTTCGAAGAGAAGAGGCGTATGTCGCTCGCAAAGGCACCAGGGCGCAGAGCACCCGTTCATCAAAACCGTCCCGTGCGGCACCTTTCACGCCATATCTTAAGAGGTGGAGCGAGTGCTCCGCGCACGCTCAACGCGCCCGGAGGTCGCGTTCCACCTAGACATTGAACGATCTCTTCCCAAAGTTTTCGAACCACCAAACTGCGAATGAGACAAGAGCACGAACATGCAAAACAGCCTCTTCACTTTTTCGAACTAAACCACATAAAATTATGCCGAGTTGGAAAACATCAAAACCAGAGTCCACAACAAAGGAGGAACAACATGTCAGCCATAAACTTCGAAGTAGAACCGAAGAGAGATGTCACATTTTGTTCCAAGAATGGAGAAAGAGAAATCTATCGCAAAGTTGTATGCATGGGTCTTGTTACATCACCTGTGCTACTAGCCTTTAATGCTGATATTGATAGAAAAAACGTCACTCACGTGATCATTGAAGGAAAAGAATATTCGATTATAGATACTGATGGGTCTGATGAACCTCATGTTTTTGAGCTGAGAAAACTCTAATTCAAAAGCGGGCAACTTTCTCCACATACCCCTCGATATCGCACTTCCGTTTAAGGCCGGCGGCGTTCATGTAGCGGGTTTTCCCGAAGATTGGACGTTCCGCCCACGCGGTGTCGTGTTTGCCGAAGACCCAGGCGACTCCGGCATAGGAGTTCGGGTCGCGGCCATCGAGAAAATATTTGTTGTTGATAGCTAGCAGTGTTTCAAACGCTTCTTCCGGTGACCGGCTCCACTCCAAAACCTTCTTACCCCAGTACATCCGCATATAGTTGTGCATGAAGCCGGTGACGCGCATTTCGGTCATCGCGGCGTTCCAGTACGGATCGTGCGTCCGCGACTGCTCAAGCTGTTCGCGGGAATAAAGGTATTCCCGTTTATCTTTGGCGTGGTTTTTGAGCGTCAGTTTCGCCCAGTCGGGCAGACAGGAAAAGCGGTCGTAGTCCGGCGTGAACCAGACAAAGTTGATCGCCAGTTCGCGGCGGACAATGAGCTGTTCGAGGAATCCGCCGGACGAGGACGTCCGGCCTACAGTTGCTAAGATTTCCGAAGCGATATAGAGCGGGGAAATCTGTCCGAAGTGCAGATACGGGCTGAGCATGGAAACGTCGTCGGTCTGCGGCTGGTTGCTATGTTTGTCATAAACCGCGAGGCTTTCGGCAATAAACTTTTTGAGCCGCTTCTTCGCCTCCGAAGTTCCGCCAATAAACTTTCCGGTTTTTCCAACCTTTGGAACCGTTCTTTCCCATCCGTGGAAATCCGTGTCCATCCGTGGCTGAAATTTTACTCTGACCTCCTGAACAGGTTTCAAAAATTCATCCAGCCTCTTCAGGAGTTTCGGGCGGAGGGTACGCGCCATGTATTCGGCGTGGTCCGAGGCGGTTTCGACCGGCACAACGACATCGCTTTCGATTTCGACAACCTCACAACCGGCCTCCTCGGCGACGCGGGCGCGCCAGTCGGCCTGATGGCGCAGATATCCCATATCACAGACAATCAGCGCCGCTTCGCAACCCGCTTTGAGCGCGACCTCCGCCGGATGACCCCGCCCGATGAACGCGCCGATGCCGCGCTTTTCCAATATCCGGAACGTCTCTTCCAACCCCTGGAGCATGAAGGCGTAATGGCGTTCGGTGGCTTCGGGATAGTTGTCCATCAGGCCGAAAACAACGGCGACCGGCAGGCCGAGCCCGTTGGCGCGCTCCACGGCGTATTCGAGCGCATGGTTCCATTCGGCGCGCTGGCTTTGCTGAATCCAGTACAGCACAAACCCGCCGTTGCGGGCGGGTTTGTCGTTGAGCTGATGAATGCGCGCCGGGTGAATCATTTTTTCCCGTAGTGCTTGAACATCAGCTTCAGGTCTTCGAGCAGGCTCTGCAGGTCTTCTTCATGCTCAACCTCCTGCGTGATGATCTGGAGCGCGATGTTATAAGTGACCGGATCGGCATCTTTAGTGATTTTCATCAGCTTTTCATACACGCTGATGGCGCACTGCTCGCCCGCGATGTTCTGCTCAAGGATCTTCTGCACGAACGGATCGGACGGCGCTTCGTATTTGCAGTTGGTGAGCTTGAACCAGTCGGCGGGCGTCAGGTTGGGAACGCCGCCCAGCTGGATAATCCGGGTGGCGAGCAGTTCAGCGTGCGCCATTTCCTCGGCGGCATGAAGAACCAGCTCACTGCTGACGGCATCTTTCATCGGCCCTGAGACGACTTTGGAGCCGACCCAGTACTGGTAGTGCGCCAGCCATTCATCGGCGAGCGCTTTGTTCAACAAGGTCAGCAGTTTTTTGACATCCATGCCGACCAGTGCGATTCCACGGCTTCCCATGAGACACCTCCCGGTTATTTTTGAACTCTGTTAAATCTGCTTCGGTTCACAGCCCAGTCCGGCTTTCTGCAGGCACCAGCAGGTTTTCTTCAGCAGAAGCCAGGCGGCAAGACCCTGCATGGCGGGAGCGATCAGGCTGTTGAGAAGCCACCGGATCAACCCCAGAACAAACATGGTCAGATACTGCGGCTTGGTCATTCCGGCCGGAATGTCCGGGCGGTAAAGAAGATTCATGATCAGTCCCAGCGCAACGGCTCCAAGCCCCACAACGGACATCGCGGCGTAATAAACCCCGAGTAATTTAACTCCGACGGCTACCCAGTCTTTTTTTTCCATAATCAAACCTGCGCGCCGCAAGCTGTTAGCCGGACGCGAACTTCCTTTCGGGCGTCAGATTACCGCTTTCCAAAGAAAATGCAACCGGCGGGAGCAGAACTTCCGGCGCAACTTTCCAAGACCTTTTCATTGCGCATTGTAGTGCATCCCCCTATAGTCCGCCCCATGACCGCTTCAGGAACAGTTGATGTGACAAGCCTGCTGGACGCCTCCGGCGGAAACCGCGAAATCGCTTGCAGTCTGGCCCGTCTCTATTTCGAACTGACCGCTGGAGAAATCACCCGGCTGGCCGACGCAATCGCCGCCGGAGATGCGGCCACCGCATCCGCTGTTGCCCATAAGTGCGCCGGGTCCAGCATCTCCTGCGGAATGGCCGCGCTGGCCGCGCAACTGAAAAGCCTTGAACTTGAAAGTCTGCGCGGCATGCCCGCCAACGCGGCGGAACAGCTGGCGGAAATCCGTAAGGAGCTGGCCGCCGTGCAAACCGCGATGGAAACCTACTTCGACTGCTCGTTCACGTCATGAAAACGATTCTATTTGTAGATGATGACCTGTTCGTGACCACGCTGTACCGGACCAAGCTGGCCGCCGAAGGTTATCAGGTCGAAACCGCCAACAGCGGATCGCAGGCGCTCCAACGACTGGAAACCCTGCGCCCGGACACCATTATCCTTGATTTGAACATGCCGGAAATGAACGGTGTGGATGTTCTGAAACAAATCCGCGCCCGCCCGGAACTGAAAGATGTGCCGGTGATTATTTTCTCCAACGGACACGTTCAGAAACTGCTGGATGAAGTCTGCCCGCTGGGCGTTCAGAAATTCTTCACCAAATCCCAGTGCCCGCCCAACCGGCTGTTGTCGGAAATTAAAAACACGATGGAGTCACTCGCCCTGTCCGCCTCCGGCGCTCCGTTGCCGACCGCGCTGGAAGCGGCGGCCAATTCCGTTCAGTCGGGAAGCGGCCCGGAGATTCCGCCGGTCGGAGCGCATCCGGAAGTACAGCGCAAGGCGCTGGCCCGCCTCTACAAAAAGGTTCAGGCCGGATTAAAAGACGCGCTGGCCGGAGAATCAGGCTCGCGGCGCGAACTGCTGGGCCGGGCGGTAAAGGGTCTGTTCGAAGACCTTTACGATCACCCTGAACACATCTCGGCGACTTCGGTGGAAACTCTGACCAAGGGCCTTGAGAATTTAAACAAGCCGGACACCGCTCCGGCACGGCCTGTACTGGACTCCGAGGCGGCGCTTAAAGGAATGCTTCAGGCGTTCGGAGAATAACCGCCTCAGGCGGAGACTTCTTCCTCATCTTCTTCCGTGACGCGCAGAATTTCCTCAATCGTGGTAATCCCGTCGAGCACCTTCAGCCAGCCGTCCTCGCGCAATGTATGCAGTCCGTGGCGCATGGCCTCACGCTTGATATCGCTCGAAGCGGCCCGGTTGATAATCAGCGGGCGGATATGGTCATCCACGGTCAGAATTTCATAGATGCCGGTTCGTCCTTTGAAGCCCGAGCCGCGGCATTCGTCACAGCCGACCGGCTCATAAATCGGGTGCAGATGGAGCAGTTCCACCGGGAATCCTTCCGTTTTCAGCAATTGCGTGCGGGCGTCGCTCAACTGAAGCGGACGGCGGCAGGCCGGGCAAAGCCGCCGGACAAGACGCTGTGCGACGATCCCTTCCACGGCGGATGCCACGAGAAACGGTTCAATCCCCATGTCGAGCAGACGGTTAATACTGGCGGCGGAGTCATTGGTGTGAAGCGTGCTGAAAACCAGATGTCCGGTCAGCGCCGCGCGAATGGCGATTTCCGCCGTTTCACGGTCGCGGATTTCCCCCACCATGATTACGTCGGGATCCTGACGCAAAAACGTGCGCAGGGCGTGGGCAAAAGTCAGTCCGATTTCCGGCTTCATTTGCACCTGATTCACGCCGGCCATCTCATACTCAATCGGGTCTTCCGCCGACATGATGCGGATGTCGAGAGAGTTAATGGTGTGGAGCCACGCATACAGCGACGTGGACTTTCCGGAGCCGGTCGGGCCGGTGCAAAGCAGAATTCCGTGCGGGCGGGTGATCATTTTTTTCAGAACTTTTTCGTCGTCGGCATTCAGACCGAGCTGATCCATCCCGATCATGCCGCTTCCGCGCAGAAGCAGACGAAGACTGACGCTCTCGCCGTAAACCGTCGGCATCGTCGAAACGCGCACGTCGATTTCCTCGCCCTGAATGCGAAGGCTGATACGCCCGTCCTGCGGCAGACGTTTTTCGGCAATGTCCATATTGGCCATCACCTTGATGCGGGAAATAATCGAGGACTGGAACCGTTTGAGTGTGGCAGGCACCGGAGTCTGATGCAGAACGCCGTCAATGCGGTAGCGGATGCGCAGATCGACTTCCATCGGCTCAATATGAATATCCGTGGCGCGGTTCTGGTGCGCTTCCCAGATAATCTGGTTCACAAATTTAACAACCGAGGCTTCCTGATCGAGCTCGCTCAGATCCTGTTTAAAAAGACCTTCCTCATCGAGATTGATCCGGTCGTCATCCTGCATCATGCGGTCAAGCGTCTCGGCGCCGACGCCGTAGAGCCGCTTCGCCGCCGCCGCGATATCCGCCGACGGACTGAGCGCCAGCTTAATTCGTCCGCCGGTGACGAGCCGCATGGCATCAATCAGTCCGGGTTGCAGTGGATTGGCCGTTGCGATACGCAGTACGCCCTGCTCTTCCGAAACCGGCATGATGTTGTACTGAAAGACTGCTTTCGGCGGGATCTTCTCCAGCAGTTCGCGGGCGATTTCCGCCTTGGCCAGACGCAGAAACGGCAGGTTCATCGCGTCAGCCAGCTTTTCGAGAAACAGCTCCTCCTTAATCCCGGTTCGTCCAGTCACGGTATCCGTGAAGTCCGCGCCCGCCTCCGCCACAGCCGGAAGAATTCCGTCCACCTGCTCCGGTGTAAAGAGCCCTGTCTGCTGTAACAAACTGGCAAGCTGGCTGTTTTGCATGCGGTTCTCCGCGTTAACGAACAATGCCGACTTTTGAGGTGCGGATGAAGTTAATCAAATGCTGAACCTCCGGAGTGGACGGCAGTTCCTTCTCCATCTGCTCAAGCGCCTCGGCAATCGGAAGCTTCTGGCGGTAAAGGATGCGATAGGCCTCCTTGATCGCATCTCTGGACTCTTCGGTCACTCCGCGCCGTTCCATGCCGATTTTATTGAAACTGCGCACTTCGATATCCAGTCCATCAGCAATCATGAACGGCGGCACATCTTTCGTCGCCTTGGTGTAGCCGCCCAGAAAAGCCATTTTACCGATCCGGCGGAACTGAACCACGCCGCAAAGCCCCTCGATGATGGCGAAATCCTCGACAATCACATCGCCGGCAAGCTGGGTGCCGTTGGCGATAATCACGCCGTTTCCGACTTTGCAGGCGTGGGCGACGTGACTGTAGGCCATCAGCAGACATCCGGAGCCGACCTCGGTCATTTCCCCATCGTGCGTCCCGGCATTGATGGTGACGCATTCGCGGATGACCGTTTTATCGCCTACGATCACACCGGGCGCGCCGCCTTTGAATTTTAAGTCCTGCGTCGGCCCGCCAACCCGGGCAAACGGGTGGATGACACAACCGGAACCAATCGTAGTATTGCCGTCAACCACCGCATGAGCCATCAGCTCGGTGCCCGCGCCGATCTTTACGCCGGGGCCGACCACGCTGTACGGGCCCAGCTTCACATCCGCGCCGAGCACGGCGCCCTCGCCGACAATCGCTGTGGGATGAATATTGCTCATAAAAATTACCCTGCGGAGCTGAACATCAGATCGGCCTCGGAAACCAGCTTATCTTCCACAAACGCTTTGGCATGCACCTTGGAAAGGCGCGGCTTGGCGTTGATGATTTCAATTTCCATCCGGAGCTGATCGCCGGGAACCACCGGACGGCGGAACCGGGCGTTATCAATCGCCGCAAAAAAGGAAATCTTTCCCTCGCCGCCGAACATCTTGTTCAAAAGAATACCGGCCACCTGCGCCATCGCTTCCATTTGCAAAACACCGGGCATCACCGGACGTCCCGGGAAATGTCCCTGAAAGAACAGTTCGTTAAAAGTCAGGTTCTTAATGCCGACAATCCGCTTCCCTTCTTCGATCTCGATGATGCGGTCAACGAGCATGAACGGATAACGGTGCGGCAGGATGTTTAAAATTTCACTGGCTTCAATTACAGACATTCCATCTCCTTAGCTTAACTGGGTTCAAGGCGGCGAGTATCTTTAAAACGGGGCTCCTGTTCAACGCTTAAACTGCGCCGGTTTATTCAGCTCTTCGAGCGCGGGGCACCCATCGGCCACCCGCCAGCCGTGCGGAAAGTCGCGGCACTGACCGGGGCGCGCGTCATAAAACAAACATCGGTCACCGCGCAGAAGCACACAGCTTCCGTCGGGAGCGTCCGCCAGACTCAACTGCCGCCGATTGGCGGCCAGAACCGTATAGCGGGCGATAAACTCCTCTTCGGAAAGTCCGGAGGCGGCGGCCAGCCGGGAAATATCACCGTCCGCCAGTAGAACATGGCCGCTCCAGCGACAGCACCCCCCGCAAAGCTGACATTTAAACAGGTTTTGATCCTGCTCCATAATTACCCGCATTCCCTATGATTTAAGGGCGATTGAATTGACACACACCCCGTTAAATATGAATATGCCGCCCTTGCCTGTCGAAAACCACGAAGGCAAAAGGGATTAACAATCGGAGGGAGAATTCTGAACATGAGCACACTCGTCAAGAAAACAAAAATCGCCGGGGTATTCGTCACCGCAGCCGCTTTCGCTGTAATCACAGCTTCCTGCTCAAAAGAAACCACAAAGGAAAAATCCGCGGACGCCGCTAAAGAAACCGCGCCGGTCAGCGAAACCGTTGATCTGTCTCAGCAGGCTCCGTCGCTCTTCGAACAACCCCTTCAGCCCAATCCGCTGGCCATGTCCGCGGAAGATATTGTCATGACCGTTGACGGCGAAAACATCACCCACGGCGAGATCATGCAGGGCGTGCAAATGAACATGATGCAGATGAGCCGCCGCGTTCCGCCGCAACAGCTCTCCCAGATGGCCGGAAAAATCTATCAGAACGTATCCGACACGCTGGTGGCCAACATCCTTTTGACCAAAGCCGCCGAAAAATCGAGCCTGACCGTTAACGACGCCGAGCTGGCCAAAGAAATCGCAGACATTGAAGCCAACGCTCCGGAAGGCACCACGCTGAAAGATGCGCTGGCCGAAAACAAAATTGATTTCGACGAATGGAAAGCCGACCTGCGCAAACAGATGCTGGTTCGCAAACTGGTCGAAGAAAAAACCGCCGGCGTCGCCGAAGCCGGTGCCGTGGAAGTCGCCAAATTCTACGAAGAAAATGCCGACTCCTTCAAGGTGCCGGAAAGTGTAACCGCCAGCCATATTCTGCTGGCCTTCAAACCTGAAGACACAGACGCCACCAAAGCTCAGAAGAAAAATGACATCGAAAAAATCCGCGCCGACATCCTCGCGGGCGGTGACTTCGCGGCGATTGCCGGCGAAAAATCAGACTGCCCCAGCAAACAGCGCGGCGGCAGTCTTGGAACATTCTCCCGTGGACAGATGGTTCCGGAATTCGAAGAAGCCGCCTTCACACAGGCTCCCGGCACCGTTGGCAATGTGGTTGAAACCCAGTTCGGCTACCACCTCATCAAAGTCACCGCCCGCCAGCAGGCCGGCGTGCGGGCTCTCTCCGAGGTGAAAGATCAGCTTCAGGATTATCTAACCGGCAAAGCGAAGCAGGAGTCTCTGCTGGCTTACATCGAAGAACTGAAAAGCAAAGCCGACATTCAGATCAAGAAGCCGAATCTGGATGCCGCCGCCGCGGCGCCGGAAGCCAAATAACACCCGGCATCCCGGCTTAAAAACGAAAAGCGTTCCCGTCCGGGGAACGCTTTTTTATTTCCGTTGAATGGTGCGCTTGAGAGGACTCGAACCTCCACGCCTCGCGGCACAAGAACCTGAATCTTGCGTGTCTACCAATTTCACCACAAGCGCTTTTTCTGCAAAAACAGAGCGCGTATTAAACAGGAACTTTCACCAAAGTCAACGGTTTCGAAAACGATTTTCTTTACCCCTTGCCACCAACCGGTCCGCAACCTATACTTTGCGGCGTGCTGGAGCTGATTCAGCGGAAAGGAGGTAAAGCAATCGTGCAGAATATCGATGATAAGCAGTGGAAAAGTCTCAAACAGAAACTCGCCCGCGCCAAACAAATTTCATCGCCCGCCATGGGAGAACCGGAAAAAGAATACGTTCTTTCGCGGGGAACCGATATTCTCCGGCTTCACGCCACTGACTTTGTTAAGAAACGCCTGGCGGCGGCGGCCCCTAAAAATGACGGTCGGCAGACTCCGCTCAAAGGGCACCCTGTCTTTATCGCCCAGCACGCCACCGGAACCAGCGACCGGGAAAAACTGGAAAAATTTCACGGCATCAAAGCCGGCAGTGAACTGTCGGAAAAGGACGTGGCCTATGTCGTGAGTGTCATTCTCCGCTGGATTCAAGAGCAAGTCGAAGATCCGGCATAAATCTCCCCGGTTTGCAAAAAACTTCTTTCCCCTTTCCGGCAAGACCACTACATTTTCCGGACTTCGGAGAACTATGGAACCTCAAATTACAGCCCGCCCGGATCACTGCATCAGCCGCAGACAGATCAGCGATGCCGCTCTTAAAGTTCTCTACGGGCTGAAGGATGCCGGCTATCTGGCCTACCTTGCCGGCGGAGGCGTGCGCGATCTGCTCCTCGGACGCAACCCGAAAGATTTTGACGTCGCCACCAACGCCACCCCTGAAGAAGTCAAAAAGGTCTTCCGCAACTGCCGTCTCATCGGACGGCGATTCCGGCTCGCCCACGTCTATTTCCACAACGAAATCATTGAAGTCTCCACGTTCCGCGCCCTGACGCCTGAACCGCAGGACTGCGACGAAAACTGCCACCGTGTCGCCGACAACGGACTCGTCCTGCGCGACAATGTATTCGGCACTCCCGAAGAAGACGCCCTGCGCCGCGACTTCACCGTCAATGCGCTGTTCTATAACATCGCCGACTTCTCCATCATAGACTACGTCAACGGGCGCAAAGATATTGAGGCCCGCGTTCTACGCATCATCGGCGACCCGGACAAACGCTTCACCGAAGACCCGGTGCGTATCCTGCGCGCCATCCGCTTCGCCGCCGCGCTGGGCTTTTCCATAGAACCGTCCGCAAAAGAATCCATCCAGCGGCATGCCGACCGGCTTGAGAATTGTTCCTCATCGCGCCTTTACGAGGAAATCCAGAAACTGCTCAGCTGCGGCAAAGCGGAACAGGTTTTCAATCTCTGTTGCGAGCTGGATGTTTTCGAACACCTGTTCCCGGAGCTGGGCGCCTGGCTCAAAGCCCCTGACGGAGAAGGAAAAACTCACTGGCTGAGGAAAAGTTTCGCCCAGATTGACCGCTGGCGCGCGGCGGGATTTACTGTTGATCCGGCACTGCTGTTTGCCCTCATCTTCGGCGAATACCACGAATGGGTCGCCGCGCAAATTATGAAAAATGAAGGACTACAGCACGCCGAGGCGCTCATCGAGGCCACTCACCGCCATACGCGCCAGCTCGACCGCATCCGTATCCCGAAGGCCGTTACTCACCACATCGCGGAGATTATGAGCGGACAGCCCCGGTTCCTTAAAATGACACCGAAAAACGCCCAGCGCATCATGCGTCACCGCTGTTTTCTGGACGCCTTTCTCTACTTCAAGTTTGCCGCACGCACCGCCGGGCGCCATTCGAGCGAGCTCGACTGGTGGGAACAACAGCGCAAAGCGAGATAAAGCCTTTTGCCGCTTGCCCTGCGCGGCTGAATATCATACATAAAACGTCCTTCGCGGAGAGGTGGCTGAGTGGCTTAAAGCAGTGGTTTGCTAAACCGCCGTACGCCGTAAAGGCGTACCGGGGGTTCGAATCCCCCCCTCTCCGCCACTCTTAAACCGGCCGGTTTTTAAATGAACCGGCCGGTTTCTTTATCCAGACTCCCAATCCGGCTTACAATGAGCCTCGTTTCGCCCAATCTGCTGATATAAGGGACAGAATGTCTCTCTATGTCTCTGCCGGACTGGAGCTGATCAAATTCGCTATAAGCTGATAACCAACAAGTAACGCCGCACATCAGGATATGGGCACAACCAATGCTTTAATCTAATCAGCCTTTAGAGAAGGGAGTTTGAAATGATTGATTTTAATAAAATGACTCAGAAGGTGCGCGAGGCGTTTCAGTCTGCTCAGGCGCTGAGCGCCGAATACAGTCATCAGCAGGTGGATGGCGAACATCTGGCGCTTGCGCTTCTACGGCAGGAGGACGGGCTCGCGCCGCAATTGCTTGAACGGATGAACATCTCCGTGCCGACGGCTGTCGCCCGCCTTGAACAGGAGTTGAAAAAACTTCCGTCTGTTTCCGGCCCCGGTTCGGAAGCCGGAAAAATTTACGTCACCCAGCGGCTCGACAGTCTGATGGTTAAAGCGCAGAAGGAAATGCAGAAACTGGGCGACGGCTTTATTTCGGTTGAGCATCTACTTCTCGCATTCGCCGACGAAAAGACAAAAACCGCCGTCGGGCGCATCCTTGATGGGCTGGGTGTCACCCGCGACCGGATTCTCGAAGCCCTCAAAACCATACGCGGCAACCAGCGCGTCACCTCGGATAATCCGGAAGGCTCTTATGACGCACTGAAAAAATACGGGCAGGATCTGGTCGAACTGGCCCGCTCCGGCAAGCTCGATCCGGTGATCGGCCGCGACGCCGAAATCCGCTCCGTCATCCGCATCCTGTCGCGGAAAACCAAAAACAACCCGGTGCTGATCGGCGAACCGGGCGTCGGCAAAACCGCTATCGTCGAGGGACTCGCTCACCGCATTGTACGCGGCGACGTGCCGGAAGGACTGAAAGACAAAACCATCTTCGCGCTTGATATGACTTCACTGATGGCCGGCGCCAAGTATCGCGGAGAGTTTGAGGAACGGCTGAAAGCGGTACTGAACGAAATCAAGACCGCCGCCGGACGGATCATTCTCTTCATTGACGAACTGCATAATATTGTCGGCGCGGGCCGCACCGAGGGTTCGACCGATGCCGGGAATATGCTCAAACCCATGCTGGCGCGCGGTGAACTGCACTGTATCGGCGCGACCACGCTCGACGAGCACCGCAAATATATCGAAAAAGACGCGGCGCTTGAGCGGCGGTTCCAGCCGGTGATCGTCGATATGCCGAGCGTCGAAGACACGATCTCAATCCTGCGCGGACTGCGTGAACGGTTTGAAGTTCATCACGGAGTGCGGATCAAAGACACCGCACTGGTCGCCGCCGCCACGCTGTCCGACCGCTACATCACTGAACGCTTCCTGCCGGACAAGGCCATTGATCTGATGGATGAAGCCTGCGCTTCGATCCGGACAGAAATTGATTCGCTCCCCGCCGAGCTGGATGAAATCTCCCGCAAGGTCATGCGGCTGGAGATCGAAGAGACCGCGCTGAGAAAAGAAAAAGACAAGGCCAGCAAGGAACGGCTGGAAGCGTTACAGAAAGAACTGGCCGACTTGAAGGCGGAGGAAAAAACTCTGCGTACGCAGTGGGAAAATGAAAAAGGCGGCATACAGAAAGTCCGCGAACTGCGCGAAGCTCTGGAACTCGCCCGCCGGGAAAGCGCCGAGGCCGAGCGCGCCTATGATCTGGAGCGCGTTGCGAAACTGCGCCACGGCACCATTCCAGGGCTCGAAAAACAATTAAAGGAACTGGAGGACAAGCTGAACGCCAAGGACGGCACACCGTCCATGCTCCGCGAAGAAGTGACCGAAGAGGAAATTGCTGAAGTCGTCGCCCGGTGGACCGGCATTCCGCTCACCCGACTGCTCGAAGGCGAACGCGAAAAACTGCTCAAGCTGGCCGACGAACTGCATCGGCGGGTCATCGGGCAGGACGAGGCGGTACAGACCGTCGCCGATGCCGTACTGCGTGCCCGCGCCGGCATCAACAATCCGAACCGTCCGATCGGCGCGTTCCTGTTCCTCGGCCCGACCGGCGTCGGCAAGACCGAGCTGGCCCGCACCCTCGCCGCCGAACTGTTCGACAGCGACGAGCACATGGTTCGTATTGATATGAGCGAGTACATGGAAAAACATACGGTCTCGCGGCTCGTCGGCGCGCCGCCCGGCTACATCGGGTACGAAGAAGGCGGACAGCTCACGGAGGCCGTGCGGCGCAAGCCCTACTCCGTTGTCCTGCTCGACGAAATCGAAAAGGCTCATCCGGACGTTTTCAACATCCTGCTCCAGATCTTCGACGACGGACGGCTGACCGACTCGCAGGGTCATACAGTCAGCTTCAAAAATACCATCGTCATCATGACCAGCAATATCGGCTCCGCGGTACTGCTCGAAGGCATCGGGCGGCAGGGACGCATCACAGAAGAAACCCGCGATCAGGTCATGGCGATGCTAAAAGAAAACTTCCGCCCGGAATTCCTGAACCGGCTGGACGATACCGTCCTGTTCAAACCTCTCACTGAAACAGAAATCGGACAGATCGTGGAACTGCTGATCAACGACCTGCGCAAACGGCTCGCCGCCCGCGATATCAAACTCGAAGTCGGCGAAGAAGTCACAAAACACATTGTTGAAGAAGGCTTCGATCCGGTGTACGGCGCACGTCCGCTCAAACGGTTTATCCAGCAGAACATTGAAACACAGCTTGCCCGAAGTTTGATTTCCGGAGAAATCACCGACGGAACCACCGTGCACGCCGGACTCAAAAACGGCAAACTGACGTTCCGAACTCTGGAAAGATAATACCAAATATTCTGTAGGCCCGAAGTTGAGGTGGAGCGTGATCGCTGAGCACGCTTAATTTAAAACGCGCCCGACCACCTTCCGGGCTTTGGAAACATTCTCATCCGTGCTGATCAGTGTAATCCGTGGTCGAATCATAAAGATCGCTGAACACTCCGGATTTCATTGTAGGCCCGCTGTCTCAGCGGGCGTTTGCGCCGGATGAGGACATCCGGCCTACAGAAATGGTGGAGCGGGCGCTCCGAGCATGCTGAAACGCGCCCGGCGGTCGCGTTCCACCCAACAGTCTTTAAGAATTTTCACCACCCAGCCAATCCATAACCCCGGCGCCGTGCTGGTACTTCGCCGACGGATGCGCAAACAACCCTGCAAGGGAAATCCCTACAGGCTTGTTCTGTCAAAAATATTTACGCATTCGATTTCCGCCGCTATGCTATGCCCAGTTTCCAACGTAAACTGGAGTTAGATATGAAAAGAAGTTCATACCTGCTGACTGCACTTATCGTACTGACCCTATCCATAACCGCTCACGCCAAACTGCCGCAGAAAACTGTGTACGGCATTATCGGCCGCTACAACGACGCGTTCTCCTACCAGCTCGGGTATTTCGATCTAGGCAATCCATCCGGCATGAATGGAAGTTACTCCTTCCAGTGGAACGCCGTCGGCGACAACCACCCAAATGCACTTGCCAATCTGGCGATGGCGCAAGACGGAACGATGTATGCGAACACCGGCTTCAGTGAACATAGAACCATATCAGCGGAAGGGGTGCTCAGTTCCAAACTCGGCGACCTTCCCGGGCCCTATTCCCTGTTCGGAATGGCGTTCGGCGGATCCGGCAATCTGTACGGAACCGACGGTTCAGACTGGCTTCAGATCAATCCGGACACCGGCGCGGAACTCAGCAGAGTCTCCATGACCAATGCCCTCTGGACGCTCTATGGCAGTTACGGTCTCTATTCCAGCTTCGGCGGGAATCTTGCCTGGTCCAGCAGTGACAGCCAGTTTTATTTTGCTGACGGATATTCGTCCGATCTTTATTCCATCGCTTTGAACGGAACCCCGACCAAGGTGAACACCCTGAGTGGAACAGATTTTGACGCCAACTATTCCATAGCGCTTTTTGAAGCGGAGGGTTACATGTTCCTTTTGAACGGAGCCCGGCTTTATTATGTCAACACCAGCGATGCTTCACTCTACAAACTTGGGACAGTTTCAGGGCTTCCCTCGGACGTCAACGAGTACAATGTTTTTACCGGAGCTGTGACAACGAGCGCCGTTCCTGAACCGGCAACGGTCATGCTGATCGCTCCCGGCATAGCCATTCTTCTGATCGTCCGTCGGCAAATGCGGTACTATCGCTCCTGAAAAACGGAAATCATTGGTTAAAGCCGCCGGATAACTCCGGCGGCTTTTTATTTCCACTGTTCAACCGGAATATCGAAGCCGGTGCCGTGCTGGTAATTGTAGGTGGCAGTGCGGAGCGCTTCGCCGACAGCGTTGAGGTCGTAGTCAAACTGTCCGTCGAACGGGATTTCGTTCCGGGCGAATCCGCCGGACGTTTCCGGCAACAATTTGATTCCAAACCGTTCCGGTTCGCGGGCAATCTCGCTGTGGGCGGTCAGCGCGAAGCGGTGCCAGTAGGCCGAATGTAAAACGCCCTCTTCCATGAGACGGCGGACGGCTTCCAATCCCTGGAACGTTTCGTCCAGCGTCTGCGTCGGAAAGCCATACATGAGGTAAGCGTGCGTCATGATGCCCGCCTCTGACAGATTCATCAGCACCTCTTCCGCTCCGGCGACGGTGATGCCTTTATTCATCAGCTTGAGTGTGCGGTCACAGCAGGTTTCGAGTCCGCCGGTGACGGCGATACATCCAGCCGCGGCCATTTTTTCGATCAGCTTTTTCGTCAGTCGTTTTTCAAAGCGGATGTTGCCCCACCATTCGACGTTCAGTCCGCGGCGCAGAATTTCGTCGCACAGTCCGTCGAGCAGTGCGGGCGGCAGAGCTTCATCCACAAAATGGAATCCGTTAAAGCCGGTCGCGGCGATAACCGATTCCATCCAGTCGCAGACCGTGGATGGACGCGCCGGATCGTAGCGGCAGATGTAATCAATGGAGGTGTCGCAGAACGCGCAACGGCTCCAGTTGCATCCATGCGCAAGCACCAGCTTATTCCAGCGTCCGTCCGACCAAAGTCGCGTGACAGGATTGAGCACTTCAAACAGGCCGAAATAGCGATCCAGCGGCAGACCGTCATACACCGGCGGCGGAAGCTTGTCGTGCAAGACCGGCGGTTCGCCGCTGTCATAGAAACGGACGCTTCCTTTCTCACGAACAAACGTTCGGACAAGCTTGGCCGGGTCCGCGTCTTCGACGATCCGCAACAGCGGAAGCATTCCGCTGTCGAGCGTGATGAAATCCACGTAATCGAAGATGGCCGGATCGGTCAGCTCGCGCAGTTCGGTGTTCGCATAACCGCCGCCAAGTGCGATACGAATTTCCGGCCGGGTCTGTTTAATCCGCCGGGCAATCGCCTGCGCGCCGAACAGACAGCCGGGAAACGGCACGGTGATTCCAACCAGTTGCGGATTGTGTTTCTGAATCTGCGCATCAGTCAGTTCTTCCAGCCATTGACGGAAGAGTGATGTTTTCCGTGAGGCAGACATTCCTGTCTGCCCTTTTGCGCAGACAGGAATGTCTGCGCCACATGAAGAGTCCAGCAACGCACGGAGTTTCCCGAAGCTTGGAAGTGAAGCGGAGAGATGTTCGGCGTAGCGGGAAAAGCCGAAGTGCGGGTCGAGCTGTGCGGCGGTTTCGGCAATGTCGTCGAGAAACAGACTGCACAGATGACGGGCGCGATCATGTTTTTCCAAACCCCGGAAATCCCAGCCGAACTGTTTTTCCTGTTCGTAGACGCGGGCAAGATGCTCTCCTTCGGGAAGCGCGCCGCGTTTGGCAAAGCGTTTAGCCAGCGATGGATTTTTATCCTGCAGAAATTCCATCACGTCGCCGATGACGGCGCGGTATTCATCGTCGAGATTCAGACGAGAGAGTCCGTCGGCTGAAAACAGTTTCAGCAGAAGTTCGAGCGACAAGTCAGCCTGTACCGCGTCGTGCCCGCAAAAACGGAGCCACGCCGTCAGGATCGGCGTGGCGGCGTACGGCGTGTTGGGCTGTAACAGCGGCGGAGTAATCAGAAGGGTCTTCATAAATTCGAAGTACAAAACCCTAAATTCGAAACAAATTCAAAACATCAAATCAGAATGTTCCAAACCGGTTTCGGATTTCGATATTCGTATTTCGAGTTTCCGGTGCGGCACAGCCGCGCCGGTCAGGTTGTCTGCGCGCCGCGGGCCAGCAGAACCTTGCCGGTGCGGACGAGTTCGATGATTTTGAATTTTTCGATCATCGCGACCAGCGCATCAATTTTGGATGGATCGCCGACCGCCTGGAGAATCATTGATTCATCCGTAAGGTCAACGGTTTTACAGCCGAAGTGCTCGGCAATCTGCAACGCTTCGCCGCGATCTTCCGCTTTGACTGCGATTTTGATGAGCCCCATTTCCTTAACGACAGCATCGTCGTAGGTATGGTCGGTGCAGTGCAGAACGTCGATCAGCTTGCTGACCTGCCGGATGATCTGGTCGAGGCCGTCGGCTTCGCCGCTGACGCCGATGGTCATGCGGGAAAAGTGTCCGTCAATGGCGGGCGAGACGACGAGCGATTCGATGTTGTAGCCGCGGCGCGAAAAGGTCTGCGCGATACGCGCCAGAACGCCGGGCTTGTTGGTGACATAAACGCTCAAGGTGTGGATCGTTTTTGCATTGATCATTTTTTCTCCTTACGGATCGTTAAAATCGTTGAAGGTTAAAGTCGTTGAATTCGTATTTCTGACTGCTGAAGCCTGATGCCTGACCCCTGATTACGTCGATCCGGTCGGTTTTTCGAGTTTTTTGCCGCCGGCTTTCGGCGCTTCGATGATCATGTCTTCGATGCGCTTGCCCGCCGGAATCATCGGGAACACGTTGTCGGTCTTCTCAACCTCGCAGTTGATGAGGCACGGCCCTTTGTTATAGGCCAGCGCGGCTTTGACGATGCGTTTGACATCGCCGGGGCGGCGCAGGTTGAAGCCTTTGATGCCGTAAGCGTCGGCCAGTTTGACGAAGTCAGGATTTCCTTCGAGATCCACACCGCTGGTGCGGTCTTCGTAGAAAAGTTCCTGCCACTGGCGGACCATGCCGAGATAGTGGTTGTTCAAAACCACAAACTTGATCGGCAGTTTATGAAGTGCCGCGGTGGCGAGTTCGAATTCCGTCATCTGGAAGCCGCCGTCGCCGCAGAACGCGATGACGGTGTCTTTCGGACGGCCAAACTGCGCGCCAATCGCGCCGGGAACGCCGAAGCCCATCGTGCCCGCGCCGCCGGAGCTGATGAAGTTGTTCGGCTCATCCGTCTTATAGAACTGCGCCGCCCACATCTGGTGCTGGCCGACGTCCGTGACGACCACGGCTTTACCGTTCGACAGTTTGTAGAACTCGTCAATGACGTGCTGCATTTTCAGCCCGCCCTGCCGCTTGAACTTCAGCGGATATTTCTGCTTCCAGCCGTCGAGCGTCTTGTGCCATTCGGCGGTGTTGAGTTTGCCGATGTGCTTCATCAGTTCTTCAATAAACAGCTTCGCATCGGCGATGCAGTGGAGTTTCGGACGGATCATTTTGCCGATTTCCGCCGGATCAATATCCACATGAATCACGGTGGCGTTTTTGCAGAACCATTTCGGATCGCCGATAATACGGTCGTCGAACCGCGAGCCGATATTCAGCAGAAGGTCGCATTCGCACATCGCCTTGTTGGCATAGGCCGTGCCGTGCATACCGAGCCAGCCGAGCGACAGCTTATGGGTTTCCGGAAACGCGCCTTTGCCCAGCAGAGTGGTGGTGACCGGAGCGTTCAGCTTTTCGGCCAGCGCACGCAGTTCCGCCTGCGCGCCGGAAATCATTACTCCGTGTCCGGCCAGAATCACCGGGCGTTGCGACTTGCTGATCGCCTCGGCGATTTCTTTCACCACAGCGACATCCACCGGGCCGGTGTGCGGCTTGTAGCCGGGAATATCCATTTCAGCGTGCAGGTCGCCGGTGAAAGCGCCCGCGCTGACATCCTTGGGAATATCAATCAACACCGGGCCGGGACGTCCGGTGGTGGCGATATGAAACGCTTCGCGGACGGTGCGCGGAATGTCGTTAGTCTTTTTCAGCAGGTAGCTGTGCTTAACCACCGGCATGGTGAGACCGAACATATCCGCTTCCTGAAAAGCGTCTTTACCGATCATCCACGAAACCGACTGGCCAGTCAGAACGACCATCGGAACGGAATCCATGTGGGCGGTCATGATGCCGGTGATCACGTTGGTCGCGCCGGGCCCGCTGGTGACCAGCGTGACGGCCGGTTTGCCGGTGGCGCGGGCATAGCCGTCGGCCATGTGAACCGCACCCTGCTCGTGACGAACCAGAACAAATTTTATATTGCTGGGAGCGGTAACCATGGCGTCAAAGATCGGAATTACCGAACCGCCGGAGTAGCCGAAAATATACTCAACGCCTTCCGCCTCCAGACACTTGATCAGCGCCTGACCGCCATCCATGACTGATTTATCCATCATTTTCTCCTTCGAAACCGTAACCATGTAAAAATCTGCACATAAAATAGCGTCATTTTTTAAACCATCAAGGCAATTATCATAATTTGTACTAAAAATTTGATGCGTTTTTATACGGCATTAGAGATAGAACTCAAAAACATAATAAATTTGATACCTGTTTTTGACAACATTCCCCTAAAGGCTCCTTTCTCAAACCGGAAAAAGCCGCTTTCCGCCATCAAAACGGTCTGATACCTTCGCTTCCCATGAGCAGTCCGCTGAATATTTTGATGGTCGCCGCCGAAAATGACGGTATTCCACGCTGTAAAGTCGGCGGAATCGGCGATGTGATCCGCGATATCCCCGCCGCGCTGGCCGATCAGGGGTGCAAAACATCAATCGTCACCCCGTCTTACGGGTTTTTACACGAACTCGCCGGGGCAACCCGCGTCGGAACCATTTCGTTCGACTTTGCCGGAAACCGCGACGAAGCAGTGCTTTACCGCGTCAAACCGCGCACCGAAGCCGCCGCGCGTTCCGTCCACTACGTAATTGATCATCCCCTCCTGCTTCACTACAACGCCGAAAAAGAGCAGTACGACATTTACAGCAACGACCCGCTCGGACGTCCGTTCGCCACCGACGCCACCAAGTTCGCCTGCTTCTGCGCCGCGACCGCCGCCGCCATTCAGCAGAATCTCTTCGGGCCGCTCGATATTCTACACCTGCACGACTGGCATGCCGCTTTCCTTCTCTTACTGCGTGAATACGATCCGGACTGCGCCGCACTGAAAAAACTCCGCACCGTTTACACCATTCATAACCTCGCCCTGCAGGGTATCCGCCCGCTACACGGCGACCGGTCATCACTGGAAAGCTGGTATCCCGATATCCGGTTCGGCGACGAAATTCCCGGTGAACTGCGCGATCCGCGCTGGACCGACTGCCTGAATCCTATGGCCATCGGCATCCGGCTGGCCAACGCGGTTCATACCGTTTCGCCTTCCTACGCCGAGGAAATTCTCGAACCCAGCCGCCCGCCGCAATTTTTCGGTGGCGAAGGACTCGACCGGGATCTCCAGCGCGCTATGGCCGAAGGCCGCCTGCACGGAATCCTGAACGGATGCGAATATCCGGCGAACCGGCCCGCGAAAAGCGGAATCAAAGAACTACTGTCCATCATCCAGTCCGATGCCGCCCGCTGGGCCTCAAAGAAAACCGCCCTTTCCTTCACCGACTTCACTGCGTTCCGGACATTGGAAAAACTGCAGGCCGCCCGCAGTAAACCGTCCTTCATCGCCGTCAGCATCAGCCGCGTCGTTGACCAGAAAATGCTTCTGCTCAAAGCCCCGGGAAGCGACGGAAAAACCGGGCTCGAAAAAATTCTGAAAAGTATCGGGCCGAAGGGTCTTTATATCCTGCTCGGCACCGGCGACCGCGACACGGAAATCTTTCTCACCGAAGCCGCCGCCACGCACAGCAACTTTCTATTCCTCAACAGCTACGCCAACAAGGCCGCGGAAGCGCTGTACGCCTCCGGCGATCTATTCCTGATGCCCAGCTCGTTCGAGCCGTGCGGCATCGGCCAGATGCTCGCCATGCGCGAAGGACAGCCCTGCCTCGTCCACCGCACCGGCGGACTGCGGGACACCGTTCAGCCCGGCATCAACGGATTCGGGTTCGAAGGCGCGACGCTCCACGCACAGGTGGATGCCATGGCCGCCGCGCTGGATGCCGCGCTGAAACTGCATAAAGAAAATCCGGACGGCTGGGAAAAAATCCGCGAAGCCGCCGCCGCCGCCCGTTTCCTCTGGGCCGGCAGTGCGAAACAATACATTGACCGGCTCTACTCGCCGACCCGCTGATTCCCGGATTTCCCCCAGCCATCCGCACAAAAAACCGCTTGCCGTTAAAATTGGTTTACTATGACCGCTTTGATAACTATACAGATGCTCGCCGTCGGGAAATCCGGCTGAAAAGCGGCCAGGGACGCGAGTGGCTGAAAGAAAAGATTAACTGTTAAATCTGCCTGGGTGGCGAAATCGGTAGACGCAAGGGACTTTCCGCCTCCGGCGGATCTGCCAAAGGCAGAAAAATCGACGTAATTTACATGGTGAATTTAGAACACAGACCGGCAGTCTATGCCCTGCGCAACAGGGGTGCAAACTGGACATACAAAGGATCAACGAGAGATTTGGCAGAACGAATCTCCGCCCATCTTTCGGGTAAAGTATCCCGAACAAAAAACAAGCAACCATTAGAATTGGTTTACCACGAATATTGTGAGAATTATACCGCCGCTCGTCGCCGTGAACTCTGGTTAAAAAGCGGTCAGGGACGCGAGTGGCTGAAAGAAAAGATTAACTGTTAAATCTGCCTGGGTGGCGAAATCGGTAGACGCAAGGGACTTAAAATCCCTTAGTAGCAATACTGTGCGGGTTCGAGTCCCGCCCTAGGCACCATGTACGAGGAACACTATGGACCTTAATCATTTTACGAAGAACAAGGATGAGCAGTCGCTGATTTCTGAACTGCTGGCGAACGGTCAGGAACACCTTTTTACCGGCTGGGACGCGCTGGGAATCAACGATGAAGCCAAAGCCGCTTTTCTGAAAAGCCTGACCCGCATTAACGCTTCGTATCCGGGCGGACTGGCCGGCTACATTTCCAATGCCCGGAAACTGCTCGCCGAAGCGAAAACCGGCGCCAACCCGTTTGAAGGTTTCGTCCCGCATCAGCCGGACATGGCGGATCTGACAAACTTCGACGCCGCCTATGACCGCTACGAGTCACTCGGTCAGGCGCATTTCGCCAAAACCGCCGTCGTGCTTGTCGCAGGCGGACTCGGCGAACGGCTCGGCTATTCCGGCATCAAGCTGGACATCCCGGTCGAAGTGACCGAAACCACCTCGTACATCGCGCATTACGCCGCCAACCTGAAGGCGATGCAGGCGCGCATGGAAAAACCGAAGCCGGTGCCGTTCATCATTATGGTTTCCGACGACACCGACGCGAAAACCCGCGCCTCGCTCGAAGCCAACAACTGGTTCGGCCTCAAAAAAGAACAGGTTCACATCCTCAAACAGGAACTCGTCCCGGCCATTGCCGATAACGACGGAAAGCTGGCGCTGGCGGAAAAATATAAACTCATCCTCAAACCGCACGGTCACGGCGACATCCACATGCTTCTCTATACCAGCGGACTCGCCGCACGGCTCCAGAAAGAAGGCATTGAGCACTTCGTTTTCATACAGGACACCAACGGACAGGTCTTCAACGCTGTCCCCGCCGCGCTCGGCGTCTCCGTCGAAAAAGGCTTCGACTTCAACTCCATCGCCGTCAACCGCATCCCCGGCGAAGCCGTCGGCGGACTGGCCAAACTGGTGAAAGGCAAAACCGAGCTGACGCTGAACGTCGAATACAACCAGCTCGATCCGCTATTGCGCGCCACCGTCAGCCCGCAGGGCGACGTACCGAACGCGCAGGGCTTCTCCATGTTCCCCGGCAACATCAACGTACTCGTCATCCGGCTCGCCTCCTACGTCCGGATACTGGAACGCACCCGCGGCATCATCGCCGAATTCGTCAACCCGAAGTATGCCGATGCCACCAAGACCACTTTCAAGAGTCCGACCCGCCTCGAAACCATGATGCAGGACCTGCCGAAGCTGTTCGGCCCGGACGGAAAAGTCGGCGTCAGCGTTTTCGACCGCAAATGGTCTTTCTCGGCCAACAAAAACAACGTCAAAGACGCCGCCGCCAAACATGCGGCGGGCGGACCGCCGGAATCCGGCGCGACCGCTGAATCCGACTTCTACCTCGCGGGCCGGATGAAACTCGCCGCCGCCGGAATGAAGGTCAAAACCGCCAAAGAAGAACTCATCCTCGGCATACCGTTCACGCCCGGCCCGCGCGTTTTGCTACGTCCATCGTTTGCCATGACGCTCAACGAAGTCCGCGCCAAAATCAAAGGCGGGAAAATCTCCGGCGATGCCACGCTCGTCCTCGACGGAATAAACATCACGCTCGAAAACGTCGAAATCACGGCGGGATCAGCGCTCGTCATCCGGGCGATAGACGGCGCGAAAGTAACCGTCAAAAATCTGAAGGTTGAAAACGGCGGCTTCGAACTTGTGCCGCTCACCGCCGACGAACAAAACAGCGCCACGACGCCGGAATATCTCCGCCTGCGCGGCTACCGCATCGTCACCCGTTCCGCCAAGGTCTGTGAATTCAATCAGCCCGGAAACTTCGAGCTTTAGAACGACAAGAATGACCGGACCAGTACAGCCGCGTTTGCGCGGCTGTACTGGGTACGAGTCAATTCTCTGGTTGGGCATTTGGTGTCTTTTTGCTTGGCCAAGCAACGTTTGTACTGCCCTCGATGGGGTTGAAGATATTCCAGTAACGGATCGTCTCCTCAACATCTTTCGTAGGACTCTTGGTGAAGGCCTTGTTCAGCAGGCCGACGGCAGTCTCGACGCCGTTCGTCTTGACATGTCCAGCCGCATCCCAGACATAAAGCCAGTAATAGTCCCCCTGCGATTTCCGGACCTCGTCAAGAAGTGCCCTGGCCTCATCGTCACGATTGAGAATGAAAAGGAATCCAGCCGACAGACAACGTGAGTGCAACGCCTGCGGGTCGGTGTCTATTGTACCTCGCAACTCATCAACAAAGCGCGCCAGCTTCTCTGCGGTGACCGGTGGTCTCCACATTTCCCTCACAACCTCCGTGTAACCTGAGTAGTCACCGCAATATGCAGTGTTCGTCTGGTTGCGGTCCCACCATTTCTGGACATGCTCGAAGGCCAACGGCCGGAACTTCTCTCCCGTGATCTCCTCAAGCGTCCACGTCGTCCGGGCTGCGGCGCGGAGGCTGCGAGTCTGTGCTGCCTTCCGGCATATCTCACGGACGGCGGCCTTCGCCTTGCGCTTTCCGAGAGTGTTGATCGCACCTTCCTCGCAATAGTCGGGCCCATTCATCATGGAGTAGACGATTTCATCACTAGCAAACCCAGGGTCATTGAGAGTCTCGGCCTTGATCAATATCTGATACCCATCCTGATAGCGGTCGGCATCATAGAAGAGTTCGACATCTTTGGCGCACGCCGAAATCAGGTCAGGAAATAGATTTGTGGTGGACTGCATTTGCTGCAATTCGGTGAATGCGGTTCTGGAACCAGCCTTTGCCGCAATGGCAAGCTCTTGAATGCGGAGTTCGCCAGCCAGCATCCCCTGTTGCGATGCCAATTCCTCCTGTCGTGTGTTGACCGCCGAAACGGCGTTGCTGATCACCATGGCCAAGTCGCTTGCTTGACGTCTAAGGGGTTCAAGCCGAGTGGAGACATAGTCTCCCATCTTTGTCTCAAGGAGTCGATCGGCTGACTTCTGAAGCATGGGCTCGGTCAGCTTCCGGTCGATTTGTTCCCCAATCCATTTTACTGCGTCTCTTGGTGCATAGAACACTAGAAATGCGTTGATTGCAGTTGAAATGAGAGCATATGCGATTGTGATCCACGCAACCCATCGCCACTTCCGCGTTTGGTCTCTGGCCAAGTCCTGAAGATCATCACGATTGTGTTCGCGTATGGCGGACACCCCAGCGTTGACGCGCGTCTCTATCAGGGCTTGGACGCCAGAGGGCAGACCAAGTTCCTGCTGGTCTTCCCCAGCGCCCGTGGGGTTGCCTTGCGCATCAAGTATTGTGACTACTTTCTTCATATTCCTCTTGCCCAACAGTTTATTAGGCAGAACCTATTTCTGCCTATCTCGGGAATTCTGGTGTTAGGCAGAATTGCCTCTCACACTAAAACCCCGAACGCGTGGATGTTTTAGCAGGGAAGCGTGAAGAGAGCAACCGGCTTTACCAAGGTGGAGCGGGCGTGCTGGAGGGCTGGCTTCCACGCCAGCCGAATATAAAGAAAAGGCGCGGGTGGAACCGCGCCCTCCAATGAAGGCTATACGGCGCCTCGATGGTTAAATGTTCCAGCCCAAGGACCGGCTTCTTATTTAAACGCGCCCGGAGGTCGCGTTCCATCTATTGAAACCTCTGCGCCTTTGCGGCTTTGCGCGAAATAATTTCTAGGCCCAGAGATTTTCGGGATAGATTCCGGCGTTGACGAGAGCGCGGATGCCGGCCATGACCTGCGGTTTGTCGTCGGCGTAGGTGACGCCCATCCATTTTTCATTCGTCGGCAGGACAGCCACCTGCGCGTCGCCGCGCTGGATCATGCCGTCCACCACTTCGAGCAGGTAGAATTCTGTTTTGAGTTCGGAACCTTTCTGCGCGAGGAATTCCTTGAAGCCGCGTTCCAGAAAACCGAACAGCTTCGGCGTGAAGCCCCAGGTGTTCATGGAAACCATGTCGTTGTCGGCCATTTCGCCGCCGTCGTAGCGGATGACACCGTCCGGCTTGCGCTCGATGTTGAACCGTTCGACGATGTGGCGGAGTTTCCCGTTTTTCACATCGCAGTATCCGCGGGCGACCCCGCCGTGTTCGGAGAGCGTGTTTTTGATGTAGAAGCCCGCCATGCAAAAATCGGTGCTGTTGAGGTCCACGGCTTTCAGCCGGTCCGCCACGATACGGAGCGATTCGCGTCCGTAGAAGTCGTCGGCGTTGAT
Source organism: Pontiellaceae bacterium (assembly GCA_044346945.1). Lineage (GTDB taxonomy): Bacteria > Verrucomicrobiota > Kiritimatiellia > Kiritimatiellales > Tichowtungiaceae > Tichowtungia. The sequence goes on along the minus strand of JBIIYG010000002.1, from coordinate 32,737 downwards.
GACGGCGAACGGCTCGTGAACGACCGGCGCGGCCATTAGTACGGCCTGTCCGGTGCCCCACGGTTTGGTGCGGTCTGCCGGAGCCGAAAATCCGGGCGGGAGTTTGTCCAAGGTTTGGAACACGTATTCGACTTCGATTTTTCCGTCGAGCTTGCGGCCGATCACTTCTTTGAACGCTTCCTCGATGTCGGGGCGGATGATGAAGACGACTTTACCAAAGCCCGCCTGAATGGCGTCGTACACGGAATAGTCGAGGACGATTTCGCCGGACGGCCCGACCGGATCAATCTGTTTGAGTCCGCCGTAGCGACTGCCGATTCCGGCGGCCATTATCACAAGTGTCGGTTTCATAAAATACTCCCAAGAATTAAAACAGCCGCGCTCAACGCGCCGATGATCCAAGTCTGCGGATCGCGGGCGGCGAAATCCAGCGGATCATCGGAAAGCGTGCCGGAAACCGCCCGGCGCCAGATCCGGATAATCCAGTAGAGAAGAAGCGGGCAAAGCAACCAGAGCGCGGCGGGCCGGTTATAAAACTCCAGCACCTTCGGGCTGGTGATGTAGAGCGCCAGAACAACCGCCGAGAGAATTCCGCAGGCGATGCCGGAGCGGACAAGCCACGGCAGATGCACCGCGCGGTAGCCGCGGCCTCGTGCCCCGATCGCGTCCGGATGCGCCGATAGCGCTTCGCGCAGTTCGGCATAGCGCTTGACCAGCGCCAGACTGAGGAAGATGGCGACGGAAAAGCCGATCAGCCAGCCGGACGTGGCGACACCGTAGGCGGCGGTACCGGCCAGAATGCGGATGGTGTAAAGCCCGGCGAGTGTCAGCACATCCATCAGCACCAGCTGTTTGAGCCGCCAGGAGTACAGCGTGGTGATCAGCAGGTACAAAAAAAGGATGCCGGTGAATCCGGCGGGCAGAAGCCGGGCGATGAGCAGAGCCAGCAGAATCAGAGCCGGAACGGCGGCGGCGGCCGAAAAGAAACTGAGATTGCCCGCCGCGAACGGACGGCGCTGTTTGCGCGGGTGATGCTGGTCAGCGTGAAGATCCATCAGGTCGTTAACCACATAGATGGCCGACGCCAGAAAGCTGAAGGCGAAAAAGGCCAGCGCGGCTTTGACATACAAAGCGGGCGTCGTCAGTTCGTGCGCCAACAGCATCGGCAGAAAGACGAGAACATTTTTGAGCCACTGGTGAACGCGTAATGCTTTCAGCCAGACTTTCCACTTCGCCGGACGATCCTCAAAAATCTGAACCGGACGGTTTTTCAGCGCGCGCTGAACCGGCCTGCACGGATTCACAGCGAGGATTCCGGCAGCGGACTCCCAGACCGCAAGGTCGTCGGTGGCGTTACCGGCATAATCAAAACCTTTTTCTCCAAACCGGGCGACCAGCGCGTCGCGCTTGCGGGTGGATTTCAAATTGACCGTGCCGTCGCTCGCCAGAACGTCAGAAAAAATTCCCAGATGCGCCGCGACCGCTTTGGCGGTCAGCGCGTCGGAGGCCGTGGCCAGAATCAACGTCCGGCCCTGCCCGTGCTCGCTTTTTAAAAACCGGAGCAGACCGGGATGGTACGGAAGTGCAGAGGGATCGAGCTGAATTTCCTGCGCGATGCGCCGTTTGAAAGCGGCCAGCCCGCCCGAAGCCCAGCGGGGAATTGAAAAAAGCGCGGCGGGGCGTGTACGGATGAGAAGCAACAGCGCCTGCGCAAAGGTGTCGGTCTTCACCAGCGTTCCGTCGAGATCAACGCAAAGAGGTCGCAGTGCGGTTTTGGATGCTTCAGCCATTGCGCGGGAGTATTCAGAAGATCGGCGGCGAGTTCAACCCCGTTTTACGGCGCGGCGAACGAGATTCCTTCCGCCATCCGGCGCATCGGCGCGGTCAGTGCGCCGGCCTGATCAGCCGCGGCAAATCCCATCAGGATGTAATGATCGCGGTTGCGTCCCTCAAACTTGCAGGCTTCATAACTGAACGGCGTACTGCCGCGTTTGGCTTTCTCATAGTACCAGCCCTTCCGCTCGTGGGCCGTCCCCCGGGTGTAAACCGCCGAAAGCCGCGAATCGCTCAGCTCAAACGTCCGGCGGACGCTGACGTTATACAGCGGCATGAGTTCCCACTTTGAATTAACGGCATCCGCAAATGGATTGTCGTCTATTCGGGCAACATCGTTCGCCTTGAACGTGATCAGCAGAAAACAGGTCTTTTCGGACACCAGCAGAAAACTCTCATAAAACAGTTCGTCGCCGCGCGGATGGTACGGCTTATCCGTCTCGTAAATCCGGATGGCCATCTTCTGGAGCTCGTTATACTCCGCCTGATTCTTCGCCGCCGGACGGTACACCTCGAACTCCGCCGGAATTTTAAAACTGAATCCGCCGGCACCGAGCGCCCGGTTTTGAATCAGGCCGTCGCCCACCACGGCGCGCGGCTGAGAAATCGAGCGGCATCCCGTCAGCAGAAGAAGTATCCCCATCAGCGAAACAACGATTTTCATTTTCATAATGACTGTCTCCGGTGTTTTGCATTGTAGCCATACCCCTTGATCTGCTCAAATCTGAAATCAACTCATGAATCCGCTCGAAAACATCCGCATCGTGCTCGTCGAACCAAAATACGGCGGCAACATCGGCTCGGTCTGCCGGGTGATGATGAACATGGGCGTCACCGACCTCGCGCTGGTCGGAAACCCCGAACAGTTCGATATGGAGGAAGCCCGCAAGCTGGCGTTCCGCGCCGAAGATATGCTGGACCGGATTCAGATTTTCCGGACATTGGAAGAGGCCGTGGCCGACTGCACCGTCGTCGCCGGAACCAGCGCCCGCACCGGCTTCTACCGCGACCACGCCTATCTGCCGCGCGAAATCGCCCCGGTCATCCTCGATTCCGCCGCGCGCCATAAAACCGCGCTGGTTTTCGGACGCGAAGACAAAGGGCTGTTCAACAACGAAATCGCCGTCTGCACCCACATCATCAACATTCCGTCCAGCGAACTGTATCGCTCGCTGAATCTGTCGCACTCGGTCATGGTCTGCTGTTACGAGCTGTTTCTGCTGGCGGGCAGTGCCACCTACAGGCCGCCGGAGGAAAGTTCACCGGAAGCCGACGGAAAAATGCGCGAACGGCTCTATGAGGCGTGGAGCGCCATGATGATCGAAACCGGATTCTGCGAAGAGGAAAAACTCGAGCACATGATGCTGGGACTGCGCCGCATCTTCAGCCGGGGCAAACTCACCGTCAATGACGCCAAAATTCTGCTCGGTCTGGCCAAACAGTCCCGCTGGGTCGCCGCTCAGCTGAAAACGCCGGAGAAGAAGTAGAAGATTACAACCGTGTGCCGGACGGGATGACGGTGTTTTTCGGAATGACGATCACGCCGTCGCGGACGACATAGAGCGGAGTCTGCTCGCCTTCCTGCTTGCCGTCGGGCGAAATATAAACGCTGTCACCGATGCGAACGTTCTTATCAATAATGGCGTTTTTAATGTAGCAGTCGCGCCCGATCCCCAGACGAACCTTGCCGTGGCTGTCGCGGGTCTTTTCGTGCTCGAAATAATCGGCGCCCATGATGACCGAATGTTCAATCACCGTTCCTTCGCCAATCACCGCCCGCAGGCCGATCACCGAATGCAGAATCCGGTGCCCGGAGATGATACAGCCTTCGGCCAGCAGACAGCGGTTAAGGTCACAGCAGTTGATTTTGGACGGCGGCAGATAGCGCATATGCGTGTAAATCGGCGCCGCCGCGTCGTAAAAGGTGAACTCGGGAACCAGATCGGTCAGAGCCAGATTGGCGTCATGGAACATGCCGATGGTTCCGATGTCTTTCCAGTAGCCTTCGAAGATGTGGCTGTAGACATTCTTCGAGTGGATCGCCGCCGGAATAATGTGTTTCCCGAAGTCCGGATGATCGTTGCCGCACAGCAGTTCGGCCAGCACTTTGGCGTTGAACACATAAATGCCCATGCTCGCCAGATAACGCTCCTTCTCGTACATCGGCGCGCGTAGGTCGTTGAGCCGCGGCGTGTCGCCTGGCTTTTCAACAAACTCGACAATCTTGTTTTTCCCGTCCACATGCATGATCCCCAGCGATCCAGCCTCGCGGCGCGGCACCGGCTTTGTGCAGATGGTGACATCGGCGCCCCGCTCAAGGTGCTCCTCGATCACTTTGGAAAAATCCATACGGTAAAGCTGGTCGCCGGAAAGAATCACCACAATATCCGGCTCGCTGGTCATAAAGTGGCGTATAGACTGTCGTACCGCGTCCGCTGTCCCCTGAAACCAGATGCTGGAGGTCGGGGTCTGTTCGGCGGCGAGCATGCGGACATAGCCGGGGGAAAACTGGTCGAAGATATACGTGGACTGAATATGCCGGTGCAGAGAGACGCTGTTGAACTGGGTGAGCAGATAAATGGAGCGGATGCCGCTATTGATGCAGTTGCTGATCGGAATGTCCACCAGCCGGTATTTTCCAGCGATTGGAACGGCGGGCTTGGCCCGGTCCTGCGTGAGAGGTTGAAGGCGCGTACCGGCTCCGCCGCCGAGAATCAAACCGACTGTTTTAACACCCATAACACCGAAGCTCCTTCCAAAAACCGAATGCGCCGAGTTATAACCACTGCGGCGGATTTTTTACAGACTAAAATCGTCACGAATCTGTTTCGACCGGACATTCCGGCAAAGCGCGCAGAAAAAGACGTCCGTACCATTTACCGATCACCCGCGGGTCAAGAATCACCACCGTCCCCTCATCGCTGGCCGTGCGGATCAGCCGTCCGGTTCCCTGCCGGAATTTCAGCACGGCGGACGGCAGTGAATAATCGCGGAACGCATCGCCACCGCGGGCTTTAACCTCCTCCAGCCGCGCCTGAATCAGCGGATGATCCGGCACGGCGAACGGCAGGCGGACAATAATCACACTGCTCAGCGCATCGCCGCGCACGTCCACGCCCATCCAGAAACGGTCGAGACCGAACAGCACCGCCGAGCCGTGCTCGCGGAACCGCTTGAGCATCGCCTGCGGCGGAAGTCCGGCGCCCTGCACAAACAATTCGTGCCCCATTTCATCCAGCACATCCTTCACCCGCTCCGCCACACGGCGCATGAACCCGGCGTTGGTGAACAGTACAAACGCCCGGCCCCGGCTCTGCGCGATATACTGAGGAAGCGTCTCAATCACCGCCGCCTCGAACGCCTGCTCATCGGTCGGGTCGGGCATATTCGCCGGAATCTTCACGCGCATCTGGCGGCTGTAGTCAAACGGCGAGCCGACCTGCAGTTCGTCGCAATGCTCCGCGCCGACCCGTCCGCGGAACCAGCTCAGATCCTCGCCGACCGCCAGCGTCGCGCTCGTCATCACCACGCCCGGCACTTCATTAAACAGTAGATCCTTCAGCAGATGCGCCACGTCCACCGGTGCGGAATAAAGCACCGGCTGTTTATGTGTCCGGCCCTCCAGCTCGGCCCAGTACACATGCCCCGCCGCGCTCTGCTTCAAAAAGGTCGTCAGCATCTCGGCGAAAAACTTTCCTTTCGCCCGCGCCGACTGAAATTCCGCCTTGAGATTTTCGTCCTCCATATCGCGGATCAGCACGGCAAGATGCACATCCAGTTCGGCCAGCCGCTCCGGCAGACCGGTCTCGACGGCGGGCGGCTCGCGCAGGCGGACGGTCGGAGTGCTTTCTGAAAGTCCGCACTGCTTGCGGACGGCCTTGAAAAACCGGTCGATCTCATCCCAGATGCGGTTGGTCAGGTCGGCGCCTTTACCGTCGCGCAGTACGGCGAACAGCCCTTTGCGGTTATCCTGCGTGAACAGCCGCCTCAGCCAGTGCTCCATCGCATAGCGCGACACGCGGATTCCGAGATGCTCGGCCGCGACGTTTTCCATTTGATGGGCTTCGTCGAACACCACCAGACCGTAATCCGGCAGGAACGCGCCGCCGGTCGCGCGGACCGCCAGCTCGGAGAAAAAGAGATGATGATTCACCACCAGCAGATTCGCTTCGTGCAGTCCGGCGCGCGCCTTCATCACAAAGCAGTGTTCATAATCCGGACACTTTTTACCGAGGCAGTTGCCGTGCTCGACGCAAACGGCGCTCCAAACCTCGGAAGACGGCTGAGGCTCCAGCTCCTGACGGCTACCTTCGGCGGTCGTGTCAGCCCAGGCACGGATGCGGGCCAGCTCCATTTCCTTCGACGAATCAAACAGATCGCCGCCCATCTGCCGGGCGCGGGCCAGCCGCCGCAGACAGAGATAGTTGGAACGCCCCTTCACCAGCCGCGCCTTAAAATCCACACCGAGCGACTTCTGCAGGAACGGAATATCCTTCTCCATCAACTGTTCCTGAAGCGTGATCGTATAGGTCGCAACCACCGCACGAACATTCTGCGCCAGCGCGTTCAGAATCAGCGGAACCAGATAAGCAAAACTTTTACCGACCCCCGTGCCTGCCTCAACCGCAAGATGGGTCGAATTCGCGCAGGCTTCGGCGACCGCGCGGGCCATCTGCTGTTGCTGAGGACGGATTTCAAACGGGAAATCGCCGCCGTCGTGCGCCCGCTCCAGCCCGCCGCCCGGCGCGAAAAAGAGCTCGGTCGCCAGAATGGTTTCAGGATGTTCGACAGGACGGATCATTGAGGGAGGAGCCTACTGGAAACCCGACCGCTAATGAACGCCAATCCACGCGAATTTTACGAAATAACGAGTAATGCGTAATTCGTAACAGCTTCTCATTACGGATCACTCGTCACGCATTACGCATCAGAGTCCAAGGAGCTGAATCGCCAGACCGGAAAGACAGATGGCGGCGCCGGCCAGCGCATGCGTCCAGCGCTCCAGCAGTCCGAAGCGGGCAAAGCCTATTCCCCACGATGCGGCCATCACAACGCCCATCATCGTGGCGATGGTCACCACGCTGAACACCGCCGCGACCAGAACCGTACCGAACAGGCTGTGCCGTGCCGCCGGATACATCAGCAGAGGAATCAGCGGCTCGCACGGGCCGAGCACAAAGATCGTGAACAAAATCCATGGCGTGATGTTGGCCTTGGGGGCCGTTTCATGCGTATGAAAATGCGTGCCGTCATGCGTATGAGAATGAACCGGAGCGCCGTGCCCTCTCAGATGAATATGCGTGTGCGGCGAATTGCGAATCCCGCGATGAAGCCCCCATCCCGCATAGGCGAATCCAAAACCGATCAGTCCCCACGCCGCGAGATTACCGCGAAACGCCTCGAACGCCTCCAGCTTCATCACTGCGATACCGAACGCGATACCGATCAGCCCGAGCACCACCGAACTGAGCACGTGTCCCAGTCCGCAGGCAAACGTGATCCAGGCCGTTTTAGCCATACTCCACTTGCGGGCGCGCTTCATAACAACGAACGGCAGATAATGATCCGGCCCCAGCAACGTATGAATAAACCCCAGCGTCGCGGCGGTTCCGCAAAGAACGATAATTCCCATGTTCATATTCGAAGTCTCCGTTTATTTAAGATTCTTTGCTTTTGTTTCCGCCAAACGACCAGGTCAGCCCCAGCGTCGCAATAAAATCGGGCGCTTCATCGCCGCGCAGTCTTGAGCCGGCGGCGGCATCCAGCGTCAGCGATTCCGTCGCGCTCCAGCGGAACCCGCTGTTGTATAGAACCACCGTCTGCGTACCGTCCTGCAGTTCCTTCTCGGCGAACACTTCACCGACCCACTGCACGGTTTCGGTCAGCTGAACATCCAGCGCCACGCCATAATGAAACACATCGCCGACCTCTTCGCCGGACGGCTCGCCGACCCACGTATAACCGGCATTCACATGAACCGAGGCGTTTTCGCCGAGCGATTTCGAGGCGATCCATGTGAGGTCGTAATCCGTTTTTCCGCTACCCATCCCGTTATCATCGTCAGCCGTCGGAATTTTCACGGCACCGGCCAGCGCCTGCCGGGGAAGCCAGATGCCTTCGGGAAGAAACTGCCATTTGGTTCCGACAGTCAAATCGCCGATACCGCTTTCGTGATCCCGCTCGCCCAGTTCGGTGCGCTCCTCGAACACGCCGCCAAAGCCGACGCCCGCCTCAACATTCGGCAGAACACCGGCCGTCAGACCAAACGGGAACTCCCACGCATCGCAGACCGGGTCGTGCTCATACACCGACCCGAGATCAAATTCAAACTGACCCTTCTCGACCGGATCGGCATCGTCAATCGCCAGCGGGCGACCAGCAAACGCCGCGCCGCCGATCATCAGACAAACCGCCCAAACCTGAAATTTTCCCGTCCTCAACCCAAGCCTCTTTTGTGTTACGTTTAAAATACTCGTAACACTAGCAGGCGGAACGGGTCAACCACGGAAAACAGAAATTTTAAAGTTTCCGCCCAGTGCTGGCGGCGGTGAGTTCGCCAGATTTGACACCCTTGGCGGCTTTGAGCAGGTCGGCCATTTCGCGGATTTCGCGCGCCTCGCCTTTGACGATGATGACTTCGAGGCAGTTGTGATGATCCATGTGGACGTGTGTGGCTGAAACGATCCGGTCGTGGTGGTCGTGCTGGATGGCGGTGAGTTTATCCTGGAGCTGGCGCTGGTGGTGGTCATAGACCAGCGTGATCACGCCGACGACTTCTTCGCCCGCCTGCCACTCTTCATCAATCAGCGCTTTACGCACCAGATCGCGCACCGCTTCGGAGCGGTTGGAATAGCCGCGCCGTTCCAGATGTCCGTCGAACTTCGCAACCAGTTCCTCTTCCATCGAGATCGAGAATCGTTCCATTTCAACACTCCTAATTAAAATCTCATTCTCCCGCCCGCTCCCTCCGGTCGCTCAAGACGCAAAGACGCAAAAGTCCTAAAACCAACCTCGCTTGGTCTTACTTGGCGGCTTCACGGCTTTGCGCGAAACAATCCCACTACTTCTGTAAATCAACCTTAACCTGCTGTGTGCGCGGCTTGAGCTGAGGGAATAGAATGACATCGCGGATGGCGTCGGAGCCGGTCAGGAGCATCATGAGCCGGTCAATGCCGATGCCCATTCCGCCGGTCGGCGGCATGCCGGTTTCGAGCGCGTCGAGGAAGTCCTCATCAATTTTTGACGGGTCGCCCGCGGCCTGTTCTTCAAAGCGGCGGCGTTGTTCGAGCGAGTCATTCAGCTCGCTGTACGCCGGAGCCAGCTCTTTGCCGCCGATAATCAGTTCGAACACATCCACCAGCGACGGGTCGTCGGCGCACGGATTAGCCAGCGGAACCAGATAAGCCGGAAGGCGGGTGACAAAGGTCGGCTGAATGAGCGTGCCTTCGATGTTCTTCTCGTAAATCTCGTGGGTGACGGCGGCGAAATCAACGCCCGGCTCGACGAATACGCCGAGTTCGTCGGCTTTGGCGCGCGCCTGATCGACGGTCTTTTCAAACCAGTCGGCACCGAGGCGTTCTTTGATCAGATCGCGGTAGGCGATTTCCTTCCAAGGTGTGGAAAGGTTGATGGTGTTGCCCATCCACTCGACTTCCATCCGGCCGAAAATTTTCTGCGCCAGATGGGTGACGAGGCTTTGCACCAGTTCCTGCATGGTGCGCATGTCGCCGTAGGCTTCGTAGATTTCGAGCGCGGTGAATTCCGGGTTATGCGTCCGGTCGAGTCCTTCGTTGCGGAAGTTGCGGTTCATCTCGAACACTTTATCCATGCCGCCGACAATCAACCGCTTGAGATACAGCTCCGGCGCGATGCGGAAAAACATGTCGGTGCTGAGCGCGTTGTAGCGCGTCTTAAACGGCGAAGCCGCCGCGCCGCCCGCGATCTGCTGAATCATTGGCGTTTCGACTTCGTTGTAGCCGCGCGCCGCAAGGAAAGCGCGGATTTCGCTGAGCACCGCCGTGCGCTTTTTGAAGAGCGTCATGACTTCTTCGTTGGAAATCAGGTCGAGCTCGCGCTGGCGGTAGCGGGTTTCGACATCCTGCAGTCCGTGGAATTTTTCCGGCAGAGGCAGGAGCGATTTGCAAAGCAGTTTCCATTCGGTGATGCGGACGGTTTTTTCGCCGGTCTGAGTGATAAACAGTTCGCCGGTCACGCCGATAATGTCGCCGAGGTCGAGTAGTTTGAACGCATCAAAAATCGCTTCGCCGATCAAATCCTTCTTCACCATCAGCTGGAATTTCGCGGAGCCGTCGGAAAGATGGGCAAACGCCATCTTGCCCATCTTGCGCATGGCGACGATCCGTCCGCAGGCGCTAACGGTTTTGCCTTCTTCGAACGAGTCGGTGAGTTCAGCCAGTGTGCCGGTGCGTTTGAAAGCAGAACCGAACGCCGGATATCCGGCGGCTGAGAGCTGTTTCATGTTTTCAATGCGCTGACGGCGATATTCGTTATCCTGCATAAAATCTCCTTGAAAAACGGCGCATCTTAGCGGCTGAAGCCCTCTGGCGCAAGCGGAGCGGCTTCCAAAGATTAGGCGCTATTCCTGCCCGGCAAGCTTGCGGGACGGGCGGGCGGACATCCACGCCTTCATTTCAGCACCAAGCGCTTTGCAGGATTTGGCATCGTCGCGCAGTTTGCAGAAGGTTCCGTAGAGTCCAAGAAAAGCCTGCCGGAAGGTGTCGAGCATTTCCATCCGCTCCTGGAAGCGTCCGGCGGCGTCAATCGCCTCGGTCTTCGGGAGTTTTAGGCCGCGGATGACAAACGGGTCGGCATCCAGCGTGCAGGTCCAGACCTCCTCGCCGCCGCGCGCCAGCGTGAGTTTGGCGCGGCGCAGTTTTTTACCGCTGAGCAGTGCCGCGCGGGTTTCGGCGCTGACCATCGGTTCGCCTTTGCGGATGGCGGTTTCGCCCTGCTCTTCCTGATCGAACAGCAACGGCCCTTCGACAAGAACAGCGAACGACCCGCCGTCCGGCAGTTCCACTTCGCCGCCTTTGGCCTCCGACATAAACCAGAGCCACATCAGGAATTCGCGCCCCGGAGCGGTATCGGCCCACTGCTCGGCGGCAAAACCCCAGTCCGGCCACTGGTCAGCGCGACAGCGGGCCTCGCTCCAGGCGGCGGAAACCGGCTCGACCGGTATCAGTTTGGTCTGGGCGGTTTTCCCGAAGTTGATCAGAAACGCTTCCAGCTGTTTTTCGGACAGCGCGGAAGCGTAGAGGATTTTCTCTTTCGGGTCGTAACAGAGATCTATGCCCTTGAGCTGAGGCGGCATCTGCGGAAGAAGCCGTTCAATCACCTGCCGCTTGATTTCGCTTTTCTGCTCGCGGTTGACATAGTCGCGGTGCTCGGCCTGCATCCAGACCATTTCCTCGATGCGACACTCGGCGCGCAACAGCGACGTAGGGATTTTCCGCTGAGCCTGACAAAGCGTCAGCCGCAAAAAGCCGGACGGCCAGACCGAGGTTTCGTTGATGTCGCGGTCGAGCAGGTGCCGCGGGCCGACCCAGCCGTGCAGTTCCTCGTCGAGCAGATGGTCGATCGATCCGAGCACGTCATCGGCGAACCGTTCATGGATGGTTTCCGGCAGACTGCCGGGCACATAGAACATACGGAAACTGACGGAGCCGCTTTCAAAAGACATAAGGGGTACCTGCTATTCGTTATTGGATATTGGTTATTCGTAAAAAACCGGGCAGGCATACTTCCGGTTCTGCCGCCGGAGCGCCAGCCTTTTTAGAAAACAACTTTGTTTCCGGCGGGTGCTTCTGTTAGAAACTGCTCACGGAGAACATTATGAACACAAAAGTTGTCATTCAGGGCGCGGCAGGCCGCATGGGCAAAACGCTGATCCGCTTCATTCAGGAAGGCAAAGTCGCCGGACTCGAACTGGCCGGAGCGGTTGACCTCTGGGATGTTCCGGACATTGGAAAAGATGCCGGGCTGGCCGCCGGAACCAAAGAGGCCGGCGTGAAAATCACCACCGACCTCGCCGCTGTCGCTCCGGGCGCGGATGTGATTATTGATTTTACCTCTCACTTCGGAACCTCCGGTAATGCCGAGCGCGTGGCCGGATGGGGAACCGCGTGGGTGATCGGCACGACCGGTCTTTCCGACGAAGAACAAAAAGCCGTGCAGGCCGCCGCGAAAAAAGTTCCGGTCGTCATGGCGGGCAATATGAGCCTCGGCGTCAACCTGCTTTGCAATCTGGTCAAAGAAGCCGCCAAGGTTCTGCATGCGCGCGGCTACGATATTGAAATTATCGAGCGTCACCATAATCAGAAAAAGGACGCTCCAAGCGGCACCGCCCTGATGCTCGGCAAGGCCGCCGCCGACGGCGCGGGTCTGGACTTGAAAAAATCCCAGCTCGATGGCCGCACCGGAATGCCGGGAGCCCGCACCAAGGATGAAATCGGATTCCACGCCGTGCGGGGCGGCGACATTGTCGGCGACCACACGGTACTGATGGCCGGAACGGGCGAAATGATTGAACTGTCGCATCGCGCCACCAGCCGCGAAACCTTTGCCGTCGGCGCGCTGAATGCCGCCGCCTGGGTTGTGAAACAGAAACCCGGCCTTTACAGCATGAAAGATGTGCTGGGACTCTGAACAACGTCCAGCGGATCAGTCAGTCAGCTTGAAGCTGTGCGGGAACAAGGCCGACAGACAGATCACTTCGTAGCTCTCAAGGTCGGACGCCTTGGCGACATAGATGGAAAATTCCTCGCGGCAGAATTCCGCCAGCACCTGACGGCAGGCGCCGCACGGATACGGCAGTCCGCCACCGTCCGCAACCACCGCCATCGCCACAAAATCGCGCCGCCCCTCGGCCACCGCCGTAAAAATCGCCGTCCGCTCCGCGCAATTCGTTAATCCAAACGAAGCATTTTCCACGTTGCATCCGGTGAAGACCTTGCCATCCGCGCACAGCAGTGCGACACCGACTTTGTAACCGGAGTACGGCGCATGCGCCTTACGCGCCGCTTTGGCCGCCGCCTCCAAAAGACCTTCGGTTTTCATTCTTTTTCCTCCAGCTCTTCGTCAATCGCCATGCGGTAAATCGACGAAAGCTCCTCCGCTCCGCGGACGCAGACGTGTAAATCTTTCAGCAAACCGTTTTCAACGCCGTACACCCAGCCGTGCACAGCCAGATCCTGACCGCGCTTCCACGCTTCCTGCACAATCGTGGTGTGACAGACGTTGGAAACCTGCTCGATGACGTTCAGTTCGCAGAGTTTTCTGCTCCGGCGTTTCATATCGGTGATTGTGTTCAGCGTGGATTCGTATTTCTGATAGATGTCGCGGATATGCCTCAGCCAGTTGTCAACGAGGCCCTGCGGACGGTTGTCCAGCGCGCCCTCCACGCCGCCGCACCCGTAGTGTCCGCAGACGATGATGTGCTTCACTTTCAGAAAATCCACGGCGTACTGGATGACCGACAGGCAGTTCATGTCCGTATGGATCACCATGTTGGCGATATTGCGGTGAACAAACACTTCACCGGGCGCCAGACCGATAATCTCGTTGGCGGGCACCCGGCTGTCCGAACAGCCGATCCAGAGATATTGGGGAGCCTGCTGACTGGAAAGCCGTTTAAAAAAGTCCGGGTCCTTCTCCAGAATACTCCGCGCCCAGTTCCGGTTGTTTTCAAATAGACTATCTATAACTTTCATGGTCGTTCGAAATGTCCTCTTATGAAATATGTGATGGCACTCGCTCCGGTTTTGCCGCATATTCTGAATCATGCATGAGAAAAAGGAAACACAGATCGAGCATCAAATCAGCGATGCGGTGATGAATTTTGAAAAAGAATACATGGGCCGAGGACCGCTGGAAACCAGAACTTTTATCATCGAAAATCTGGTGATCGTCCGTCTTAAAGGCGTGTTAACCAAGGCAGAACTTCAGCTGGCCAATACCGAAAACACCGACAGGGGGCGCAAACTGATCAAGGAGATGCGCATCGAACTGATCGAAAAAGGCCGATCACTCCTTGATGCCGTGGTCGAATCGATTACTGGAAAAAAAGTAATCTCCCTCCACACCGATATCAGCACGGTCACCGGCGAACGGGTGATTCTCTTTACGCTCGAAAACGAGCCTGTTAAAAAATCTTGACCGCAGGCAAGCCCCCGTTTATGTTCCGCCGCAATTTCCCGGTGGATTAACTGAGGGCTCACGGATGTGAGTCGGCAGAAAATAGGCCGCGACGCACAAAATGTGTGTTGCGGCCTTTTTGTTTTTTAAAGGCGAGCAAACGGATGGTTGAGTCCCATACAACTGAAAAACTGAAAAACGGAAGAAAACCCGCCATCTTTCTCGATCGCGACGGAACCCTGATTGAAGACCGGGGACATCTGAGCCATCCGAATGACGTTGTTTTTTATCCGGACACGGCGAACGCACTGCTCCGCCTGCAACGTCACGCCCGTCTGTTCATTGTGACCAACCAGTCCGGTATCGGCAAAGGACTGATTACCGCCGCCGACGCGGACCGGGTGAACAACCATGTAGTTGAGCAACTGCGGCAGAAAGGCGTACAGATCGAACGGGTCTACTGCTGTCCGCACCGGAGAGATGAAAACTGTTCCTGCATGAAACCCGCACCGCTGTTTATGGAACAGGCGGAACAGGAGTACGGTCTGGATCTGTCCGCCTCCTTTGCCATCGGAGATCATCCGCATGACGTGCACTTCGCCGAGAACGCCGGCGGCACCGGAATTTATATCCTGACCGGACACGGCCAACAGCACCGTAACGAACTGCCGGCAGAAACCACGGTCTTACCCGGAATCCGTGAAGCGGCCGACTGGATCATCGGGTGTTTGAATATGCGACAAGAGGAACGGTTGCGTCCCGGAATCATCACACAGGCCGCCCGCCAGCTCAACGAAGGCGGCGTGGCGGCTTTCCCGACAGAAACCGTATACGGTCTGGGTGCCAATGCGTTTGATGCGCAGGCCGTCGCCCGCATTTTTGAGATTAAACAGCGCCCCCATTTTGATCCGCTGATTGTTCATGTGTGCTCGATCGATCAGCTGGAACAGGTAACAGACCGCGTTTCCGCTATGGCAAAGGCCTTAATAGATGCGTTCTGGCCGGGACCGCTGACACTGGTTCTCCCGAAAAACAGGCGCATACCGGATCTGGTTACATCCGGACTCCCCACGGTTGCGGTTCGAATGCCGAGGCACCCGCTGGCACTGGAGCTGATCCGCCGGGCCGGTGTGCCGCTGGCGGCTCCCAGCGCCAACCCGTTTGGGCATACCAGCCCAACCACCGCACAGCACGTCATCCATCAGCTCGGACACAAAGTGGACATTGTGCTGGATGGCGGAGCCTGTTCCGTCGGCGTCGAATCAACCATTATTGCACTGACCGGAGAAACGTCGGTTCTGCTGAGAGCCGGAGGCACAGCGGCAGAGGATATCGAACGCGTGACCGGACCGCTGATAAAGTCGCTCCACTCCTCTGACCGCCCGGCGGCACCCGGCCAGCTCTCACAGCATTACGCTCCCCGCACCCCTATGCTTTTCCGCGAATCCGCCGGAACATACGATGCAAAACGAACCGGATTCTTAGCGTTCCGCGCACCGCCGGACGGAGATGATTTTGCGGCCACTGAGGTGCTTTCTGCCGCCGGCGATTTGCGCGAGGCGGCGGCCAATCTGTTTGCCGCCATGCACCGGCTCGACGCAATGGATATTGATCTTATCCTGACAGAGCGGGTTCCTGACACAGGACTGGGTCTCGCCATCAACGACCGGCTCCGCCGGGCGGCGCACCGCACCGCAGTCACTGAAGAAACATCTGTTCTGCAACAGCAAAAAGGGGGGCTGTCATGAAACGCTGGCTCTCGCTGATTGCCTCAATAGTGATGCAAAGCTGTCTTGGCATGGTATACGCATGGAGCACCTTCGTGCCGGCTCTGGAGCGGGAACACGGAATGACTCACGGGCGCGCCGGCCTGATTTTCGGAGTCTGCATCGCCTCATTTACAGTCAGCATGATCTTCGGCGGCATCGTA
Organism: Pontiellaceae bacterium; assembly: GCA_044346945.1. Classification (GTDB taxonomy): domain Bacteria; phylum Verrucomicrobiota; class Kiritimatiellia; order Kiritimatiellales; family Tichowtungiaceae; genus Tichowtungia. The sequence goes on along the minus strand of JBIIYG010000002.1, from coordinate 16,821 downwards.
CAGCAAAAAGCCGGGCCGCGCCGGACCGGCATGATCGGCGGCGCTCTTTTTCTGGCCGGCTATCTGACCGGGACTCTCTCCGGCGGAAGCTTTACGCTGATGCTGACCGGATTCGGCCTGCTGGCAGGCGCCGGTATCGGGTTTGCCTACGTCTGCCCTCTCGCAACCGGCATCAAATGGTTTCCAAACCATAAAGGGCTCATCACCGGACTGGCCGTCGCCGGGTTCGGCCTCGGCAGTATCTTTTTCGCAAAAGCCGGACAGGAAATGCTCACCGCCGGCGTTCCGGTGCTGGAGATTCTTGAGCGCATCGGGTGGATCGTCAGTCTGAGCGTTGCGGGCGCATCCCTGTTGCTCTTTACTCCGTCGCCGGCTGTGAACGGCACCGCAGACACCGGAGCCCGCTCCCTGCGCTCGATTCTCGGGGATCATCGCTTTCGCGTACTGTTCTGGCAGATGTTCTGCGGAACCTTTGGCGGACTGCTGATTATTGGCAATCTCAAGCCGATCGGCATCGCGGAAGGGCTGACGGCAGAAGCGGCCACAAAGGCCGTAATGCTTTTTGCGCTCGGCAATGCATCCGGCCGGATTCTCTGGGGATTCTGGTATGACCGCTTCGGAAGCCGGATGATTACGGCCTGCATGCTTCTGCTCGCGACCGGAGCCTCCATGATGATGCTGTCGATCAGCCCGTATTGGTTTTATATCGCCACCGCCATTACAGCGATTGCCTTCGGGGGATGTTTTGTTCTTTTTGCCGCGCGGGTGGCCGATGAATTCGGCGATAGCCGCATCAGCGAAATCTACCCCTTCGTCTTTCTCGGCTACGGCATTGCCGGCCTGGCCGGCCCGCCCGCAGGCGGCTGGATACTGGCACACTCAGGCACACCGCTGATACCCTGCCTCGCTGTACTGGCTCTCGCTTTTGCAGGATCGCTCTCGTCTGCCCGCCGCAATCGTGCGTCGAAAACGGAGCCCCGGCCAACTCAATAAATGAAAGGAAACTGTAATATGGAAAAACAAAATGTACTCGTCTCAATTGTTATGGGCAGTGAATCCGACCTCGGCATTATGCAGGAAACGCAGGCCGTCCTGACCCGTTTCAGCGTACCTCACGAAACCAGAGTGATCTCCGCACACCGCACGCCTGAGCGTGCGGCAGACTATGCAAAACAGCTGGAAAGCCGCGGCGTAAAACTCGTCATCGCCGCCGCCGGCAAAGCCGCGCATCTGGCGGGCGTTGTCGCAGGGCTGACCCCCCTGCCGGTCATCGGTGTGCCGATTACCACCTCAGATCTGGGCGGACTCGATTCCCTTCTGTCCATGGTGCAGATGCCGGGCGGAATCCCCGTGGCCACCGTCACCATCGGCAAAGCCGGCGCGAAAAACGCCGCTCTGCTGGCCATACAGATTCTGTCGCTGAATGACACCGAACTGAGAAAGAAGCTGGGCGCTTTTCGCGAAGAAATGGCCCGCGAGGTAGAACAGGCCGATGTACGAATCGGCTGATGTCAGATACAAAAAAACACCAACCAACCCGTAGCGATTACGCCGGAAGGAAACAGATATGAATCAGTTAATGAAAAAACTCTCACTTCCAAAAGAATTGAACGATATTTTACAGAAGGCCCCGTCGGTCACCATCGCATCAAAAATTGAGGAACTTGAAGCCCTCGCCTGCGGAGGAGCCGACTGTCAGACTCAGACGGTTTCTTACAAACTGCCAGACGGGCGAGTCGTGGATGAAGTGGATGTGGTGCGGGTAAAAAATGGTATTAGCGTCAATTACAGAGAGCCCTACATGCGACGGCGCGATCCCGATTGTATGGTCATTGCAGACGACCGGCTCAGCGACAAAACCCGGTACTCCGATCGATTCAAAAAACCGTTTAAAGGTCTGCGAGAGGAGACGTTAACATGGCTGGCATCACAGGATTTAGCCGTTTTCGCTTTTGCCATGGGCCAACCGGGTCTCGGCAATGATGCGCTGGCTGTTTGCCCAGCCAATGCGGGGTTCTTTGCCTTTGGACTCGGACTCCTTCAGGGCATCGTCGATCTGGAAACGCTGGATCGCGAATTCAAGCCGAAGATGATCATCTACGTGGCACCCCCGTTCCGGCACACCCACTTCGATGGGAAACAGGTTGTGGTGCATAACCGTGGCGATATCCATGAGATCTTTTCGTACAACCTGTATCCCGGACCGAGCGCGAAAAAAGGGGTCTATGGCGCGCTGATTGAGTTGGGCGAACAGCAGGGCTGGGTTACAGCGCACTGCTCGGCCGTCCGGGTTGTAACGCCATACGACAACGAAGTGGTCTTTATGCACGAAGGAGCCAGCGGAGGAGGCAAAAGTGAGATGCTTCAACAGCCTCACCGCATACCCGACGGTCGTTTACTGCTGGGGAAAAATGTCGTTACCGGAGAGAACCGTTATCTGGAAATCACGCGAACCTGCGACCTCCATCCGGTTTGCGATGACATGGGACTGTGCCATCCGGATCTTCAGGAAAATGATAACAAACTGTATCTGACGGATGCTGAGGACGCCTGGTTTGTCCGGGTAGATCACATTAAACAATACGGCACCGATCCTGACCTGGAAAGATTAACGATCCATTCCGGCCGGCCTCTGCTGTTTCTGAATATTGATGCCGTTGTCGGCAGTGACGCGCTGATTTGGAATCACATTCAGGATGCACCGGGCTCTTCCTGTCCGAACCCCAGAGTTATCCTCCCCCGGAGCGTCGTGCCGAATGTTGACAACAACAAGGTCGGAATCGATATCCGCTCGTTTGGCGTCCGCACCCCTCCCTGCACATCACAAAAACCCAACTACGGGATCATCGGTCTGGCTCACATCCTCCCGCCGGCGCTGGCCTGGCTCTGGCGACTGGTGGCACCGCGCGGACACGCCAACCCCAGCATCGTCGGCGACGACTCTATGAGCAGTGAAGGAGTCGGAAGTTACTGGCCGTTTTCGACCGGCAGAAAGGTGGTTCAGGCAAATCTCCTGCTGAAACAATTCCAGGCATCTACCACCACGCGCTATGTACTGGTTCCCAACCAGCACATCGGAGCATGGGAAACCGGGTTTATGCCGCAATGGCTGGTTCGCGATTACCTCGCCCGACGCGGTCATGCGCACTTCAACACAGACCAGATCATCCCCTCCCGCTGTCCTCTGCTGGGCTATTCCCTGCAAAGCATGAGAATTGAAGGGGTGATGGTTCCACGCGCATTCCTTCAAGTTGACACCCAGCCCGAAGTCGGCCCCGAAGCTTATGACAAGGGGGCGAAAATCCTGACGGATTTCTTCCGCGCACAACTGAAAAACTTCCTTCAGCCGGATCTCGATAAAACCGGCAGAGATATCATTGAATGCTGTCTGTCGGGAGGCCCCGTTGAAGCATACAGCCATCTGATAAACCAATCCGATCTCTAGATCGGTAACATGAAAAGCGATCCGGCCGGCCGGATCGCTTTTTTACTTTGAGCCAGCAAGAGCGCAAACAAAGCCTGCCAGTACGTTGCGCATGCGCGGCATGGTTTCGTTTGCTGTGCGGATGACATCTTCTCCGCTGAGTTTTTCATCGCCGAGTCCCGCCGCCCGGTTGCAAATACATGAAAGTCCGGCGACTTTCATTCCCAGCGCATTGGCGAAAACCGCTTCCGGCACCGTGGACATGCCGACCGCATCAGCACCCAGCGCACGGAAAGCGCGGATTTCAGCGGGAGTTTCAAATGACGGGCCGGATGTCGCCAGATAAACACCCGTTGTATCCGCCCCGGCGTCTAAAAGCGTCTGAAGCAAATCCTTCCGGTAAACCTCCGTCTGGTCGGGGAAGCGTTCACCGAACGCCGGACGGTGCGGGCCGATCAGCGGACTGTCGCCGAGCAGATTAATATGATCTTCGATGGCCATCAGTGAACCGGGTTTCAAATCCCCGCGGATACCGCCGGAGGCGTTGGTCAGCAGAACCGTCTGTACGCCGAACTGCTTCAGAATCCAAACCGGCAGAACGACGGGCATCCAGCCTTCGCCTTCATAAAGATGCCGGCGGCCCTGAAAAATAAAAAGTTCCGTTCCGGCGTGCTCGGCGGAAATAAGCTGTCCGGCGTGTCCCGGCGCGCCGGCTTTGCCAAAGTTTGGAATTTCCGAACCGTTCAACGACGCTTTGATGGAAAAATCGGCGACCGCCCCGCCCCAGCCGGAGCCGAGAATAATTCCGAATCGAGGCCTTGCCTGCGGCCAGACTTTTCTGACCGCGGCAACAGCTTCATCAAGAGACTCCTGACTGATCGCGTGCATAGCCGGATAGTAGAAGGACTTCGCCGCGGCATCAAGCCTGCGAACGGAACATTTGGAGCAATCCTTGCGCTACTGTTCTTTGTCGCGCGGACTGAAATAGTCGCAGACCGGCAGTGAAAAAAGGAATCCCAGCAGAAGTCCGTTTAAAACCGCCGTAACCACCGCCGCGCCGAGCATAATCCAGAGCCCCTGACTCCTCAGAGAAAAAATCGCGCTGATCACGGTGAAAAGAAGGGAGAAGGCGAATAACGCCGCCAGCATGATCTGCGATACCAGCCACGCCAGCCGGGAACGCTGAATGAAGCCCCGGAAGATCGCCATGACCAGAAGCAGGTAGCAGAAAACCTGCATCGTCTGAAAAACCAGATGCACCGGACGGACCAGACCGGTCAGCAGAGCGTATTGAACCACCATGACCACCAGTATAGAACCCAGCAGTGTGTTGAGATACTTCGGCATCGCCAGCCAGCGTCGTTTCATAGCTTTCATGCTCCTGTCAGTTCGCCGGTGAGTTTACCCGCCGTTATCCGTCCGCCAAGCTCAAACTCTTTTCAACCTCCGGCGGTCTGGGGACAGACCGCCCTACCCAACATCGTTCCCCATAGGTAGAGACGGCTGTCCTCAGCCGTCCGCCCATTCCCGAGGCTTAGGAACAGGCCGCTCTACCTAGATCTTTTGCATCCCAAACGTAGAGCCAATCTTCGGCAGATGATACCAAACCGGCACGAACCGGATTTTGCCGAATGTACGATGCTTTTTCAAAAAATTCTTCCGTTGATCTCAATCGGTGTTCAAAGAAATCCCTCTGCCATCTGATTCCGCTCGCCCTCGCCAGATATTGCTTCCATGCCGACACGGATTTTTTAATCCCGGGTTCGCGAGAAAAGCTGATGATCGCATGAAGATGATCAGGCATTAAGAGGACAAGATGGGCATGCCACCGCTCGGCTTGCTGATACGCCGAGAACCCGGCCCGAATCCTATCCGCGACATCCGGACTGCAAAGCTGATTTTTGCCGCGCACCTGTGTGCAGATCGTCACAAAATAGTCCGCCCCATCCGCCACCCAAGAAGGCATGTCATGAGGCAATGTTTTACGAACCGGCAAGTCCATCTTGCTCCAAAGACAAAGTTGGCCGTCCCCGACCAACCTGCCACTTTTCCAATGGTAGGGACGGATGCCCTCAACCGTCCGTTCATTCCGGCGGTCTGGGGACAGACCGCCCTACCCAACATCGTTCCCTATGGTAGGGACGGCTGTCCTCAGCCGTCCGCTCGTTCCGCCCGGCCCCCTGCGCAGTTTAATCTGCGTACCCGTTCGGATGGGCTTTGTGCCAGTTCCAGGCGCTTTCAACAATTGAGCGCAGGTCGGCGTATTCCGGCTTCCAGCCCAGCACGGTTTTGGCCTTGGCGGAATTGGAAATCAGGCGGGTGCAGTCCCCGGCGCGGCGCGGCTTGAGTTCGGCAGGAATCGGATGACCGGTGACAGCGCGGGAGACCTCAATCACTTCTTTGACGGAGTAGCCGTCGCCGTTGCCGAGGTTGAATGCGCCGGTGATGCCCGGTTTGAGGGCGAGAATGTGAGCCTGAGCGAGGTCGCGGATGTGAATGTAGTCGCGGATGCAGGTTCCGTCGGGCGTTTCATAGTCGTCGCCGAAGATATAGATTTTTTCACGCTTGCCGAGCGGCACCTGAAGGATGAGCGGAATCAGGTGGGATTCCGGACTGTGATCCTCGCCGTATTTAGCGGTGGCGCCGCAGGCGTTGAAGTAGCGCAGAAAGACGCATTCCACGCCGTGAATCTGCTGGGCCCACTGGAAGATTTTTTCGCAGAGCAGTTTCGATTCGCCGTAAACGCTTTCCGGACGCTGAGGCAGAGTTTCATCCATTGGAACCCGCTCCGGAGTCCCGTATGTGGCGCAGGTGGAGGAGAAAATCAGCTTTTTACAGTCCGCCTCTACCATCGCCCTCATCAGGTTGAGCGAACCGCTGACGTTGTTTTCGAAGAAAGGAAGCGGATCAACCATGGATTCGCCGACTTCAATATAGGCGGCGAAATGAATGACGGCGTCCGGCTTTACGCTTTTGAGCGCCGATTCGATGGTTTCTGACTGGCGCAGGTCGCCTTGAATGAATTTCGCGCGCGGATCGATGGCCTCGCGGTGTCCGCGCTCAAGGTTATCAAAAACCGTTACCTCGTGCCCTTTATCACAAAGCATCTCCGTCGTTACACTTCCAATATATCCCGCTCCGCCAGCAACTAAAACGTTCATACAAAACCTTCCTTTCAATCAAAAGGCCGGAACCATACCGTTCCGGCCTGCTGTTTGCAACCGAAGGGTTTGTTCATTCCATGAACCGTCGGCGGATCCAAAAGCCGACGATCAATACCGTGCTGATCATAAAAACTCCAGCCGGTTCCGGAATGGCATCAACCGATGTCACGGAAAAATTACGGATTTCCTGATTACTGCTTAAAGCACCTGTTCCGGCAGTGAATCCAAAGCGGACTTCATCCGGACAGTTCAAATAACATTGATGTTCATCGATCAAAGTTACCCAGTCTTCGCCTTCTGCTTTCCACTCAATGGAAATTCTCTTGTCGGTCGGAATCGTAATACGAACCGTATGAACCGTGGCATTCAAACGATTGGTCGTCCGGGTTGAAAATGCACTCAAATTATTTGCGCCTGTTATATATTCGTATCCGTTGGTTCGAGTCGCGCCCATAGATCCGCGAATCGCAATTGAATTTGCCCTTTGTCCCGGGCCACCGATCCGGCCTTCATTGGGATTCGAATAGTTTCCAAAGGTATCAAATCCGAATCCGGCGATCCCTCCCGCCAATCCATTAATGCCAGAACGCTGGGCATAGCCGAGGGAGCCGCCATAAGCCCCCGCCGCGGGAGTAACTTTCGCATCAAAAATCGCCAAAGTAAGCCCGTCCGCACGGCTTGACTCGGCCCCCCAGATCACAAAATCAAACATGAACTGTAAACCGCCCGAAGTTGGAACAGCCTTGTTGTAGTAAACAAAGGATGACTGCCAGTCTTTGTCGCCGGTCAATCGCATCCAGCCCTGCCCGGAAGGATCAATGCCTGTAGCGGCTGTTAGCGAGGGCCCGTCGCCAGCTCCGGTTACCATCGTCCAATCGGAGGCGGTGCCGCCCCGGAAATCTGAAGAAACATAGGTGGTCTGCGCCACGGCAGACATCGCGGCGATTTGAATCAATAACATCCATTTGAAATACATACGCCTCTCCCCACAAATGCGTACGTTATTGCAGGTGTTTAGTGAGCGTCAACCTAGAATTTATTCGTGATTTATTAACGAATCCTCTGGTTTATTCCAGTGGGCTTGCCGTTTTTTTTAAAATGCGTACACTCAAGGCCGTATTTCAGCACCGTAAAGGAGAACCTATGTCGGGAAAAATACGTCGATCCATTCTATTTTTCTGCTTCACCGTTTTGCTCTGCGAAGGCGCAACGATTCGGATCGGCGTGCTGGCTCACCGCGGTTCGGAACAGTGCCTGACTCAGTGGTCGCCTACTGCGGCTTATCTGAAAGAGAAGATTCCTGAGTATTCGTTTGAAATTGTCCCTCTGGATTTTGAACAGATTTTTGAAGCCGCCGAAAAGCAGCAGGTCGAGTTTCTGCTGGCCAACTCGGCTATATACAGCGAACTGGCGATTAAATACGGCGCACGCCGAATGTGCACGATGAACAATTTGGGGCCGAATGGACAGGCCAGCGCGGTCTTCGGCAGTGCCGTTTTTTTTCTGAAAGAAAATTGCCCTCAACCGGAATGGAAAAACCTGAAGGGAAAAACCGTCGCAGCGGTTGAGTCGACATCTTTCGGGGGCTGGTTGGCTGGCAGACGCGAGATTGAGGCCGCCGGACTCAAACCTATCCGTGACTTTAATCTCATTTTTGCAAAGACTCATGATGAGGTTGTGCAAAAGGTTCTAAATGGTCAGGCCGATGCCGGAGTCGCCCGAACTGACACGCTGGAACGGATGGCCCTTCAAGGAAAGATCGATCTCAATCGGTTTGCACTTATTCCCTGTCCTCAACTGAATTTCTGTAAGGATTTCCCGTTCCTCCACAGCTCCCGACTTTACCCGGAATGGCCAATGGCCAAAGCCGCGCACACACCCAATTTGCTGGCGCAAGAAGCGGCCATTGCTCTGTTGCAAATGCCCGCCGACAGTCAGGCGGCCCGCTCGGCTTTAATTGCCGGATGGCTGGTGCCGATGGATTACACACTGGTTGATGACTGCCTAAAAGCGTTACGGGTCCGGCCTTTTGAAAACTACGGAAAGGTTTCGCTTCTTGAGGCCATCCGCCAGCACTGGCCGCAGGTCAGCGCTTTGCTTTGCCTGCTGCTGATTCTCTTCGTGCTGCTTCTGCGTCTTTTTGCACTGAATCGACAGTTACACGAGGCCCGTAAAATCGCCGAAAACGCCGCGCGGGCGAAAAGCTCCTTTCTGGCGAACATGAGTCACGAAATCCGCACGCCGATGAACGCGGTGATCGGGATGACCGACCTGCTGATGGAATCCGACCTGAGCGCAGAACAGCGGGAGTTCACCAATATCATCCGGGTCAGCGGCGAAGCCCTGCTTTCGCTGATCAATGACGTGCTCGATTTTTCAAAAATCGAAGCGGGGCACATGGAACTCGAACAGCAGGACTTCGACCTGAACCAGTGCGTCGAAGGCACGCTGGATCTGATGGTTTCCAAAGCCGCCGAAAAGGACATTGAACTGGTGTATGAAGTGGACGGAAATGTCCCGGCGGTGATCCGCGGCGACGCAGGGCGGTTGCGCCAGATTCTGCTGAATCTGCTCAGCAATGCGGTCAAGTTCACCCATCGGGGCGAAATCTGTGTTTCCATCACCGCCACCGCGCTGGAACAGGGACACGAAATCCGGTTTTCGGTTCGTGACACCGGCATCGGCATCGCCGCCGATAAACTCGAACAGATTTTTCAGGAATTCACACAGGCCGACGCGTCCACTACGCGGCAGTACGGCGGAACCGGGCTCGGGCTGACCATCAGCCGGAAGCTGAGCGAGCTGATGGGTGGCCGCATGTGGGCGGAAAGTGTTCCCGGTCAGGGCTCCACCTTTTTCTTCACCCTCCGCACACCGGCCGCCAAACAGATTCGGACCATCCGCGCAGACCAGCGGGCGTTTGATATAAAAAACCGCGATGTCATGATTGTGGATGACAACGAAACCAACCTGAAAATCCTTTCCGCCCAGCTGGTCCGCTGGGGTCTGAATCCGGTGGTTTTCAACACGCCTCACGCCGCGCTCGAATCCATCGCGTCGGGCCGGGAATATGTCCTGATGATCTCCGATATGCAGATGCCGGAAATGGACGGTGCGATGCTGATCCGGGAAATCCGCACCCGCCGCAGTGCGGCGGAGCTTCCGGTGATTGTGCTGACCTCGCTCGGACTTGAGAGACCGGACGAAGCGCTGGATATCTCCTCCTACCTCACCAAGCCGGTCAAGCCGGCTCAGCTTTATCAGAATATTTCCAACATTCTGCAGGGAGAAGGCGGAAACTATACGGAGGTCGTATCCACGGTTCGTGCGCAGGCCGCCGCCAGCCCGCTGAAACTGCTGGTCGCGGAGGACAATCCGGTCAACCAGAAGGTGGCTTTGCGCATGCTGGAAAAACTCGGATATCAGGCGGACCTCGCCCGCGACGGCATCGAGGCGCTGGAAATGGCGCAGAAAAATAAATACGACATCGTTCTGATGGATGTTCAAATGCCGCGTATGGACGGATTGACCGCCACGGAAGAACTGATCCGGTTCTTCGGAAACGGAAAGCGCCCGCGGATTGTCGGCATGACGGCCCACGCGGCGAACGAGGAGCGGGAACGCGGACTCGCCGCCGGCATGGATGATTATCTCACGAAACCAATCCAACTTGTGCGGCTCAAAGAGATGCTCGAAAACTTCATCATGAACTGACCGAACAAAGGATTTGAAGAGACAAGGCCCCCTCTAAAGACTGGCTTTTTAAAAAACCAGTCTTTAAGCTCCGGCCAAAGAGAAGATTATTCCATCTCTCCCGAGCGATCTGATGAAACAGAAAAAAACAGAAGTTCCAGCGGCCGGCCCGTCTAAAAACCGTGCGCCCTACCGGCTTCTGTGTCTCTCCTCTCTGCTGATTCTGACCAGCGGGCTGTGGCTGGCCAAACTTTCCGGCGAAAAAGCCGACCTGCACATGCGCTACAATCTGGCACGCCAAGCCGAAACTGTTTCGACAAGAATTTCGGTTCTGGCGGCCCGGTATATTGCCACCACGCCCGATTTCACACGCGGTCATCAGTACAACCTGATGAAGCTTTGGACAAAAACCTACGCCGATGCCGTCGGATTCGACCGGCTTTATGTGCTGTTTCTCCGGAACGGACAGCTGGTTTCCGCAACAGACAGCCTGAGCCCGGATGATCCGCGCGCCCTGAAACCCGATACGGTTTTCAGCAATCCGTGCAGTGAGGATTTCGGAATCTTCAGCACAGGACAAACAACGGTCCGGGGCCCTGACAACGGCCGGTTCAAAGAATGTGTCACCGCCACAGCGGCGATCGCCGACCCCGTAACCCGACAGGTCTATCTGGCGGTCAAGCTGGACAAAAACGCTTCGGTCTGGCGGTCGGAAATAAGAAAAGCTCAGTGGAAACCGATTCTTATCGCGCTGACACTGATTGCCATTCAGGCCTCCGGATTCATTCTGATCCGGATCCGCGACCGGAAAACCCATGATGCCCAATCCAGACTGCATCATATCGAAACCGTCGCATGCGCCGCGGCCACACTGATTCTGACGCTGTTCGCAGGCTTTTATTTCCACGACGTTGACAAAAGGCTCCGGGAAAAATCCTTTAGTATTCTCGCCAACACCAAAGCGGCTTCCATTTCAGCGAACTTTCAGTACGTCAACCGGGGACTCAACATCATCGCGTCCGCCATCGGAATCAAGGAGCGCATTGACCGGGAAGATTTCCGGATTCTCACCACGCCCTTCCTGCTGACCGCGCCGGTTCAGGCCTGCCTCTGGATTCCTGAGGTTCCGGCGGACAGCGCGCAACATTTTGAAGCCGCCGCGCGGCAGGAAAACCTGCCTGAATTTTTCATCCGGAACCGGAACGGCGGAGAGGAGTCCCGTCCTTCCACAAGCCTCCTTTATCCAGTGCTTTATCAGACCTCCATTCCAACCTTTGAAAACCTGACCGGATACAACCTTGCATCCATACCTTCCGCTGAAAAAGCCATCTCTACCGCCATGCTTTCCCGCTGGGTGAACGCCGCCGACCCGATTGAGCTGTCTTCGGGATCCGGCCCGACCGGCATTCTTCTGTTTAAACCCATCTACGAAAAACACCGGAAAGGACTGTTCGGCTGTATCCTATCGCCGAACGTGCTGAATCCCGCGCGATATTCATTTGAGAAAGACGCGACCGGCCTTACCGCCAACCTGTTCCAGCTGAAGGAAGGGGAAGTTCCCCAGTGGATCGCCTGCTCAGACGGGCGGACGGAACCCTCCGACTGGCGCCTGCTGAAAGCCGGACTTCATGCGACCATCCCGAACTATCTGTACGGAAAAAGCTACATGATCGTGATCACTCCGGACCGGAAATGGCTGGCGGAATATCCCCTTCTTCAGACGAAAATCGCCCTGTCTATCGGGCTCACTCTATCCGTTTTTCTAACCATGCTGGTCGCCGCTTTTTCCAACCGGCATATTCTGCTCGGCAAAATAATCCGCCAGCGCACCGCCGAGCTTCAGGAAAGCGAGGAGCGGCTTGAGGTCGCCGTGTTTGCCGGAAAAATCGGAGTGTGGGATCGTGACATTGTCAGCGGGCGGCTGATCTGGAACCGGCAGATGTTTGAACTGTATGGAATCAAAGAATGTGATTTCACAAATTGTTATGAGGCGTGGCGGAAATACGTCCATCCGGACGATCTGGAACGGGCCGTTGCAGAAATTTCTGTCGCTGAGCAGGGCGATAAGGATTTTGACACAGAATTCCGGATTATCCGCCCAGACGGAGAGATCCGCCACATCCGCGCCTATGCAAAACTGGTCAGAAATGAAGACGGTGTGGCGATAAGAATGATCGGCATAAACCGGGACATCACCGATCAGAGAATGTCGGCGCACAAAATCCAGTCGCAGATGGAGGAATTGAGCCGCTGGAATCAGGCCGTGACCGGACGTGAAACCCGCGTTCTGGAACTCAAGCAGGAAGTCAACCTTCTGCTCGGACAGCTCGGACAGAAACCAAAGTACGGAAACACAGCAGTATGAACAGCAACATTTTTTTTGCACTGCTGAACAACGGCGCACTGCTGATTACCATTGCAACGGTTTATGCCCTTTTCACCCGCAACACCGATTCCTCAAGGGAAAAACTCCGGCTCCAGATCTCCGCGGGCTTAATTCTCGGCATGCTGGGCTGTGGACTGATGCTGGCGGCCTACCGGTTTGAGGAAGGTATTATTTTTGACACACGCTCGGTACTGCTGTGCATTACCGGACTTTTCTTCGGAACCGTTCCTCTATGCATCGCTATGCTGATGACCACCGCCCTGCGGGTTTACCAGGGTGGCACAGCCATGTGGACCGGCATTTCTGTCATTTTTACAACAGGCATCATCGGGTTAATCTGGCGGCACGGCTTTCATAAAAACGTGGAAAAAATTTCCTGGCGGGCACTCTATACGCTCGGCGTAACCGCTCATCTGGCCATGCTGGCGCTGATGTTTCTGATGCCACTGCCCATCGCGCTTCGGGTGATGTCCGGCATCGCCGCACCCGTTCTGATTCTTTATCCCCTGCTGACGGCGGCCATCGCCCTGCTGTTGCAGAGAAATATGATCTACCGTCATACCCTCAGCACCCTGGTTCACACTGAGATGTCCTACCGGGATCTTTTTGAGAACAACCGTGCAGTCATGCTCTTTACCGACCCGCAAAGCGGCCTGATCATGGATGCCAATCCTGCGGCGGTGCGTTTTTACGGATACTCCAAAGCTGAACTAAAAACCATGCGTCTTCCCGAGCTTTCCGTTGATCAGGGAAAAACCCTTCAGCCGCCGGAAAGCGCCCATAAAATCTGCCGGGACCGGCACCGGCTGGCTGACGGGTCCATTCGCGATATCGAACTCCAAAACGGAAGTATTGTTATCGAAGGAAAAATCCGTTCCTGCTCCTTCATTCAAGACATCACCGATCGACTCCGGCAGGAGGATGAACAGCAGAAAAAAATCCAGGAAGCCGACCTGTCACAAAAGATTCTGCTCAGCGTTATCGAAGATCACAGAAAAGCTGAACGCAGTCTGCTTCTGACCCAGTTCGCTCTGGATCACTCCGCCGACGCCACGTTCTGGATCAATCCCGACGGCTCCATCGTCTATGTCAACTTGTCGGCCTGTCAGGAGCTCGGGTATTCCCAAAAAGAATTGCTTGGAATGACGGTGCGGGACATCGATCCGGACTACGCCGATGAACAATGGTGCCAGCACTGGCAGGAGCTGAAAGAAAAGGGAGCCCTGCGTTTTGAAACCCGGCACCGCACCAAAGACGGACGGATATTCCCGGTCGAAATCCATGCCACCTTCATGGTGTTTGAAGGAAAGGAATATAATTTTGCTTTCGCGCACGACATCACCGAGCGCAAGAAAGACCAGAAACATATCGAGTTCGAACAGCATCTTTTTGACTCCTTCATGGAAGCCGTTCCCGCCTCGGTCTATTTCAAGGATCGCGACGGTCATATTGTAAAAGCCAACCGGGCAATGGCCGCTTTCTGGAATAAATCCGAAGAAGAGATTATCGGCAAAACAGACTTCGACCGTTTTTCCGCCGATCAGGCCGAACAGAAACGGCGGGACGAAATTCACGTGATGCAGACAGGGAAGCCAATTCAAAAAGAAGAGCAGTCCGGCAATGTGTGGCATTTCACAACCAAGGTTCCCCGGTTCGATGAGGACGGAAACATAGCCGGAATCATTGGCATCTCGTGGGATATCACAGAACGCAAACGGATGCATGAGGCCATTGAAAAACGGATTGTGTCTCTGACCCGCCCGCTGGATCAGGCCGACGCGTTTACATTTGATGAGCTTTTCGACCGGAAGGAGCTTAGTCGGATTCTCAATGAATTTTCCGATGCCACCGGCGTGGCCTCCGCTATCTTTCTACCGGATAAAACGGAGATAATTTCTGCGCAAAATATCACCAGCCTGTGCAGAATCGTCCGGGCGACTGAGCTTGGCTGTGCCAACTGCCGCCGGTCGGAGAAGATTCTGGAAAAAATCACCCCCGGACAAATAACCGTAATGCGCTGTGAAAGCGCCGGACTGTGGGATGCGTGCGTCAATATTGTCATCGCCGGACAACACGTGGCCAACTGGACAGCCGGTCAGGTGAGAGACGAAACCTATACAGAAGAACAGGCCCTGCAGTACGCCAGAGAGATCGGCGCAGACGAAGAAGCCTTTCTGAATGCTTTCCGTAAACTGCCGGTCATGTCCGAAGAACATTTCAAACAGATTGCCAAAGTCCTGTTCTCGCTGGTTAATCAGTTATCGACCTCCGCCTATCTCAATCTTCAACAGGCACGGTTTATTGCCGATGAAAAACGCCGGACAGACGAACTCCGCCAACTCTCCACCGCCATCGAACAGTCGCCGGAAACGGTGATGATCACAGACATCAACGGGGTTATCCAGTACGCCAATCCGGCGTTCGAAAAAATCACCGGCTACAGCCGGAAGGAAGCGCTCGGGAAAACCCCGAACATCCTCAAGAGCGGACGGCATGACACAGCGTTTTATTTCAACCTTTGGGACACCCTCCGGAAAGGAAATGTCTGGGAAGGACGGATTATCAACCGGCGCAAGGACGGAAATCTCTTCACAGAAGACGCCTCGATTTCTCCGGTGAAAAACGATGAAGGAAAAATTATCGGCTACGCCGCGATTAAGCGGGATATTTCAGAGGAAATGGTTCGCGAAGAATTGTTCCAGCAAAGCCAGAAGATGGAAGCCGTCGGCCAGCTCGCCGGCGGTGTCGCCCACGATTTTAACAACATTCTTCAGGCGATCCTCGGATTCAGCGAAATCCTGCTGGGGCGTCTGCCGCCGGAAACCGTTGAACACCGGAATGTGTCTGAAATCCATAAAGCCGCCGGACGCGCCGCCGATCTGACCCGTCAGCTTCTGGCCTTCAGCCGCAAACAGCCGGTCAACCGGACCGAACTCGATCTTAACGCAACCATCCGTGACTCCGAAGTGCTCCTCGCCATGCTGTTGGGCGAAACGGCGGAATTACAGTTTGATCTGGCTCCTGACCTGAATCCGGTTTCCGCCGACCACGGACAGATGACACAGGTCATCATGAATCTGGCCGTCAACGCGCGCGATGCCATGCCGGACGGCGGACGGCTGACCTTCACCACTGAAAATATCACATTCAAAGACCGCGACGCCGAACTGATGCCCCGGGCCGCCCCCGGAACATTTGTCTGCCTCTCCGTCAGCGATACCGGCATCGGTATGAGTCAGGATGTAAAAGACCACCTGTTTGAACCGTTCTTCACCACCAAAGATGTCGGCAAAGGCACAGGCCTCGGACTGCCCGTGGTGTACGGCATCGTCAAGCAAAGCAAAGGGTGGATCAGCGTTTACAGCGAACCGGGACTGGGAAGCACTTTTAAAATTTACCTGCCCGCCACCGGGCCTTCCTCAAAAAACGGGAAGGACACTTCCGGCCAAACAGGCGGCGAATCCATCCTGCTGGTTGAGGATGACGCGGACATGCGAAACATGGTGCTGAGAATTCTGCAGGTTGCCGGATATCAGACCGTCGCTGTCCACAGCGCCGAAGAGGCGTTACAGCATCTTGAAGAACACCCTGCGCCGTTTGACCTGCTTTTCAGCGACATGGTTCTGCCGGGAAAAACCGGGCTCCATCTGGCCGACCAGCTCCGTCAGAAATATCCGGATCTTCCGGTTCTGCTCTATAGCGGCTACCGCGATCACCGCGAACGCTGGGTCGATCTCGAAAGCAAAGGATATCACTTTATACAGAAACCGTTCACCGTGACCGGCCTGCTGGCCGCTGTGCACGAAACCATTTCAGGTCTCAATTGAAAGGAACCCTATTATGGCCCGGATACTGATCATCGACGATGACGCCGCCATCCTGAGTCTGTTTGAACAGTTTTTGAAAAACGAAGGGTTCGACGTCACAACCGCGGCGAACGGACGATCCGGCCTCGCCCAAATGGAAAAATCAACCCCGGATATGATCATCACCGACATCATGATGCCCGAACTGGACGGACTCGAAATAGTCGCCCCTGAAAAACCCTGTTTTACAAAAATGCAGAGATTCCATCCCGTCGATCAGGAAGGAAGATTCCCGAACGCAGTGTCCACAAGACCTGTTTGAGAACATCGGACAGGTGGGCAACGACA
>JBIIYG010000061.1:0-4320 GCA_044346945.1 Pontiellaceae bacterium | reverse complement strand
TCCTGCTGTCCTCGAATATCGCCAGTGATACCACAAACTGATACCAGTGATCCTGAAGCCTGGCTACCCTCGATCGTCGGCAGCATGATGTTATCGGCCAGCCAGCGGATCGCGGTATTCTTGCCTCGGTACGTCTGCGAATTCGCCCGAGCTGGCTTGCCATCTAGCAGCACGATCGGATAGCAGACTTCGGGAAAGTCAGCCAAGAGTAACGGGTTGAACCGTAGCTCAGATTTGATACCGTTCAGAAGCTTCTGGGCTTTGGGTTCAGTGGCACCCACCAGACATACCCAGCGACGGAACCCACAGAGCAGAGCCCATGTGGCAGCGGTGATAGCAATCGTGGTTTTGCCGGAACCACGGGGCATTGCCATCGCGAATAGGCCACCAGCCTTGACGGTGGTTTCGATCCGCTCAAGGACTCGCAAGTGGTCATCGGACCAGCCAAGGTGGAATGCTGATGGTCGGTAAATCTCGCAGTAAGCGCGGAGGCTGTCCATCGCCTCCTGCCTGCGGACTAGATCGCCAACGGGCGGGATCTCGCCAATGTCCGCGGCGGCTTTAGCCTGCTGTCGCATCCGCTCCGCCATCTTCTCCCGGTGGACGCGGTACTGCTCGGCAAGCTTGTCCTTGCGGTCGCTATTCATCGTCGCCATAGATTGATCCCAGCTCCACTGGGTCGCCCGTCACGGTATCGGGCAGATTGACGTACCAGGCTTTGTTTTCAGCGGCGCCGCGATAGACTTTGTAACGACACCCTGGGAATAGGTTAGTGAACTGTGCAACACCGTTTGCGTCGCTGGTCACGGTTCGCAGCCGGTTATCGAGTGCCAAGCCTACCGAACCCTGAGCAAGCCCGACCAATTGCATGGTGATCGATACACCAGCCTCGACCACTCCCAGATGACTGTAACAGGTGTAGTAGCCTGTGATCTGAGTCGCCGGGCTTGGCGTGATGCTGATCGCTGTCAGGCTGTAGCTGACCGTCTCATCGTCATCGACCACCAGAGACGCACCAGCGAAAGTAGCACCTGGTGAGGTGATAGCAACGGTCCAGGTTCCATCGTCAATGTTGAACGTGACCTGGCCAGAAGCGTTGGTCGATCCGACGTAGGTTTCAGCGGCTTTGGTCAATCGAACGCTTGCACCTTCAACGGGCGATGCTGAGAGCGTCACGGTGACAACCACAGTTCGGGCTCCCGTTCCGGTTCCGCCTCCACCTCCGCCAGTTGGAGCATTCTGGAGAGCTGATGTAGAGAAGCGAGCGGTGGCCGTGCCATCGTTGACAATCATCGTTGTCAGATCGACCAACTGCGTTAGCGCACCTACAGCCGTTGCAATCTCAGTCGCGGCAGATGCTGCGAGTGCATTGGAGTCGATCGCACCTGCGGCAAAGTGGGTGTTGTCAATAACTGCGGGCTGTAGTTCGTGGATGTCGGCGGCTACGTGATGTGATCCAGTAACCTGGACAGTGCGATTGCTGTTCGCTGCGATCAAAACGGAATCGAGGTATCCCGCCCTGGTAGCTGTCCAACTGCTGGCCAGTGCCGCGTTGTTAGTTCCTCGCATGTCGGTGTTGGTGGTCGTGGTATCGACCAGCGTAACACGGGAGACGTGGCCTGAGCCATTGATTCCAAGGGCTGCAAAGTTCGATGGAAACGCCTGCGTGAGTGCGTAGCCTGTCTTGTCGTTATTAGTCCCCACCGTAACTGGGCTGGTGACGCTGTTGACTGATCCGGCAACATTACCGGTCACGCTTCCAACGGAACCAGTAACACTGCCAACGGACCCAGACAGATTGCCCGTGATGTTTCCGGTGATGTTGATCGATGCGGATGATGGCAAGGCAACTGCATCAGTAACAGCCTTGATCGTGGTCCCGCTAAGGGCCAGCGTACTGGTAGGTGATCCCACATTGGCAAGATCGATTCCGGCCTCACCACCAGCGGAAACGTCCAGCGTGCGTCCTGCCGTGGTTGGCTTGAGCGCTCCAAACGCATCGGTCTGGTAGTCCACTGCATCAAGCTGAATGTAGATGTTGACGGGCACCATATTTGCGGCTCCGCGGTACTGGATGCAAACTTCATTGCCACCATCCAAAGCTGCATCGGGAATTCCAACCTCGTACCATCCCGGCATATTGGTGTTGTCGACGGCGACGAAACCACCCGAAGCAAAGGTGCCAAGCGTCGCAGTGACCAGCGTGATTTGCACCTCGTTCGAGAGGTCGCCTGCGTAATAATACGCCACAAGCCCGCTTGTTGAGTGCGTAAGGTTGGCAAGCCCCGCCCCTGTGGTGCTGGAGCTATCAGCGATAAAGATCAGCCGGCGGACGGAGGTTGAACCACGTTTGATCTTCATTGGTCGGCTCCTCCCCTGACGTTTACCATCCTCGCACCGCCACCGCCACCTGCCGAGTAGAACGGCTGTTCAAATAGCTGACACGTCGCCGTTCGCCAAGTCGCACTATTCGTTACTGAAACGTTTGTGGATGCCCACGATGAAGCGTTCGCGTTGGTGTCGTGGCTAGCCATCTCCCAACCAGTTCCGACCAAATTCGATCGGTTCGTCATCCCGCTTGGTGCTGTCTCCAATGCATTGGCGTCGCTTCTCATCGCAGCGAATCCAAGGATCCATTGGTCCGTGTTGGTTCGATCGTTCGCGACCGCAATTGCTGCATAGTTGACGGTGGTCGATGTCGCTAGGTTACCAGCACCCAAACCAGGAACTAGCACATTGCTTGCTGCTGGGCGATAGACTACGGCGATGATCCCGTCAGCGTTTGTCCATGTTCCGCTAGTCTCGCTCGATGACTGAGCTACCTTGTAGGCCAGCCGAACACCAGTAAGCGAACCAGTCAACGGAAACACGTTGATCCAACCAGACGGCAGGCTTGGAGCGGTCGCCACGCCATCATTGAAAGTCCAAGTGATGATCGTATCGCCTGCGGCATGCGTACCGATGGCAACGCTATCCGATGCTGCTGCCGCTGCACTGATGAAGCTGATAGTCACAGGCTAGGCTCCGTCGCGGGGTCGCCGTCCCACCTGTTTATCTCTCGGTTGTACTCATTCCAGCGCTGAGATGCAGCAACAATCTTTTCGTGCTTCATGGCACCAAGTTTCGCCGCTCGATACCCTTCGGCAATCTTCACCGGATCCTCGGCAAGCTTTTCAAGTTCGCAAGGACTCGCCGGTCGTCTGCCTGCGTCGGCAATCCGAATCAACAGCGGGTGCCCAATCGCTCGCAGTTCAGCGTTCAATGTCGCGTCACCGATCGGCAAGCCAGCACCGCCAGCCTGCACAACAGCCCAACCCATTCCGATTCCCTCAAGGAAATTTATCAGGCTCGGCATGTTGATCTGGCCAATGACTGATGCGATCCCAAGAAGCGACCAGCGATCTGGATCGACGTAGGTTTTGCTCTTGGCTAGTGCGGCAGAAACCGCTTCCGATTCCGTCATGGTCTCCCAACCAGGTAGCTTTTCAACCAGTTGCCTATAAGACATTTAGCGGGCTCCTTCCGATGGGTGCAACTGGTTGACGCGCTCTTCCAAGCGAGCGACGGATTGATTCAGTTTCAAGCGATCCTCGTAGCATTCGTGGGACTGCTGAGCGCACTTTTCAAGATCCTGGCGCATGTCCTCGATCTGCTTTGCGTTGCGTGTCTCCTGCTGCTTCCAGAGTGCAGCAACAGCCCCAGCCATCGCAGCCACAACGGGACCAACATACAAAGCTATCTCGTTTGCCATCGTGGATTTACTCATTCAATCACGATCAAGGGAGGGGAGTCGGGCAGGTCGATCTCTTCCAGGGTCATCACAGTAAGAAGCTTGGCTTTGTACCACCGCTCAAGCTCTTCGGCTGGCACGTTATACATCGGCCTTGACTGCCAACTGGTGTTATTGAGGATAAAGAACAACTTGCCCGAGCGATCATAGAAATGACCACTCCAACCCATGCAGTGCGGCCAGAAATTATTGGGATCGCGGCCATGGATCGGGAATCCATCTGGGTGGTTACCGATCTTGCGAATCGCAACCATAGAGCACATGAAAGCAGTCTTCATCTGCCTTGATGCTTCAAGGTGCTGATCGACAGATTCGATCTTGACGGATGCCAATAGGCGGTGGTCACAGAACTGGCGAAGATCTTCAATGAATTGCCAATTGCCGAACGCACGGTAGAGCGATGGTTTGCCGATCGGTTCCGGCAGCATCCGCTCGCCATCAGCATTCTGTGATTTCAGGATCTCCAGCAGTTTCGGGGTGCCGCAATCGAGCACCCCATCTTTCATCAAAGATTCCGCCATTGGCTCGCA
>JBIIYG010000001.1:0-125948 GCA_044346945.1 Pontiellaceae bacterium | reverse complement strand
GAAAATCGGAGGCAGAACTACGTCGCTTTCACCGGTGACCTCCAGCGTGTAGTCGGACGGAACCTGCCGCAGACTTTGCGAAAGGTTCAGCGTGACCATCTTGTTGTCATCAATCACCGGAGTAACGGTCAGCGTGATTTTGGCATCCTGATAGCTGTACGAATAATTATCCCGCGTACTGCTTGTTCCAGATGTGCTCTTTTCCTGAATCGGAATTTCCTGACCGAAAGAAACCTGCGCCTGCATTCCGTCGCGGGTCAGAACAGTCGGCGAAGAAAGCACCTGCAGACGGTTGTCGTTCTGCGCGGCCTGAATGAAGGCCAGCTTGTCGGAACTGGACTTCAGCAGATACGAAAAGCCGTCGTTGTTGCCGGACGTATTGTTCCGGTTAAAGGATTGCGCGACTTCGCCCTCAATGGAAATCCCTTTGGAGACCGCCCATTCGACGCCGAGATCCATTCCTTCATCCAGCGTCACTTCAACCAGCACCGTTTCAATCAGCACCTGACGGCGCGGACGGTCCAGTTCCATGATCGTCCGTTCGATATCGCGATGCTGATCGGGCGTCGCGTTAATGATCAGCGTGTTGGTGTCCTTATCCGACAGGATGACAGCCTCTTCGTCCATATCCGGCGATGCTTTAGACGCCTCGCCGCCGGATGAAGGTTTAGCGGGAGCGGAATCCGCTTTCGGGGCGGCGGCCCCTCCGCCCTGTGCGTTGCCGGATGACGGTTTGACCGCCGGAGCGGCGGCGGAATTCGCCGTCTTCTTCCCGCCGGCGACGGAAGAAAGCGACTGCTGTTTTTTTCCGGCCTGAGTCTGTTTGTAAAGTGTCGAATAGAGTGAATCCAGCGTCTTTCCGGTCGCTTCGGCGGAAATCACCTGAAGGCGGTAAACGCGGGTCACCCGCTCATTTTCATCGTCCGCCCGATCCAGAAGCTTCACCCATTTGGTCACCTCTTCGACCATGCTTTCCGGAACATTATGAGCCACCACGACATTCAGCCGGGCGACCGAAATAAACCGCAGAGGATCTCCGTCCCCGCCGGTCCGGCCATAAAAAACCGCCGCAAGCTCTTTAGCAATGTCATCCGAAGAGGCGGATTCGAGCGTGTAGGGATTTAAAACGCCCGCCGGAAAATCAATCAGTCTGACCAGCTCTTCCATCTGCGACAGGAACTGCTGTGTCCCCAGAACTAGAATCATCCGCGAGCCCTTCATGGCGAAAACACGCGGCGGCTTTCCACCGACCGTATTCAAAAACTGCTCCGCCTGAGGCGCATCAATGTTTTTCAGCTTAATCACGCCGATCACCGGCTTGCCGTCGCCGTATTTTTCATCCTTGAAAGCTTCAACCACCGGACGGATGTCTGAAGGAGAAAACACCCAGACGCGTCCGCGCTGAACCCGCTGAACTCCGGCGGTCTCCAGAATTGAATCGAAAAGCTCCTGCTTGTCTTGAACCGTCCAGCGGGTGACATCACCGGCCCGCACGCTGACCTCCTGAGAAACGTTCACCGAAGGGGAAATAACGAACTCCATTCCCAGATCGCGACAGAGAACTTCGATACAGTCCTTCAGGGTTACATTTTCCCAGTTCACCGCCACCTCGGAGGCCTCCGGAGCCGCCTGCCGGGCAGTCTGAATTTCACTGCCATCCGCTTTCCGCTGAGTGGCTACCGCCTGATCAGCCGCTCCGGCAGGAACCGGAGAACCTGATTGCTCCTGCATCATTTGAACAAAACGAGCCCGTCTTGCCGCGCGTTCCTCATCAGTCACCGGACGTCCGGCGTCGTCCTGAGCGAAAAGATTAAAAGAGAACGCCACCGCCAACAGAAACCAACCCCGGCATTGATGCATACACTCCCCCGTTTGTTCGAGCCGCTTTCAAAAACCCGCAGTAACCGCTTAAAGACGCATGAGACTATCGGTTTATTTTATAAAAAGAAAAATATTTCCGGTTTCTTTCACTGATAGAACTCGTCTAAGGTATTCGACGTTCTTCGGAAAAAAGGAGCCGTATGAAACCCGCCCGATGGATTATCCGCCTGTCCCTGCTGATTATTGCGCTGTTTTTCATCCTCGGAGGGCCGTTTCCGGTCTGGATCAAGCGGATCATCCCCGCGCTGAGCCCGCTTTCACTGTTCGCCGAATCACTGGCGCAAAGAAGCTGGTATGCTGGCCTTTTCTGGACGCTTCCGCCGCTGGCGGTGCTGGCGCTCGCCCTACTGAAAGGCCGTTTTTTCTGCCAGTGGCTCTGCCCGCTCGGAACGCTCTACAGCCTGCCGCAGAAAATCAGTCCGAAAATAAAGGTACTGCCCGTCCGTCTGAACGCGGCGATCTTCTGGGTCATCCTCTCCTCCTCGCTCCTCGGACTTCCCTCCCTGCTTTTTCTCGATCCGCTGTCCACCTTCAGCCGGATCGGCGCGTGGTCGGCGTGGATTCCCGGACTGCTGGTTCCGTTTTTCCTTCTGCTCAGCTTTTTTCAGCCGCAGGTCTGGTGTACGCATCTCTGCCCGCTCGGCTACGGCTTTGATCTCCTGAATCTTCAATCCGGCAAAACCGTATTCCGGCGCGACCGGCGGCAGTTCCTCGCCGGACTCGGAATCGGCGTTCCGGCGGCGCTTGTGCTTCCAGAGTTTGGAAAAGGTGAAGAACAGAAATCCATCCTGCCGCCCGGCGCGACCGGACAGTTCGCCACCACCTGCACACGCTGTTACGCCTGCATCAAAGCCTGTCCGGCGGATATCATCCGGGTCAAGGCGGGCGGAAAATTCAGCGAACTCTTCATACCCGAACTCTATTTCGACAAAGGGGTCTGCAACGAATACTGCACCCGTTGCACCGAGGCCTGCCCGACCGGTGCCATCCGCAAACTGACCGAAGACGCCAAGCGCCACACAAAAATCGGAGTCGCCCGGGTTATAAAAGGAAAATGTCTGGCGTGGGCCGACAAAGAATACTGCATGGTCTGCGACGAGTTCTGCCCCTATCAGGCCATCGAAACCATCATGAACGACGGCGTGTCCTGCCCGGCGGTTAATGACGACCTGTGCCGGGGATGCGGCGGATGCGAACACAACTGCCCCGCCGTCCGCGAAGGTAAAGCCATTTTCGTCCACTCAATCCACCCTCAAACAACCATCGAAGAAAAATCATGATTGCAGACTCCATCCAAAACAGTGCTCTCTACCCGTACGGCAAAGCATGGAAGCAGGCCTTTGAATTCCTGAAAACGCTCACGCCGGAAAGTGAACCCGGCAAGCGGATTCTGGACGGCGACCGCCTGTTCGCTGGCGTCGACACCTACACCACTAAAACGCGCGACGCGGCCAAACTTGAAACCCACCGCAAGTATGCGGACATTCAAGTTCTACTCAGCGGTACGGAGGAAATTGAAATTTTCCCAAAAGCCGGACTGACCGTCAGCGAGCCGTACAATCCGGACAAGGATGCCGAGTTCTATGAAAAACCGGCGGCGACGCATGCGAGGGTCGTTCTGAAGCCGGGGCAGTTTCTCGTCTTCTTCCCCGACGATGCGCACATGCCCTGCCTTGCGACCGCTCAGGGGCCGGAACCGGTCAAAAAAACCGTCATCAAAGTCGCCGTCGAACTGCTTACCTGAGCGCTGTCTCAGCACGTTCATAAGCAAGCGGCGGAAGCCTTACCCCCTCTCCGCTGTCGCACGGATGCGAATTATTTGCCGTGCAATCAGTTATAATTTTTCTTTCAAACCATGAGTATCTTCCTCTATTCTCACCGGCCAAAAGACAGGCAGGGTTTATGGAATATCTATCTTTCTGGAAAATGAGACAGCCGCCGTTCGAGTCGAACTGTGATGCTCAGTTCTTCTATGAGAGCGAAGCGCACGGAGAGGCGCTTGCCCGTTTGCTCTATCTGGTTTCAGACCGCGGCATGGGCATGGGCGCCATGACCGGGGAAATCGGCAGTGGAAAAACCATGGTACTGAACGTGCTGACTTCCCGCCTGCGCAAAGACCTTTACACGACCATCAAACTGCACACCGCCCACCTTCCCTTTGAACATATTGTCGCAGAAATCAATCAACAGCTCCGCGGTAAAGGCGAAGCGGCGGTAAATGACGACAAATACTACCTCCTGAAAGAATTTGAACAGCTCCTGCAAAACAAGGTTTCTTCGATCGGTAAACACCTGATCCTGATTCTGGACGAGGCGCAGTTCCTGAGCGAAGACTGTCTGGACGAGCTGAAATGTCTGACCAACTACAACCAGCAGGAATCCGTGCTGACCATTATCCTGTCCGGACAACCGGAATTGAAGGCCAAGCTGAGCGCCCTGCCGCAGATCTATCAGCGTCTGGGCATGTTCTGCTACCTCAAAAATCTGAGGTACGAGGAAATGATTCCTTATCTGGAACACCGGCTCAAGACGGCCGGGGCGGAACGGGCTGATATTTTCCATCCGGACAGCATTGATCCTCTCTTTTCGTTCTCCGGCGGATGCCCGCGGCAGATCAACCGGGTTTGCAAACTCGCCGTGGATCGCGCCTGTCTGATGAAAAAAGATCAGGTGAACGCCGACATGATCCGCATGATTGTCCGCGACATCGAAAAGCATTTCGGATAACGGAACCAGCTTATGAAAAAGGCGCGTACCGCCGGATTTATCGCTGTCCTGCTGGTGGTTTCTGCCTTCTGTGCTGATCGTTTCTTCTCCTCGCACTTCACCGATCGTCTCCGCGCCAGCCATCTGCTTCGTCGGGAGCTGTGGTCTATCGGAATCGCCCGCGGAACAACCCCCTTCCAACTGGGCGTTCCGGAAAAACCGGTTCTGCGCGCCCGCGACATTACGGACACCGCCGCACGGATGGTCGCCGATCCGTTTGCCGTGAAAGAGGCCGGGCTCTGGCATCTTTTCTTCGAAGTCGACAGTGTTTCCACCCGTCAGGGAGAAATCGCGCTGGCCACCAGCGCGGATACCACGAACTGGACGTACCGGCAGATCGTGCTGAATGAGCCGTTTCATCTCTCCTACCCGTACGTGTTCAAGTGGGAGGGCGTTTATTACATGATCCCGGAAAGCCATAAAGCCAGGGCGATCCGGCTCTACCGCGCCGATCCGTTTCCGACGCACTGGACCCACATAACCGACCTGATCAAGGGAGAATATAAGGATCCAACCCTCATTCGGCACAACGACCGCTGGTGGATATTCGCCAGCACCGGACAGAATGAAAATCTGCACATCTTCTACGCCGATCAGCTGACCGGCCCCTGGCAGGCTCATACGAAAAACCCCGTCATCTCCGGTGACCGCACCCGCGCACGGTGCGGCGGACGGGCCGGAGAAATCAACGGACGGCTGATCCGTTTCGCGCAGGACTGCCTTGACCGGTACGGGCACCGGTTGCTCGGTTTTGAAATCACCGCGCTCACACCGGACGACTATGCGGAACGTCCTTTGGTGGAAAATCCGCTTTTAGCGCCGGACGGCTCAGGATGGAATGCCCGCCGGATGCATCATCTGGATCTTTTTCAAACCGGAACAGACCGCTGGATCGGCTTCGTGGACGGAAATAAACATTAAGACCGGCAACAACCAATTTACTGGACGCGCATGAGCACAACCCGCAATATGCGAGCCAAATAGACACCATTAGCAACCCATGCAAACCAAACCAAAAACGATTGTGACTGTGATTGCCGACAGCAATTTCGTCATTCCTGTTTACGTTCTGGTTCTGTCGCTGAAATTCTTTGAGCCGAGACAGCGGATTCACATTCTCGGCATCTCGCTTTCCGAAGAAGAAAAAGCGCTTTTCACGCAATTCGATCAGGTGTTTGTTTTCGAGTCGTCCATTCCCCGCAGTGATAAACCCGGAGCCATGCGCATTATCGCCGACATTCTGAAAGGTGAGGCTCTGCTGACCGCAAAAGACTGTGACGAGCCGTGGATCGCCCTGCTTGACGGAGACTGTATTGCGACCGGAAATCTGGCGCCTTATCTCGCGCCCGCCGAACCGGCTCTTTACGCCCGCTCCCGCACCCCGGAAGAAGACCGGCGGATTTTTCAGTACTACCGCCAGCCCGGCGACACCGGGAAAAGTATTCCGGAACAGTTTCTCAGGACATGGCGCAACGACATTGGACAGAATACAGCTCCGGCAAGAGATACCACCGTTCTTTCCGGAAATCTCGTCCTGCATCGGGATTATCTCGAATTCGCCCGCGTCTGGCAGACGTTCATGGAAAAGGTTTTGTTTTATGACAACCCTTCCAAAACGGATGTCGCTTACTATATGCCGGCCGAGTTCGCCCTGAGCGCATGGCTGATGTTTGCGAACAATCCGCCGCCGGCCCGCGAAGTTCTTCTCAACAGCAATCCGGAGGTCCGGCTCGTCCACCTCGGGCCTGCACCGAAGTACTGGAAGTTCTGGACACTGAAAAAGCTGGAGTTTTTTGAGCCTGTGATGCGGCTGATCGACTGGGCCAAAGAGCAAGGATACGCAATCCCTCTATTGCCAGCGTCGCTCAAAAAGCGTAATAAGACAGCCATTATCGCGACGGCGTTTGCTTACGAAGCTTTCCGTGTTTTGCGAAAACAGCTCCGGCTGATCTATAAAAAGGTCGCCGGCAATTCGCCGAGCCGGCAGGCCGCCCGGTATGCCCGGAAGAAAATTTAGGACGCATGAATCAAAACAGCTGGATGTAAAATTATGAGAGACAAACCGAGTGATGCTCTTAACCCCGCTGAAAAACAGCCGGACTCCGACCTTCCCCTGACGGAAACTGCCGCAGAAGAAAGTCCCGCTGTCTCCGCAGAACAGCCCGCGAACATCTCTGAACCGAAAGAGCCGGCTCTGGTTCCGCCGCGCTTCGCGGAAGAGCCTTCGTTCCGCATCAAAGATCAGTTCAGCGATCTCAACACGATTCCTCCGACACTGGCCCGCGACACGGCGCGCCCGTCGAAAGCGGCCATCCCCGGAGCTGGCCTGTCGGAAACTGCACGCCCCGGACGAAGCATCCGGCGTGAAGCTTCTTTTCAGGAGTTTTTCCGCAATCTGGATATCATCAAAATTCTTCGCGGCGTTTACCGCAAATTCTGGGTCGTCCTGCTGGCCGCTTTCGGCATGCTGCTTCTATTCCTGCCGCTGGCCCGCGCTTTACAGGGAGGCATCACATGGTCTGCGGAGTCTGTGATCATCTACACAAAACCGACACAGAAGCAGATCGACACCCAGGGATCGTCTTTTCTTCTGCGTCCGCTTTCTCAGGACACTCTGGTCGATATGTTCCTTGCGCCGGCGCACATCAGGGCGCTGGAAGAGGCGACCGGATTTAAACCGCTGGCGAAGAAGGTTTCGTTCGATTCCCAAAGCAAGTCTGACATCGTAACTTTGCGCATCAGCGATATGCCCAGCGAGAAGACCGCGGTTGATGGAATTAACAAGCTGGCCGAGATTATCATCGCCAATAATGAGCAATACTACAAACAGCTGGCCTCCGCCGCTTACGAGCAATACAAAACAAACCGGCAGGTCGCGGAGCAGAACTTCAACGAAGCTGTGAAAGCCGTCGAGGAATTCCAGCTCAAAAACCAACTGCTGGAGCTGAATACGCAGTATCAGAACTATTTCTCATCCGTTAACGCGGCATCGGAGCGTCTCAGCATCGCCCAGGTGGCGTATGAGGGTTTGACGGTTCGTATCAAAAACTACGAGAAGATGATCACCGAGCTCCCGGAAGAGGTGCTTAACGAAGCGCAGGAAGACAATCCCCTCAAGGGCCGGATTTCCAATGCCGAAGCCGCCCTGCTTCAGGCCCGCATCCAGTACGCCGCCGACAATCCGAAAATCCTGCGTCAGGAACGCGAACTGGAGGAACTGCGCAAACTACTTCAGAGCGGAACATTTGATGAGACCCGCGAGCGCACCTATGTCAAAAATCCGCTGAAGGGTCAGCTCGAAGGCGAACTGCTAAAGCTCCGCTCAGAAGAGACTGTCGCCGCACAGCAGGTCGAGTCCCTGAAGAAAGATCTCGATAAACTTCAGACCCGCTTCAAGGATTTACCCCGCCTTGAAAAAGAATACGCCGCTCTGCTGGAAAGACGGGCTCAAACGGACGCGGCGCTGAAGGCGCTGAAAGCCAGCGAAGAATCAGCGCGGCTGACCATGATGGCCAACCTTTCCGACTTCAAACTGATCAACCCCGCCGCAACCGCTGAGGCCAGCAAGATCTCACTGGTCGGAAAAATCATCCCGATCTCCGGATTCATTCTCGGCTTTTTCGGCGGACTGGCCGTGGTTCTGCTTATTGAACTGCTCGACGCCAAAATACGCACCCAGCACCAGCTGGAGACTGCCTATGACGCTCCCTGTCTGGCATCCATCATCGAGGTCCCACATCTGGCGAGTTACGACAGCTATCAGTTGCTGTTGCCCTCCTTGCGCGAAATTTCAGAACGGCTGAATGTTGTGCTTCAAGGACAGCGGGTCAAACTCCTCGGCTTCTTCAGCTCGCTGGACGGCGAAGGAAAAAGCACGCTTTCTTTCAATCTGGCCCGCTATTACAGCTCGCTGAATATCAAAGTTCTCTTTGTCGGCTTCGATGCCGCACCGAATCCCTGCCTGCCCGGCGCGACGGAGACCGGCTGGCCCCAAAGGGGAATTGAGGATTACCTGAAAGGACAGGCCGAACTGCCGGATATGCTCACCAACGTAAACGGTGTTGACGTGATCCGTGTGCAAACCATGCAGGCCGATCTGCTCGACCTCGCTAAAGGATCCGCCATGCCCCGGCTGTGGGATCTGCTCCGGCAGAACTACGACCTCATCATTACCGAGTCTCCGTCCGTTCTCGACCATCCAATTGCCGGAACAATCGCCGGATTCCAGGATGAGCTCATTTACATCATCGCCTCGCCGGTCAGCGACCGCCGCCTCGCCGATGCCGGACTGGAGTTCCTCGAAGACCGCGGGCTGGCACCGCGGGCACTGATCTTCAACCGGGTTGATCCCTACTATCTTGAGGATGTCCGGCAACAGCGGATTATCCGCAATCTGGCCGAACGGCGCAGTCCGCTGGATGATCTGATCGCATTCTTCCAAAAACCCGGACCGTCTGCGGCTGAAGATGCCGAAAAGGACATCGAAGACGTTTTGACAGATGAAACAGGAATTCCTTTGGAAGAAGAGGTTCTTCCGGAATTTATCGGCGATGAAGAAAGCCCCTCCGACGAAGTCCGGGATCAAACCGACTTGCCGGATGACGAACCCCTTCCGGAGCTTATCGGCAATGAAGAAGAGGAAGAAGCGATTCCTCAGCCGGAAGAAGAACAGGCCGAAGAAACCGAACTGACCTTTAAGAAGTGGCCAGAGAAAACAGACCGTATTCCGCCCAGAAAAACTGAAGATGGATCTGAAAGCAATGAGAAGTAAACGGACGTTTTGTATCGCTCTGCTGTTTTTGAGCGGACTGGCCTCTGCGGCGACCAATAGTGCCGCTTATTCCAATCTGCTCAACCAGATCACCGCCACCCAGAAACGCTCAAAGTTCCCTCCGGAGTATTTCATCCCGCACACCGTCGAGGATCGGCGTCTGCAGGTTGGCGACGAAGTTGAAATCAGCGTCTTCGGACAGCGCGACACCATCGCCGAAAATGTGCCGGTTGCTCCGGACGGCAAAATCTATTACCGGTTTCTGCCCGGCATTCCGGCGGAAGGCCGGACGGCGGAAGAAGTCGCCATGGAGATGGAGTCAAAACTGGGGCATCTCTTCAACAATCCGGAGGTCTCCATTATTCCGACCAAGTTCATCTCCAACCGGTTTGCCATCTTCGGAAAAGTTGAAAACGGCGGCATTTATCCGCTGGACACCCCCACCACCGTCCGGCAGGCCATCGCTAAAGCTCAGGGCATTGCGCTCGGCAAATACCACGACAGCTGGATTCCGATTCATAACTATAAAGACAGCTGGCTCATCCGAAACGGCGAGAAAATCCCCGTCAACTTTGAGGCGCTCATGACCAAGGATGACTTCTCCGAGGATGTTTATGTCCGCCCCGGAGATGTGATTTACATTGCCTCGGCGCTGGGACGCGAGGTGTACATGATGGGAGAAGTCAACCAACAGCAGTCTCAGCCGTTCACCGCCGGACTGACTCTCACCCAGCTGATCTCTGGTCTTGATGCGGGCGCGGGCGGCTATAAAGAGGACACCGCCGACATCAAGCGCGTCGTGATTCTGCGCGATGCCATGAACGAGCCCAAGGTTTTCAAAGTCAATCTGGAAGCCATCATGAAGGGCAAGGAGCACAACGTCTTTCTTGAGCCGGGCGACATTGTGTATGTGCCTGAGAAATCGTTCCTTTTCACCCGAAACCTCGTCAAAGCCATGGTTCGCACTTTCGTGAACACTTTCGCCAGCGAATTCGCCAGCGATCTTAACCGTAAATATCTATTCCCGGCCGCCACCACCACGCCATGAAAACAAAAACTTTCTTTTTATCGTTCGTGCTAGCCGCACTCTTTACAGTGGTCGGATGCACCACACTGCGGGATAAGCCGAAACTTGCGGATAACGACGAGCTCGTTCCAGCCGAAGTACTGGAACTCCCGAACGCCGGAGATCTCTCACTCAAAGAAATGCAGACCGGCGTATGGATTCAGATGAATCCTGAATCCATCTCCGACACATCTCTGCTGACCAAACGCAGGGATGGCCCGTATCTGCTCGGCGTCGGCGATGTTCTCGAAATTACGCTCTACGGCGAAGGCGATGCCGAAACCCGGCGCGTTCTGCCGATCGATCCGGCCGGAAATATCACCTACATGCTCCTCGGCACGATTCCGGCGGCAGGACGAACCATCGATGACTTGACCGCCGATATGCGGCAGAGGATCAAATCGAAGCTCAACTACATCATCCTGAACATCGGCCCTGCCAAACTTGGAAGCCAAACCTTTACCGTTCTCGGTCAGCTTTATAAACCACAGGTCTATCCATTACAGGGACGCACATACCTGCTGGATGCCATCGCCATGGCCGGTGGACCGAAAGTCGGCGTGATCCGCGATGTCAGCGCCGATATTCACGATTACAGCCACGCAACACTGGTGCGGGACGGCGAAGTGATCCCGGTTGATTTTGAACGGCTCGTCAACAAAGCCGACAGCTCTCAGAACGTCGAAGTGCTGGCCGGAGACGTGATCATGATCCCGTCCGCCCTTGAGCGGAAAATCTATGCGCTCGGAGCTTTCAATAATCCGCAGGGCGTGCAGTTCGCCTCCTCTCAGACCTCTTTGATGAATGTAGTCGTGCAGGCCGGCGGCATCAACCGGACAACCGGCGATGGACACGTCGTTATCATCCGCGGCAACACCGCCAATCCGAAGGTCATGCTGATGGACATGTCCCAGTTCGACAGCAAGAAAGCCCGCGTGTTCAAGATCCTCGGCGGACGATCCATGGATGTTATTTTACAGCCGGGTGACATTGTTTACGCCGTTCCGAAGAAATTCGGATTCTGCCGCGATGTCATCAAGCAGGCGATCACCACCTTCGCCACCACACTCACCGGCGATGTGGCCAGAGATGTCTGGCAGCAAAAAGTGGACCCGTTCAATTTCGGAACCGACCGTCCGCTGAACTAGTCCCGGATACACCACCGAAAAGCCGGCCGGAGCTTGTCCGACCGGCTTTTTTATTGCCTGCAAGCGTTCTGCAGTCTCTCATGTAGGAGAAAGCCCTACCGCCTCTAAGCGCTTGGTCTGTATAAAAAACAGCGTTTTTATTGGCTTTTTTCTGCTTCACACAATCATGAAAACAAATTGGCATCATAGATGCTTTATACTGTTTTTATGAAAAATTATGTGCTTTATCACCCTACAGTCACCGCCCTTCTTCTGAGCGCGGTCTGGGGACTTTCTGCCGCCGCCGCTGTAGTTGATGCTCCGGCCAACGAATGGAACCCGGTGCTTTATGCGACTTCCGAGTCGTCGTTTGACCAGCAAAGCGGACAAACCTCCATGGATATCGTCGGAACCTCCAACAGCCCGGCATGTTACATCAAATTTGATGACAACAAAACCGCCAACCTGACCGACGGTGCGCTGGCCTTCCGCGTACGCCTGAACGGTGTAAAGAATGAGAAGAAGGCTTCTTACAACCGCGTCTTACAGGTCGGAATTGATGCAGATCTCGACGGTGACCTTGATTTGTTCGTTGGCGTCGACCATTCCGCCAGCCGCAACTATAACGCCATCTGGCAGACCGGACTGGGTGCCAACACCTCGCCGGACACTCTCTCGATCGCCTCGTCACCGGCATTAACGTATAAATCGCTGATCGGCAACAACTACCATTTTGCCGCCGTCACCGCCCTGCTCGACCCAACCGCACAGACTTTTGACGTGGATGGCGGCGGAGCAACCGACTGGTTTCTCAGCTTCAGCATCAACTTCAGTGATATCGTCAGTCAGCTGAGCCTGAAAAATATCTCTGTAGATCAGAACACTCACTTTGGTTACATCGTTACCACATCGCTGAAAAACGGTGCAGGACAGCAGGACGTGCTTGGTATCGACCAAAGCATCGGATCAGCTCTCTCGTGGAGCGAACTGAGCGCCGTATCCGTGCCGATCACACCGGCCGGCGCCATGCCGGAACCGACAACCGGCGCTTTAATCGGTGTCGGCTTCATCGGACTGCTGATCCGCCGCCATCTTTCGATTGGTTAACCCGTTCGCCCGCTTGCTTTCGTCGGAAATAAAAAGTTAATTTCCAGCCACTGGAAATGAAATACCCGACGATAAACCAAAAAACGGCACTGGTTACCGGATGTTCATCCGGCATCGGACTGGCGACCGCCCGCCTCCTTAAAGAAAAGGGCTGGCGGGTCGTCCCGACCGCCCGCAAGCCTGCCGACCTCGACATGCTCCGCGCCGAAGGCTTCGATCCCGTCCCGCTCGACGTGACGGATCCCGCTTCGATTGCCGATGCCGCAAACGCTGTACTAACCCGCTTTGGCGGACAGCTGGGTGCCATCGTCAACAACGCCGGATTCGGGCTGACCTCGGCCGTCGAAGACGCCCCGCGGGCCATGCTCCGCGACATTTTCGAGGTAAACGTCTTCGGCCTGCAGGAACTGACCAACCGCTTTATTCCTCTATTCCGCAAACAGGGCTATGGCCGAATCGTCAACGTCAGCTCCGTGCTGGGCGAACTTAGCCTGCCGTTCGCCGGAGTTTATTCGGCATCAAAATTTGCGGTCGAAGCGCTTTCCGACGCCCTGCGCCGCGAACTGTTTGATTCCGGCGTCGCCGTCTCGGTTATCCAGCCGGGGCCGATTGAAACGAAGTTTTCCGAAAATCTGGCGTACCGCACCGAACGCTACGGATTGAATCCCGACTCACCGTTCACGGAATTCTATAAGGAAGCGATTGAAACCCGCAAAACCGGCCGGGCCGCCCGTACAGCGGAAAAGTTTATGAAGCCGCCGGAAGCCGTCGCTGAGAAAATTTTCCAATGCCTGGAAAGCCGTCGCCCGCCGATCCGCGCCCGCGTCACCGCCGTCGCCTATTTCGGTGCCTTCGTCCGGCGCTTCGCCACCACCGCGCTGGTTGACCGTATTATGATCACCAAGTTGAGGAAGAAACTTTCCTGAATCCGGACATCCTTCCGGTTTTAACCATTTTTTTGCTGAAAAAAGGCTTCTGTTCGGAGCCGATTTTTGAAATTCTCTCGGCTCCGCACGGCAAAGCGGGAAAGCCAGGTTCAGCTGAAGCCCGTTTTTTACGGAAAACCGATAGAAAAGCGGATGATGCGACGGACCGGCGGCGGGAGTTTTCACGGATTTTAAATAAAAACGCAAAACCTCAGGAGAAAAAGCAGGTATGAGTAAGAAAATGGTGACGATTGACGGAAATACCGCGGCGGCGCATGTGGCCTACGCCTTCAGCGAAATCGCGGCGATTTATCCGATTACCCCTTCATCCAACATGGGTGAATATTCCGACATCTGGGCCTCGCAGGGCCGCAAAAATATTTTCGGCTCCGTGGTGAGCGTGACGGAAATGCAGTCCGAAGCCGGCGCCGCCGGTGCCGTTCACGGCGCACTCAGCTCCGGTTCGCTGACGACGACCTTCACCGCATCGCAGGGTCTTCTGCTGATGATTCCGAATATGTACAAGATCGCCGGCGAAATGCTTCCGACCGTTTTCCACGTCTCGGCCCGCTCGCTGGCCTGTCAGTCGCTCTCTATCTTCGGCGACCACTCCGACGTGATGAGCGTGCGCAATACCGGCTTCGCTCTGATGGCCGCCAACGGCATTCAGGAAACGATGGATCTGGCGACGGTGGCTCACCTCGCCACCCTGAAAGGTCAGGTTCCGTTCCTGAGCTTCTTCGACGGCTTCCGCACTTCGCACGAAGTTCAGAAGGTGGAAGAAATCTCCTACGACACACTTAAGAGCCTGCTGGAGCCAGAATATGTCGAGCGCTTCCGCAAACGCGGCCTGCGTCCCGAAGCTCCGGTTCTCAAAGTCGCCGCACAGAACCCAGACGTTTATTTCCAAGGCCGCGAAACCTGCAACAAATATTATGAGGCTCTGCCGGAAATCGTTCAGGAATACATGGACAAGCTCGCCGCCAAGGTTGGCCGCCAGTACCACCTGTTTGACTATGTCGGCGCGCCGGATGCCGAAAAAGTGGTCATCGCGATGGGCTCCGCCTGCGACACCATCGAACAAACGATTGCCAAACTGAATTCCGAAGGCGCCAAGCTCGGACTGATCAAAGTCCGCCTCTATCGCCCCTTCTCCGCCAAAGCGTTCGTCGGCTGTCTGCCGAAAACCGCGAAGAAAATCATCGTCCTCGACCGCACCAAAGAGCCGGGCGCCATCGGCGAGCCGCTGTTCCTCGACGTGGTCGCCGCTCTTGAAGGCAAGAACCTCAAAATCATCGGCGGACGCTACGGCCTCTCCTCGAAAGAGTTCACCCCGGCGATGGTCAAAGCGGTTTACGACCATGCGGACGGCGAAGCGTTCCACGGTTTCACCGTCGGCATCAACGACGACGTAACCGGCAAGTCGCTCAAAGTCGGCAAGGAACTGAACATCGAAGCCAAGGACGTGGTGAACTGCATGTTCTGGGGCCTCGGCTCCGACGGAACCGTCGGCGCAAACAAGAACTCCATCAAGATCATCGGCGACAACACCGACCTGAACGCGCAGGGCTACTTCGTGTATGACTCGAAGAAATCCTACGGTATCACGGTTTCGCATCTGCGTTTCGGCAAGAGCAAGGTGAACTACCCCTACCTCGTTCAGCACGCCGACTTCGTGGCCTGCCACAACCCGGCTTACATCGGCCGTTACGATATGCTCGGTTGCATCAAGGAAGGCGGAACGTTCCTGCTGAACTCGGAAATCCCGAGTAGTGAAGTGTTCGAGCACCTGACCCGCGACATGCAGGAAATCATCATTCAGCGCAAGATTAAGCTCTACAACATCGACGCGTTGAAAATCTCGGTCGAAGCCGGCCTCGGCGCCCGCATCAATACCGTGATGATGACCGCCTTCTTCAAGCTCTCCGGCGTACTGCCGGAAGCTCAGGCGATTGAGCTGATCAAGACCGCCATCAAGAAGACCTACGCCAAGAAGGGCGAAGACATCATCAAGATGAACTGGAACTGCGTGGACAAAGCCTGCGCCGCTCTCGAACAGGTCAAAGTTCCGGCAACGATCACCAAGTCGTTCGTTCCGAAAACTCTAATCAACGAGGCCCCCGGCTGTTTCGCCAAGGATGTGATGGAGCCCGTGCTTCTGCTCAAAGGCGATCAGGTTCCGGTTTCGAAAATGTCATTCGACGGCACCCTGCCGACCGGCACCAGCGCGCTGGAAAAACGCGGCATCGCCCCGCGCGTTCCGCACTGGGTCAAAGAAAACTGCATTCAGTGTAACCAGTGCGTCATGGCCTGTCCGCACGCCGTCGTCCGCGCTAAACAGATCGACCCGAAAGATCTGGCCGGCAAACCGGAAGGCTTCTGCACACTCAAGTCGAACACCAAAAACGACCGGAATCTGGAATACAAGATTCAGGTTTACATCGAAGACTGCACCGGTTGCGGCGTCTGCGTGGAAACCTGCCCGGCCAAAACCAAAGCGCTGGAATTCAAGACGCTGGAAGACGAGCGTACAGCGGGCGAACGCAAGAACGCCGAGTTCTTCGATGCCCTGCCGGATAACGTCCTCGACGGCGCGGCGGAAAGCACCGTAAAAGGTCTTCAGTTCAAGAAGCCGCTGTTTGAATTCTCCGGTGCCTGCGCCGGTTGCGGCGAAACACCGTACGTCAAAATGGTCACCCAGCTCTGCGGCGAGCACATGGTTGTCGCCAACGCCACGGGCTGTTCGTCCATCTACGGCGGAACGTTCCCGGCGGTTCCTTACTGCAAGAGCAAAGAAGGTCGCGGACCGGCTTGGGCCAACTCGCTGTTCGAAGACAACGCGGAGTACGGCCTCGGTATGCGTCTGGCCGTTGACCAAAACCGCAAAATGCTGGCCGACCTGAACGCTAAAGCCGCAACGCTGGGCGTTGACAAAGACCTCGCCGCCGCGATGACCAAAGCCCTCGAAGCCGGAAACGTTCCGGGCGATGCGGGCGTCGCCGCGCAGAACGCCGTCAAAATGCTTCTGCCGGGCGCCATCAAAGCCGCGAACGGCGAGCTGAAAGAAGTTCTGGCTAAAGTTAGCGAGCTCTCCGACTACTTCGTTGACAAGAGCATCTGGATCTTCGGCGGTGACGGCTGGGCCTACGACATCGGCTACGGCGGACTCGACCACGTGGTCGCCTCCGGCAAGAACGTCAACATTCTGGTGCTCGACACCGAAGTATACTCCAACACCGGCGGACAGATGTCCAAGTCCACCCCGATCGGCGCGGTCGCTCAGTTTGCCGCCGCCGGCAAACGGATGGGCAAAAAGAATCTGGGCTTCATGTGCATGAGCTACGGCTATGTGTACGTCGCCTCGATCTCCATGGGCGCCAACCGCATGCAGACTCAAAAAGCCCTGCAGGAAGCCGCGGCGTACAACGGCCCGTCCATCGTCATCGCCTACGCTCCGTGTATCGCGCACGGCATCGACATGATGAAGACGCAGACCGAGCAGAAACGGGCTGTGGAGTGCGGTTACTGGCCGCTCTACCGCTACAACCCGACCGCTGAAGAAGGCAAGCGCTTCGTCTGGGAAGCCAAGCCGCCGACCGGAAGCTTCCAGGAGTTCATCCGCAGTGAGCGCCGCTACACCCAGCTTCTCAAGACCGCCCCGCAGGAAGCGGAAGCGATCTTCCAGCAGGCTGAAGAAGATGCAAAACGCCGGATGTCCTTTATGGAAAATCTCGGAAAAATCATGTAATAGAGTCAGCTCAAAGGAGAGATTCTGATGAAAAAATACACATGCGTACCCTGCGGTTACATCTATGACCCGTCCGCCGGCGATCCGGATAACGGCGTCGCCCCCGGCACGGCCTTCGAAGACCTGCCCGCTGATTGGGTTTGTCCCGAATGCGGAGTCGGCAAAGACTCCTTCGAACCGGCTTAGTAATAACCGGCTCGATAAAATCCCCGGCGGTTCCGCCGGGGCTTTTTTTGTCTAAGGTTCGGAATTTTCCGGATATTGGAAAAACTATTCTTTCGACAACCCTGCGCCCGCCCCGTAAAGTGCCTTCCCGTAGCAGGAAAACCACTAAGCACTACGGAACTCTTAAAATGGCCAAATATCTTATCGTGACCGGCGGCGTTGTATCTTCTCTCGGCAAGGGCATCACCGCGGCCTCCATCGGACGTCTTTTGATCAACCGCGGACTGAATATCCGCATGCTGAAGCTCGACCCCTATCTCAATGTTGACCCCGGAACGATGAGCCCGTACCAGCACGGCGAGGTGTACGTCACCGACGACGGCGCCGAAACCGACCTCGATCTGGGGCATTACGAGCGCTACACCGGCCAGCCGACCTCGAAAAAGAGCAATATCACCGCCGGGCGGATTTACTGGGATGTGCTTCATAAGGAACGGCACGGCGATTATCTGGGCGCGACCGTGCAGATGATTCCGCATATTTCCAATGAGATCAAAGCCAAGATCCGCCGTCTGGAAGATGAAAAGCCGGATGTTATTCTGATTGAGCTCGGCGGAACTGTCGGCGATATCGAAGGCCTTATCTTTCTGGAGGCGTTGCGCCAGCTCGGGGCGGATGTCGGACGCGACAATTCCATGTATATCCACCTGACCTACGTCCCGTACATTCAGGCGGCGAAAGAGGTCAAAACCAAGCCGACCCAGCAGAGCGTGGCCAAACTGCGGGAAATCGGCATCCTGCCGCACATTCTGGTCTGCCGGACTGAAGTGGATCTGACGGAGGAACACATTGATAAGCTGGCCATGTTCTGTAACGTGCCGAAGGAGTGCGTGATTGTTGAAAAGGACGTGGAAACCTCCATCTATGAAATCCCGCTGGTGCTGGCCGAACAGGGCGTGGACGAACTGATTCTGAACCATTTCCGCATCGCCAAACCGGCCAAACCGCTGAAGGACTGGCAGAAGCTGATCACCGTCATCCAGAATCCCAAAGGAAAGGTCCGGATCGGCGTGGTCGGAAAATATTCCGAACTGCAGGACGCCTACAAATCCATCTACGAAGCTCTCTACCACGGTGGATATGCCGCGGAGCACGAAGTGGAGATTGTGAAAATCTCCGCAGAAGAAATCGAAAAGAACCCGGATGTCCTGAAAACCGTCGCGGGCGTTCTGATCCCCGGCGGTTTCGGATCGCGCGGCATCGAAGGAAAAATCCGGGCCGCGCAGTACGCCCGGGAAAACAGAATTCCTTTCCTCGGAATCTGCCTCGGCCTGCAGTGCGCGGTGATTGAGTTCGCCCGGAATGTCTGCGGGCTCAAAGGGGCACACAGCACCGAATTTGATGAGGAGCGCGGAACAAAAACCGACTATCCGGTGATCTGCCTGCTCGAGGAACAGAGAGGCGTCACCGAAAAAGGCGGAACCATGCGGCTTGGAGCGTGCCCGTGCGACCTCGAAAAAGGAACCAAAGCCTTTGCGGCCTACGGCGAAAAGAAAATCTCCGAGCGTCACCGTCACCGCTACGAAGTGAACAATCATTACCGCGACCAGTTGATCCAAAACGGGCTGGTGATCTCCGGCACCAATCCGGACATCGGTGTGGTGGAAATGATCGAACTGCCTGATCATCCTTGGTATGTCGCCACGCAGGCGCATCCGGAACTCAAGAGCCAGCCGGTTCTGCCGCATCCGCTCTTCCGCGACTTTATTGCCGCCGCCATTCAGAACCGCATATGAAAAACCTGCTCAAGGCGGCGCGCAGTCTGACCGCTCCGGCAGACAGTACAGATACTCTGACACTCTGCCGGCGAACCCAGCGTCTTTCCTTGTGGGAAGGCGCGCTGTGGTCTGTCATGTGGGGATTCGGCGAAACCTATATCGCTCCGTACGCGCTTTTTCTTAATGCGGGCAGTATGGCCATGGCGTTTATCGGCACCGGCCCCGTCCTCATCGCGGCCGTCGCCCAGCTTGTCAGCGCGTCCGCCCAGAACCGGATCGGAAAACGTCTGCCGGTCATGCTGACAGGAACCACGACTCAAGCCCTTATCTATCTTCCCCTGTTCATCCTTCCGGCCGTTCTTCCCTCCGGCGGCGTCGCCGTCATGCTGGGTATGGTTGCAGTCTCCTTCTTTGCACTCGGTTTTTCCGTCCCGGCGTGGATGAGCCTGATGGGGGATGTGGTCGAGCCCGAATCCCGGGGAAGCTATTTCTCAAACCGGACCCGTGTGGTCATGTGCGTCATGCTCGCGTCCATGCTGATCGCAGGATGGATCATCAACCGCTGGAAAGCCTGCGGGCATGCCGCCGCCGGATTCGGATTTCTCTTCTCCATCGCCTTTCTTGTGCGGATGATCAGCGTGCTTTTCCTGCGGCGGCATTATGATGCGCCCGTGCAAAAACCCCGGACCGAAGATTACTTCTCATTTCTGGACTTCATTCGGGCGACCCCCCGGTCCAACTTCGCCCGCTTCAGTTTTTCTGTGGCCATGATGCACGGCTCCGCGCAAATCGCCGGGCCGTTTTTCGCGGTGTATATGCTGAGAGACCTGCACTGGTCCTACCTGCAATTCACCATCAACATGGCCGTATTTCTGATGGCGCAGAGTCTGTTTGTGCGCTGGTGGGGAGCCCTTGGCGACCGGCACGGCAACCGCTCGGTTCTGGTTGCCACCAGCTGGCTGATGACAACCCTGCCGCTGTTCTGGATTTTCTCAACGGACTACTTTGTTCTTCTTCTGGCGCAGGTTGTGTCCGGAGCCTGCTGGTCCGGTTTCAATCTGGCCACATCCAACTTCATCTACGACGCCGTCACACCGGCAAAGCGGGCGCGGGTTTTCAGCTATCACAACCTGCTCACCGGAATCTTTTCCGTGATCGGAGCCATGCTGATCGGCGCGCCGCTGGCGGCACACATCCCGGCAACCCTGCATCTGGGCGGCATGGATATAGCTCTGCGCTCGCCTCTGCTGATTGTTTTCGCGGCTTCGACTCTGGCACGCGTTGCCGTCGCAAGAATCACGCTCCCGCAGTTCAAAGAAGTCCGCTCCTCTGAGCCGATTTCAACCACGCAGATCTTGTGGCGACTCGGCGAACCGCTGTTCGCCCAGGCGGCGGAATTTGCTCCGTTCATCCGGAGAATTTATTCATCCTCCGGGCGGCAGGAAAAATAATCCCGCAACTACCCGCGCGACGTTTCAAACCGGCGGAGATGACTGTAAATCCAGTCCGCAGGTTTTCTCAGACATGACATCGCTCTCTGCCGGAGCGGTTCACACATAAACAGAGAAAATCCCGCCAGAAAGAGCGGCAGACTTCCCGCCAGCACATCCGAAGCCCAATGTCCGCCGCCCGCCAGCCGGGGAAGCGAAAAAAGAACGATTCCAAAGACTGCCGCCGCGCCGTACCACGAGCGCAATCTCCAGAGAATGCACAGCCCGACAAACAGCAGTACCGTCGCGTAATCGCCGGGGAAACTGTTATTGGAGGTCACTTTGACTTCCCACGGAACAACATCCTTCAACTCCGTCAGCAGAACCGCCCGCTCTTTAAGCCCTTCGGTGGCCGCGGGAGAACAGCGGTGAAACTGTATAAGCAGTTCAGCGAAAAGCGTCACAGCCAGAAGCATCACGGCGATATACAACCCGAACTGAATCAGTTCCGCCCGGTTCTCATTCCGCGGATTACGGACGTAATAAATGAGAAACAAAACGGCCATCCAGGCGGCGGAGGCCAGGTCAAAAGAACGGTGATTGGACACACCCCAGACCTTCTGCATAACCGGGTTATCCCGCATGGTTCCGTTCAGCGTCAGAAACACGTTATAATCAACGGTCTTCCACAAAGACTCCTGCGGCGCGTAACGGATAAACCACCGTCCTTTGCCATCACGATAATTTTCCTGACAGCGGAACCAGCTTCCAAACAAAGCCGCCGCCATTAGCATGCAAAGCACAATCAATACAAGTGGCTGTTTTTTCAAATTCTATCCTTGGCTGAAACGATGGACGATGAAACAGAATATTCGGGACTCCCTCAAGACAATCGTGCAATCAAACACCGGAATGCAATCCAGGGTCTGTCTGTTCTTGTCATTTTGATAATCCAACCGTATTTGTAGGCATAAACATTGAGCTTGCCCGGTATCCGCACATGAAAAAACAGCTAAGAGCCCTACTTGCACAGATTATAAAAAAACACTACGGACTTCCGGATCTAAGCCGCTTCCGCAAACCGGAAAATATAACGCTGGTTGATGTCCGCACGCTGGACGGGCTGGCGAAACATGAAGTTGCGTGGAACGAGCTGTTCCTGAAGGCAGACCGGCCGTCGCCGTTACTTTCCTACGCCTGGACACGGGCGTTTTTCCAGCATGTGGTTGCCGCCCCCGAGAAATGGATCTGTCTGTTCGTCTATGAAAACGGACGTCTGGCCGGAGTCCT
Organism: Pontiellaceae bacterium; assembly: GCA_044346945.1. GTDB lineage: Bacteria > Verrucomicrobiota > Kiritimatiellia > Kiritimatiellales > Tichowtungiaceae > Tichowtungia. Next base: position 103,893 of record JBIIYG010000001.1, on the reverse strand, counting down.
TCCGCTGGTCGCAGGATATTCCTACCGAGCCCTGAACATCTCTCTGCAACTCTACAAACTGCCATACCATTTTGCCCATACCAGCGGCACCGACGCGCTGACTCTGCCGGGACAAGAAAACCTCTGGCAGGTCTTCTGGAATTATCTGAACAGCATTCCAAACATATTCCCCTTTCTGAGCCTGAAGCATATTCCGGAACATTATGCCTCCGCCCGGTTCGCCGCAGGCAGACACCCCGGCATCTGTATCATTAGAAAACCAGCTGACTTTGAGGCCTGTATTTCAACAAACCAGACCGGCCGGGATTTTCTGCAACAACTGTCTCCGAAGTTCAGACAAAACCTCGCCCGCGCCGCCCGTGAATTCGAAAAGCTCCCGAACGGACGGTTTCTCTTCTGTGATTCAGACCGCTCCGCCGACGAAAACACGGACAGGTTTCTGGACGTCGAAGACAAAGGCTGGAAGGGTCGAAACCGCTCTTCCATGAAACACTATCCTTCCAGTGCCGCCGCTTTCCGCACCGCCGCCGAAGGACTCGCGGCGCAGGGACTGATGGGGTTCAGCTTTCTCGAAAGCGATGGACAGACGATTGCCGCACACTACGCCATGCGAAATGCCGACACCCTTTACATTCTGAAAATGGGATACGATGAGGAGTTTGAATCCTGCTCCCCAGGCAATCTGCTGATGCTCAAAGTCATTCAGGCCGCCTGTGATTCAGGAGCTTTCAGAGAAATTAATTTTGTATCCAACCCGCCGCTTCTGGAAAAATGGAATGTGGAACGAAAAGCCCTGCATCACTTCATTTTTATGCCGAAAATCCCCCTGCTTTCAAACCTGGTCAGGAAGATTATCGAGTCCGGAAAAATTCACAGCTTCGACATTGAGCGCTAAGCCAGCCGCGTCAGAAAACCCTGCGTCCACCGCCGGACAACCGGATTCCGGCGCAACAGCTCCAGCGACTGGAGCGGTCGGCGGCATATCCCCAGACGGCGCAATCCGGCAGGAAAAAATGTGACATCGGAAAGCGTTCGTAACTGGACTCCCCAGTCATTCAGCCACGGAAATCCCGACATGAAATTAAGCTCCCGGATCCCGCTGTCTGATTCAAAAGCGTTTTCAATCACCTTGCCGAACAGAACCACGCCAGGTGACAGTTTGGAAAAATCCTCGTTGTAGCCGATCTTCACAACATACAGCGTACTGCCGTTCTGAACCATAAACTGTCCGGCAACGGTTTTCCCGTCAATATCCAGAAATGCCCACCTCAGCCACCCCTGCTTTTCCAGCCGCTTCGTCAGCAGTCGGAAAAAATTTACATACGACTCATCGGAGCGGATCGAGGTTTCCCGCTGTGCCTTCCACCCCTGATGTTCAATATCCATAAACACATCGGCATTGACTTCCGCATGGCCGGATTCAAAACGGAAGCGCACCTCCGGCTGTTCCTGAATGCGGCGCTGTTTCCGTCTGTATTCATGCACAAACTTGCGGGACAGGCCGCCGAAATATTCATCGGACGTTCCCTGCACCGGAATAAAAGATTCATTGCCGCCGGTACTGACCAGCGGACGGATGCGGCGGCGGGAACGGAGCCGCAGTACACCTGGAAGTCTCGTACAGGGAAGCTCGCGGAATTTCAAACAGCAACAGGCGCAGGGAATGGACCAGAGATAACCGATAAAAAGAGAAAACACCCGATCCTCGTATCCGTGGCGGAACAGCGGCTCCACAGCGCCGGTGCTGGACACATCAAACGGCACTTCAAAACGCAGACAGCGACACAGACCGCCGAACCAGCGGCGGGATATCGTCACAACCGGAAGAACGCCGACAAGTCTCAAGCCGTCATAAGCCAATAGACAAAACCAGCTGTAGCCGGGAGTCAGGCGGGTTTCAAGGTGTGCGGACATCCATGCGTAAGACAGCTCCGGACGCTGTCCGGCCTCAACGGTCAGACGGTTCCATGCATCCGCATGGTTCCGCAAAGTTTCGAAGTCGTTCACCACCTCAAGCCGGACATCATTCGCCGGGCAATCCGGCTCCGGCAGATCAATCCCCATCTCAGGACACTTGCAAACCAGCTTCATACTCACCTCACCGCTTTTACCCAGCCCTGCAAAGCAGACCTTTCAGGTAGGCGCCTTCCGGAAAATTCAGTGCCACCGGATGATCCGGTGACTGGTTTAAAACCGCTAGAATCTGCGCACTGCGTCCGGCGTCGAGCGCGGAGTCGGCCACGATCTTCTGGAACAGCGGCATCTCCATGTGACCGGAGCAGGAAAAGGTGAAAAGCAGTCCGCCGGGACGGAGCAGTTTAAAAGCCAGCAGATTAATATCCTTATAGCCGCGAGCCCCCTTTTCGAGCTGACCGCGCGACTCCACAAACTTGGGCGGATCGAGAATGATCAGATCAAAGTCCCGCCGCGAATCACGGAACCGGCGCAGTTCCTTGAACACATCGCCGCAAATGTACTCCGAAGCCGCCGGATCGAGCCCGTTCAGTGACCCGTTCTTCTGCGCAATGTCGAGCGCGGGTTCCGAACTGTCCATTTGCAGAACGTGTTTCGCTCCGCCGAGCAGAGCGGCGACGCCGAAACCGCCGGTGTAGGAAAAACAGTTCAACACGTCGCGCCCTTCGGCCCACTGACGCACGGCAAGACGGCTGTCGCGCTGATCGAGGTAATAGCCGGTCTTGTGTCCGCCCTTAATGTCCACCAGCAAACGCATCCCGTTTTCTTCAATTTCAACTAGCGCCGGAGGTTCCTGTCCAGCCAGCACGCCGCAACGGAGAGGAAGACCTTCCTTCTCGCGCACCGAAACATCGGAGCGCTCGTAGATGGAAAGTCCGGGAAAAAGTTCCTGTAATAACTTTACGATGGTGTCTTTCCAGTATTCGGAACCGGCGGAAAGAAACTGGCAGACGATCCAGTCTGCATAGCGGTCGATAATCAGCCCGGGCAGTCCGTCGGACTCGGCGGCCACCAGCCGGAGCGCGTTGGAATTAATCTTCCCTCGGGCGGCAATCGCGTTTTGCAGCTTCGTCCGGAAGAACGCGGCGTCGATAACCGTTTCCGGATTAAAGCTCCAGACACGCAGGGCAATCTGCGACTGCGGCGACCACGCCGCCTGCGCCAGCGGTTTACGATCAAATGAACAAACCATCACGGTCTCGCCGGAACCCGGAGTCCCATCCACCCGCTCAATCGCACCGGAAAAAATCCACGGATGCCGCTGAAGCAGATTCTTTTCGCGACCTTTTTTTAGAATGACAGATGCCATATAAACCCTTTAGCAACCCTCTCCGGCGGAAGGAAATCTTATCCGCGTTAATCTGTGTCCATCTGCTGTTAAATTCAGCAGACGATGCGGGCGAATTTGCGCTTGCCGACTTTGAGGATCATTCCGTCCACCGGCGTAATGACCGCTTTGACATCGGTGACGGCTTCGTCGTTAATGCGCACCCCGCCCTGCTGAATCAGGCGGCGGGCTTCGCTGGTGGAAGCCGCGAAACCGGCTTTGACGACCAGATCGATGATTCCGGTGTCTCCAGCCAGTTTCAGATCGGGCATATCGTCCGGCAGTTCGTTCTGCGAAAAGATACGGGCGAATTCGTCGGAGGCTTTCTGCCCTTCGCCAGCGCCGACGAAGCGGTCAACGACACAGCGACCGAGTTCGTCTTTGACGGCGCGCGGATGCAGTTCGCCGGAGGCGACTTTGGCCTGCATGGCTTTGATCTCTTCCGGCGTGCGGCAGAGAATGTGCAGGAAGTATTTCCACATCAGTTCATCACTGACGCTCATGAGCTTGCCGAACATATCTTTGGCGCATTCGTTGACGCCGACGTAGTTGCCGAGGCTCTTGCTCATTTTCTGGACACCGTCGAGCCCTTCAATGAGCGGAAGCGTCATGACGACCTGCGGTTCCTGTCCGTAGGTTTTCTGAAGTTCACGCCCAAGCAGGAGATTGAAAAGCTGGTCGGTTCCTCCGAGTTCGACATCGGCTTTAACCATGACGGAGTCATAGGCCTGCACCAGCGGGTAGAGAAACTCGACGAGAGAGATCGGGCGGTTATCCGCATAGCGCTTGGAAAAGTCGTCGCGCGCCAGCAACTGGGCGACGGTGACGTGCGCCGAAAGCCGGATGACATCTTCAAATTTCATTCCGCCAAGCCATTCGGAGTTGAAGCGCACTTCGGTTTTGGCCGGATCGAGAATTTTAAATACCTGCTGTTTGTAGCTTTCGGCGTTGGCCAGCACCTGCTCGCGCGAAAGCGCCGGGCGGGTCGCCGATTTACCGGACGGGTCGCCGATCATGCCGGTGAAGTCGCCGATGATGAAAACAACGGTATGTCCCGCATCCTGAAATTCGCGCAGTTTGTTCAGTCCAACGACGTGGCCGAGGTGAATGTCCGGCGCGGACGGGTCTGCACCGTATTTGATGCGCAATCCGCGTTTTTCCTTCGCGGCGGCTTCGAGTTTGCGCTTCAGTTCGCCGGCGGAAAATAGATCCACATGGCGGGCGGTCAGAAAGTTACACTGCTGGTCGGTTGTCATAATGCGCGGAGCATAAAAAAACCCGCAGGCGTTTACAACCTGCGGGTTTATAAAACGGAGGTTAATTCTCCGTCTTAGTTTTTCTGGCCGGGATGCCACTCTTCGTTGCCGGTGAGCAGGCTGTCGAACGCCGACGAGAGGTCGACCAGTTCTTCGCCCGGACGCAGACCGGTGAGCAGTTCATCGCTGATCTCGAAGTCTTCGTCCGCGATCTTAGCCGCTTTGATGCTCAGACCGATGCGGTGTTCAACCGGATCAATCTTCACAATACGGGCTTCGACTTCATCGCCGATGCTCAGTACATCTTTGACCTTCTCGACGTGAGCGTCGCTGATCTGGCTAATGTGCACCAGTCCGTCAATTCCATCCTCCAGCTCCACAAAGGCGCCGAAGTTGGTGAGCTTGGTGACCTTGCCCTTGATCTTCTGGCCTTCCTTGTAGCTGACGGTGATGCGGGCCCACGGATCTTCCTGCGCCTGCTTGAGGCCGAGGGAGATGCGCTGATTGGTCGCGTCAATTTCGAGCACAACCGTTTCGACTTCGTCACCCTTCTTGAGGACTTCGGACGGATGGTTGATCTTGCGGGTCCAGGACATATCGGACACATGAATCATGCCGTCAACGCCTTCTTCGATTTCGACGAACGCGCCGTATGAAGTGAAGTTGCGAACCTTACCCTTGACCAGCGAGCCGATCGGATACTTGAGCGCGGCGACTTCCCACGGATTTTCTTCGGTCTGGCGCATGCCCAGCGAGATTTTCTTCTCTTCCATGTTGATGGAGAGGACAACCGCCTGAACTTCATCGCCGACTTTAAGAACATCGGAAGCCCGCTGAACGCGCTTGGTCCATGAAATTTCGGAAACGTGAACAAGGCCTTCGACGCCTTCTTCGATTTCGACAAACGCGCCGTACGGGGCGAGGCTGACAACCTTGCCGCGGATGCGGGTGCCGATCGGGTACTTGGCATCAATATCCTGCCACGGATTGGACAGCGTCTGCTTCAGTCCGAGCGAGATGCGCTCTTTGTCGAGGTCGATATCGAGAATCATCACTTCGACCTGATCGCCCACCTTGACCATTTCGGTCGGATGGTTGATACGGCCCCAGCTCATGTCGGTGACATGCAGAAGACCGTCAATACCGTCGAGGTCAACGAACGCGCCGAAGTCGGTGATGTTCTTGACCGTTCCCTTACGGAGCTGGCCGATCTTGATTTCGCCGAGCAGTTTAAGTTTCTGTTCGCGGCGGGTTTCTTCGATGATTTCGCGGCGGGACACCACGATGTTTTTGCGCTCTTTGTTGATTTTGAGAATCTTGACCTGCAGGGTGCGGCCGATGTAGTCGTCGAGGTTGCGAACCGGAACCACGTCCACCTGTGAGCCGGGCAGAAACGCGTCGGCGCCGATATCGACGATAAAGCCGCCTTTGATGGCGCGGGTGATAGTGCCGTCCACCAGACTGCCTTCTTCGCAGTCGTTGACGATGTGATCCCACTTGCGCTGTTGTTCCGCGCGCTTCTTGCTGAGAACCACCATACCGTGGTCATTTTCGAGGCTTTCGAGAAATACTTCGATCGTGTCGCCGGGCTTCACGGTTTCGATATCTTCGAACTCGTCGCCGTCCACGATGCCTTCTGACTTGTAACCGATATCGACGAGCACTTCGTCATCCTGGATGCGGAGAACTTTACCGGGCACAATGGAGCCGACGGAGAAGTCCTTGAGGGTATTGCTGTACATTGCATCGATCGCGTCCGCGTCTTTGCCGAGGGTGAGTGTATCTGACATGATGTCTCTTCTTTTTCTATCCGGCGGCGTCTGCGTCCGCATTGCGCGGGGCACTTCCGTCCCGGGGTTATGTTCTTTTTCTCCGCTGACACTCACAGCCACACGGCCGGTTATCTCGTAATCAACGGGTTGCAAAAGAGCCGAAATAGTAGTGTTTCAGCCTGCGATTACAAGGTGTAAATCCGACTTTTTGCCGCCGGAAACAAAAAAGGCCGCCCCGGAAAGAGCGGCCTTTTTTCCCAGCTTGAGGGAGCTTACTTGGTGGCGATGTGCAGGAATTCCTGAACAACCGGAGCAAACTTCACAACAACCGGCGTGAACACAACGCTGACCATCGCCATCAGCTTGATCAAAATGTTCAGCGACGGTCCGCAGGTGTCTTTGCACGGATCGCCGACGGTGTCACCGATAACGGCCGCGCCGTGAACGGGGTTCTTACTGCCGTCCGGCAGACGTTTTCCGCCGTGAGCGCCGCGTTCGATGTGCTTCTTGGCGTTATCCCACGAACCGCCCGCGTTGTTCAGCATGGTGGCCAGCACGAAACCGGTGCTCATTCCGCCTGCGAGAAGACCCATCACACCGGGAACGCCGAGAATCAGACCGGTCGCAACCGGAACAACAATTGCCATCAGCGACGGCACCAGCATTTCGCGCTGGGCACCGGCGGTGGAAATCGCCACACAGCGGGCATAGTCCGGCTTCTGCGTGCCTTTCATGATGCCGGGGAATTCTTTGAACTGAGCGCGGACTTCTTCCACCATCGAGCCGGCGGCGCGTCCGACAGCTTTCATCGCCATGGCGCAGAAGACAAAGGCCATCACACCGCCAAGGAACAGACCGCAGATCAGCAGAGGGTTCATGATGTGCAGTTCAAACGGACCGACGAACTGCATAATGTCGGCTTTCTTCGCGACTTCGGCGGTGAATCCCATAAAGGTTCCGTCGGCTGAGCCGGTAGCCAGTTTGCCGATCCACATCTTGACTTCTTCAATGTAAGCGGCCAGCAGAGCCAGCGCGGTGAGCGCGGCGGAACCGATTGCAAATCCCTTGCCGGTGGCGGCGGTGGTGTTGCCGAGCGAATCAAGCGCATCGGTGCGTTCGCGGACTTCCGGCGGCAGATGCGCCATTTCGGCGTTACCGCCGGCGTTGTCGGCGATCGGGCCGTAAGCGTCTGTGGCCAGCGTGATTCCGAGCGTGGCAAGCATACCGACCGCCGCGAAACCGATGCCGTAAAGACCCATGGACATATCATGGAAGCCGCCCGCAAAACCAAACGAGGCGATGATGCCAACGATGATGGTGATGACCGGAATACCTGCCGAGTACATACCGGCGGCAAGACCGTCAATAATCACAGTGGCCGGGCCCATAACCGCCTGACCGGCGACGCCTTTGGTCGGAGAGTATTCGTCCGAAGTGTAATACTCGGTGGACTGGCCGATGATCACCCCGGCAAAAAGACCGGAAATAACCGCCAGAACAATGCCGCCGCCGATCATGTCAAACTGCCACATGGCCACCAGCGCCAGCACGATAAAGATGGAACTGCTGAGCGTTCCGGTGAGCAGAGCGCGAAGCAGGTTTTTCTGGGAAGCGCCTTCTTTACAGCGCACCAGAAACATCCCGGCGATCGAAAGGAGCGTACCGACACCGGCCACAATCATCGGAGCCGTCACCAGTCCGACAGCCGATTCAATGGTGCCTGTTCCCTGCATCACGCGGTATGCGCCGACCGAGGCGCCGAGAGCGGAAGTGGCCAGAATAGAGCCGCAGTACGATTCGTAGAGGTCGGCACCCATACCGGCGACATCGCCGACGTTGTCGCCGACGTTGTCAGCGATGGTGGCCGGGTTGCGCGGATCGTCTTCCGGAATACCGGCTTCGACTTTACCGACGAGGTCGGCGCCGACGTCCGCCGCCTTGGTGTAGATTCCGCCGCCGACACGGGCGAACAGCGCCTGCGTTGAAGCGCCCATCCCGAAGGTGATCATCGTGGTGGTGATGGCGACCAGCTTATCGGAAACCGTACTGCCCGCCGCAACGAATGTCATACCGAAAGCGGTCAGCCCGTTCGCCATATTCTCCGAGGTGTAAACCAGCTTATCCAGCACCCAGTACCAGATACAGATATCCAGAAGGCCGAATCCGACCACGACAAGGCCCATAACCGCGCCGGAACGGAAAGCGACCTGCAGGCCGCGATTCAGGCTTTCAGAGCAACCCTGCGCCGTGCGCGAAGAAGCGGCGGTCGCGGTTTTCATACCGATAAAACCGCAAAGGCCGGAGAAGAAACCGCCTGTCAGGAAGGCGACCGGCACGAAGGGATTCTGAACGCCAAGAAAGGCCAGAACCTGAAGAATGATGAACAGAACCAGAAAGACCAGAGCAACCACTTTGTACTGGCGGGACAGGTAGGCCATCGCGCCATCGCGGACGAAGCCGGCAATTTCGATCATGGTGGCGTTGCCTTCGTTCGCCCCCAGCATCTTTTTGTAGAAATAAACCGCGAAGCCTAGCGCCAGAACCGACGCAATCGGCGCAATCCACCAGAGACCCGGAATCACTGAACTTTCCATACCTTTTCCCTTTCACGTTTAACATCAGCCAAACAAAGTTTAAATTTCGGCATCGTTACAGTACGTAACGAAAAAGAAAGTGGCAAGCGGCATTAATAAAATAATTTTCACACAGAAACACGGCGGGAAACAAACGGACCGTTTACAGAATTCCCGGCGCCGGAAAGAGTTCCGGGCGTTGAAAAATTTCCAGCTCCCGCATGCAGACGCTGGAAAAATTAGCCAGCAACCGGTCGCGGACAGCTTCCATCGGCGGACAGGCATCGCCCAGTATCGTTTGCATGGAAGCGACCGGCTGACCGACAAGTCCGCACGGCACGATGGTCTGAAAGCCGCTTAGATCGAGACAGACGTTAAAGCTCATGCCGTGGAAGGAAACCCAGCGTTTCAGCCGGAAGCCGATAGCGGCCACCTTGCCCTGCTCCGTCCATGCGCCGTTCTTTCCTTCGCGGCGGAAGCCCTGTATGCCGAAATCGGCCAGCGTGCGCAAAGCGACCTCCTCAAGGTTCCAGAGATAACCATGCGAATCCGCCTCGGAGCCGCCGAGATAAATGATCGGATAAAGAACCCACTGCCCCGGCGCGTGATAGGTCACATCGCCGCCGCGTTCAGCGTGAAAAACCTCAATGCCCAGCGCTCTGTACTCTTCCGGGGTTTTGAGTAGATAGTTGTCGCGTCCCCGGTTGCCGAGCGTGACGGTCGGCGTGTGCTGGAGAATCAGAACGGTGTCGGGAATTTCGTTGCGCTGGCGGGCGGCCAGCAACCGGTACTGCATATCGAGTCCGGCCTGATACGGAACCGGTTCATCGAATTGCAAAGCCCAGGTTTTCATACAAAAAAAGGGCGGCCGCGCCGCCCTTCGGTTTAGTCTTCTTCGACTTCAGGTTCTTCGTCGCAACCTTCGGCGTATTCTTCAGCGCTCATCAGGTTGTCCACATCCTCTTCCTTGCGCACTTCAATCTTGAAGAGCCAGCCGTCGCCGTACGGGCTGGAATTGATCAGATCGGGAGAATCTTCGAGGTCGCCGTTCACTTCGATAATGGTTCCGGCAATCGGCGCGTAGATATCGGAAGCGGCCTTGACCGACTCGACCACGGCGACTTCGTCGCCGGCTTCCACTTCACGTCCGACATCGGGCAGTTCAACAAAGGTGATGTCCGAGAGCTGACTCTGGGCAAAGTCAGTGATGCCCACGGTGGCGATATTCTCGTCAATCTTCAGCCACTCGTGTGTCTTCGCATAGTAGAGGTCGGTCGGTACTGCCATTTTATATCTCCTTCGATAGAGCTCTCATTCAAATCTGGAGGCGCGAAGCGGAATTGAACCGCTCTAGCAGGTTTTGCAGACCCGTGCCTAACCTCTCGGCCATCGCGCCCTCATTAAAGGAGCCCCAATGTAATGAGCTCGACGATTGTTTAAAGGAAAATTTTTGAAAATCTCACTTTTATTTGAGACCCCGCCGGAAGGCTCATCCGAGCACGGCATTATCAATCAGACGCGCGCCGGAGAAACGCACCGCCAGCGCCGCCAGCGCGGGCTTCTCCAGTGTTTGTACAGGCCGAAGCGTTTCATCATCAACCAGTTCAATATAATCCACACGACCGGAAGTTTGCTCAATCACCGCGCGGATCGCGGCTTTAATCGCCTCCGCATCGAGTTCGCCGGAGGCCCGCAGAGCCTTCGCTTTTTCCAACGACTGGAAAAGACAGACCGCCTCTTTACGCTCGGCGGGAGTCAAATACTTGTTGCGCGAGCTCATGGCAAGACCGTCGGCCTCGCGAACCGTCGGGCCGGGAATCACCTGCACCGGAAAGTTCAGATCTCGCACCATCCGGCGCAGAATCCGCAACTGCTGAGCGTCTTTCTCGCCCAGCACCATCGCGTCCGGCAGAACAATATTCAGCAGTTTGGCCACCACCGTACACACACCCCGGAAATGCCCCGGGCGCGACGCGCCGCACAGCACACCGGACAGCAATTCCTCATCCACCCAGATACTGTGCTCCGGCAGATACATATTTTCCGGCGTCGGATAAAACAGCAGATCCACACCCGCCTCGCGGCAAAGCTTTTCGTCGCGTTCAAAATCGCGAGGATAGGCGTCCAGATCCTCGTTCGGACCGAACTGAGTTGGATTCACAAAAATACTGACAACGACAACCTCCGCGATCGACCGGGCGGCATCCACCAGTGAAAGGTGCCCGGCGTGCAGATAGCCCATCGTCGGCACAAAGCCGATCGTTTTTCCTTCACGGCGCAACGCCTGAGCCGTCTTCTGCATTTCAACGGGTGTATGTATGATTTTCATGATTACTGCGCCAGCCGGACATCAATTTTATAGAAGCTCTGAGATTCAGCGTCGTGCACCGTATCGGTCCAGCTCGACTGAGGCCAGAAAATATTCGTCTCCAACGGCTGGAATCCGCCCGTCAGATTGGTCGCCCAGCGTACGGAATAAACGCGCCCGGACACCGCGCTCCAATGAACCACAAACCCGCCGCCGGAAAACGCCGGAGTCTCAAACGCGCTCACCTTGAAAAAAGAATTCCGGTTCGTCGGATTCAACCCGGCGATATACGCCGCCAGCACCGTATTCACACCGTTGGAAGCCATCGCGCCCGGATTCGCATTCGTCTCCCCGCCGAAATACTGCTGTTCCCACTCGTTCGGCATGCCGTCATAGTCAACATCCGGAGCTTTGCGGTAATTCGCCAGCACCGTTCTCACATTCCTGATCGTACGCGCATTGTCACCGTCGGCAACGTGACCAACTGGCGCGCCTTTATAACTGATGTTCGGATTTGAAAAATACGCAACACGGGTATGTGTCTGCCCGTCGGAAAAATAAGAGCCGTTCTCGTACGTCATCACCGAACAGTATCTTGTCCCGTTAGTCCCTATCCACCGCCAGCCCGCCGACCACGTATTGGTCAGCCAGTTAACCCATGCGGTCGGCCCCGGTTCCGTGGTTTGCTCCTTATGATGATGACATCCCATGTTGTGGCCCCACTCATGCACCATGGTGTAGGTCCATGAAGTCTGCTGCACCCGTGAAACACAAAATGCCCTGGATGATGTTCCGTTTGTATTGCTAAGCAACCATCCCAGACCTCCGGCATCTTCTGTCTTTTCCAACAAGCAGACCAAATCCACCTTATACTGATCGCGCAACACCTGAACTGTGTCCAACGCACTGTTGGCGCCACCGGTAAATGTAAGCTTATCTAGATCGGTATAAATATCCTGTTCCGTATAGCTCACCTCTTCGCTATGAACCAGATTCAGGTAGACCTGCGTATCCGAGTTGGTATGCGCCGTATTAGCTCTCTGCATAGCCAGCGTAATGATGTTTTCGATTCCACTGTTAGTCGCCGCCCAGCTGTTGGCCGCCGGAGTATAGACAACCATCACATCAATAATCGTTGATCCGGCCGGAGCCGCCGTGACCACGCTCGCTGACATCAACCCCGGCGCGGAAAATATTTCTGCGGCGGCATCCGGAACCGGCGCGACTTTAGGCTCCGCCCCTTCGAGCACATCGCTGTTGGCACGATCGACCTCAACCGCATAGTACAAACCATCCCGATACTCGATGGAAAACAGCGCGCCGCCGCCGGCTTCAACCGAAGCAGACAGCTTTCCGTCAAAATACGAAAGATAAACTGTGCCCTGCCCGTCCGGCAGATGCGCCGTCATTCCGACCGCACCGTTCGGATAGCGGGTCACATTACGGATTTGTGCGTCAAAGACTGCATCGTCAAACAGCGCCAGCCGGACACTGTCGCCCGCCTTCAACACCGGATCAGGAGTCATCCATGCCGTGTCCGGAACTATTTTGCGCACCCGTTTTGCCGCAGGCGTGCGGCCTGTCCATACCCTATCCATCGACTCACTGCTACGAATCAATTCAACAGGCTTGAAGTCGGCGTTCTCCTCCGGCTGAGCAGAAAATGAACCGGCGGCGGTAACCGGCTCTTTTTGCGGCGTATTCGGACGAAAAAGCAAGAACCCGGCGGCGCAGACGGTCAGGATCAGCAGAACTGTCCAGAGGTGTTTCATCGGACGGAGAGTAACAAATCAGGCCGGAAAACAAAACTCCGCCGACCGCCTATCTTTCCGGAAAGGCGGACGATTCGACCTCTTTTTTATAGGTCGCCAGCGCGTCCTGAATCTGCGGCTTGAGGTCGGCGAATTTTTTCACAAACCCCGGAACGCGTCCGTGCCCCATTCCCAGCGCATCAGTGAACACCAGAACCTGCCCGTCGCAATATGGCCCGGCACCGATTCCAATGGTCGGAACGGTCAGCGCGGCGGTGAGTTTCTGCGCCAGCTCCGCAGGAACACACTCGAGCACGATGGCAAAAACGCCCGCCTGCTCCAGCGCCATGGCATCGTCCATCAGCTTGCGGGCCGACTCGTCGGTCTTGCCCTGCATTTTATAGCCGGTTTCCTTCACGCTCTGCGGAAGCAGTCCAATATGTCCAAGCACTGGAATTCCGTTGGCGACCAGTTTATCGATCAGATCGGCCCGCATCGCGCCGCCTTCAATTTTCACAGCATCGGCGCGCCCTTCCTTAATAAAGCGTCCGGCGTTTTCCAGCGCATGCTCCAGCGTACCCTGATAGGACATAAACGGCATGTCGGCCACGATCAGCGCATCCTTCACACCGCGGGCAACCGCGGCGGTGTGATGAACCATCTCATCCATCGTCACCGGCAGAGTCGTTTCGTAGCCGAGCACTGTGTTCGCCAGCGAATCGCCGACCAGCACAACCGGAATCCCGGCTTCATCCACATAGCGCGCCGTCAGATAATCGTACGCCGTAAGCGTTGCGATCTTCTGACTGCCCTTCATTGCCTTAATTTTAACCGCTGTCTGTTTCATAAATTCACCACCGCTCCGCAAAGAGCCGAACATCATCATTACCGTCCATTTCGGCAAGCACTTTCCCAACCGGTCCGCTGGCGCCGGGCAGAACCAGTTCAGGACGGACCTCCGCCAGCGGCTGTACGACAAACCGCCGCTCCGCCCAGCGCGGATGCGGAACCTGCAGCAGATCGCTGTCCACCACCTGACTGCCGCAGAACAGCAGATCAATATCAATCGTGCGCGGTGCGTTGCGGTCCTCTGTCCGGACCCGGCACAGCCGCTCTTCGATTTTTTTGATTTTCACCAGCCACTCTTCCGCCGTGTACGGGCTTTCGACAATCAGTACGGCGTTCAGAAATTTCATCGCCGCGTATTCCGATTTCACGCCGACCGGCTCGGTTTCGTAAACCGGCGACTGGTCAACAAACCGGACGTTCGGCTCCATCAGAATCAGCGTCTTCGCCTGACTCAGCAAACGAAGCCGCCCGCCCAGATTCGATCCAAGACAAAATCCTGTTTCCATAATCAGTATTCAACCGTCCCTTCAAAAACATGCTCGGCGGGGCCGGTCAGCGTCACATCACACGCGCCGTCATCCGTCAACTTCCCGTCCACTGTCAGGACATCGCCGCTGGCCGTATGCACCTTGACCGGCAGATTCACCCATCCGTTTTTGGCGGCGATCAGCCCGCAGGCGGTCGCGCCGGTGCCGCAGGCCGGTGTCTCTGCCTCCACGCCGCGCTCATACGTCCGCACGTACAGCTCACCGTCCGGCGAAACCTCGACAAAATTCACGTTCGTTCCGGCCGGGGCAAACTGGCGGTGGCGGCGAACCGCCGAACCGACCTCCTGCACGTCCACATTCCCCAGCTCGCCGGTGCGCATCACAACATGCGGCACGCCGGTATTCACGAACCCGTACGTCAAATGCCGCCCGGCCAAATCCAGTGCGCCGTCCAGCTTCCAGCCGGACGGAGAGGTCATCCAAAGCCGGATGCCCTTCTGCATCACTTGAGCCCGAAGCTGTCCGGCGGGTGTCTGGATCGTCATCTTCTTTTCGGCAATCCCCAGCTCGAACGCCAGCCGCGCCGCGCACCGCGCGCCGTTCCCGCACATATCGGCCTCGCCGCCGTCCGGATTAAAAAAGCGCATCAGAAAATCGGCGGTGTCCGACTTTTGAATCAGAATCACACCTTCGGCGCCGATTCCGGCGTGACGGGCGGCGATATGGGCAATAAACGCCCGGTCACCGGCAGGAAATCTGCCGTTGCGGTCGTCGATCAGCACGAAATCATTCTTCGCTCCGTGCATCTTCCAAAACTTGATCTTCATAAGCCGGAATCCAGATTGGAATGGTGGAATATTGGAGCAATGGAATACTGGAAAAAAACCGGACTGCCGGGTTCGCCTGTCTGCAAACGCAACATTCCATTATTCCCGCATTCCATCATTCCAATTCCCCGTTTTTCCGTGATAGTTTCTGCCCGATGAGCGCCCCATTAAACAGCACCGAAGCCCGAAAGGAAACCGAAAAACTGCGTGCCGAAATCGAGCGGCATAACCGCCTCTACTACGTTGATGCCGCTCCTGAGATCTCCGACCGCGACTACGACGCTCTTCTCAAACGGCTAGAAACCCTCGAAAAGCAATTCCCCGAACTCGCCGCACCCGATAGTCCGACCCTGCGCGTCGGCGGCGAGCCGCTCAAAGAGTTCCAAAGCGTCCGCCATGCCGTGCCGATGATCAGCCTCGCCAACACCTACAACAAGGAAGAGCTGGTTGAGTTCGACGGTCGTGTCCAGAAGTTGCTCGGCGGCACGCCCTGTTCCTACGTTCTCGAACCGAAAATTGATGGCGTCGCCATTTCTCTGCGTTATGAACATGGACTGCTCGTCCGCGCCGTCACGCGCGGCGACGGTACCACCGGCGACGACGTTACCGCCAACATCCGGACGATTAAGTCGGTTCCGCTTCGCCTGACGGGTGCCCAGCCGGAAGTGCTAGAAGTACGCGGCGAGGTTTACATGACGCGCAAAGGCTTCGCCGCGCTCAACGAAGAACGGCAGGAAGCCGGGCTCGAGCCGTTCGCCAATCCGCGTAACGCCTGCGCCGGTTCGCTCAAACAGCTTGATCCGAAGATTGTCGCCTCGCGTCCGCTCGACGCCCTCTTCTACGGCCTCGGCGAATGCTCCGCGACCTTTGAAACACACGAGGAAATGCTCTCCGCCTTTACTAATTACGGATTACGCATTACGCCTAAGTTCTGGTCGTGCGCCGGGATCACTGACGTCCTCGAAAAGCTGGATGTTCTCGCAGGCATGAAACACAGCTTCCCCTTCGAAATGGACGGCGGCGTGATCAAAGTGAACCAGCGCGATCTCTACGAAACGCTCGGCTCGACCGCCAAAAGCCCGCGCTGGGCTGTCGCTTATAAATATGAGCCGGAACAGGCGGAAACCACGCTCAAGGAGATCACGCTCCAGATTGGCCGTACCGGCGTGCTGACGCCCGTCGCCGAACTCGAACCGGTACAGCTCGCCGGAACCGTTGTTAAACGCGCCACGCTTCACAACGAAGACGAAATCAAGCGCAAGGATATCCGCATCGGTGACCGCGTGATCGTCGAAAAGGCTGGCGAAATTATTCCCGCCGTCGTGCGCGTCGTTACCGAAAAGCGCACCGGCAATGAACAGCCGTTCGATATGCAGGCCGCCTGCCGGGCGCTCGGCATTACGCCGGTCAAAATCGAAGGCGAAGTCGCCTGGCGGATTGATGACCTGCACCACCCTGCCATGCTCAAGCGCTGGCTGACTCATTTTTCATCACGAACAGCTCTTGATATTGAGGGTCTTGGAGCTGAAGTTTCCGAATCCTTGGTCAATCACCGGCATGTCATTGATTCACCCCTAGATTTATTTCGGCTCAAGGTCAATGATCTGGCGAACCTTAACCTTGGAGACGAAGAATCCATTCGTTTTTTGGGTAAAAAGAACGCTGACAAAATTATTGCAGCGCTGGAGCGTGCAAAAGATAAGGATTTGGGGCGCTGGCTGTTTGCTCTGGGCATTGGGAAACTTGGCGTTGTGGCGGCACGTGAGTTAGCGGAAAAATATGAATCCATCTACGCTCTATCCGACCCAGAAGAACTGGATCAACTTGCCCAGCTATTTGATAAACAGACCGTGGCAAAGGAACAACTGAACCCGAACAATGCTCAAAATAAAAAAAGGAGCCAAGAAGAACGCGACCTGCTGTGGAAGCAACACGAAGAAATCAACAAACAGATCCTCTCGCTGGGTGATCGTCTGCAAAAAAAGGGTTGGGTTGGAGAGAAAAAAGTTAGTGTCTCCATCGAAGACCGCCGCCCTCCATTTATTGAATACACAACAAGAACTACAGTTGGTCCAGAAACAGCGAGGGCCGTATCGGCTTTCTTTAAATCAGATAAAGGCCTCAGAATTTTAGCTGATCTCGGGGCTTTGAACATAAATCCGCTACAGAAAACCACAGGGTCATCTCTCAAAGGGAAAACCTTTGTATTAACCGGTTCTTTACTATCGTTATCTCGGCCAGATGCAACAGAAGCCATCACTCGGCTAGGTGGAGCCGTCAGTTCGTCAGTATCCAAAAACACAGATTATGTTGTGGCTGGTGAAAACTCAGGATCAAAATTAGAAAAAGCTCAGGAATTGGGTGTGACCATTTTGAACGAAGATGCGTTTCTAAACCTGATAGGCTCTTCGGATAGTGCACAAAAAAAACAAGCCCCAGCTGGGCAAATGGAGTTGTTGTAATCATGGTTTATGAATTTTTAGCCAAAAGCAGTGGATCGACGCCCTATCAGGTTGTTTTCACACACGCCGACAACAAACTCGGCGCAACTTGTAATTGCGGTGCAGGCATATTCGGAAAGCTCTGCAAACATAAGTTGGCATTACTCCAGGGCGACACGTCCATGCTCTTTGAACCAGCCGCTGAAGTTCAATTGCAGGAATTGTTGGTGGTCGTTAAACAAACATCATACCCCGAAATACTTGCCGACATTCGTCAGGCAGAACTGGCTGAAAGCGAGGCCAAAAAGAATTTGGACAAAAGAAAAAAGACACTCGAAAAAGCCCTGAAGGAAGGTGCTTAGGCTACTTGCTGGTTAGCGCCTGAACAAAATCTTTCCTATCCGTGCTCATTCGTGTTATTCGTGGGCACTTACAACGAGGTAATTTATGGCAAAAAAAATGGGTTTAGGTCGCGGGCTGGATGCGCTGATTCAGGAAAAGAAAATCGTGGCACCGGTTATGGACGCTCCGGCTCCGGACAGCACCGGCATCACCCGGATCGCCGTCGGACGGATCAAGGTCAACCCTATGCAACCGCGCCGTATCTTCCGCGATGAAGCGCTCAATGAACTGATCGCCTCGGTCAAAGAACACGGCATTCTCCAGCCCCTGCTCGTCCGGCAGAAAGAAAAACATTTTGAATTGATCGCGGGCGAGCGCCGCCTGCGCGCCGCCAAAGCCGCCAACCTGCCCGAAGTGCCGGTCATCCTGCTCGACATCGGCGATCAGGAAGCGCTCGAAATCGCGCTGATCGAAAACTTACAGCGCGACGACCTGAACATCATGGAAGAAGCGGAAGGCTACAAAGAACTGGCCGACAAATTCAGCCTCAAGCAGGACGAGATCGCCAAACGGGTCGGCAAAGCCCGCGCCAGCGTCGCCAATATGATGCGCCTGCTCGACCTGCCCGCCAGCATCAAGAAGATGCTCGAAGGCGGACAGATTTCCGCCGGGCACGGCAAAGTGCTCCTCGGCGTG
This sequence comes from Pontiellaceae bacterium, assembly GCA_044346945.1. Lineage (GTDB taxonomy): Bacteria > Verrucomicrobiota > Kiritimatiellia > Kiritimatiellales > Tichowtungiaceae > Tichowtungia. Next base: position 85,289 of record JBIIYG010000001.1, on the reverse strand, counting down.
GAAATTGATGCGGAAAAAGAACTGCTCGCCCAGCGGATCGTCCGCGAAAGCCTCTCTGTCCGTGCGCTCGAAAAAATCGTCGAACGGCTCAAGAAGCCGGCCAAAAAACCGCGCGCCGAAAAGAGCGACCTGCCGATTGATTACGTCCGCCACCTCTCCGAAAAACTGCACCAGCACTTCGGCACGGCGGTACACATCACCTCGACCAAAACGCTCTCCAACGGCAAAAAGGTCAAAGGCGCAATCCAGATCGACTACTACAACAACGAAGACCTCACTCGCGTCCTCGAGATTCTTGGAATCAGCTCAGACGATCTGTAAAAACCCTCTGGAGTGCGGTGGCAAGCGTCCGCGCGACACCGCTTTTGAAATCAGAGCGGCCTCGCACCTGCGGTTTGCGTCCACACTCCAGAAATTTTTACGCGGACTTCTTTTTTAGGTCACCGAGTTCAATCGGGTGGGCACGGCCTTCGACGACGTCTTTGGTGATGCGGCAGGCGGTGATGTCGTTGCGCTGAGGCACTTCGTACATCACATCCAGCATCAGATGCTCAAGAATGGCGCGCAGTCCGCGGGCACCGGTCTTCCGTTTCAGTGCCATTTTCGCCAGCGAGCGTAACGCGTCGTCGTCAAATTCCAGCTCCACGGAATCCATGGCGAGCAGTTTTTTATACTGCTTGATCATGGAGTTTTTCGGTTGGGTCAAAATATGGATGAGATCGTCTTCGGTGAGTTCCTGAAGCTGAACGACCAGCGGCAGGCGTCCGATGAATTCCGGAATCAGACCGAACTTGAGCAGATCTTCCGGCTCAATATTCATGGTTTCCGGCTTCCAGTCCGCAGAAATTTTATCGGCGGCGCCGAAACCGAGCACCTTCTTATCTGTGCGGCGTTTGATGATGTCGTCGAGGCCGACGAACGCGCCGCCGCAGATGAAGAGAATGTTGCTGGTGTTCAGCTTGATATACTCTTCCTGCGGATGTTTACGTCCGCCCTTCGGCGGAATACTGGAGATGGTTCCTTCGATTATCTTCAGCAGGGCCTGCTGAACCCCTTCGCCAGAAACGTCGCGCGTGATGGAGACGTTGTCAGTTTTGCGGGAAATTTTGTCGATCTCATCAATATAGACGATGCCGCGCTCGGCGCGTTTGACGTCGTAGTTGGCGTTCTGAAGCAGAGCGAGCAGGATACTTTCGACGTCTTCGCCGACATAACCGGCTTCGGTGACGGTGGTGGCGTCAGTAATGGCGTACGGCACATCAAGAATCCGCGCCAGCGTTTTGGCCAGCAGGGTTTTTCCGCTTCCGGTCGGGCCGACCAGCAGGACATTGCTCTTTTCGAGTTCAACGCCGTCGTCTTTGGCGGAGGCATCGGTCATCCGCTTGTAGTGATTATGAACCGCGACCGAGAGAACCTTTTTGGCATGTTCCTGCCCAATGACATATTCGTCGAGCCGCGCCTTGATTTCGTGCGGTTTCAGCACCTTGGCGACAGCGGCGGGTTCCGCCGTCCTGGCGCGCTGTCCCTGCTGAGTAATCATAGCGTCGCACAGCTGGACGCATTCATCGCAGATGCAGATACCGTCCGGCCCGGCGATAAGGTTGCGGGCATCTTTTTCGGTTTTTCCGCAAAAGGAGCAGGAGGGTTTACGGGGCTGTTTGGTATTCATGCGCTTCGCTTATGTTAATTTGAAAATCAGAAAATTGGAGATTGGATTCCGTTCCATCCGAACAACAAAACTCCAATTATCGAATATCGAAAAAGCTATTGCTTCTTCGCGACCACTTCGTCAACAAGACCGTATTTGACGGCCTCTTCGGCGGACATGAAAAAGTCGCGGTCGGTGTCTTTCTCAATCGTCTTGATCGGCTTGCCGGTATGGTCAGCCAGAATTTCGTTCAGCCTCTTTTTCATGCGGAGAATTTCTTTGGTCTGGATTTCAATATCCGTGGCCTGACCCTGCGCGCCGCCGAGCGGCTGATGGATCATGATGCGCGAGTTGGGCAGAGCGAAGCGTTTACCTTTGGTGCCCGCGGCCAGCAGAACCGCGCCCATGCTGGCGGCCTGACCCATGCAGTAGGTGGTGATTGGGCATTTCACGAACTGCATCGTGTCGTAGATCGCCATTCCGGCAGTGACCACACCGCCGGGCGAGTTGATGTACATGCTGATATCCTTCTCGGCGTCCTCGCTCTGCAGGAACAGCAACTGCGCGATGATCAGATTGCTCACGTCATCGTTGATTTCCGTGCCCAGGAAAATAATCCGCTCCTTGAGCAGGCGTGAATAAATGTCGAATGACCGCTCGCCGCGGCCGGTTTGTTCAATCACCATTGGAATAAGCATGTGCGGCCCTTCCTTTCAGTTACTTGATTTTGGCTTTTTCGAGCAGAAGTTCAACGGTTTTCCCGAAGCGTATCTGTTCGCGCACCGATTCCAGCTGATCTTCTTTTTCCAGCTTCTTACGGAATTCAGCGGCATCCTGACGCTGTGAAACCGCCATACGGATCACTTCCTCGGACACTTCCTGATCTTCGACTTTGACGTTTTCGGCCTCGGCGACCGCCATGATGATGTAGCGCAGTTTCACCTGCTCTTCGGCTTTGGTCTGGGCTTCCTTCATCAGGTCATCGCGCTGGGCGGCGATCTGATCCTGCGTCATGCCGCGGTACATCCGCTGGCGGGCCAGATCGTACATCACGTTGCGGGTCTGCTCCTTTACGGCGCTTTCCGGAACATCAATTTTGGTTTTGCCGAGCAGGTATTCGCAAACCGCATCCTGCTGACGCCCCTTCTCCTTGTTCTTCGCGGACTCTTCCATGTGCTCGCGGATATTCTTACGGAGATCCGCCTCCGAATCCACGCGGAGCTTTTTCAGAAACTCCTCGTTCATCTCCGGCAGTTTGGTCTCGCGCATACCGGTCACCTCGACCTTAAAGAGCGCTTTCAGGCCAGCCAGTTCCTTGACGATAAATTCCGCCGGAAACTTGACGGTGACATCTTTCTTGTCGCCGATTTTGGTGCCGATCAGCGCCTTGCCCATTCCGGGAAGGAACGATTCTTCGTCGCAGGAAATCCAGTAGCCGTTGCCGCGCCCCATGCCGCGGGCCTGCGGAACCTTCTCTTCGAGCGGCTGGCCGTCAACGGTCGACTCGTAGGAAACCTGAACCATGTCCTTTTCCTTGGCGGCGCGGCCTGCGACGTCTTCAAAGGTCGCGTGCTGGCGCAGGATGCTCTGGACGGTCTCGTCGATCTGCTTTTCGCTGACGTCGGTGCTCTCGGCCTTGATGGAAATTCCTTCATACTTCGGCAGTTTGAATTCCGGCGGAACATCAACGATCACTTCAAATTTAAGCGGCTTACCTTCGACCAGTTCTGGCTCGGTTACATCCACCACGGCAACGACCTTCAGCTTCTCCTGCTCAATGGCCTCGTGATAAAACTTCGGCACCACACGATCCTTCAGGTCGGCGGCCATATCCTTGGCGAACTTCTTTTCCACCAGTGCCTTAGGAGCATGACCTTTACGGAAACCCGGCAGAGAAACGCCCTTGGCGTACCAGTTCAGCAATTCAGCACGCTCGGCGGTCACAGCGTCAGCCGGCACTTCAATTTTCAGTGTCTGGCGGCAGGGTCCGGTGCTTTTAACGGTAACTTTCATCGAAATTCTCCTTTTATTAGGGACATAAAAACGGGGGAGCTTACGGCACCCCTCCCCCGAGGTCAATTTCCAAGGTTTGGAAAAACCGCACAGAGGCAACAGATACAGAGGCACAAAGTTCCGTTTCCTGTGTACCTTTGCGTCTCAGCGCCCTTTCTCTGACCTTCCTTGACATCCCTGCCGCTTCCGTTTAGACACTTCTGCTTCAATTTCAGGAACCATTTTATGAGCAATAAAGCCAAAATCATCTACACCGTCACCGACGAAGCCCCGGCTCTCGCCACGCAGTCCCTACTTCCGATCATTGAAAAGTTCACCGCCGCCGCCGGCGTAACGGTTGAACCGCGTGACATCTCTCTCGCGGGCCGCATCCTCGCCGCTTTCCCCGATTTTCTGACCGAAGCCCAGCGCGTTCCCGACGCCCTCGCCGAACTGGGCGCGCTGACCCTCCAGCCGGAAGCCAATATCATCAAACTGCCGAACATCTCCGCTTCCGTTCCGCAGATGAAAACCTGCATCGCCGAGCTCCAAACCAAAGGGTTCAAACTGCCCGACTACGACGATCCGGCCGCCAAGCCCCGCTACGACAAAATCAAAGGCAGTGCCGTAAACCCCGTTCTGCGCGAGGGCAACTCCGACCGCCGCGCCGCCGCCGCCGTCAAGCAGTACGCTAAAAACAACCCGCACCGCATGGGCGCATGGTCGGCGGAATCCAAGTCGGTCGTCTCCAGCATGCCGGGCAGTGATTTCTTCGGAAACGAAAAGTCGGTCACCGTTCCGGCGGCAACAGCTGTCAAAATCGAACTCACCGCCGCCGACGGCCGTGTCACCGTTCTTAAGGACAGCCTGAAACTGCAAGCTGGCGAAATTCTCGACGGCACCTTCATGAGCGCCAAAGCGCTGGAAAAATTCCTGACGGAGCAGGTCGCCGCCTCGAAGAAGACGGGCATCCTCTTTTCTCTGCACATGAAGGCCACCATGATGAAGGTCTCCGACCCGATTATCTTCGGCCACGCCGTAAAGGTTTTCTTCAAGCCGGTATTTGATAAACATGCCGACATGCTCAAGGCGCTCGGCGTGGACGTTAAAAACGGATTCGGCGACCTGCTCGCTAAAATCGAGACTCTGCCCGCCGATAAAAAAGCGGAAATCGAAGCTGACATCGCCGCCGTTTATCAATCTGCGCCGGACATCGCCATGGTGGACTCCGACAAAGGGATCACCAATCTGCACGTTCCGAGCGACGTGATTGTCGATGCTTCCATGCCCGCCGCCATCCGCACCTCCGGCCAGATGTGGAATAAGGACGGCAAACAGCAGGACACCAACTTCATCATTCCCGACCGCTGTTACTCCGGCGTTTACGCCGAAACCATCGCCTTCTGCAAAAAGCACGGCGCATTCGATCCGCGCACCATGGGAAGCGTCCCGAACGTCGGGCTTATGGCTCAAGCCGCCGAAGAATACGGCTCGCACAACAAAACCTTTGAAATTCCGGCAAACGGCACCGTCCGCGTCACCGATGCGGAAGGCAAAGTTCTGCTTGAGCACAACGTAGAAAAAGGCGACATCTGGCGCGCCTGCCAGACCAAAGACGCGCCGGTTCGCGACTGGGTTAAGCTCGCCGTCACCCGCGCCCGCGCCACCGGCGCCCCAGCTATCTTTTGGCTCGATAAAAACCGCACCCACGACGCGCAGATCATCGCCAAGGTCGAAAAATATCTAAAGGACCACGACACGAAAGGTCTGGATATTCAGATTCTGCCGCCCGTCGAAGCCACGCGCCTGTCACTCGAACGGGCTAAAGCCGGGAAAGACACCATCTCCGTCACTGGTAACGTCCTGCGCGATTACCTCACCGACCTCTTCCCGATTCTGGAGCTCGGCACCAGCGCCAAAATGCTTTCGATTGTTCCGCTCATGAACGGCGGAGGTATGTTTGAAACCGGCGCAGGCGGTTCCGCCCCGAAACACGTCCAGCAGTTCGTAAAAGAAAATTACCTGCGCTGGGATTCTCTGGGCGAATTCCTTGCGCTCGGCGTATCGCTCGAACATCTGGCGACGGTATTTAAAAACCCGAAAGCTCAAGTGCTCGCCGACACGCTCGATGCCGCCAACGCGAAGTTTTTGCAGGAAGACAAATCACCGGCCCGCAAAGTCGGCGGACTCGACAACCGCGGAAGCCACTTCTATCTCGCGCTCTACTGGGCCGAAGCGCTCGCCGCGCAGAATAAAGATGCGGAACTCAAAGCCCGCTTTGCGCCGCTCGCCAAGGCACTCGCCGAAAACGAAACCAAGATCGTTGCGGAACTGACCGCCGTTCAGGGCAAGCCTGTGGACATCGGCGGTTACTACCGTCCGGATGAAAAACTCGCCGCCGCCGCCATGCGCCCGAGCCAAACATTCAACGCGGCATTAGCCGCATTGTAGTCAAAGGTCGAACGTCTGAAAGTCGAACGCAGACGCGGTATCGTCACCGCGTTTTCCCCAAACGGTTGCGACAGAGCGCAACCCTCCTGGAGAGCGTTGCTCCGTCAGCGCCGCGTCCACCTTAAAATCTTTACCGTCCGCCGCATCGCAAAGAAAATCTGGAGTGCGGTGGCAAGCCAAGCGCGACACCGCTTTTTCACACCCGCCGCAGAAAGCGCCGTCGCCCGCTGGTTGCCGGCGCACTCCAAAATCTTTACCGCCGCCAGAAATGGTCTGCGGTTAAACAAAAAGGCCGGAGCGGTTTCCCGTCTCCGACCTTCAGACTTTGGACTTTTAGACCTTAGACTTTCTGAGCTTCAAGAAGCTCAGAAATCCCCTTCTCAGCTAAATCCATCATCTGAGCCATTTGCTCTTTGGTAAAGGGTTCTTCTTCGGCGGTGCCCTGCACTTCGACGAGTTTGCCGGAGGCGGTCATGACTACGTTCATATCCACTTCGGCGGCGGAGTCTTCGTAGTAGCAGAGGTCGAGCAACGGCACACCTTTATGGATGCCGACGCTGACGGCGGCGATGGCCTCTTTGATCGGGTCTTCTTTGAGCAGTTTTTCGGCGAGCAGACGGTCAACGGCCATGCGCAGTGCGACATAAGCACCGGTAATGGAGGCGGTGCGGGTTCCGCCGTCGGCCTGAATGACGTCGCAATCAATGTAGAGCTGGCGGCGTCCGAGTTTTTTGAGATCAATGACAGAGCGGAGCGCGCGGCCGATGAGCCGCTGGATTTCCATGGTGCGTCCGCCGAGTTTGCCTGCGGTCGCCTCACGCTTGGCGCGGTCAGGCGTGGCGCTCGGAAGCATTGAATATTCGGAGGTGACCCAGCCGCCTTCGACATTCTGCTGGCGCATCCAGCCAGGGACGTTTTCGTCCACGCTGACGGCACAGATGACTTTGGTGTTACCCATCTCCACCAGCACAGAGGCCTTGGCGTTGATGGTGAAGTCGCGGGTGAATTTGACCGGCCGGAGCTGGTCGGGTTTGCGTCCGTCGTATCGAAGTTCCGCCACGTTAATAAACTCCCCCAGATCGATGCCGGTATTGATTTTGTTGAACGGTTTCTTATCCATAAATTCGTCTCTGCGCCTTTGTGCCTTTGCCCCTGTTCTCTAATTCCAGCGTCCGGAAGCATCCTGAACTTTATCGCCTGGATCGGCCTTGCCGCGCTGAACTCCGGCAAAAACCTTCTCAACCGTCGCCAATGCGCCGGAACCGAGCTTGTTCTGCTCAACGATGGCTTCGTAAACAGCTTTGCGGTCTTTGTTTTCCGCCGAAACCAGCGCATCCACCTCTTTGCCGCCGCCCAGCTTCTGGACGTAGCCGCGATTGTTTTCTCCGACCATCCCTTTGGATTTCATCTCCTTGAGATCGGCGAAGCGGGCTTTCCGTCCGTCGAGAGCCGACTTAACCGCCGGAGTCATTTCCTTGATGTCGTACGTCGCCTGAGCCGGAAGCGAAACCGCCGCCGCGCAAACCAGAGCAAAAATCATGAACTGCTTTTTCATAGGGTCTCCTTATTTCCCACCGCTGACATAATCCTCGATGCCGCTGGCTGTTTTTTCCAGTCCTTTAATGTCGATGGTGACATGAGCGTTAATGGTGATCGGACGGTTGGGATCGCCCACCGCCTTCACCGTGCATCCGGCGCAAACCAGCAACACGGCGGCTGACAAAATATATTTCATCCGTTTCCTTTCCTGCGGGCCGTGCTCACTGCAAAGCGGTCTGCCAGGCCTGCCACAGCGAATCAATCCGCGTATCCACCCGTATCTCGTGCGTCACATTCAGTTTCAGATTCGCCTCGCGGCTCTCAATTCCAAGCAGTCCGCTCAACTGCTGAGGCGAATCGTTCTTCAGCGTGAACCGGAACGACTCTACCGCAAGCTTCCCTCCGGAGCGGATCAAAAAATCAATTCTCTTTTTCTGCGCCGAATCGGGCAGATAGTCGGTCAGTGACGACAGCAGTTCCGCGCCGACCGCCCCGCCCGACGGCATATCCCAGGCCGTGTCGAAAACCTCCACCCGCCGTCCGGCTCCGGCCACATGCAGCCGCCCGGAAAGCTTACCGCCCAGCTCCCGGAAAAATCCGCCCAGCGCCTGCTCAAGCTCGGTGCAATCAATGGACTTGGCATCTAACGTGAAATCATACGCGGCGGGCTGAACAAGCCCCGTCCATCCGCCGCCGGAAAGCGTTCCGCCGTACACCTTCGCGGTCAGATTACTCAGGAATGCCGTCTGCTCATCGCCGGAAAATTCCACCCTGATTTCAGATGCGCGCAGAGCGTCCTGCGAAACGTCCGCCACAAAAACGGCTCCGCTGTACATCATCCCGCCGGACGAACGGCTGACCTCGGCCCGGCAGAGCGCTCCGCGAACCCGGAGGTCTTCACAGGCCGCCTCGACATTGCGCACTTCAACTCCGGCGGACTTTCCGTCCGACAGCAGATGAAGCGCATCGGTGATTTCCAGCTGACCGGCGAACAGCCGGGCCGGAACGCCCTTCGCCAGAACCGTGGCGCGCACGCCGCCCATCGTCCAGCTTGCCGGAAAAGAATAGACCAGCGAGCCGATGCTGAATTCTGTCACCTCCGGCGCGGCGCTCCGCAAAACCTGCCGGATCACAAACTCCATCGCGCGGGGATTCGTTGCCACCGCCGCCAGCGTTCCAAAGAGCGCCAGCAGAAGAAACAACAACACAGCCAATGTGATCCGCAATGCTTTCATTCGGCGGGCATCTTATCGGATTTCCAAAGATTGGAAGCCTTATTTCGAAAGATCACGGGCCAGCAGAGCGGTAATCCGCGAGGCGAAGGCCGCCGGGTTTTCAACCTTAGAGCCTTCGGCGACGTGCGCAAGATCCCGCAACAGCTCGACACTTTCGGCCAGCTTCGGATTTTCTTTGTCCGATTCGTACATCGTCTGCACAGCTTCAACCACCGGATGCGACGGATTCAGCTCCAGCACCCGCTCCATCTCCGGCACCGGCTGACCCATCCGGCGCATCATCGCTTCGATGTGCGGACTCATGCTGTATTCGTCGCCGACCAGACAGGCCGGGCTTTCCTTCAGCCGCGTGGACAGCCGAACTTCGCTGACACCCTTGAGCTTTTCTTTGACAAAGCCGAGGAACCCTTCGAACTTTTTCTTTTCGTCCTTCAGCTTGTCGCTGTCGCCCAGATCGCCTTTGTTGGCGGCTTTAAATTTTTTACCTTTATATTCGCCGAGCTGGGGCATGACGAACTCGTCAATCGGATCGAGGAAGAACACCACCTCTTTGCCGTCCGCCTTGAAGCCTTCGAGGAACGGCGAACTCTCCGCAACGGCGCGATGCTCGGCGGCGAGATAGATGATTTCGTTCTGACCTTCCTTGAGGCTCTCAACCACATCGGCCAGCGAACGGACTTTGCCCGCTTCCGTGGCAGTCGTTTCGAACAGCAGAAGATCGGCGATCTTCTCGCGGTTTTCAAAGTCGTTCTGAATCCCCTCTTTAAGCATTGGGCCGAACTCGCTGTAGAAGGTCAGGTATTTTTCATAACTTTTCAGCTTCATGTCGCCGAGCGTCTTAAGAATCCGCCCGGTCAGGTTTTTACGGATTTTATCGAGCTGAGGATTCTCCTGCAGGATTTCGCGCGACACGTTCAGCGGCAGGTCGGCGGCATCCACAACGCCTTTGACAAAGCGTAGATAGGACGGAATCAGGTTTTCAAATTCATTGCTGATAAAGACGCGCTGGACGTAAAGGTTCAGATGCGCCTTCGGATCGTGGTTCATCAGCAGATCGAACGGCTTCTTTTCCGGAATAAACAGCAGAGCTTTAAATTCAATCGCTCCTTCGGCGTTATAATGAACCACCTCCGCCGGATCATTGAAGTCGTGCGAGATGTGCTTATAAAACTCGTTGTACTCCTCCGCCGTGATGTCGCTCTTGCTTCTCAGCCAGATCGCCTTGCGGGTATTGAGCGTCTCTTCGCCCATCACCACCGGATGCTCCACAAAGTCGGAGAATTTTTTGACCAGCAAGCGCAAACGGTATTCCTCAAGATATTCCGCCGCGTCGTCCTTCAGGTGCAGAGTCACCGACGTACCGCGCTTCTCGCGCGTTCCCTCGGACACCGTGAACGAGCCGGTTCCCTCGGAAACCCAGCGAACCGCCGCCGCGCCGTGCATACGCGACTCCACCGTCACCTTGTCCGCCACCATGAACGACGAATAAAAGCCGACGCCGAACTGACCGATCAACTCCGGATTATCCTTCGCGCCGGACTCCTGCAGTTTGGCCAGAAACGCCTTCGTGCCGGAATGAGCAATCGTGCCGAGATTACGGACAACCGCCGCCTCATCCATCCCGATCCCGTTGTCGGCCACGGTCAGCGTCCTGGCCTCTTTATCCACCGACAGCGCAATCTTCCAGTCGTTATCGCCGTCCAGCAGTGCGGTATCGGTCAGCGACTCGAACCGGATTTTATCAATCGCGTCGCAGGCGTTGCTGATCAGCTCGCGCAGAAACACCTCGCGGTGCGAATAGAGCGAATGAGTGATCAGGTGCAGAAGCTGGGACAGCTCGGTCTTAAACTCCATCGTTTTTTCAGACATTGGAAACTCCTCCTGTTAAAAATTCAGTCGGAAAGAATAAAAATTCCGGCCGCCGGGAAAAGAAAAATCTACGCGCCAAGCCGGTCGGCTTCCTCCAGCCAGCGGGCCTCCAGAACATTCAGTTTTTTCGTAACGGCGGCCAGCTGAATGTTGATGGCGGCATAATCCAGCGTCGCGTCGCCGCTCGAAAGCTGATCGCACAGCGTCCGCTGTTCGCCGTGCAGTTTCTCCATCTCCGCCTCCATCTTCTTCAGCCCCTTCTGCGCTTCGCGTTCAAGCGCGCGCTGAGCGCGCGCGGCTTTAGGCGTCAGGCTTTGGGTTTTAGGTTCCGAATCTTGGTCTTTCGACTTTTGACTTTCGCCCGGCGGCACGGCCGCCGTCTTTTCCAGATAGTAATCGTACCCGCCCGGATAGCAGGAGACCGATCCGTCGGCGACCGAAATAATACGATCCGCCGCGCCGCGCACAAACGCCACGTCGTGACTGACGAAGCAAACCGTGCCTTTGTACTCGCGGATCGCCTTTTCGAGCGCCTCGCGTCCGTGAATATCCAGATTGGTCGTCGGCTCGTCGAGAAGCAGGAAGTTCGGCGGATTAATAAAAATGCGGGCGAACGCCAGACGGATTTTCTCGCCGCCGCTCAGCACGCCCGACGGCTTGTTCACCGCGTCGCCGCCGAAACCGAACGAACCGAGCAGTCCGCGCACATCGCGCTCCGGCACCGCCGGATTGGCGTTGCGGACAATCGTCAGCAGAGACTGGTCGGGCGGCATGGTTTCGGCAAAATCCTGCGACTGATAGCCCAGCACCACCTTATGCCCGGTCTGCCGCGTTCCCGACTGCGGCGTCAGCACGCCGGCCAGCAGACGCAACAGCGTGGTTTTTCCCATGCCGTTAAACCCGACCAGCCCGATCTTTTGTCCGTGGCCGATCTCCAGATTCACACCGCGCAGAATCTGACGTTTGCCGTCGTAGGAAAAATTCAGCTCCTTGACCGACATAATGTGCGCGCCGCAGTGCGGCGGCGGCGGAATCCGGAGTTTGGAAAAGTTCGGCGGCGCGGCGGGCGCTTTCACCGCATCGAGCTTTTCAAGCATCTTGATGCGGCTCTGCACCTGCGCCGCCTTGGTGGCCTGCGCCCGAAAGCGGTTGATGAAACTTTCGAGATGCTCCTTCTGCTCAACGTAGTTCCGGTACGCCGCCTCCTGCTGAAGGTGCCTCTGCTCGCGCTCCTTGATGTAATAGCTGTAGCCGCCGGAATATTTCGTCACCGCCCCGCCGCGGATTTCCAGCGTCCGGTCGGTGAGCGTTTCGAGCAGATAGCGGTCGTGGGAAATCAACAGCATCGTACCGTCAAAGCCGCGAAGAAACCGCTGAAGCCATTCGACGGCGGGCAGATCGAGATAGTTGGACGGTTCGTCGAGTAGAAGAATATCGGGCCGCGCGATCAGCGTACGCACCAGCTCGGCACGCATCTGCCAGCCGCCGCTGAACGAGCGGAACGGATTCGAAAACTCCGCCTCCTTAAAACCGAGACCGCTCAGCGCCGCTTCGGCGCGGGCCTTCAGATCGTAGCCTCCCAGATGCTCAAACTCGTGCTGAAGATCGCCGAGCCGGTGGAGCAGACGCTCCTGCTCCGCGCCGGACGCGGTCTGCAGATCGTGCTCAATCTGATGGATTTCCGCCACCATCGGCTTGAGTTCGGGGATCGCGTTGCAGGCGTAGTCGAGCAGTGAGCCGTCCTGCGCGTGAGCATGCAACTGCTGGTGCAAATGGCCGAGCCGCGTATTCTTCGGCAAGGTGATCTCGCCGCTGTCCGCCGACTGCTCGCCGGCGATCAGACTGAAAATCGTACTCTTGCCCGCGCCGTTCGGGCCGACCACGCCGACGTGCTCGCCGGAGTTGATACGGAACGAAACCTTATCCAGCACCTCCTGCGTGCCGAACCGTTTGCTCACCTGAATAAAATCAATCATGAGGGCAAGGCTTCTACCGGATATTCCACGGTTTGCAAAGCAACAAGGCCTGTCGGTTAAATTCTGGAGGGACAGCGGCCTCGCTGTCCACGGTCGCCGAGGCCGGCGACCCTCCAAATGGTGGAACGCGCCGTCCCGGCGCGTTGTTTTCTGTGGATGTGGACGATGGCCGCGTCTACAACAAAGCGTGCGCGGAGCGCCCGCTCCACCTTGTTTCCGGTTTATTCAACCCTTGCCGCCCCCGAACCGCCGCGCTACATTCGCGGCGTCGTTAATCAAATCTGTTAAAAACTGAAGTAAGGCTGATGACACTGTCAGGTGTCGTAGGGGGTGCAGAGTGCGAGCAGAAACCACGTTCTTCCATTGCGGCGATCAGCTCATGGAGACGCTTCGCGACCCAATTCGCCAGGTTCTTGATATCGTTGATGCCGTGAAGTGGGCGGGCGACTTCGAGCATTCGTACGGCAATGCAACGTACCAGCACCAGACGGCATATAACCGTGCTTTCACCCAGCAATTCGCGGTCGCCGGATGGGAATCGCAACCCGTCCTTCGAACACAGCCCAAGCTCATTGGTGACTTTCGTAAGGGACTCGTTTTCGTCGAGGTTCAGTTTGGTAATAGCGCGACGCTGTACCGTGACTACTACAAGTTTCAGTACGGTCTGGCCAACGGCCTGCTCTCACTGGCCGTACTCATCGTCCCCTCGTCGCCTGCGGCATTCTTCCCCTCAAGGCCAGATAGTGTGAACAACATGGCAGACTATAAGCTGGCCTCCACCTGTCTATCGGTTCTGCCAATCAATGTCCCGACCATGCTTATCGGGTTACTTCCATCGAACTGATTGACACACCTATACAAACGCATCGGGCAGATGACATGAGATAGACTCGCAAGAGATCGCGTCGACCGCCGCTCATGCGCAACACATTACCCAAAAAATCCATCAACCGCTTTACGGATTGCGGCGTGGTTCGCCGGAATGAACTGATGGGCCTGAATGCCGGCGGAGCGGGCGGCTTCGATGTTTTCGGGGCGGTCGTCTATGAAGAGGCAGTGTTTACCTTCGACCCCAAGCTTTTCGAGCGTTTGCCGGTAGATTTCCGGCTCGGGTTTGCGACAGCCCATCTGGTAGGAGAGAAAGAGTCCGGTGGCACCGTCGAAAAAGCCGGGCCAGTTGCGTTCGATGGCGTCCATGTGGTGTTTGGCGATGTTGCTGAGCGTATAGACCGGCAAGCCGCGGGCAATGGAGTCCAGAAAGAGCTTCCGCCCGGTCGGGTTGACCGTGAACATTTTCTGCCAGACACCGGTGAGCGTATCCACCGTCCATGAAAGACCGTTGGTGTTATTCAGGTAGTCCACAAATTCCTGATCGCTGATCCAGCCTTTTTCGACCGCGTCGTGCATTTCGAGGTCGCGCGCCGTCAGCGGCTCCGGCGGACGTCCGGAATCCGCGGCGATCTGATCGAGCAGAACCTGAAAGTCGAAATCCACCAGCACCTTACCGATATCGAAGAGAAAAAATTTCATAGCCGGTCAGTTTCCAGACATTAAAAAAATGAGCAATAACATTTTGAGGCGGGATGCAATCTTATGATTTTACCATCCGCTTCGTGGCGCAGACTTTCCAGTCTGCGCTCAGCGATCATGCTCTACCCTTACGTTGCTTTTGATCTGCGCCCTGCTATGATGCGCGCGGTTTTAAAAGGGGGTTTTACTATGCTGAACCGGGAAAACGCTGTTCTTGTTTTTATTGATGTGCAGGGCCGTCTGTCAGAACTGGTGGACGGAGCCGAAGCGCTGTTTAAGAATCTGCGGCGGCTTCTGGAAGGGATGAAAGCGCTGGGGGTTCCAGTCGTTGTAACCGAACAGATTCCGGAAAAGCTCGGGTCAACCCGCGAGGAGTTCCTGTCTTTGATCAGCGAGCCGCCGGTTTCCAAAACCTCGTTCAGCTGTTGCGGAGAGAAAGCGTTCTGCAAAGCGGTTGAAAAGCTGAAGCGGACTCAGGTGATTCTGTGCGGCATCGAAACCCACGTTTGTGTTTACCAGACCGCGCTGGATCTGCTCGAAGCCGGTTATGAGGTGCAGGTTGTCACCGATGCGGTTTCGTCGCGCGATCCGGCCAATAAGGCGCTGGCTCTGCGGCGACTGGAGGTGGAAGGCGTCAGCCTGACCGGAACCGAGATGGTTCTGTTCGAACTGCTGAACGACGCGAAAGACCCGGCCTTTAAATCCGTCCTGCAGATTGTGAAATAGTCATGCCTCTGCTTCTGCTCGTTTCACTGATCTGGGCGTTCTCGTTCGGGCTGATTAAAGGCGGGCTGACCGGCCTGCCCGCCCCGTCGGTGGCGTTTATCCGTCTGGCGGTCGCGCTGGCGGTTTTCGCGCCGTTCCTGCGTCTGCGCCGCCTGCGCGCATCCGATGCCGCGAAACTGATGGCCACCGGCGCGATTCAGTACGGGCTGATGTACGTCGCCTACATGTGCGCCTTCCGGTATTTGAAAGCCTACGAGGTTGCGCTGTTCACCGTCTTCACGCCGATCTATGTGACGGTCATCAACGATCTGTTCGAGCGGCGGGTGAACCCGCCCGCACTGGGCGCCGTCGCGCTGGCCGTCGCCGGAGGCCTTGTGATTGAGTACCGGCAGATCAGCTCGCCCGGACTGCTGTACGGCTTCCTGCTGATGCAGGGCGCCAACCTCTGTTTCGCCGCCGGACAGATTTTCTACCGCCGGATCATGCAGAACCTTCCGGAAAAACAGACCGGCCTGCAGGTGTTCGCCCTGCTCTATCTCGGCGCGGCGCTGACCGCCGCGCTGGCCGCGACCGGAACGCCGTGGGCCGGACTGCAATTCACCGTCCGGCAGGCGGGTATTCTGCTTTATCTGGGAATCGTCGCCTCCGGCCTGGCGTTCTTTCTCTGGAACACCGGAGCGCGGCGGGTCAGCCCCGGCACGCTGGCGGTTTTCAATAACCTGAAAATCCCGCTCGGCATCCTTGTTTCGGTCTTCTTTTTCGGCGAAACCGCCGACTGGCCCCGCCTGCTCGGCGGCGGAGTGCTGATGGCTGTCGCTTTGGCGCTGAACACAGTAAAAACAGGCTGTTCCGGAACAAAATAAGCCGCCCGCCCGTTTGACTTAAAAGCATGGCCTGCGGTATAAACGGCCTGTTCCCAATTCATTAAGGAGTCTTGCGATGAAAAATTCTTCCGGTCTGTTTTTTGCGATCAGCCTCATTCTCACCGTCTGCGGGTGCGCACCGGTCACCATCGAATCGGTTCCGCCGGGCGCGGCGGTCTATAAGGCCGGCGGAGAAGCTCAGCTGGGCACCACGCCGTTCGACACCAGCATCTTCGTCTCCGACAAAGACTACGTTCTGAAAAAAGAGCGCTATTTCGACGAGCCGGTGAAACTCAACTTCGACTCGCCGCGCAAGGTTGAAACCAAACTCCGCGCCACGCCGGTTCTGGTTTACAGCAAACCCGACGCCGATATTTATGCCGCCGGATCCGACAAGCCGGTCGCCCGCACTCCGTTCAAACTCCAAGTCGGCGACAAACCGGTCACCTACACGCTGAAAGCCGCCGATTATTATGACCAGGAAATTTCAGTCGGTCTGGAAAGCACCGATCCGACGATCGTCACGATGAAGCGCCGCCCGATTGTCACCATTTCCGCCGCGCCGGAAGGTGTCGAGGTGTACGAAAACAACAAGCTCATCGGAACAGCTCCGGTTCGCGAAGAAATTCTGACGCCCCGCACCTTCGAACTGCGCAAAGCCGGATACTTCACGCAGGTTGGAACGCTGACCGGCGCGCCGCCGTATGAAGTGAAAGTCACGCTCCGCGCCTTCCCGGTCATCACCGTCACCGCAACACCCGACAGTGCTCAATTCTATCGCGACGGAAAAGCCGTCGGCACATCGCAGATCAAGCTGTCCGTCGGCGAAAAGATGGATGTCGAAGTACGGGCCGACCGTTTCTATTCGCAGACCGTCACTCTGACTCCGGAATCTCCGGCTCAGGTGGATGTCGCCCTGAAAGCCATGCCGTATGTGATGATCGCCAGCGAACCGTCCGGGGCTGAGGTAATGATCGGCGGCAAATCGGCCGGCGTAACTCCGGTGGAACAGCTGATTGAAAAGGATACGGTTGTTGAAATCCGCAAAGACGGATTCATCACCAAGACAGCAACGCTCACCGGCGCGGACAAATCCGTTACGGTAAAACTTGAGGCCGCACCCGCTCCAGTTGCACAGCCTGCGGCTGTTCAGCCGGTCAAAGAAAAGACCGCCGCTGTTGAGCCTGCCGCCGTCCCCGCTCAGAAAGAAGAGCCTGCCGCAAATGAATCCAAGCGTTCGCTGATGCCGATGGCCGGTATTGCGGCGGCGGTTTTGGCCCTCATTGCCGGAGTGATTCTTTACATCCGTAAAAAGAAGAAGCAGTAATCCTGCGGCGAACCGGAGATCGATCCGGTTCGTTATTCCGCCAAATCCGCGCCGGATGCGATCTTAAGCTTGTCGATCCGGTAGCGCAGAATACGGCGGGTGGTTCCCAGAACCTGCGCGGCGCGGGTTTGTATTCCCCCGGACTTCTCAAGCGCCTTTGCAATGAAGGTGCGTTCAAAATCCTCCAGCACGTCTTTGATCGGACGCCCGTCCGGCTCCGCCACGAAAGGACGGCGGGCCAGTTCGAGTTCAAGTCCGTCAATCCGGCTGTGAAGCTCGCTTAAATGCAAGGCGCGGGCGACCACAAGACGGATCTCATCAATATCAAACGGCTTGCGGATAAAGTCGGAAGCGCCCAGCTCAAGCGCCCGCATAACCGGCTTGATGGAGGCCGCGCCGCTGATCATAACCACCGGCAGATGAGGATGGCTGTTCCGCACCGTCTGAAGGAACTCCACTCCTCCCGCGCCGGGCAGAATTACATCGAGAAGCATCACGTCAAATTCCTGCTCCGCAAGCCGGACGGCCGCCTCTTCGGCGGACAGCGCCGTCGCAACGTCATACAACCCGGCAAAGACAACCCGCAGGGAATCCAGCAGATGCGGATCGTCGTCCACGATCAGGAGTTTTTTCATGATCCGGCTCCTTCTTTCAGAGCAGGCAGTGACAGCCGCACGACTGTTCCGGCTGAGCCGCTTTCAATCGAAACTAGACCGCTGTGGTCAATCATCGTCCGGCGGACAATCGGCAGGCCGAGCCCGACTCCGCGCGCTTTCGTCGTGCAGAAAGGCGAGAACACCTTTTCGCCCAGTTCGGCGGGAATGCCTCCGCCGTTATCGCCCACCTCAATAATGACCGCAGGACGACCCGTGCCGATCTCGCCTTCGAAGGCTTTGATTGAAATGCGGGGCGGATCAGATTTTTCGACCGCGGCGAACGCATTGTGCAACAGCCGGGCGATGGAGTCGGCAAGCACATCAATATCGCCCTCGATGGAGGGCAGTCCGGAAGGGACTTCGACGCAGATATCCTTCGACGCGGAATCGCCGTTACGAACTTTGCAAAGCGCCCGGTCAATCAGTTCGCCGATATTAACCGGCGCGAAATGAATTCCCGGCGGATTGGCGTATTCGTCGAGCTGGTCAATCATTCCGTTCAGCCGTCCGACCTCCTGCGTTGTCAGGTCGCGGAACTGAAGGCGGAATTCCTCGTCGGTGTAGCGTTCGGGAAGAAGCTGAGCAAACGTGCTGATGGCGACCAGCGGATTGCGCACCTCATGAGAAATGGCGGAAGCCAGCTCATTCCAGAACGTGGCGCGCTCCAGATTGTTCTGTTTTTCGCGGAGAATCCGCTCTTCGGTCAGGTCATTTAAGACCGCCATGGCACCCATACACTGCCCGCTCTGCTGAAGACGGCGGATCTGGATCAGAAGTCCGCGGCGGGTTACCGGTTCCGTCCACTCGACCGGACCGACAACCTTTTCTCCGGTCATACAGCGGTTGAGCAGTGAGGCGATATAGCTGGAAAGCTTTTCGATCGGACGTCCGATCAGGTCGGCGGCGGATACGTGAAGAAGCGTTTCCGCGCCGCTATTGAACCAGCGGATGGTTCCGTCGGCGCCGGTAGCAATGATGCCGACCGGAATGGCCTGAAGCAAATTTTCAGCCAGCGCTTTCTGGATGGCGATGCTTTCATGGAGCAGAGAGTTTTCGATGGTAACCGAAACCTGCTCAGCAAGGAGTGTAAGCTCCTCAATGTCGCGCTGTTCAAACGGCGCGCCGGACGAGGACCGCCCGATACAGAGCCAGCCGATCAGCCGTTCGCGGCCGAAAAGCGGGAGGATGGCCTCCGAGCCGGTTAAGTCGAGCGTCTTTTCGAGCAGAAGCCGCTCTTCCATGGATTCGATGTGGCGCAACATGGAGCGGGAGATGCTGTGAGCGTGAATCTGAAGCCATTGAACGAACGGATGCGTTTTTTTAAATTCCAGCGAGCGGGTTTCCTCCATGCACTTAATGCCGGCGCGAAACCGGTAAAGCTCCGCCGGTGTGATAGAAAAGACCGAAACCCGCGAAACACGGGCACAACTGGCGACGCCTTCCACAATACTTTCGAGCATGATCCCGATATTGTCGAACCGGCGGAACGCGCTGGAAAAATGGTAAAGCGACGGCGCGATGTTTTCGCGGGACGGAACCACCGGAGCCGCCGGGCGCTGTAACGTTTCCTTGAGCACGCGGTTTTCCTGCTGTAACCGCAAGTGCTGTTGCGCCTGATCAAACAACGTCTGCAGTCTCAGCCGCTCCACCTCGCCGGATTCAACGGCGTAAACCCCGGCCGCCGCCGCGCGCAAACCGGGATCCGAACGGGCCGCGCCCAGCGCGACGATGACGATGTCCTGAAAGTCCCGAACCAGTCCCGGCAGAATATCCCCGCAGTCCGATGCGCGCAGATCCATGAAAAGAAGTGTGTCATGGTGCTGTTGGAGCAGTAATTCCAGCTCCGCCGGATCGCTGACATGCCGAACCGTTGATCGCGAATGAAGATAGCCGCGGACGCGCTGGAGCAGTACGCCGTCCTGCGTGTACATGATGCTGACAGGCAGTGCGCTCATCCTTCTTTTTTCTCCTGAGATTTTAACAGCGGGAACTGCACGTGAAACACGGTTCCCTTCCCTTTGTCGCTCTCGACATCAATGGTGCCTTTGTGTTCCTGAATGATCCCGTGAGACACGGAAAGTCCCAGACCGATGCCGTCTTCTTTGGTTGTGAAAAACGGGTCGAAAATTTTACTCAGGTTCTCGGGACTGATTCCGTAACCGGTATCCTGAACATCCACCTGAATGCAGTCGCCGCTGTGCCGTCCGGCCATCAGCGGAATTTCCGGAGAATGCTGAACAACGAACGTGCGAACCGTCAGTGTACCGCCCCGGCCCATGGCGTGAACCGCGTTGAGAAAAAAGTTGATGAAGGTCTGATTCAGCTGTTCCGCGTCGGCTTCGATGATATGCCGCTTGGCGTCCAGATGTTTCACCATTGTGATTTCGCGCTGGAGCAACTGCTGTTCGGCCAGACGCAGAGAGTTCTCAATAATGTCGTGCAAAGACACCGGCTTCAGACAGGCTTTGGCAGGGCGGGCGAAGTTGAGCAGACGGTTGACGATCGTGTCGATGCGTTTGACCTCCTGCCCGACCAGATCAAAGAACGTGTTCCGGAAATCAGTGTCATTATGCTGTTGCGGCAGAAGCTGTGTGAATGTCTTGATTGTGACCAGAGGATTCTTGATTTCGTGCGCCATTCCGGCCGAAAGCGTTCCGATGCTGGACAGGCGGTCCGTGCGGCGGATCTGCTCTTCCATTTTCTTCAGCAGGGTCATGTCATTAAAAACCAGCAGGGCGCCGAGAAGCCGTCCGGTATGGCCTTGAAAAATCGCGCCGCTGACTCGAAGAGGCATTTCCTCATCGCCCAGCATAATCGTCATATCCATGTCACGAAACCCCGCCTTGGCCGCAAGAATCCCTTCCAGACTCTCCGCCAGAGCGGGCGGAAGCGCGGACATCGGCTTATCAACAACCGCCGACTCGTCGAGTCCGGTCAGTTTCTGCGCGCGCTGATTAAATACGGTCACCGCGCGGTCTGCATTCACCGCCACGATGCCGCTCGTCAGAGAGTCGAGCAGGATTTCGTTATAAATCTTTCCGTTTTGCACCGCGGTGTAGAGATTGGAGTTCTCCAGAGCCACCGCGAACTGATCGCAAAGAAGCTGTAACGCCCGCTGATCACGCAGGTCATATATCCGCCCGGACTTTTTCTGAGAGAGAACCAGTACCGCCTTCATTTCCTTGCGCATGAAACTGCCGATCACCAGCGCCGCGCCAATCCGATCCATCTCGGCCAGCGCTTTGATAACCACCGGGCTGGGCCGCATACGATGAAGAGTCTCCACCGTGAACGCCTCATGCTCCTGATTCAACAGTTGGATAATTGCGTCGTCCTTCTGAAAAACAACCGGTTCGCGATCCGCCTTCTCCGGATAAGCCTGACTGAACCCGCACTGACGGTCCGGCTTGAGCAGAACAACGCCTGATGTTCCGAAAGCCTCCTCAATCAGCTCGGAAAACTTTTCCATCAGATTCTCTTCCGTGGAAACCTCCTGAAACATCTGGGCGGCCTGCTCCAGCACCACGTTTACATTGAGAAGATTAGCGGCGGCGAAAAGCCGGTGGGAAACCGTTTGCATCCAGCCATGCGCCGGAGCCACCGAAAACGCCAGAACCAGTGCCGCCAGCAAGTGCGACAAATATACCGTGTCAGGAATTAACCAACGGACAGCTATGCCGATAAACCAAACTGAAAATGCATACAGAACCGTTAAATAAACTGACATCAATAAATAGGACACTACCCTCTGAAGAACGGCGGAAACTGCCAAAATTCGTCGCGTGGCTATGCCGTATGTGACAAAACCGTCAAGCACCAGAACGGATAACGGAACAAACCGACTTAACTCCTGATTAGAAAGAAGTTCTGCCACCGTGACGACTACGACACCAAGAATAAAACTCGCTACACACCCTATTTGCAGAAATTGTATTTCTGCCTTTTGTGCGCCAGTCCGCTCCTTGGCAGCCTTCCAAAATCTGATTATTACAAAAAAAGTTACTATCAGAAAGTAGGCTATGTGGAGGAAAAAGCCCCATCCATATTCGATTGGCGGAACCTGCTTTTGCTCTGTTGGTGCAGTCGCCGAAAGCACGAAAACAGGCGAATGGCAAACTGCCACAACAATCCCTGCCACAAGAAGCCAATACTTAAGTTTATGGAGGAGCGTCCTTATTCCTATATCAGGCTCTACGATGGTTAAATGAAGAGTAAACACTCCTATCGGAATTAACGCCGCGAAAGAAAGCGTTTGCCTCACCCAGAAAAGAAGCATTTGGCTGGGCCAACTCCAAGCGGTTACAAACATTGACCCTAACCAAAACATCATAAATAAAGTCAGAGAAAAAAATGCCTTATTTATGGAACGTGCGGGGTTGGATAACAGAACAAAAATCCCCAAGACGGTATTCCCGATCAAAGCAATTAACGTAACTGTTTGAAAAACATTCATTAGACTTTTTTCATAATCAGCGTGCTATTCTCGGCTCCCATCCCGTGCATATTAGCTAGGGCATAATTGATCTTCGCTGATCGAGGAAGCAACGGGACATAATCCAAATCGCAATCCGGAGCAGGGTTTTTCAAATTTGCTGTCGGAGGGATCGTGTTGTGCTCCATTGCTAGGGCACAAGCAATAACTTGAAAAATTCCCGCTGCCGCCAAGGGATTTCCTATCGTCGACTTGATGGAGCTTATAGGGATTTGACATGCGCGAACTCCAAAAATCGCCTTAATAGCCTCGGTTTCAGCCTTATCGGCCACAATACTGCTAATTGCATTGGCGCAAATGTAGTCAATCATTGATGTCGAAATGCCAGCATTCTTTAATGCCATATCCATTGTCCTTCGAAGCCCATTCAGCGGGCCGGCATTTGGAGCATCTGTTGCCGTCGCACCGGCAAGGATCTCGATATACATTGAAGCTCCTCGAGCCAAGGCGGACTCCAGTCGTTCCAAGACCAAAAACCCCGCGCCTTCTGACATCGGGCCTCCGTCACTTTTTGCATCAAATGGACGACTCACTTCCTCAGGCGGAAATTCATTAGATAAAGACGGTATCCTCGCGGCGGCGAATCCGGCGACACCCGTATTGCTAATCGGGGAATCCGCGGCACCAACAACGACTATATCGGCGCGACCTTCTTTAATTATTTTTGCACC
Organism: Pontiellaceae bacterium; assembly: GCA_044346945.1. Classification (GTDB taxonomy): domain Bacteria; phylum Verrucomicrobiota; class Kiritimatiellia; order Kiritimatiellales; family Tichowtungiaceae; genus Tichowtungia. The sequence goes on along the minus strand of JBIIYG010000001.1, from coordinate 62,314 downwards.
CAGAGCAACTGCATCAAGGCCAGAGGGGCATGCCGAGGATAATGTTGTTACCGACACCTCAGTGCTAAGCATTTGCGCAATCGTTGCGCTCACAGCGTGAGGCTGGCAAGCTCCCACCATGTAGGGACGTACACGGTCAGCTCCTTTTGTCATGATCAATTCTTTTGCTTGTTCAATGATGTCAGCCGCGGCGCTGCAAATCCCCATGACGAACTGAAGGGGCGGCTCATTTTTCAACATTTCTGGTGACAATCCAGCATGCTCAACAGCCATTTTACAGGCAACCAGCCCCAACTGCGTCTGACGACCTAGCCGATTGGGCTTACAACTGGAGCCAAAGTAATCTTTCAGGTCAAAGTTTTTTATCTCTCCAGCAATTTTCAGAGGGTAGTCCGATACATCAAAAAGAGTGATCGGGCTGATACCGCTTTTGCAGTTGATCAAAGAGTCCCAGTAGGCCTCCAGACCGATTCCATTGGGGGCGACCACGCCCATGCCGGTAACAACGACCCTGTTTTGTGTTTCCACGCTAACTCCAAAATTTAAAAGCACTTAGGGGGTGTCCAAAATTGTCCAGCGGAGAATAATCAAGGTGTACAGATTTGTACACCTAAGATTATCGGGAAATACCGGACGGCAACCCAACCGGCTCACACCCCCCGCCCGGCATTGGACAAATATGACCATCCGTTCGACAGACCTTGGATGTTTTATATCCGCGCCGGCACGCTCTGGACAATTGTGTACATCGTCAGCTTTTTGTATGGAAAAACAAAGCGCCAGTAACTAGACTCCCTCAACTTGCGCCTGCGGGACAGGCGGCTTTTTAAAAGATTAAAGAATCGGAGACAGCAAAAGCATGACCAGCAAATTCCGGATTGCCCCTTCTTCTGTCGTTGTATTCACCGTCACTTTCATCACCGCATCCATTCTTCTGGCCGACGGATACCGAAACCCTCCGGAAGGCGCGCGTGCCATCGGTGCGTTCGGCGGCCACCGGGCTTTTGCTGATGATGCAAACGCTACCATCCACAACTCCGCGAACCTCGTTGATCTCAAACAGCCGATGGTGCAGGCCAACACCACCTTCGGCTACGGAACAACCACCTTCGAACGCGCCGGAGTTTCCGACAAAACAGAAAACCCCTTCTTCGCCATTCCGGGATTTTCCGCCGCCGTTCCGTTTCAGGAAGGCAAGTACGCTCTCGGGCTGGCCGCTTATATTCCGTATGGACGATCCGTCGCCTGGGACCGGGGCGATTTCTTCGGTCAGAATAATGTTTCATACGCCGGAAGCATGATGGTGGCGGATTTCACTCCGAACGTCGCCGTCCGGCTGACCGATTCACTCTCCGTTGGCGTTGGTGCCGACATCTATTATGGAGAAGTGGAACAAAAAACTATTCTCAACGCTGCAGCTGCGCCATTCTATGGGGTCGCCGCCAACAGCAAATCTACTCTGACCGCTGACGGAGATGCCATCGGCTGGAACGCAGCAACAACCTGGAAGATGACAAAGCGGCAGCGCCTTGCGCTGACTTATCGCTCGCCGGTTGACATTGTTTATCATGGCGACAATAAAGTTGATGGGGCTGGAACCAGCGATGTCAGTGCACAAATTGAATATCCGACCATCGTGGGTCTGGCATACGGAATTGAGTTCACAGATACGCTCCGCGCCGAGGTCGACGTTGAATGGCTTGAATTTTCAACTTACCAGAACCTGAAAATCAAAGACTCCAGAGGTGGTTTATGGAACTCCTCAACGGCTCAAAACCTGAAAGATACCTGGACGGCCGGTATCGGTGCGGAATGGGATTTTATGCCGCAATGGACGTTCCGTTCTGGATTCATGTATTTACAAAATCCGACTCCAGAAAAAACCTACGGCCCGCTTGGCCCGGATGAAAATCAAGGGGTGATTTCTTTCGGTCTCGGATACGAGATTGACCATCATTCCATTGATCTGGGCTACGCCTATGGGTTATTTGACGGGCGCAACATCAGCGGAAACAATACAGCCGGCCACGATGGCGAATACGATTATAATGTTCACCTGCTCGCTTTATCCTACGGCTATAAATTTTAGGAGAACCCTTTATGTCTAAAGACCGCCTTCTGGTGATTGATGATGAACTCGGCCCGAGAGAAAGCCTCCGGTTCCTCTTCAAGGATATCTACGACGTAATCTGCGCTGACTCGGTGGATAAAGGCGTGGCCGCCCTCAAGGAAACGCCGCCGGACTGCATTATCACCGACATCAAAATGCCCGGTAAAACCGGCATTCAGGGGCTCAAGGAAATCCGCGCCATTGACCCGCACGTTTCGATTATCATGCTCACCGGATTCGGCTCGCTTGAAACCGCGCAGGAAGCCATCCGCCACGGAGCCACCGACTACCTGAAGAAACCGTTCGACACCAACGAAATCCGCGAGGTCATTGCCGGATACGTCAAACGAACGAAGATCAACCGCAAGCGGATCGCGGCGACCGAACACCTTGAAACTCTGACGATGCAACTGCAGGAACAGCTCAATGCCAAAGAAAAGCTGGCCTCGCTCGGCGAAGAATCCTCCGAGTTCGTTCACGACCTTGGCAATCCGCTCAGTGTCATCAATGGCTATGTCCAGATTCTGATCGCGGACATCAAAGACAAAAAGAATCAGGGAAAAGAAATCAACGTCAGCTATCTTGAGCAGATCGAAAAAAGCGTCTCGCGATGCCGCGACATGCTCACCCTGTGGCGGGAACGCTCCAAACGGGCTGACTCTTCGATCAAAAAAATCTCTCTGGGTGACCTCGTAAGCGAAGTGGCGGGTAATGCGAAAACACTGGCCGCGGCAAAAGGCGCCCGGGTCAACCTGATCGCCGGCCCGGCCGACTGCATCATCGAAGGCGACAATGTTCAGGTCTTCCGCTCCATTCAGAACATCGTAGGTAACGCGATTGAAGCTCTGCCAGCCTCCGGCGGATTGCTGACGATCGGCTGGCGGACCGACGGCCGCCGCGCGCTGGTCGAAGTTGAGGACAACGGCGGAGGCTTCCCTCTCGAAAAGCTTTCGGATATGCAGACCAAGCATTACACCACCAAAGGCGAATCGGGCGGCATGGGACTCGGACTGTTCATCACCAAAAACATTGTTGAGGCGCACGGAGGATCGCTGATCCTTGCCAATAACGCCGCCGGCACCGGCGCATTCGTCACCCTCGCTTTTCCGCGTTTGAGTTAAAAAACGTGGCGCAGACAGGAATGTCTGCCGATTCCGCGCAGACAGGAATGTCTGCACTACAAAAAAAAGCGCTCCGGAATTCCGGAGCGCTTTTCGCTTTTCAGCGGAGCCTCTTAGCCAAGACGGGCTTCGAGCGCTTTCAGCTGTTCGGTCATCTGCTTCGGAAGCTTGTCGCCGAAGGTCGCCAGATACTGCTTGGCGTCGGCAACCGTCGCCTTAAACAGTTCTTTGTCCACCTTCATCAGCTCAGCCCAGTCCTCAGCCGGAATATTCAGACCGTCGAGGGTGATATCCCCTTCGTTCGGCATCAGACCGATCGCGGTTTCTTTCGCGCCGACCTTGCCTTCGACGCGGTCGCACATCCATTTCAGGACACGGCTGTTTTCGCCGAAGCCGGGCCAAAGCCACTTGCCATTCTTGTCCTTACGAAACCAGTTGACATAGAAACAACGCGGAGCTTTGTCGCCCAGAATGTCGCCCATTTCGAACCAGTGCTTGATGTAGTCACCGGCATGGTAGCCGATGAACGGGGTCATCGCGAAGGGGTCAAAGCGGATAGCCGATTTCACATCCAGCGCGGCGGCGGTCGCTTCAGAAGCCGCTGTGGCGCCCATATAAACGCCATGTTTGAAGTCAAACGCTTCATGAACCAGCGGCATCGTGGTTGTGCGGCGTCCGCCGAACACAAAGATATCAATCGGCACGCCGGCCGGGTTTTCCCAGTCGGAGCAGATGACCGGGCAGTTGGCCGCACGGGCAGTGAAGCGGCTGTTCGGATGAGCGCCGAGAATCTTCTTCCCTTCGGCATCTTTCTGACCCGGCTTGAAGGGGTTACCCTTCCAGTCGGTTCCGCCAGCGCAATCCTTACCCATGTCTTCCCACCAGACATCTTTATCGTCTGTGACCACCACGTTGGTGAAGATCGAATCCTTGCTGCAGCTTTCCAGCGCCATCGGGTTGGACTGAGCGCTGGTGCCCGGCGCAACGCCGAAGAAACCGGCTTCCGGATTGATCGCATAGAGGCGGCCGTCTTTGCCCGGTTTCATCCATGCGATATCGTCGCCGATGGTTTCGACCTTCCAGCCCGGAACGGTGGACTGAAGCATCGCCAGATTGGTCTTTCCGCAAGCCGACGGGAATGCCGCCGCGACGTGGAATTTTTTACCCTGCGGATTGGTAAAGCGCAGGATGAGCATGTGCTCGGCCATCCAGCCTTCCTTGCGGGCCATGTTCGAGGCGATACGCAGAGCCAGACATTTCTTGCCGAGCAGTGCGTTTCCGCCGTAACCGGAACCGTAGGACCAGATGAGGTTTTCGTCGGTGAAGTGCGCGATATACTTCTGTTCAATCGAAGCGCAGGGCCAGCGGCTGTCTTTCTGGCCGGGCTTCAGCGGAGCGCCAACCGAGTGCAGACACGGAATGAACTCGCCGTTTTCGCCGAGCACTTCGAGAACCTTGGTGCTGACACGGGCCATGATGTGCATGCTGACGACCACATACGGACTGTCGGAAATCTCGATACCGATCTTGGCGATCGGCGAGCCGATCGGACCCATCGAGAACGGGATCACGTACATCGTGCGGCCCTGCATACAGCCTTTGTACAGAGCGGTCATCGTCTTCTTCAGCTCGACCGGATCAATCCAGTTGTTCGTCGGGCCGGCGTCTTCCTGCTTCACCGAAGCGATGTAGGTGCGGTTTTCAACACGCGCCACGTCGGACGGGTCGGAGTTGAAGGCGTAGCTGTTCGGGCGCTTGGCCTCGTTCAGCTTAATCGCCATGCCGCTGGCAACCATCTCGGCCATCAGGCGGTCATATTCGGCTTTGGTTCCGTCACACCAGACCACGCGGTCCGGAGTACACATTTTTTCGATCTCAGCCACCCAGGCGAGCAGCTTCTTGTTCTTGGTCGGTGCGTTCATCGCATCTCCTCTACGGTTAAGGGTTGTCAAATCCGGTTAAAATTCCGCCGAGAGTGAAGAAATGACTCCTTTAAGTCAACTCTTGAACCAATAAAACTAAGGATCACACTAACATTTCTCAGATTCCCGCTTTCCGCCCCGCCGGCCATGGTTTACCTTGGCGCGCATGAATACCAAAATCCTCTCTGTCGGCCCCTTTGAAGTGAACTGCGCCATCGTCTGGAATGATGCGAAACAGGCACTCGTCATCGATCCCGGCGCCGACGCCAAAGATATTGAAAAAATCCTGCGGGAAAACGGCCTCACGGTCGCCGCCTATCTCCTCACCCACGGCCACGCCGACCACCTCTGCGCCCTTGCCGAACTGCATAAAACCCGCCCGGCTCCGGTCGTCGTCCACGCCGAGGACTTCAAATGGTGCTTCGAACAGCATAATCAGATTCCGCCCTACTATCCCGTTCCCGGCAAACCCGCCGCTGAATTCATCCATCCGGAATCGGGCGTCATCCCCGGCTTCGCCGTCCGCACTATCGAAACCCCCGGCCACACCCGCGGCGGCGTCTGCTACTACTTCGAACAGGAAAAAATCATCTTCACCGGCGACACCCTCTTCAAAGGAACCTGCGGACGCACCGACCTGCCCGGCGCCGACGGACGGGTCCTCATGCAATCGCTCAAAAAACTCGCCGCCCTGCCCGGCGATGTCACCGTCTGGCCCGGCCATAACGAAAGCACCACCATCGGTTACGAAAAACAAACCAACTTTTTCATCCAGCAGGCCGCAAGGTAATCCCGGTTATGAGCCAGCAGAGAATCACAGTCCGTTATGAAGGCCGCGTGCAAGGTGTCGGGTTCCGGTACACAGCCATGAGTCTGGCGAATGAATTGAGCGTCACCGGCTGGGTGAAGAATGAGTTCGACGGCAGTGTATCGCTGGCGGCGGAAGGCCCGGAAGATCAGTTGATGGAGCTTCTTTCAGCGATTCGCCGCTCAAACCTTGGACGTTACATCACCAACGAGCTGGTGAAACGCTCCCCGGCAACCGGTGAGTTTACGGGGTTCGGCGTGCGACACTGAGAATCGCCGTGGCAATCTGCAGATCGTCGGGCGTGCGGATTTTCATATTGCCGACCACTCCGGCAACCAGATGAATCTCCTGCTTCCCTTTGACGAGCAGTTCAGAGTCATCGTCAAGCATTTTGCCGGAACCCTTAAGCATCTTCCGGAAAACGTCGATTTTATAAACCTGCGGACTCTGCACCAGCCAGACGGTGTTGCGGTCGAGCGATTTAGTGACCTTCTGCCCCTTCTCAGCCAGCTTAACGGCTTCAGAGCTTTTAACTGCGGCAACCGCCGCGCCGTAGCGCTTCCCGGCTTTGATCACCTCGGCGACGACTTCGTCGGTGACAAAAGGACGGGTAGCTTCATGAATCAAAACCGCCGTGGCGCTGTCCGGAATTTTTTCCATCGCGCTCTTCAGGTTGGTGAACCGTACCGGGCCGCCGGCGACGATGGCGGATATTTTGCGGCATCCGAAGGAGCGCACAGTATGCAACGCGCTGTCCACCCGTTCTTTGCGAACAACCAGCACGATGCCTTCGATGAGCGGATTCTGTTCCAATGTTTGAATGGAACGCGCCACGACCGGACGGGAGCCGAGCGCCAGAAATGCCACATCGACACCGGCACCGATTTCCTGATCTTTACCGCAAGCTAGAACAATCGCCCATGCTGACATGTTTTACGCTCCTTCCGGGTTCGTACAAATGCAACCAGCGAGACGGCAAGAATTTAACAAGATGAAAGAAGGCTGTCAAATGCGGCGGGCTTCCAAAGACCGGAAAATAACGGTTTTGATGAAAGTCCGGCGATAAAACTCATTAGTCTATGCGAAACATAGACTTAAGCTGTTCGGCCCGCGCATCAATCTGCACGCGGTCCAGCACAGCCAGCCGCTCCAGACTGAACTCTTCCACACCGAAAGCGGCGGTGACACTTCCGTAGAGCATGGCGCGGCGAATGGCCTTTTCGTCGGTTTTCCCTGACTCGGCCAGCGCTCCCATCAATCCGCCCGCAAACGTATCACCCGCTCCGGTCGGATCCTTAAAGTCGGCCAGCGGAAACGCATGCAGAAGGAAAATGCCGTTTTTCGAGAAAAGCATACTGCCGCTCGCCCCTTTTTTGATCAGGACAAAACGCGGGCCCATCGCCAGCAGTTTTTCCGCAGAATCCATAAGGGAATGCGCGCCGGTGAAAAGACGGGCCTCGGATTCATTCAGCGTGAGCATGTCGCACTTACCGACCACCTGCACCAGCTTTTCGCGGGCAATGTTGATCCAAAGGTCCATGGTGTCAATCAGCACGAATTTCGGGGAATGAACCTGCTCGAGGACGTGAAGCTGAAGCTCCGGTGCGATATTTCCGAGAAACAGATACGGCGCATCGCGGTAAGCCTCCGGCAGTTCCGGCGAAAACCGCTCAAACACATTCAGTTCGGTCAGCAACGTGCGGCGGTTATCCATATTTTCTTCGTACACGCCCGACCAGCGGAAGGTTTTCCCGTCAGCGGTCTGCAATCCGGCCAGATCAATCCCCATTTTCTCCCACAGCTCGCGGTGCTCCGCCGGAAAATCCGTACCGACGACGCCCACCATGCCGGTTTTCACGAAGAACGAGGCGGCGGCGCAGGCGTAGCTGACCGAGCCGCCGAGGATCTCGACGCGCTTTTCGCGGGGGGTTTCGATGGTGTCGATACCGATGGAACCGACAATGACCAGTTGAGGAGAGCAGTTTTTCTTCATGAGTTCCAGCGGCCGCGGTTCGACGATGCCGGCTCGCCGGTGATCTGCTGAACACGCACTTTGATTTCGTTTACTTCATCAATCCCCAGACCGGCGCGCAGACTTTCGCGAACGCGGGCCTGCAATGCCTGGGAAAGTTCGGGAATACGGGCTCCGGCCACCAGATCAACGTTCAGATCCATGCTGATGCCGTTTTTGTCGGACCGGATTTTTGGATCAATACGAACCACCGCGCCGAATTCTCCGCTGAGCTTACTGATGTAATCGCGCACGGCGTTCACGCTGATGGAGATCGAGCCGCTTCCGGACTCGAACGAGATGTAGCGGGCTTTCTGGCGGCGCGGCGCGAAGGTGACTAGATAAAGCATCGCGATAAAAATCATAATCCCGCCGATGCCGGACATTCTCCAGCTCTGGAACGGAGGCAGAACATCCAGCGCGGTTTTTGTCACACCCGGAATATTCGCGTGAACCAGTGCCAGCCCGATAGCGGCAAAAAGAAGCCAGATCGCCAGCCCCGAAAGTATATGCAGAAACTTTGTCATTTCACATTCCTCCCGATGAATCCTTGGAACGGCGGATACTCTGAACCGAGATATTGACCGACTGAACCCGCTTGCCGGTCATTTCCTCAACCGACTTGCGGACTTCCAGCTGAAGCTTGCCGCAAACCTCAGGAATATAAACGCCGTATTCGAGCACGGCGGTCAGCTCGACCACAATCGTGTTTTCGGACTCCAGCGCGACGCGGACTCCGCGGTCGCGCTGACGTTTACCGATAATTCCAGCCAGCTCATCCACCAGCGTTCCGGAAAGCTCAACCACGCCGGGAACCCGGGCGGCGGCCTCATGGGCGATCACGGCGATGACATTATTATGAATCCGCACCGTGCCGAGACCGGCATCCTCGGCTTTATCTTCCGGAATGGGCCAGTTGCGCGCCGGAGGAACACTCATCGGTCTGTCTTTCTCGCCCATTGCCGTTTCTCCTTTTCTTACCGGTCAACCATGAAGTTTTCATGCATGAATTTCTCAAGGAAAGCGGTGTTGTACTCGCCGCGACGGAAGCGGTTGTCCATCAGCAGGGCAATCCCGACCGGCACGCTGGTATGCGGGCCGTTGATGGTGAATTCCTCCAGCGCACGATGCAGACGGTTCAGCGCTTCCTCGCGATTCGCTCCGCGGGCGATGATCTTGGCGATCATGCTGTCGTAGTACGGCGAGATGGTGTAGCCGCTGTACACATGCGAATCAATCCGGATGCCGGGGCCGCCGGGGAAATGCACCGCGTCCACTTTGCCGGGCGACGGGGTGAAATTCTTGTAGGGATCTTCGGCGTTCACACGGAATTCGATGGCATGGTAGCGGGCCTTCACGTCGTCCTGAGTAAACGAAAGCTTTTTACCGGCCGCCACGAGAATCTGCTCCTTGACCAGGTCAATCCCCGTCACTTCTTCGCTGACGGTGTGTTCCACCTGAATCCGGGTGTTCATTTCCATGAAATAGAATTTCTTGGCTTTCTCGTCATACAGAAACTCCAGCGTTCCCGCGCTGTTATAGCCCACGGCTTTGGCCGCTTTGACACCGGCTTCGCCGAGCGCCTTGCGCTCGTCAGGCGTCAGCACCGGACAGGGCGACTCTTCGACCAGCTTCTGGTGGCGGCGCTGAATACTGCAATCGCGCTCGCCGAGATGCACCACGTTACCGTGCTTGTCGCCGATCACCTGCACTTCAACATGACGGGCGGACTCGATATATTTTTCCATGAACACGTCGGGATTGCTGAAAGCGCTTTCGGCTTCGGCGCGGGCCATCATAAAGCCCTGAGCGAGGCTGACATCGTTATGCGCCACGCGCATCCCCTTGCCGCCGCCGCCTGCAACCGCCTTGATCAGAACCGGATAACCCATTTTATGAGCCAGTTCCAGCGCCTCTTCCTTGGTGGCGAGAATCCCTTCACTGCCGGGAGTAATCGGCACGCCGGCGGCTTTCATCGTGTCGCGGGCAATCGCCTTGTCGCCCATCTTACGGATCACTTCCGGATCGGGGCCGATAAAGGTGATATTACAGCTCCGGCAGACTTCCGCGAAGTGGGCGTTTTCCGCCAGAAAACCGTAACCGGGATGAATCGCGTCCACGTCAGCCACCTCGGCGGCGCTGATGATGTTGGACACTTTCAGATAGCTGGCCGATGCGGCGGCCGGTCCGATGCAGATCGCCTCGTCGGCCATCTGGACATGGAGCGATTCCGCATCCGCTTCTGAATACACCGCCACAGACTTGATCCCCAGCTCTTTGCAGGCCCGGATAATCCGCAACGCAATTTCGCCGCGATTGGCAATCAGTACTTTTTCAAACATAGGAACCCTTCGGGTTAAATTCGAATTCCGAATTCCAAAGCACGAAACAGTGTCCTAATTCAAAATCCCGAACTCGTTTCGGATTTAGAGATTCGTGCTTCGAATTTTCAAAATTATGCCGGCTCAACAAGGAACAGCGGCTGACCGAACTGCACGGGCGTGGCGTTATCCACCAGAATCTTTTTGATCTTGCCCTTCACTTCAGCCTGAATCTCGTTCATCACCTTCATCGCTTCAACGATGCAGACGACCGTTTCCTTATTCACATCCTGACCGACCTGAACAAACACGTCGGAATCGGGCGACGGCGAACGGTAGAAGGTTCCAACCATTGGAGACTTGATCGCTACCAAACCGGCATCTTCGCTGGCGGCGGCCGGAGCGGCGGCAACCGGGGCGGCGGCCTGAACCGGAGCGGCGGCGGGAGCGGCCATCATCTGCGGAGCGGAGACAATCTGCGTTACGCCGGCGGTGCCGCGTTTCAGCTGCAGAGTAAAAGCCTCTTCTTCGAGCAAAAATTCAGCGAGGTCGTTCTCGGTCATCATCTCGACGATCTTCTTGATTTCCTTGAGTTCCATCAGGTCTTTCTCCTTTTGTTTTTCCTAAACAGGGCACGGAAACTACATTAAACCGGTTTTGAACGCAAGGTTTCCGGCAAACCTCGTTGGTGGGCATGGCAGATTGCCGCCGCAAGTGCGTCCGCCGCATCATCTTGCGGAACTTCCGACAGCCCCAGAAGGCGGGTCACCATCCTGGCCACCTGCTCTTTCGTGGCGGCTCCGGCACCGACCACCGCCTGTTTAATCGAGCGCGGCGAATACTCATAAACCGGCAGACAGCGCAAAGAACAGGCGGTCAGCACCGCGCCGCGCGCCTGACCAAGAATCATCGCCGTTTTGGCGTTTTTAGCGAAAAAAGCCCCCTCAATCACCGCTTCGTCCGGGGAAAACTCGGTAATCAGCCGGTCAATCTCCCGGTGAATCGCCGCCAGACAGCCCGAATGGGACAGCGCGGCCTTATTCTGAATCCGCCCGTAGGCCAAAGCGCGCATCTGCTGGCCGGACACCTCAATCACCGCCACGCCGGACGAGCGCAACGAGGTGTCTACCCCCAGAATGCGGATATTCTTCATTCCATTTCCGCCAGAATGGCGTCGGGGATTTCGAACGCGCCGTACACATTCTGCACGTCGTCGAGCTCGTTCAGCGAATCAATCAGCTTCATCACCGACTGCGCTCTGGCCTTATCGGTAATCTCCACCGGCATATCCGGAAGCATCGTCAGCTCCGACGAGGCGGCGGTGATCCCCGCCTTGGTGATCGCCTCGGACACGGCGGCATAATCGGCAAACGCCGTCAAAACCTCAAACTGGTCGCCGTCTCTCTGCATATCCTCCGCGCCCGCTTCGAGCACGATATTCATCAGCGAATCCTCATCAATCCCGGCGGCATCAATATAAATCTGGCCCTTGCGCTGGAAACTGCGGCTGACCGCCCCCTGCTGGGCCATACTCGCGCCGTTCTTCGTGCAGACATTGCGGATTTCGGATGCCGCGCGGTTTTTATTATCGGTCAGCGCCTGAATCACAATGCCGACCCCGCCCGGAGCGTAGGCCTCATACATCAGCTCCTCCAGCGCTCCGCCTTCCAGCTCGCCGGTTCCTTTCTTAATCGCGCGGTCAATGTTGTCCTTGGGCATATTCACGGACTTCGCCTTGCCGATCAGCATCCGCAGGGTGATATTTCCCGCCGGATCGCCGCCGCCGATACGGGCCGACACCGTCATTTCCTTGGCGATCTTGCTGAACGCCTTGCCGCGGGCGGCATCCGCCTTGCCCTTTTTAATCTTAATATTCGCCCACTTACTATGCCCTGACATGAAACCCTCCCGCTAAACCGTAAAATGCCGCCCCTCTTTCAGACGTTGGAAGCGCACCTTATACATGAGCACAACGGCAAAATAAACCGTTTTTCTTCTTCTCCGAAATAGAACTTTTATCCAACCGTCACCGGAATCAGCGTCATGGTGTCGTTGCCGAAGATGTCGATGACTTTGACGGCGACGGTGTAGCGTCCGGGTTTGTCGTAGAGGTGGCTGGCGGTGATCAGTTCCAGCTCGCGGTCTTTGCGGGTGCGGAAGCTCTGCCATTCGTTTTCGAAAATGTAGGAGCCGGTCCAGCGCTCTTCAAAGTCGATCAGCTCGCGGACATCCGCCGTGCCGGGCAACGCCCCTTCGACACCGAAGTTTTTGGCGACTTTGATGATTTCCTTGCGGCTCTCGTAATCGAAGTCCACCGCCCAGTAGTCCACCCAGTCGGTCCATTTTTTGGTCAGCACGTCGCGGGTGATGATGCCCTGCTTGTCTTTGCTCAGCTTGATGAGCTTGCCTTGCTCGCAGGTGACTTCGCTTTTGCCTTCTTTCAGCTCGGCGGCGATGGAATCGGCCAGTCCTTGCGAGTAATAGACCGAAAAGTCGGTCAGTTCGACCGCGAGCGAAAGTTTGTTCTTTTGGTCGTAACGCGGCGCGGCCTCGACATAGGCGACATCGGCAAAACGAACCTGGCCTTTTTCGACGGCGCGGCGGTCGAACACTTCCGGCGGAATAGTTTTCGGAGCGATGTCGATGCCCTTTTTCTTCGCCTCGTCCAATACGGCGGGGAAAAGTCCCATCTCGAATTCAAAAGCCAGCACATCGACGCGCGATGCGTTGCGCTTGCGGCATTCGGTGATGACCTCTTCGACGAACAAACGGCCTACCGGCAGATTGATCGGCCCGACGACCACCAACCGCCCGGCATTCTTACCGTGGAAGAAGGCTTCGTTTTCCAGCGGCTGGGCTTTGTAGGCGCGCAGAATCAGCTCGCGGAACTCCTGTTCCTTTTTCGCCAGCGCGGCTTCTTTCTTTTTGCCGGTCAGCCGTCCGGAAATATTCAGATAGGCCTGCCGCTCGTAGCGTCCGAGATTGAGCACCTCGAAGGCGCGGAACGGTTTTCCGCCGGACTTCAGCTCGCGCTGTACCTGAATCAGCCGCTTGCGCGTCGTATGAATGCCGAATTTTCCCAAGTCGGTCGCAATCCACTTGCGCCCGAGTTTTTCGGCCACAGCTGCCGTCGTCCCGCTGCCGCAGAAAAAGTCCGCCACCAAATCGCCTTCGTTGCTGCTGGCTGAAATGATGCGTTCCAACAACGCCTCTGGTTTTTGAGTTGGGTAATCGACTCTCTCATCGGCTAAGTGATGTATCTTGTTCACATCTGCCCATACACTCTGGACTTGTAGTCCAGGCATTTCATCGAGGTAGTACTTATACCGAACTAACCCTTTTCCTGTGTAGTCCAAGCGGCCTTCGGATTCGTATTTTTGCATCGTGGAGATCGGGCATCGCCAAGATCGAGTGATTCCGTTCCACTCGTAGGTGTACCCCCCCCCAGACAGACCGGAGGCAGACAGATCGGCTGATCGATAACGGCGCTTTGTAGCCTCTTCGACATACCGATATTGTCTCTCAACAAATTCATCTGTATATGGGACGTATTGTTGATTCCAAGCATGTGACGCCCCTTTACGGAAGTAAAACAGAGAGTCATGTACTTTTCCAAAGGTGCCTGCGTCTGAATGTGCTTCGGACCGCTTCCAGACGATCTCATTAAGAAAGCCGTTTCGGCCGAATATCTCTTCCAAAACAAGCCGAACATAGGAATTCACTCTGGTGTCGCAATGCACGTAAACACTGCCTTCGGGATGCATCAAATCGCGCATCAGAATCAGACGTTCGTAGATCATGGCAATAAAGGAGTCGGCACCGCGGCCCCAGGTGTCGCGGTAGGCGATCTGTTCGAGGAGGTTCGGCTCTTTGTGGAAAGTTTCTCCGCCGATCTCGATGTCCATGGAAAAGTCAGCACCGACGTCGAAGGGCGGGTCAATGTAGATGAGTTTGAGGCCGCCCGCCTCTTCAATCTGGCGGCGGAGCGCGCCGGCTTTGAGCGACGAGAGAATCAGCTTGTTGTCGCCCCAGATGAGTTTATTCGTCCAGCCTTTGACCTGCCGCCCCGAAAACATCTCTTCCTGAACCTCCGGCTTTGCACCGGCCCCGCGTTCTTTGCGCGGTTCGTCGATGTGTTCCAAGGTTTGGAACGGGAGAATGGCGGTGCAGACCTCGCGGGTTTTGCCGTTCCAGACCAGTTCGACCTCGCGTTTATCCTCGAACAGGAGAAAGCGGTACTTCTCCGGGAGCGGCTTGCCCTCATTGATGAGTTTGATCAGGTCGCGCTTCTCGGCGTCGGAGAATTCGTAGCGTTCGGTTTCGTGCGGGCGTGCCATTTGATAAATCCTATTGTTTCATTTGATAAATTTTCGATTTGAACATAACGCAATATCAACGGGTTGCGCGAATTTACGTCCTGTTTAGTTTGATAAATCTATTGTTTTCTTTGATAAATCCTTTGTGTGTTATTCTGCAATCTCCGGATTAAACAAAGCGTGATATCAACGGGTTACGCATATTTTATTCTGCAACGGCCTCATTTTATTCTGCATTTATTCTGCAACCTCCCAGCGGGGAACCCTTTTGGATGCAGCATTCCTGATTTTCCCTGACCGTCTCAGATTGCTCAGCAGGTTGCCGATTTTGTTCTCTTTTTGCCACTCATCCAGACCGTCACTCAGCTTTGGTTCCAGTAATTGGTCTATTTCTGCCCGCGATGCGCTCCCGAATTTGGTCAGATAATCGAGAATCAATTTGGCGTAGAACGTGTCATCCTGCGCCCGAGTGCGGATGTAGGAGGCTTTAGTCCCAGTCACTTCCGCGATCATGGCGGCGATGTGCAGATTGGGTTTCCGGCCTTCAATCAGCCGGGCTTTGCGCAGTCGTTCAACGGTGTCAGCGTCTACGGAAAGCTGTTTTTGAATCCGGTCAAGAGCCTGAATGTCGGGCAGGCTGAGGCCGGTTTTCTGAATCAGCAGGCGGCTGTAGGCCGGATCAACAATTTTACCGTAGAGTGTCATTTTGACGGCACCCGGATCGGAGAGGTCGTAATCCGGCAGGGGGAAAAAGCGTTTGGCCTGCCCTTCGAACATGCCGTGAATGCCATAGCCCATGGTATCAATCATGTTCAGTTCGACCATAGCTTGAACCAGAAACGGATTCCGGTAGTTCCGGGGCGTTTTTGTGCCAGCGACATAGTCCTGCGGAACCCCTTCAAAAAAGCCGCCGCTATTCTCGAAAAGCAGGCGATCCGGCAGTTCAGTTACCAGAATCCGAGCATTGCGACGGTAATCCTGATGGGCGATGCAGTTGTGCAAGGCTTCGAGCATGATTTTCTGGTCGTATTTGGAAACTTCCACCGAAAGCAGTTGGTCTTCGGGCAGGATACGCATTTGGATATTGCGGATTTTGCGATACACCGCGCCGGAGTTGAGAAAAAACGGGGCCGAAAAATGTTCATACGCCCGTTCTTCGCCTTCGAGCTTCCAGGTGATTTGAACGGGATGGGGTAGCAGATAATGGGAAGACTCGTTTTTACCCAGCAGAAGCAAAGCGGTTCGGGTGATCGCGCCATTAATGGTGATTTTGGCCCGATCAAGAAAAGCCGCATCTGACCAGCCTGCAACTTTACCGGGGGCGAAAAGGTTAGCATATTTCAAGGCGAAGGCCTGACGTGCCGCAGAAATGGCTGCCGGATCGAGATCGCGTAATCCCGCACCGGAAATAATTCCGGCGCTCCAGTCGGTCTCCAGACTTTGGACGCGAATGGCATCCTGCTTATCGATGCTCAACGCCCCGAGGCTTTCGTTGGAGCGTGCATAATAATGTCCATTCCAGGAAACAGGAATTCCTCTCGGCGCGGCGGGGATTTCAAAAAAAAGTACTCTGCCATTTTCGTGAGCCAGTTCGTGAATTTCACGGAAGGTAATGGAAGGCTCTGTTCCGTCGGCGATCTGTTTTTTCAAACTGTGCAGTCGTTCCGGCTCTTTCCGGTAGTCACTGCTGACAACCTGCCTCAATTTGTTATCCACCCCGAACACCAGCCAGCCGCGTTCGTGCCCGCGAAGATTGGCTTCATTTGCCAGCGCAGAAAAATATTTCCCGATGTCCGAAGTCGAATAGGAATCGCCGACGTTCTTGAACTCAACCGTTTCATTTTCCCAGCGGGAAATGAGCGATTGGAGCAGGCTGTTCAGTTCGGAAGGATTCATAATTACGTTTTATATTCAGTGAAAGAGGTGATCAAGTCGCCAAAGGCCTTTGGCGTATGCTTCTCGAAACTGTCTTGGTCCACAAAGACAAAGTCATAGGCGGTTCCGTTTTCTTCGGCGGCGGTGGCATCAGCGCACCACTGTTTCAGCCGTTCCATTTTCTGCGGCAGATCGAGTTCCTCGCGTCCTTTGGTTTCGATAATCCAGACCTTGCCGTCCGTCGTGCGAACTATGAAGTCGGGCGTGTAGGTCGAGAGATCGCCGTCGGCTTTGACGTAGTCGAATTTAAACCCGATGGCGAAATAGTTTTTGGCGAATGCCTGCACGTCCGGCGCGGCCTCCAGAAAAGCGGCAAAGGAGAGTTCCAGCCCGCCGGAATGAGCTTCGCCTACCGTTTTGGTGAAGATGCACTTTTTCGCCGCCAGAAACGGGCGGTGTTCTGTGCGGAAGGGGCGCATTTCACGCAGACGGATTCTATCTTCAATACGTGTGGTTCCGGCATCCTGAATGGTCAGTGCATTCATGGCGGCCTTGAACGCGTCGTACAGGATTTTCCCGGCATCCGGTTCGGATAGATTGCGCAGAACAACGGGATCTTCGAGATCAACCGGCGCAGTGCTGAAAAGGTATTCGCGCAGAAAGGTTTTAACCTTGCCGTAAAGCACGTCGTAGCCGCCCACCAGCCGAAGGTCTTTGAGAAGCTGGCGGGCAAAAAAGGCAACCACCGAGCGGTAGTCGGCAGGCCCGGAGCCGTCGAGTTGGATCGTGTGATGAATCTCCGCGTTGAGCATGGTCTTGAAAATGATTTCGCGGGTCTGCTCCGGCGTGAACGGTTTTAGCTCAAGCCGTTTGTTCCCAAGCGCGGACGGATCGAGGTCGTCGAGGTTTTTAAACTCGCGCTGGAACCGGCGAGTCAGCTTCGGAATGGGAATATCCAGTTCATCCAGATTTTTTCCCTCGTTGGTTTCGTCCACTTCCACAATCAGAGATTCCTGCCGCACGGCACCGCCACCCATTGGAACGTGTTCAAAGGTGACCCCTTCGGATTGAATGGATTCCACGAACTCCATAAAGGCCGGTGTGCCCATTACTGAAACGGTTTCCCTCATATCCGTTCCAAAGTACATCCGGCGCAGGCCTCGCCCGAGAGTTTGCTCGGGCAGGATATTGGCTGCGGCGACATAGGCGCGCAACCCGACAATGGTGGTCACATTGCGCACATCCCAGCCTTCTTTCAGCATCAGAACAGAGACAACCGCCTTGTAGGGCGAGCTCCACTTATCAATTTCATTGGCCTGCTTGCGAAGCAACTCGAGCTCGTCCTTGTCTTTACCGGTTGGATTTTCGCCGATTTCACCGTTCTTCTTGGTGTGAATAACCAGCACAGCACCTTGCAGTTCCGGGCAGATTTTCTGGAGATGCTCGCCGACTTCGTCGCAGTTTTTGGTGTCGTCCACCATGACGAAGAGCACGGCCTTTTTTCCCAGCGGTTGATGTTCGGCGTAACTCTTACGCCATTCTTCTACACCCAGCGCGAGATAATCGGCATATCTCTCCGAAAAGATGACGCTCTTGGTATGGTCGTGCAATTTTGCGCGGCTGGCGGCATCCGGAAGAATGGGATGTTTGACGACATTCTGGTGAATGGCCTCGACCAGCGGATAGTCGGAAACCGTTTGGGCAAAAATGCCGCCGTTGTCGTGCCTCGGCGTGGCGGTCACGTCAATTTGAAGCGCAAGGCGCAGGTCCTTCTGGAGCATTTTGTGGTGAATGTCCTGTATGGACTTAAACCACGCCATTTTCGGATTATGAATGTGATGAGCCTCGTCGTTAAACACGGCCAGCTCTTCTACTTCGCGAACAATTTCACCGAGGTCGGTTTTGCTTTCGGTCGTCTTTCCGGCTGGCTTAGCACCAAACGGGTCGAGGAAATAGTTGCGCAGATCGTCGTCTTCCAGCGACGGCTCAATGATATCGCCAAGAAATACGCGATGGATGTTGGTAAGGAAGAGATTCCCGGTGTCACGGAGAACCCGCACGTCGTCCTGAATGTGCAACGTGACTTGAAAGTCGTCGCGCCAATTGCGCCCATTATGACCGTTTTCGGGAAGAATCGGGTCGTTGAAGAAAATGCGCAAGCCGTCAAAGTCGGCACGGAGACGATCCAACACGATAATATTGGGAGCAATCACGAGGAAGTTCCGTGAAAGCGCAGACTCCGGTTCGTACAACTTATGAAAAAAACTCCAGGCAATCAGCAGAGACAGTACCTTGGTTTTCCCTGCCCCTGTTGCCATCTTCAGAACGTAACGAGGCCAATCCTCGGAAAACATGCCCGAGGAAACCGCCCCGGATGCATCATAGCGAAGCAGATCGAACTTATCCCGAGCCTGACGGACATCATACAACCAAATGACAGTTTCAACGGCTTCTCGCTGAGCGAAGTAATAGCGGAACGGCGAGAGTGTCCCATCAGCGTTTTCGATCAGGTGTTCGGTTTCAAACCACCAGCGCAACAAAGAAACTGAAGTCGCGGACGCCCCCAGATAACCGTTTTTCCGCCATTCATGAACTTCCTGCCGGACTTTTGCCACCAGAGGTGGAATCAGTTTTTCATAGGCCGTGTCACGCATCACCTCGTCGGCGGGAAACCAGCGCTGATCGGGAATCAAGGGCGCATACGGCGATGTTGGAAACTCTGGGTGCAGGGCCATTGATATTCCTTGTTTCTTTGTAAGGTATGAATTTGCCGGTCAGCATAAGTTTCCCCGAGCACCTCGTCAACGCAAAGGGCGCAATGAGATAACTCCAACCTTTGGAGCCGGTTAATCAGGCTCCAAAGGCTGAACCCCGGATCAATCTTCGACGGCGACTTTGTCTTTCTGGGCGGCGGCGATGACTTTCTGGGCGATGTTGGAGGCGACCTGCTCGTAGCGGGCAAAGGTGAGCTCGAACGAGCCGCGCCCGCCGGTGATGGAGCGCAGTTCGGAACAGAATTTGAAGGTTTCAACCTGCGGAACTTCCGCCGTGATGACCTGCATCCCTTCGTCCACGCCCATGCCGAGGATCCGTCCTCGCTTGGTGTTGAGGATTCCGGTGATGTCGCCCATGTATTCGTCCGGCACGGTGACTTTGAGCGTCATGATCGGTTCGAGCAGAACGGGCCGCGCTTTTTCTATCGCTTCGTGCAGGGCGCGAGACCCGGCGATTTTGAAGGCGACTTCCGACGAGTCCACGTCGTGATAGGAACCGTCGTAGAGTTCGACTTTGATATTGCTGACTTCGGCGCCGACCAGCGGGCCTTTGGCCATCCCTTCCAGAAAGCCTTTCTGGCAGGCGGGAACAAAGTTGCTCGGAATAGAGCCGCCGACGAGTTTGTTGGCGAACCATTCGTTATCACCCGGAACGCGCGGATGAACCCGCACGAAGCATTCGCCGTACTGCCCGCGTCCGCCGGACTGCTTTTTGTGTTTGTAGTGACCTTCGCCGTTGCCGGTGATGGTTTCGCGGTAGGCGACTTTCGGCGTGTGGTGCGTGATGTCCACTTTACTGCGGTGCTTGATGTGCTCCAGCGTGACGTCGAGGTGCATGTCGCCCATACCCCACAGCAGGGTTTCGTGCGTCTCGTTGTTGCGTTCGACGCGGATGGACGGATCTTCTTCCGCCGCGCGGTGCAGTGCCGTGCCGATTTTATCTTCGTCACCTTTGGTCTTGGGCTCGACGGCGTAGGCGGACACCGGATGCGGAAATTCGATCGGCTTGAACGTGATCTTTTCCGCCGGCGCACAGAGCGTATCGTTAAGGTAGGTGTTTTTCAGCTTCGGTAATGCGATGATGTCGCCCGCCTTGGCTTCCAGACAGTCGGTTTGCTTTTTGCCGTTAATGTAGAAAATACTGCCGATACGCTCCTTTTCGCCTTTGGTGGCGTTGAGGATTTCGGTGTTGGGCGCCAGCTTGCCGCGATAGACACGTACAAAGGTGAGCTGGCCGGTGAACGCATCGTTGACCGAACGCCAGACCAGTCCGGCGAACGGCTGGTCTTCGCCGGTGGCGACTTCGTGGCCGTCGGCGCATTTAACCGGATAGTCTTCCGGCGACGGGAACAGGCGGCTGATGGAATCCATCGTTTCCTTTACGCCGATTTTTGTTTTGGCCGAGCAGGCAAACACCGGAATCAGGTGCGCAGAGTGAACCGACTCGCGCAGGCCGTGCGAAAATTCGTCGGCGGAAAGCTCCTCGCCGTTAAAATATTTCTCCATCAGCTTGTCGTCGGTCTCGGCGGCCAGCTCGATCAGGTGGTCGCGGATCGCTTTGACGGTCGCGGCCAGATCGGCGGGCACGGCATCGGTCGGCATATCGAGAATATCCACCTCGGCTTTTCCGTCGGATGTCGGCAGAACCACCGGTACACAGCGGCCGTCACCCCACATCGCCTTAACAGCGGCCAGCGCTTTTTCAAAACTGGCTTCCGGCTTGTCGAGTCCGGTGATGACAACGCCGCGCGGCAGGTTGCGCTTTTCGCAGATTTTCCATGCGCGGCTGGTGCCGACCTGAATGCCGGAAACGGCATCCACCACAATCAGCGCCGCGTCGGTGATTTCGGCGGCGGCCATCTGCTGGCCGACGAAATCGGCGTAGCCGGGGGTGTCGATGACGACGAAGCGGCGCTGTTTGCCGCTGGCGGCGGTATAAACGCCGTCGAAGGGCTTCGCCCAGATGGAAATTTCGTGTTCCTGCTCTTCGGGTGTCCAGTCGGCCATACTGCTCTTATCGTCCACCGAGCCGACCCGTTCATTCGTTCCAAGGATATGGAGCATCACATCCAGCAGAGACGTCTTCCCGCTACCGGTATGGCCCATCAGTGCAAAGTTACGGACACCTGAGATCGGAATACCCTTCATCGCAACTCTCCTTGGATTTAATTTTTACGTCAAAACCGGCTCTGCACAGAGCGCGCCGCATGACGATGCCAAGGTACACGGCTTTGCAAAACGCCGCAACGAATTTTCCAATCCTTGGAAAATAAAAACGCCCGTCGTGCGGACGGGCGCCTCCTGCCTGTCATTCCGGCCGCCAACTCACCTCTGCTTGCGCCGCCAGAGCCATTTTTCCAAAGTGATCGCCGGAAGGATGGTCGCGGCAACCAGCGTGGAGCGCAACAGCGCGGCGCCGTCTAACGGCATCGTGCTGAAGAGGCGGTGCATGAACGGCAGATAGGTGAATACGCTCTGCAACAGCAACAGCACTCCTATGCTGAACCAGATGACCGGATTGCTGAACCAGCCGGTGGCAAAAAGACTGTCCTTCAGCGAGCGGCAGTGCAGAAGATAGAATACCTGAAACAGAATGATAGTCGTCACGGCCATGGTCTGCGCATCAGCCAGTGCATGCAGATGCAGATCGTGAGGAATCAGACCTCCGACAGAGCCGCCGACTCTGCGCTGGTATTCCCAGAGGAACAGCAGACAGGTTCCGGCGGCCATGAACAGCGCCGTCAGCAAGGTGCGCGTCAGAATGAACGCCGAAAACACCGGCTCCCCTTTGCGGCGGGGCGGAAGGCTCATGGCGTTACGCCCCAACTGCTCGAAAGCGAGCGGTATCGTGAGCGTAACGCTGGCCACCAGATTGATCCACAGAATCTGCGTCGGCGACATCGGCTGGAGCAACTCGTGTCCAAGAATCTCGACTTCGACCGTTGGGAAAAAGAACATGCCAGCGGCCAGAATCATCCCTAAACCCAGATTGGTCGGCAGAACAAACGCCAGCGACTTGATCAGATTATCGTACACCCGGCGGCCCTCTTCCACCGCCGAAGCGATGGTGGCGAAGTTATCATCGGTCAGCACGATCTTGGCGGCGGCCTGAGAAACCGCCGTGCCGGTAATTCCCATCGCCACACCGATATCGGCGCGCTTGAGTGCGGGGGCGTCATTGACACCGTCGCCGGTCATCGCCACCACATGCCCCTGAGACTGCAACGCCTCAACCAGCCGGATCTTGTGCTCGGGAGCGACCCGGGCGAAAACGTTACAGCGCTGAGCGGCCGCCCGAAACCCGGCTTCATCCAGTTTATCCAGCTCCGCCCCGGAGAGCGCCTCGCCGTGCTCCTTTACAATTCCCAGATCGCGGCCAATGGCGGCGGCCGTCACATGGTGGTCGCCGGTGATCATCTTGACCGCGATACCGGCGCGATGGCACAGGGCGATGGCATCAATCGCTTCCTGCCTCGGCGGATCAATCATCCCCATGAGACCGAGGAAGAAAAATCCGGACCCCGCCCATCCGGTACTGATCTGCGTCATACCGGCATCCGGTTTCCGCCCGGCCAGCGCCAGCACCCGCATCCCCTGACGAGCCATGGTATTCTGCGCCTCCTGCACGCGCAGGGCGGCGTCGCCATCCAGCCCGCAACGGGCTATGACCGCCTCCGGAGCGCCCTTCAGGAAAACCATCTCCACGCCGTTGCCGCGGTTGAGTGTGGCCATATATTTATGTTCGGACTCGAACGGGATCACATCAACGCGCGAATGCGCGGCGCGGCAGGCTCCTTCGTCCAGCCCCAGCTTACGTCCGGCCACGATCAATGCGGCCTCGGTCGGATCACCGCTGATAGTCCACACCTCGTCTTTCAGCGTCAGCGTCGAATCGTTGCACAGAGCCCCGGCCAACAGCAGTTCACGCAGGTCGGCGGGAAGTCCGGTGACTTCGGCGCCGTCGTGCGTCAACGTGCCCGCCGGATGATAGCCGACGCCGGAAAGGCGGTACTCCCGTCCGCCGCACCACAGGACATGAACGGTCATTTCGTTGCGGGTAAGCGTGCCGGTCTTGTCCGAGCAGATGACGGAGGTGGAACCCAGCGTCTCGACAGCCGGCAGATGGCGGACAACCGCACGCCGCGCCGCCATCCGCCGGACTCCGACAGCGAGTGCGATGGTAATGATCGCCGGCAATCCTTCCGGTATCGCGGCGACGGCCAGCGTAATAGCCGTCATCGCGGCCTCGCCGAGCTTGGCGTTCTTGAACCACAGTCCGTAGGCAAAGAGAACCGCCGCAAGCACCATCACCGCCATGGTGATGTATCGGCTGACCACGGCGAGCTGTCGGGTCAGAGGCGTCTCCAACTGCGAAGTCTGCCGGAGAAGCTGATTGATGCGCCCGAGCTCGGTGCGAACACCGGTTGCAACCACCAGACCGGAAGCCGTGCCCTGAGTGACCATCGTGCCGCCATAGGCCATGCAGGCGCGTTCGCCCAGCGCGGCCTCCGGCTCGGTCACCGCAGTATGTTTGGCAGAAGGAACCGACTCGCCGGTCAGCGCCGCTTCCTCAATGTGCAGATTTTTCACCTTCAGCAGACGCAGATCGGCCGGAACCTTGTCGCCGCTGGCAAGCATAACGATATCGCCCGGCACCAGTTCCGAGACCGGTAGACTGACGGCTTTCCCGTCCCGCAGTACGGCGGCGTTCTCCGCCACCATTGCCGCCAGCGCGGCAATCTCACGGCCCGCACGGTGCTCCTGAAGAAAACCGATGATCGCGTTGATAAAAACAGCTCCAAAGACGACCAGCGAGTCGGTCTGCTTGCCCAGCAGGAAAGCCAGAATCCCTGCCGCGACCAATACCCACGAGATCGGATTATTGATCTGAGCCAAAAAAATCCTCAGCGGTCCGTGCCCGGCCGGTGCCGGCAGTATGTTCGCGCCATATTTTGCGCGCCGCTCCGCCGCCTCCTGAGAAGTCAACCCCCGGTCAGATACCGCCAGAGATTTCAGCACATCCTCCGGAGACTGCGCATGCCAGAGCGTTCCTCCGCCGCCCGGCCCCTCCGGAATATTTCCGGCCCGACCCTCTTCCTGATTCATCGAAATTCCTTTTTAAACATTCCCACCGTACCATTCGCTATTTCCGGCCGGCAATCAACCGTTTTTCAAAAACGGATTAAAAAAACGCCCCGCGGGTGCGGGGCGTCATCGGAACGGAAAGTTCCTTCTACTTCTTAGCGGCCAGCTCCTTGGCGTACACCGCCATCTGATCTTTCAGCTTGCCCAGCGACGCGGTGATTTCGGCGGCGTCATCCTTCAACGCTTTCGCCTTTTCACCCATCAGCTCGGTCAAAGGAATCTCCTTGAGCTGACCTTTCAGAGCGTCCACTTCCTTCATTTTTTCGGCGATGGCGGCTTCGTACTGACTCACCATCTTCTGCAGATCGGCCTGACCCATCTTGGCCGCGTCCGCCGCGACCTGATCAATCGGCTTGTTTTCATCAATCTTGCTTCCGCCGCAACCGGCGAGAAGCGCCGCAACCATCAACCCGGCCAGAACTCCGCATACCTTCTTCATGAACCCTCCGTTTCCGGCAGGCACCCCATGCGCCCGCCAACTGACGGCATTCTAAACGGTAAAATCTTTTCGGCAACGGCAAAATCCGGTCTCGCGAAGATGACTGAATGAGGAATTGCGGTTGCCCGCAGGAAAATAACGGGTAATCTCCCGGCATGACAAATCCAACGCTTGAACAGCGCATTCTGACCCTTCTGAATCAGCCAAAATACCAGCCGCTCCGCCGCCCCGAGCTCGCCAAGGCGCTCCGCCTGCGCGATACGGAACGCAATAAACTGCGTCAGGCTCTGCTGAATCTCGAAAAGCAGGGCAAGGTTTCCTGCCTGCGGAAAAACCGCTGGGCCGCCGCCGGAAAGAACAGCGCTGTTAAGACCATCACCGGCTCCGTGCGGGTGATGGAAAAAGGCTTCGGACTTTTTACTCCCGACAACGGTGGCGATGAAATCTATATCGCCCGTGACGATTTGAAGTGCGCGCTCCACGAGGACCGCGTTTCCGTTGAAGTGTTCGCCAAGGCGGCGCCGGAACGGCGCGGCGGACGCGGCGGCGGCAAAACGATGTTCGGAAATAAGGAAGGCCGCGTAGTCGAAGTGCTGGAGCGCAAAAACACGGAGGTCGTCGGACTTCTGCGCCGCACGCCGTATTATGCGTATGTCATTCCCGACAATCTGCGGCTGATTCAGGATATCCGCGTGGCCGGATGGGAAAAAGGGCTGGAAGAAACGCCGGAGAATCACAAGGTGGTGATTCAGCTGAATGAATGGAGCGATCCGTTCAAGGCGCTGACCGGAACGGTGATTGAGGCGCTCGGCCACCGCGACGATCCGAATGTCGAGATGCAGTGTATTCTGCGGGCTCACGGGTTCCGCCAGAAGTTTTCCGAAGAAGTTCTCGCCGAAGCCGCGCAGATGCCGCATGAACTGCGGCCGGAGGATTATAAAAACCGGCAGGATCTGCGCAAACGGCTGACGTTCACGATCGACCCCGAAACAGCGCGCGACTTTGACGACGCCATTTCCATCGAGAAGGTTTCCAAGGGCTGGAAGCTTTCGGTTCATATCGCCGACGTCGCCCACTTTGTGCCGCGCGGCTCAATGATTGATCAGGAGGCCCTGCACCGGGGCAACAGTATTTATCTGGTTGACCGAGTGGTGATGATGCTTCCGACCGAACTGACCACGCGGATTTGCAGTCTGAATCCGCACGTGGACCGGCTGGCGCATACCGTTGAAATCATGCTCGACGAAAACGCGGAGATGACCGGCGCGGAAAGTTGCCGCTCGATTATTCATTCCGATGCGCGGCTCACCTACGAACAGGTGCAGACGCTGTTCGACGGCAAGTCCGGCCACAACATTCCGGAGTCTGTCGCCGAAGCGATCATGGAACTGCGCCCGCTGGCCCGTAAAATCCGTCTGCGCCGTTTCACCGCCGGTGCGCTGGAAATCAATACGCCGCAGATCAAATGTCTGCTGGATAAAGAAGGCAAGGTTTCCTCAATCCGCAAGGGCGAAGCCAAAGAGGCCTACCAGCTGATCGAAGAGTGCATGCTTCTCGCCAACGTCGCTGTCGCGCGCAAACTGAAAGACGCGCAATGGCCCGCCATCCACCGCATCCACGAGGAACCGGACGAAGATCAGTGGGCGCAGATGGGCGCGGAACTGCAGGCACTCGGCATCAACTCGATTCCACTGACCCGCAGTGACATCAACGCCGTGATGGAAAAGATCGAGGGCACGCCGATGGAATACACGGCCAGCCTCGCCATCCTGCGGAACCTGAAGCGCGCCGGTTATTCCGCCGAACCGAAAGGCCACTTCGGCCTCGCGTTCGAGGATTACGTTCACTTCACCTCGCCGATCCGCCGCTATCCCGACCTCGTCATCCACCGCCTGCTCGGCGCGCTCGAAGAAAAGAAATCCACGCCGTACCGGATCAAAGATATCGAAGGAATCGCCGCGCAATGTACCCGCACCGAAACCGAGGCGGATGCCGCCGAGAAGGAAAGCATCGAACTGCGCCGCGTCGAGTACTACAACACCCTGCTCTACAAAGGCGAAACCGGCCCGTACACCGGATGCATCGTCCGGATTCTGAACAAAGGGCTCATCGTCGAACTGACCGACACCATTCAGCGCGGACTCGTTCCGTTCGCTTCGATCACCGACGACCGCTACGACGTGAACGCCTCCGGCACCCGCGCTACCGGACAGCGTCACCGCCGGATTTTCAAAATCGGAGAGCTGGTTGACGTGGATCTGGTCAAAGTGGACATGGCTCGTAAATTCATTGATTTCCAGCTCGCGGGACAGAAAGCCGCCGACGATTTCGCCGCCAAACGGAAGAAGGCCGGGCCGCCGCGCAGTAAGCAGAAAAAACAGCAGGTCACCCTGACCGGCGACCGCCCGCACGGCCCGAAACAGCAGAAGCGCCGCCGGAGAAAATAGCCGCTTCACTTTTTTCCCGGCAAAGCGTACAAACCGCGCCTTATGCACATTATTTTCAAAAACGGTCTAGCCGCCGCGAAACAGAATCTCGTCCCCGGTATTCTATTGCAGTGTTTCGCGCTGGCGCTGGTTCTGCTCTACTACTTTCATCCGCCGTTCCGCAAAATTCTTCTGCGAATCCCCGAAGTCAAACAGCAGGCGGGAATCCTGTTTCCTCTGCTGTCCACCGCCGTGTCCGGCGGACTGATTCCGTTTGTTTTTCTGGCCGTCCGCAAAGAACTGCCCGCCTTGCATCCGGCGGCGTATCTTTTGTTCCTGCTGGGATTCTGGGCGATCAACGGACTGACGGTGGATTTGCTCTACAGCGCTCAAGCAGTCTGGTTCGGCGATCAGACCGATGCCGCGACGATTGTTAAAAAAACGCTGGTGGATCAGTTCGGGTACAGCGCTCTATGGTCAGCTCCGTTTGCCGTCGTTGCCATGCACTGGAAAAACTGCGGCTTTTCGTTCCGCCGCGCCCGCGCTGAATTTCAGCGAACCCTGCTGACAATCGAACTGCCTTCCATCCTGATCTCCATCTGGGCGGTCTGGATTCCGGCCGTCGCCATCATCTACAGCCTGCCGCTGGCCCTGCAGTTCCCGCTCTTCAACATCGTGCTGTGTTTCTGGTCGCTTTTATTAACCGCATTAAGCAAAGGACAAAAATCATGAATACGATCACCAACGGCAAGCTAACCGTCTCTGTCAAACCGCTCGGCGCCGAACTGGGCAGTATCCGCTCCGCAGACGGAACCGAATATCTTTGGCAGGGCGATCCGTCCGTTTGGAAAGGCCAGGCTCCGATCCTTTTTCCAACCGTTGGAAAACTGAACGAAGGCCGTTACCTGCTGAACGGACAGACCTATGAACTGGGCGCGCACGGCTTCGCCCGCACCATGGATTTCACCTTGATTGATCAAAAGCCGGACGCCCTCACCTATCAACTGCTTCCAACTGCTGAAACCCGCGCCCGCTATCCGTTTGAGTTCGCGCTGAAGGTCATTTACCGCCTGAGCGGCAACGGACTTGATGTGGTGTATGAAGTCAAGAACTGCGGCACGAACTCCATGCCGTTCTCGATCGGATGCCACGAAGGATACTGTCTGCCCGGCCCGATTGACGAATGCTTCCTTGAGTTTGAAAAAACGGAAACTGCGGACCCGCGCCTGATCAACGCCAAAGGAATGGTTTCAACGGAAACCACCGCTGTCCTGAAGAACACCCGCACCCTGCCGATCAGCAAGACACTGTTCGACCGCGACGTACTGATCTTTCTGGATGTGAAGTCGAAGAAAGTCACGCTCGGCGCGAAAAACAGTCCGCGCCGCCTGACCGTTGAATTCGCCGGATTCCCGCACCTCGGCATCTGGGCCAAACCGGCCGCGCCGTTCGTCTGCATCGAGCCGTGGTTCGGCCATACCGATCCGGAACAGCCGTACGGTGACATCACGAACAAACCGGGCATTCTACTCCTTCCGGCGGGCGAAACCTTCACCTGCACGCACCGGATTATTGCGTAATATTAAAAACAAACTCAGAGGAGAAAAATATGAACCTCATGAAAAAATTCGAAACAGCCATCATTTGGGGATTGGTATTCCTTCTGGCTCTTGTGATCGGATTAACACTCGTTCAGGTCGCGTGGGAAATCATTCATAATATTATCAGCACACCGGAAGAACTGATTGCTCTGGACAATCTGTTCGATATTCTCAGCAGCATTTTTATGGTGCTGATCGGGATTGAACTTCTAGAAACCGTAAAATTGTATCTTCAGAACAAAGGACTTCACGTTGAACTGATTCTTGATGTGGCACTCATTGCTGTGGCACGAAAAGTCATCGTTCTCGACTATTCCACGACCGAATACCAAACCCTGCTGGCGATCGGAGTCATGGTTCTTGCGCTTGGGATATCCCGGTTTCTCAAAACCTTCTCATTGCGGTTTCGAGAACCGGGCAACATCTGACATTGATTCTCTGCAAGCATCCTGCACGACCAGTCCGGCGAGGTTAAAGCCGAACGCGCCGGTGATGTGCACCATCGAGCCGTTGATCTGCGCTTTCTGGTGACACCAGACATCCGCCGGAATTTCATTCCCTTCGTCGTCGAGCTGTTTCGGACAGAAGCACTGCGCGGAACCGCAGGCGGCTTTGACGGCCTCAAAAGGTGAAAGCTGTTCTTCCGAATAAACACACAGGCAGTCGCCGGTTGCGCCGCGCTGGCGCAACCGCTTGCGGACAAACTTCGCCAGCGGACAACCTTGCGACTTCCAGATGGAATCCACGCGGATCGTGGTGGCATCCAGCTTATTTGCCGCGCCCATCGCCGAAAAAAGCTTCACGCCGCTCTCCATTGCCAAAGCAATCAGATCCACCTTATTCGACAGACTGTCAATGGCATCAATGACATAGTCATACGACGGCAGATTAAACTCCTCGCGCGTTGCTTTGTTGTACACCTTTTGCAGTGCGGTAATCTCCACCGACGGATGAATATCCAGCAGGCGATCTTTCAGCGCATCGACTTTGGATTTCCCGACGTTTTTCGCCGTTGCCTGAAGCTGGCGGTTGATATTGGTCACGCAGATCACATCGTTATCCACGATCGTCAGATGTCCAACGCCGGAACGGATCAGCGCTTCGGCGCACCAACTGCCGACACCGCCGACGCCGAACAGAATCACGCGGGTTTCTGCGAGCTTCTTCAGCGCCGATTCGCCGATCAGCAGTTCGGTACGGTGAAATGCCGGATGTTTTTTCATGACATCCTCAGTTGCGTTGAAGAAATGTCTTCGTGAAATTTTTCTTTCGGTATTCCGGTAAACAGCGACTCAACCCCTTCAGGCAGACTGAGTTTTTCCGGTGTTTGGGAATTCCGGCTCGCGACGAGGAAGGAGGTTTCCAATCTTTGGAAAAGCTCCCATTCGCCGGGCTGTTCGTAGGCGATCAGCCGCTCCGCTGTGTCGTAGCCAAGCACAAAGGTGGTTTTCGGAAAGAGCTGAGCCTTCTGGATAAACCGCGGGGCATGAGTCAGAGCGACTGGAATGTCGCGGATAGCCGACGCCCGGCGCAGGATTTCCTCTTCCGGAATGTCGGGCTTGTCCACGTTAGCGCAGGAGAGCTCAAACACTCCACGAAGACCTGTCATTTCCCCGGCGACTTTGAGCAGATTGCAATGTCCCTGATGAACCGGATTGAACGAGCCGGGAAGCATCAATCCTCGTTCCGCGCCGACCGCCTGAGCAATCAGCACCAACAACCAGTCGCTCAAAAGAGCTTCCTGTTCTGCGCGAGAGGTTTTTGAAAAATGGAGCGCGTAGAGTTTTTCCGCATCAGCGGTTTTGATGCAGATGAAGGCGCGGTCATCGCCGCGCCGCTGACGGTCGGTTTGTAACGCCGCTGTGCAGGCAATCCCTACGGGATGATATTCGATATTGGAGATTGGAGATTGGGAAGACTGATTAAAAGCAGTCGTCGCCAGTTTTTTTGCAGTGGCCGGAGAAACAGCTTGCTCCGGCTTTTCGCCAAGGAAACGTTCAAGTGCTTCCGGAGAGTACGGAATGTGCGCATCGGCAACGAAGCGCGATGCGCCGGGAGTCGTCAGCAGGGCATGGAGCGCTCCCGATCCGCCGCCGGCGGTGACCAGCACCGCCCGCCAGCCGGAGTTCAGGATACGCTCTATGCGTTCGGAGCTCACTGAATCACGGTGACTTCGGTGATGGTGATCGTTTCTTTGGGCACATCGCCCGGAGCGGTTGGAACGGCGCGGATGGCATCCACCACGTCCATGCCTTCGACCACTTTGCCGAAGACGCAGTAGCCCCAGCCCTGCTGAGTCGGCGCTTTGAAATCGAGGAAGCCGTTATCCACCACGTTAATGAAGAACTGCGCGCCGGCGCTGTGCGGGTCGGAGGTGCGGGCCATGGCGATGGAGCCGCGCACGTTTTTGAGGCCGTTATTGGCTTCGTTTTCCACGGTATGCGGCGCTTTTTTCTGGGCCATGTTGGCGGTATGGCCGCCGCCCTGAATCATGAAGTTGCCGATGACGCGGTGAAAGATGGTTCCGCTGTAGTGCCCGCTTTCGACGTACTTCAGGAAGTTGGCAACCGTTTTCGGAGCCTTCTCGCTGTCGAGTTCGAGTTTGATATCGCCTTTGGTCGTTTTCATCAGAATCATGGTTTTTTCTCCCGCTTGCAGGTTGGTTGCGCCCAGCAGTAAAGCCGCTGACAGGGCCCGGATCAGATTATTGCTCCGCTTTTTCATGCGCAAAAACCTATTGGTGTTTGCGGCTAATGTCTATAAAGTTCGTTCTCAATTTATGGAGGAACCCGGCTGTGAAAAATGAAGCATCTGCCATTCTGCTGATCTCCTGCCCCGACCGGCAGGGTATCGTTTGCGCTGTGACCGATTTTCTGATGCGCCACAACGGCAATATCATCGACCTCGAACAGCATACCGACAGCGAGGAGAAAGTTTTCTTCATGCGGGTCGAATGGGAGCTGGACGGCTTCGCCCTGCCCCGCGACCAGATCAGCGAGAAGTTCAACCTGATCGCCGCACGGTTCGAAATGCGTTACGAACTCCACTTCTCCGACTACAAACCGCGCATGGCGATCTTCGTTTCCAAATTCCCGCACTGCATGCTCGATCTGCTGGCGCGGCAAAGCTCCGGCGATCTGAACGCCGAAATTCCGCTCATCATCAGCAATCATACCGATATGGAGCCGGTCGCGAAGATGCACGGAATTGATTTCCACTGTATTCCGGTTTCCAAAGACAACAAAGCGGAGCAGGAAGCCCGACAGCTGGAACTGCTCAAGCAGTACAATATCGATGTCATCGTGCTGGCGCGCTACATGCAGATTCTCTCCGACGACTTCTGCCGGAACTATCCGAACCGGGTGATCAATATTCATCACTCCTTCCTGCCCGCGTTCGTCGGCGCCAAGCCGTATCATTCCGCCCATCAGCGCGGCGTGAAAATTGTCGGCGCCACCAGCCACTACGTCACCAGCGATCTGGACGAAGGGCCGATCATCGAGCAGGAAGTGATGCGCGTCACCCACCGCGATTCGGTTGAAAGCCTGATCCGCAAGGGCCGCGATCTGGAAAAACTGGTTCTGTCCCGCGCCGTCTGGGCTCATTTGCAGAACAAAGTGCTGGTCTATAAAAACCGCACGGTCGTGTTCGGGTAAGATGCGCTATGTCCCGGAAAAAACGTAAAAAACGCGAAGCCCGCCGTCCGTTCGAAACCGCCGCGTTCCGCGCCGGACTGGCTGTAATTCCCCGCCTGCCCCGCTTTGCCGTTCTCGGTCTGGCATGGCTCGGCGGAAATCTGGGATTCCTCTTCGACCGGACCGGCCGCTTCGTAGGCCTTGCCAACCTGACCGTCGCTTTCGGCGAATCAAAAAGTCCGGCACAGAAACGGGCGATTCTCCGCGCCGCCTACATCACGATGACCCGCACCTTTCTGGATGTTATCTGGTTTGGAACTCATCCCGAAAAGCGGCTGACCAAATATGTCGAGCTGGACGACAACATGCGGCGGCTGTTCTGCCATAAAAACCAGATCTGCATCACCGCGCACTTCGGCAACTGGGAAGTGGTCGGCCAGATCATGGCTCTGCACGGCTTCCCGTTTCACAGCATCGCGATGCCCGTAAAAAATCCGGATGTGAACCGCATGCTGATCGCCCGGCGCGAAGTGACCGGACAGCAGATCATCCCGCGCGAAGGCGCTCTGCGCAAACTGCTGGGCGTACTGCGCAACGGCGGCAAAACCGCATTTCTCGTTGACCAGAACACCGAAGAACGCGAAGGCGGAATCCGGGTGAACTACTTCGGTCTGCCGGTTCCCGTAACTCCGGCTCCGGCGGCACTCGCGACCAAAACCGGCAGTGAGATTTTTATCGGATTCTGCTCACCTCTGCGCGGCGGGCGCTACCGGGTCTATACCACTGAAACCATTCTTCCGCCGGAAAACTCCAGCGAAGAAACAACCCGCGCTTTAACCCAGCAGATTCTCTCGGCGATCGAACGTGAAGTCACAAAACATCCTGAACATTGGCTTTGGATGTACAAACGCTGGAAGAAAGACCACCGGTCCAGGGATGCACAGCGGTATCCGTCGTACTGACCCTGATGTCCAGCCTCAGCTCGGCGAGCGGATCATGATCAGAAGCATCTTGAACGGAGCTTCCGCCGCCTGAACATCATGCGGGACATTCGCCGGCATAATAATCATCTCGCCGGCTTTAACCGTCTTCGGCTCGCCCGCGATAATAAACGTGCCTTCGCCTTCGACCACTTCAACGACCGCGTCGAACGGCGACGTATGCTCACTCAGCCCCTGCCCTTTATCGAACGAAAACAGCGTAATGTTGCCGGTTTCCTTCTTGAGCAATGTCCGGCTGACCACCGCGCCGTCCGAATAATTCACCAGTGTTTTCAGATTCAGCGCCCTGCCTTTAAGTTCGTCCATATCAAACCTCCTTACCTGTTTTGGACTGCGGCGGCTTGCCGCCGCTTTCTTCTGCGGAGCTTGCTCCGCATCCCGGCAAAGCAAGCTTTGCCGAATAAAGCGCAGGCAAGCCTGCGCACTCCACACTTCTACGCCAATATCTTTATCTCCCGCAGTTCACCGTCGAGACCAATCACCGCCTCCTCGACAATCAAATCCGTGCGTCCGCTCTGGCGGGCGGCCTCCCGAACCATCATCGTGAGTCCGCCGCAACAGGGAACTTCCATACGGACAACAATCACCTTCGGGATTCCGTTCGCCTTCAGAATTTCCGCCAGCTTCTCCACATAACCTTCGGTGCGGTCGAGTTTCGGACAGGCAATCGCAATCGCCCGTCCGCGGATAAAGCGCCAGTTGACATCCGGCGAAGCCGACGGCGAGCAAGTGCTCAGCACCACCAGCTCACGGTTTTTAAAAAACGGAGCCTCGACCGGCACCAGATGAAGTTGCGTCGGCCACTGGTTCAGCTCCGAGCGGATCACCTGTCCGGAAACTCCCTGACCTTCGACCTTCGACTTTTCGACTTTTGACGGCTCCGTGAAGCGGAGCTTCATCCCAGGGCAACCGCCCGGCGGCGGAGTCTTTTTCTGTAAATGCGTCTCTACAGCTTTTTCGTCAAACTCCGGAGCATCCCGCTCGACAATCTTCAGAGCGCCGGTCGGGCATTCGCCGATGCAGGCGCCGAGACCGTCGCAGAACACATCGTTCACCAGCTTCGCCTTGCCGTTCACAATCTGCAAGGCGCCCTCGGCACAGCCTGTCACACACGCGCCGCACCCGTTGCACTTCTCTTCGTCGATTTCGATGATTTTGCGCTTCATGGCTACTCCTTCATTGACTGTACGGACTGTACCATATGCCCGAAGCTCCGCCTTGACGCAGATCAAGCTGTTACAGAAAAACAGCCTGGAAATCACCGCTGAAACTTGAGCATGAGGACGCCGAGCGGCGGCAGGTCGAGCTGGATGGAACAGCCTTTGCCGTGCCACGGCAGGTGGTGCGCGTCATAAACGGCTTCCTCGCCCGGCCCGGCATCGCTTCCGCCGTACACGGACGCGTCCGTGTTGAGGATCACTTTCCAGTTTCCGGCCTGCGGCAGGCCGATGCGATAGCCGGGGCGCGGCGTCGGCGTGAGGTTGAGGATACTGACGATGATCTCCTGCGGGTCGCGCCCTTTGCGCAGGAAGGAAACGACGGAGCTTTCCGCGTCGTGAAAGTCAATCCAGTCGAACCCTTCCCAGGACGACTCAATGTCGTAGAGCGCGGCTTCGCCGGTGTAGAGCCGGTTAAGTTTGGCGACCAGCGTTTTAAGCTTCCTGTGCGGCTCGTAGTCGAGCAGGTTCCAGTCGAGACTGGTCGCGGCGTCCCATTCGCGCCACTGGCCGATTTCACAGCCCATGAAAAGAAGCTTCTTGCCGGGATGCGCGAACATGTACGCAAACAGCAGGCGCATGTTGGCGAACTTCTGCCAGAAGTCGCCGGGCATTTTGTCGAGCAGTGACGCTTTGCCGTGGACGACTTCGTCATGCGAGAACGGCAGGATGAAGTTTTCGCTGAAGGCGTAAATCATCGAAAAAGTCAGGTCGCCCTGATGGTATTTCCGGTGGATCGGGTCTTTGCTGAAATACTTCAGCGTGTCGTTCATCCAGCCCATGTTCCACTTAAAGTCAAAGCCGAGCCCGCCGAAATCCACCGGATGCGACACCTGCGGGAACGCGGTGGACTCTTCGGCAAACGTCAGGAAGCCGGGAAACTCGCTGTGCATCATGCTGTTGAAATGCTTAATAAACTCGATCGCCTCCAGATTCTCGCGGCCGCCGTGGCGGTTGGGAATCCACTGTCCTTCTTTGCGCGAATAGTCGAGATAGAGCATGCTGGCGACAGCATCCACGCGCAGTCCGTCAATATGGTATTCACGCGCCCAGAACGCGGCGTTGGAGAGCAGAAAGCCGCTGACTTCGCTCCGGCCATAGTTAAAAATCAGCGTGCCCCAGTCCATGTGCTCGCCCTGACGCGGGTCGGAATGTTCGTACAAATGCGTGCCGTCGAAATAACCGAGACCGTGCGCATCCTTCGGAAAGTGCGCCGGAACCCAGTCGAGAATCACGCCAAGGTCTTCCTGATGGCAACGGTCAACGAAATAGCGGAAATCGTCGGGCGATCCAAAGCGTGAAGTCGGCGCGTAATAACCGCCGGTCTGATAGCCCCACGAACCGTCGAACGGATGTTCGGCAATCGGCATCAGCTCAATGTGCGTATAGCCCATTTCCTTAACGTACGGAATCAGCTGATCGGCCAGCTCGCGGTAGCTCAGCCAGCGCCAGCCGTCCTGCCGCTTCCACGAGCCGAGATGAACCTCGTACACGCTGACCGGCTTTTCGTGCCACTTCATCTGCACGCGCTGATCCATCCACGGCGAGTCGTTCCAGTGATAGCCGCCGAGATCGTAAACCACCGACGCGGTGCGCGGGCGCATCTCGGCGTAAAACGCGTACGGATCGGCCTTCTGCGCCCAGAATCCCGACGGGCCCTGAACTTCAAACTTATATTGATCGCCCGCCTTCACGCCGGGAATAAACCGCTCCCAGATTCCGGAATTCCCGACCGCCGTCATCGGATGAACCCACGCCTCCCAGTTATTGAACGAGCCGATCACGCTGACGTGCTGTGCGTTCGGCGCCCAGACCGCGAAGTAAGCACCCTTCTTTCCATCCTCTTCCAGAAGGTGCGCGCCGAGCTTTTCGTAAATCCGGTAATGCGTCCCCTTGCCGTGCAGAAACAGGTCGAAGTCCGTCAGTACCGGTCTGGCATCCATGATCAGTAAGCCCTCGCGTCGCTGTTTTCCATGAAGTTGACGAAGGAGCGGTTGACGACGCGGTTGCCGCCGGGGGTCGGATAGTCGCCGGTGAAATACCAGTCACCTTTATGGTTCGGACAGGCGGCATGCAGTCCTTCAATGCTTTGGTAAATAACCTGGAACTGCGCCTTGAGATCGGCAGGCCGCAGAATCTGCGCGATCTTCTTTTCGATCTCCGCCGGAGAAAACGGCGCGTACAGCGCTTTGACTTCGTTCTGCACCTCATCGCGCGGCAGACCAAGGCTCGCTTTGCAGGCATTATAAATCTGCTTCAGCACCGCCTCGCGCCCGCGCTCTTTCACCAGCTCCACCGCCGCCTGAAACGCGACAAAATCCTTCAGCTTGGACATATCAATTCCGTAGCAGTCCGGATAGCGGATCTGCGGCGCGGAGGAAACGATCACGATTTTCTTCGGTTGCAGACGGTCGAGAATCCGCAGGATGCTCTCGCGCAGAGTCGTGCCGCGCACGATGGAGTCGTCGAGAATCACCAGCGTGTCGGTCTTCTTCACCACGCCGTAGGTCGTGTCGTACACCAGCGAAACCAGCTCGCGGCGGTCGGAGTCGGCGGTGATGAAGGTGCGCAGTTTGGCGTCCTTCGTCATGATCTTTTCCATGCGCGGCTGATAGTTAACCAGCTCGGTGATCCGCTCAGCGGTCAGATTGCGCTCGTGCAGAATATGGTATTTCGCCCGCTCAGCGACGTAGGCCTTGGCGCCTTCCATCAGTCCGTAAAACGCGGCGTCCGCCGTGTTCGGAATGTAGGAAAAAACCGTGTTATCGAGGTCGTAGTCAATCGCCTTGAGAATCGGCTCGGTCAGCTGACGCCCCAGCTGTTTGCGCTCGCCGTAGATATCGCGGTCGGTTCCGCGCGAAAAATAAATCCGCTCGAACGAGCAGTGCCGGATTTCCTGTTCGTCCGAAATCCGCTCGTGCAAAACCTCGCCGTTGCGGCGGGCGATCAGCGCGTGCCCCGGCTTGATCTCCTGAACACTCTCCAGCGGCACGTTAAACGCCGTCTGGATCGCCGGACGTTCCGAAGCGATCACCAGAAACTCGTCGTCCTGATAGAAAAATCCGGGGCGGATACCGCAGGCATCGCGCATGACAAACAGATCGCCGTTACCGATCATTCCGACCATCGTGTAGCCGCCGTCGAAATTCTTCACCGCGCGCTTCAGCACAGTGGTCAGGTCCAGATTGTCGCCGATCTTCTTCGAAATATCCGCCCGCTCCAACCCTTCTTTCCGGTACTCGCGGAACAGCCGGTCGTTCTCTTCATCGAGAAAATGGCCGATCTTCTCCAGCACCATCACGGTGTCGGTCTCGTCAATCGGATGCTGACCCAGCTCGACCAGCGCTTCGAACAGCTCGTCGTTATTGGTCAGATTAAAATTGCCGGCCAGCACCAGATTACGGCTCCGCCAGTTGCTGGGTCGCAGAAACGGATGGCAGAAATCAAGGCCGCCGCGCCCGCGTGTGCCGTAGCGCAGATGGCCCAACAGCAGTTCGCCGGCGAACTTGGCGTTCCGCTTCAGCCAGACCGGATCATCGGCATGCTCCGGATTCTCCGCCTGCGACTGCGCCAGATCGGCGAGCATCTCCTGATGAACCTGCGAAATCGGGTCCTTCTCCGCCGACCGGGAACGGAAAATAAACGGCTTGCCCGGTTCGACATCCAGTTTAATCACCGCCGCACCCGCGCCGTCCTGACCGCGGTTATGCTGTTTTTCCATCAGCAGGTAGAGACGGTTGATCGCGAAAGCGGGTGAACCGTACTTTTCGACATAATACTCGAACGGCTTCAAGAGCCGGATCGCGGCGATGCCGCATTCATGGCCAATCCAGTCACTCATATCCCATACACTCCTTGGTTCCGGATAAGATTGAGCGCGTATCCTTGCATCCGCCCCCGCCCCGGTCAAACTGAAACTGCCCGCCGGTTTTTCCAGCCATTGGAAAAACAGAAAAAATCCGTGAAATCAGGGCCGTTCATGCTAAATTCCGGAGCTTCGCACGAAAGATGACAGATGAAGGATGAACTATGAAATCGGAACTCATACGGCGTTAGCCTTTTAGAGGCCGTCGCAGACCCGCTTTCATCTTTCATAGTTCATATATCATATTTTGAACCAGAAACTTAATAACCGGACATGCCCATGATGACTTCTAACGAAATCCGCCAGTCGTTCCTCGACTTCTTCCAGTCGAAACAGCACACCATCGTCAAATCCGGAAGCCTGCTTCCCGATTCCCCGAACCTGCTGTTCACCAACGCCGGAATGAACCAGTTCGTCCCGATCTTCCTCGGACAGGCCAACTGCCCTTACAATCCGGGCCGCGCCGCCGACACCCAGAAGTGCATCCGCGCCGGAGGAAAACATAATGACCTCGACGACGTCGGTCTCGACACCTACCACCACACCTTCTTCGAAATGCTCGGCAACTGGTCGTTCGGCGACTACTTCAAGAAAGAAGCCATCGACTGGGCGTGGGAACTCATCACCAAAGTCTGGGGCTTCCCGAAAGAACGCCTCTACGCCACCTACTTCGGCGGCGACGACAAAATGCCCGCCGACACCGAGGCGCAAAACCTCTGGCTTAAATATTTGCCCGCCGACCACGTTGTCCCCGGCAACCGCAAAGACAACTTCTGGATGATGGGCGACACCGGCCCCTG
The DNA here is from genome assembly GCA_044346945.1 of Pontiellaceae bacterium. GTDB lineage: Bacteria > Verrucomicrobiota > Kiritimatiellia > Kiritimatiellales > Tichowtungiaceae > Tichowtungia. Next base: position 22,927 of record JBIIYG010000001.1, on the reverse strand, counting down.
CGGCCCGTGCTCTGAACTGCACGTTGACCTCTCCCCGAAAGGCGACGGCGGAGCAAAAATGGTCAACGCCGGTTCCGCCCAATGCATGGAAATCTGGAACCTCGTCTTCATCCAATTCAACGCCAACCCCGACGGCACCTTCACGCCGCTCCCGGCCAAACACGTTGACACCGGCATGGGCTTCGAGCGCGCCTGTTCCGTCATCCAGTGCACCAAAGGCTTCAAGGATTTCTCCGGCGTCATCTCCAATTACGAAACCGACGTCTTCAGCCCGATCTTCCAGACTCTGGAAACCATGAGCGGCAAAAAATACGGCAGTTCGCTCACCGATCCGACCGATATTGCTTTCCGCGTTATCGCCGACCACATCCGCTGTCTCAGCTTCTCCATCGCCGACGGCATCGCGCCGTCGAACGAAGGACGCGGCTACGTCCTGCGCCGCATCCTGCGCCGCGCCGTCCGCTACGGCCGCGCCCTCGGCTTCCGTGAACCCTTCTTCTATAAACTGGCCGACACCGTTGCCGACCACTTCGGCGACGCCTTCCCCGAACTGCGCAAAAACGCGGCCCGCGTCGAAAAAACGCTCAGGGCCGAAGAAGAATCCTTCAACCGCACCCTCGACCGCGGGATTGATCTGTTTGAAGAAGTCGCCGCCGCGCTCAAATCCAAAACCTTCCCCGCCGACGAAGCCTTCAAACTCTATGACACCTACGGCTTCCCGCTCGACCTGACCGAACTCATGGCTCGTGAACGCGGCCTCACCGTCGACGTCGCCGGCTTTGAAAAGCTGATGGAAGAACAGCGCAACCGCGCCCGCGCCGATCACGCCAAAAAGAAAACCGTCGTGACCGTCGAAAGCGAAGGGCTCGAAGTGAAGCCGACTGTGTTCGTCGGCTTCGACAGCCTCGAAGCCGAAGCGCTGGTTGAGGCGATCTCCCCATGTGGCGCAGACATTCCTGTCTGCGCAGAAAAGGCAGACAGGAATGTCTGCCCCACCTTCAACATCATCCTCGACAAAACCCCGTGCTATGCCGAAATGGGCGGACAGTCCGGCGACCAGGCCAGCCTGGTTTTCGCTAATGGGAAAATGAAAATCACCGACACTCAACGGCAAGGTGAGCTCATTGTTCACGCCGCCGAATTGATCGAAGGACGCGCTCCCGAAATCGGTGAAACTGTCAGGGTTTCCGTCGACGGCTCACGCCGCGCCGACATTCAACGTCACCACACCGCGACCCACCTTTTCCACTGGGCGCTTCACGAAGTCGTCAGTAAAGAATCCCGCCAGCGCGGATCGCTCGTCGCGCCGGAACGGATGCGCTTCGACTTCAACTCGCCGGAAAAACTTTCCGACGAACAGATCGCGCAGATTGAAAAACTGGTCAACGACCGGATTAAAGCCAACGAACCGGTTTACTGGACTGAAGTTCCGTTCACCGAAGTACAGAAACAGCCCGCCATTCAGCAGTTCTTCGGCGAAAAATACGGCGACACCGTCCGCGTTCTCCAGCTCGGCGGACACAAGGGCAAGTTCGACGGTTTCTCGATGGAACTGTGCGGCGGCTGTCACGTCCGCAACACCGGTGACATCGGCCTCTTCAAAGTCATGCGCGAATCGGCTATCGCCGCCGGTATCCGCCGTATCGAAGCCGTCTGCGGGAAATACGCCGAACAGTTTATTGAAGAACAGAAAGCCGCCGGAGCTGCTGAAGCCGAACGCGCCAAAGAAGTTGAACGGCAGAAACAGCTCGCCAAACAGCGTCAGGCCGAAATGCAGGCCAAAGCTCCGGCGATTGCCGACGAACTGCTCGGCAAAATCAAAGACGGACTGCTCATCGAAAACATGGGCGAAGCCGACGCCGAACTGCTCAGCGCCGTCATGGACGCGCTTCAGCCGAAACTCACCAGCGCCGTCGTCATCCTTGGCGGCGTTTCCGATGGAAAAGTCGCCCTCGTATGCGCCGTCACACCGGATTTAGTCAAAGCCGGAAAGAACGCCGGAAAAATTATCGGCGCCATTGCCAAACAATGCGGCGGCGGCGGCGGCGGAAAACCCGACCGCGCCCAAGCCGGCGGCAAGTTGCCTGAAAAGCTGGAAGATGCTTTGGCTGGTGCACGGGAATTGGTTTAGTTCGCCACGGAATACACTGAACACACGGAGATGATGAAATAGACACTTGAAACATGGAGGGCGGCTAAAATGGAACAGGGAACTCTTGCGATCATAATTGGCGTGATAAGCAGCTTAATCGCTACAGCTATTTTCATCTTAATATCCGAGCTTTTTCGGCGATGGGTTTTGCCATCTTATGCAGATTTTGTTTATCGAGGCCTGCGAATCGATGGCGAATGGCGAATGTGCCAAGAAGATGATAAAGCCATTAGTGCGGATAACGCTACAGTTCACTTTTTTTTAAAACAGAAAAGCGATCGCATTTCGGGGTCTATGATTATCGGCAAACCATCGGAGAAAATAAAAGCAAAGTTTGTCATTGCTGGGCACATTAGAGACGGCCACATAACATATCATGCAACGCCAGAATCATTCCGTTTTAATGATGTTTTCTGCGGTGTTTTTAAAACAAAATTTCGCGACAATAAACAAGTTTTAGTAGGGCGCCTTCTGTCAATTGAATCTGGAACTTCCAACCTTTTCGATATGGGACATGAGTACGAATTTTGTCAAATGACAGAGTGATTATAATACCTGTAAAAATGGGGGCATAACTTTTCCCGGTATCCCGAAAATCCCGTTGATCCTGTCTAAAAAACTCTGTCGTCTGAACTCTTATGGAAATAATCGAATGCCCGTGTGGGAGCGGGAAAAATTTTCAAGGCTGTTGCGGGCAATGGCTTTCCGGAAACAAAAGCGCGCTGACGGCGGAGGCGCTGATGCGCTCGCGCTATACCGCCTACGTTTTGAAGAACGTCGATTATCTGGTAAAGACCACTCTGCCCACGTCGCGCGAGCCCGGCCTAGCCGACGACATCAGCAGCTGGATGAATCAGGTTCAGTGGCAGAAGCTGCATGTACTCAGCACCACCGCCGGCAGGCGCTCCGATAACGAAGGCACGGTTGAATTCATCGCCGAATTTATCGGCCCGAGCGGAATTGACCGACACCATGAGCGCTCGCTGTTCAAAAAAGTTCGCGGCGCCTGGTATTATGCCGGCTGATTCCCGGCGACCTGAACCCAATACGGCGCGGGTGGAACCGCGCCCTCCAAAATAAAACGCATGCGGCTTTGCGACTTGGCGGCTTTGCGAGAAACTTATCCGGCTATTTAGTTTCGCCCATGAGTTTGGCGACGGTCGGTTCCATAGCTTCCGCCCAGAGCTGATAACCGGCTTCCGCAGGATGCAGGAGGTCCGGCATGACATCGCGGGTCAGCACACGCTGGTCGTTCAGGAACGCTTTGTTGATGTCTTTGTAGAAGATCATTTTGTTGTCGGCCAGTTTGGAGGCCAGCAGGCTGGCTTTGTCGTTCTTGGCCCACTGCGTGTTAAAGTCGGCGTTGCTTTCCGGATTGGCGCGCTGGGCTCCGTCTCCACGCGGAAAGATCGCCAGAATCAGCACTTTGGTTTCCGGCAGTTTGGTGCGCAGGGTGCAGACAATCGCCTTGATGCCGTCGGCAATCTGCCCCGGGGTGTACTGATCGCCGCCGGAGTTGTTGGTGCCGATCATCAGGATGGCCAGCTTGGGTTTGATGTTTTCAATTTCGCCGTTCTGCAACCGCCAGAGAACATGCTCGGTGCGGTCGCCGCTGAATCCCAGATTGGCGGCGTTGCGCGGAGCGTAGTATTTGTCCCAAAGCGCTTTGCCTTTGTTTTCCCAGCCGTGGGTGATGGAATCGCCGATGAGCAGTAAGTCCACATTTCCTTTGGCAACCCGTTCCAGAACCGCCTGATGGCGCGGCATCCACCATTCCGGCGTCGCCCGCGGAGCGGGGGTTACGGCGGGATGCGAACCGATGATGACATCGCAGGTGTTGGACTGGGCAAACGAAAGCAGTCCGTTGGAAAGAACCACGATGGAAAACAGAACCGACAGCAGTATCTTCTTATTCATAACGATCCTTTTGGCTGGTTGTTTGCGGGAGACTTAACAGCGGCACAGCATGCAATCGGCCGGGTTTGTTTGCAAGTTCAGCCTCTGGAAAACCGCCCCCGCCTTCATGGCGGGCTCCCAAAGGTTTCCCTCTGAACAGTCTTGCCGCTTCTTAAAAGAATTTGCAGTATGCGCCGCAATCCGGTTGATATTTCCGGCGGAGATTCTACTTATGCTCGCCAAAGTTTTTTCGGGCGCCGTGTTCGGCGTAGATGCCTATACAGTGGAGATCGAGGTCAACAGCGGCCACGGCGAACCGAAGACGGTGATTGTCGGCCTTCCCGATGCCGCCGTGAAGGAAAGCGAGCACCGTGTTCTGACCGCGCTGATCAATTCCGGATTCACGCCGCCGCAAGGCCGCGTGACCATCAACCTCGCCCCTGCCCATATTAAAAAGGAAGGGCCGAGTTTTGACCTGCCGATCGCGCTCGGAATGCTGGCGGCGGAGAATGACATTAAGCCCGACCTGCTGGAGCGTGCTTGTATCGTCGGCGAGCTGGCGCTGTCCGGCGCGGTGCGCCGGGTGCGCGGCGTTCTGCCGATCGCCCTTGCGGCCCGCGCCGCCGGGCGAAAGGCGGTGATCGTGCCGGAGGAAAACGCCTCGGAGGCCGCTGTCGTGGACGGCATCAAGGTGTTCGCGGTCAAAAATCTGCGCGAGGCGGCCGACTTCCTGAATCTGGAACTGACGCTGAAGCCGCATACCGCGGATCTGAATCAGGCCTTTTCTGAACATAATCAGTACGCCGCCGACTTCGAAGACGTGAAGGGGCAGGAATATGCCAAGCGCGCCATCGAAGTCGCCGTTGCCGGAGGGCATAACCTGCTGATGATCGGTCCGCCGGGAACCGGCAAGACCATGCTGGCCAAGAGGATTCCGTCCATCCTGCCGCCGATGACGCTCGAAGAGGCGCTGGAGACGACCAAGATTCACAGTATCGCCGGGAAACTCGACGCGCATGAATCACTAATCGCCACCCGCCCTTTTCATTCTCCGCACCATACGGTTTCCGATGCCGGACTGCTGGGCGGCGGAACCCATCCGGTTCCCGGCGCGGTGAGCCTCGCGCATAACGGCGTGCTTTTTCTGGACGAATTGCCGGAGTTTCACCGTAACGCGCTGGAAGTTCTGCGCCAGCCGCTCGAAGACGGCGTGGTGACGATTGCCCGCGCCGCCGCCAGCGTGACATTCCCCTGCCGTTTTATGCTGGTGGCGGCGATGAATCCGACGCCGGACGGCTATTTCCCCGACGATCCGCGTTCCACTTCGACGCCCCTGCAGGTCAGCCGGTATCAAAGTAAAATCTCCGGCCCGTTGCTTGACCGTATCGACATTCACATCGAAGTACCCGCCGTGAAATACGAACAGCTGGCCAGATTGGAAAAAGGCGAGCCGTCGGCCTCCATCCGAGAACGGGTCGTCGCGGCGCGGAAAATCCAGCAGGAGCGCTACGCCAAAGACCGGCACGTTCACTGCAACGCCGGAATGCAACCGAAGCATTCACGGAAATACTGCCGCCCGTCCGATGAGGCGGCGCAACTGCTGAAAACCGCCGTATCGGAAATGAACTTCAGCGCCCGCGCCTATGACCGGATTCTGAAAGTCGCCCGAACCATCGCGGATCTGGCCGGAACGGAAATGATCGGCACGGAGCATATTGCCGAAGCCATTCAGTACCGCACCCTCGACCGGCTGATGTGAAAAACTCACCAGATAACGAGCAGAACGATCAGAAATGAAAAAACAGCCGCCAATAACAGCCAGCTGATGGCCAGCTGAAGATTCTCTCTAATCCTCAGATCATCCATCGTTGTCATCCTTTATTACGATTTTCTCCTGAACATATTCGTGAACCGCGGCATCCAGCACGCTCCGCAGTGTCTGCCGGGTTCGCCGGCAATGGTCTTTAAGACGGTGTTTTATTTGTGCAGAAATCCTTACACTTTCGGACACACCCTTTAAATCGGTCACCCCATCACTCATTCCGACAAATTGCCACAATTGTGGTATTGGTCAAATGTAAATTGCAGGATTTTTACTGTTTAGATGCGGTGGGATTTTTACTACACTGCGCCCATGAGTGAGACCGAATCCGTACGGATCAGTAAAGAGCTGAAGCAGGAACTGAAAAAGCTGGCGGAGTCCATGCGTCCGCGCACGGCGATTCAGTATCTGATCGAGGATGCGATTGAGCAGTATCTCGGCCGGGTTGCTGAAGAAGGCGGCGTTTCGTATCAGGTCAAGGAGCGGAACAAAGCCGGGAAAAAGACATAATCCGGGAATCGGGATTTATTCCTGGGTCCGTTCCTGTTATTAAGTCTGCATGTCCGAGCACTTCTATAAAACCGCCGGAATTATTCTGGCGTTGCTGGCCATGAGCCTGTTCAGTCTGGCGCCGGTTCTGCAGAAGTCCGGACTCGACCGCCTGCCGCCGCTCTCCTTTTCCAATTTCTGGAAGTCGGTCATCAGTCTGCTGAAAAACCGCCGCTGGATGATCGGCTTCGCGGTCGGCTGTCTGGGGCTGGTTCCATACGTCGCGGCCTTGCGGCTGGTCGGCGTGGCGGTGGTTCAGCCGCTGTACGGCTTCGGCTTTATTGTGCTGATCACAGTTTCACGGTTCATGCTGAAAGAAAAACTGCGACTGACGGCGAAACTGGCGCTGGCCCTGCTGATTCTGATGCCGGTCTTTATCGCCTTCGGCGAAGTTTCGGGCGTGAAGTATGACATCACCCTGCACAGCACACAGATCAGTCTAGGCGTTTTTATGCTCACGGCTCTGCTGACCGGCGCGGCGCTCTTTTTTTTCACCGGGAAACATCCGCTCTGCTGGGCGATGATTTCAGGCATCCTGTTCGGAGCCGGAGCGGTTTTCGCGCAGATGGCGATCACGTTCCTGACTCTGGATGAACTGCGGGCAACATCCAGCCTGCGGGCGCTCATCCGCAACGAAGATCTGCTGTTCAGTCTGGCGGCGGTACTGATCGCGGTGCCGCTGAACGTGTTTGCCGACTACTGTATGCAGATCGGCCTGCAGAAAAAAACGGCATCGCGGTTCATGCCGGTGGCGCAGACCGTCAATAATATCGTGGCGGTCGCGGGCGGGATTCTGATCTTCGGCCAGCGGGTCGCCAGCTGGCATTTTTATATTCCCGGAATCGTTATGGGACTCGCCGGACTCTTTCTGCTGGCGGGAATCCGTCCGGATGTTAAATCCTGAAAATGGAATCCTCGCCGCTCAGTGACAGCTTCTTGCCGAGCCAGCGGAGTTTCGCCTTGGCTTTTTCTCCGGTGCTTTCGCGGGGAATCGTCACCGCCTCGGTGTGCAATTCATCAATCAGTTTCTGAATAATCCGCCGGGCGGCATCCGGGTGGCTCAATCCCAGTGCACGCTGACGCATCTTGGCCATCCGCTCCGGATTTTTCAGCAAAAGATCCACCTTGTAGGCCATCGTCGCGAGCTGGTTGCATTTCACCGCGGCACCGTTTTCGAGCAGAAAGTCGCTGTTGCGCTCCTCCTGTCCGGGAATCGGCTGATAAATCACCATCGGCAGGCCGCAACTCATCGCCTCGGCCGTGGTCAGCCCGCCGGGTTTGCCGATATACAAATCGGCGGACTTCATCCACTCATCCATTTCGGTGGTGTAGCCCAGCACCGTAAAGTCGAGGTGCGAAGCGGAGGCCGGACGCTGACGGATCTGATCCAGAACATTCTGCCGTGTCTTTTCGTTTTTCCCGCAGATCACCACGATCTGCACCGGCATGGTCAGGCCGCTCAGAACTTCCACAATCCGTTCCGCCGAGCTGACGCCCAGCGCTCCGGCGGACACCAGAAGCATCGGCACCTCACTGCGCAAACCCTGTTTCTGCCGCAGAGCAGACCGCTCTTTGGGTTCACAGAAAACGGGATCGATCGGAATTCCGGACACTGTAATCCGTTCCGGCGGGAAGCCGATGTTTTCGAGCTGAACCCGGGATTCCTCGTTGGCCACGAAGTAATGATGAATCAGCCGCGACAGCCACATCGCATGGGCGTAATAGTCGGTAATCGTCGTCGAGAGCTGGGTGTCCAGCCTGCCGTGTTTCATCAGGTGCGAAAGAATTTCCGCCGGAAGAAAGTGCGTGCAGATGGTGATGTCCGGTTTGAACTTACGAATCTGCCGGACCAGCGGGCCGGTGTTCATCCGGTCGAGCATCAGCCGCATTTTTTCAGTTTTCCACGGCTCGTCCTGTGACTCATAAAACCAGCCGAGCAGGGTCGGGGCGCTTTTGACCAGATCAATATAGAACTGGCCGTAGAACCGGCGGAACATCTGATTGGTGTAGCGCAGTGCGTCAATATGAAGCACTTCGCCGGTCGCCGGATGAGCGACCGCCGCTTTGGCCAGCGCCTCGCCGGCACGGATATGGCCGGTTCCGGCACTGACCGAAAGAATCAAAACCCGGTGGCCGGGCAGATGCGGACGCGATTTCATACAATCTCCCGATGAACCAGTTCGTGAATCAGCCGGTCGGCTTCGGCGTGCGCAGTTTCAATGAAAGCCTTAAAGTCGTCGGCGTTTCTGCCGGTGGGATCAGGCACATCCAGCACTTCGGTCTTCGAAGCCTCTTCGGGGTCGGCCTGCCAGCCGTATTCCATCAGCCGGAAAACTTTTTCTTTGGATTCCGGCCATTTCTCCAGAATGAAATCTTTATGCTCCTGCTCCATCACCAGAATCAGGTCGGCCCGCTTAACCAGCGTATCCGACAGCGGCCCGGCCGTATGTTCGCGGAGACTGAATCCCTGATTCCGCGCAATCAGCGCCACCACATCGTTCACCCGTCCGCCGCCCGCCGCCTTTGTGCCCGCTGAGGTGATCCGGATTTTCCGAAGCGCGGATGGACGGTATTGTGCCAGATAGTGTTTCAGGTATCCGGCGAAATAAGCACTGCGCGTCCGGTTGGCCGTGCAGACAATCACCAGATGAAATTTTTTCCGGAAAAAAAACATGCGCGGATGATTCATCAAAACAGCCGGTTTAACAAGTCAAACATCCGGAGGTTGCCGTCGCGGAGCTGAGGGAAAAACGGGCGCATCTGTTCCAGAGTTTGAATGAAAGGCCCGTCCATGATTTCGTCCAGCGCGTTCCGGTAAAGCTCCAGCAAACTCTCTTCGGTGGTTTCGAGATGGAATTGAAGCGCCAGCACGTCGTCCTTAAAAACAAAGGCCTGATTCGCCGTCGCTGTGCTGGAAGCAAGAGGCACCGCGCCGGGCGGAATGCCAAAGGTATCGCCGTGCCAGTGAAACGGAACAAAACTCTGCGGAAGAATCCGTCCGTCTCCCCGCACCGGGAAAAAGCCGATTTCCTTCTGCGAGTTCTTCCGAACCGCCGCGCCAAGCACTTCGGCAATCAACTGCGCGCCGAGACAGATTCCAAGCACCGGCTTATTCGCCGCGATAATCCGCCGGATAAACGTCTTCTCGTTCACCAGCCACGGATAAGCCGCCTCGTCATAAACACCCATCGGCCCGCCCATCACAATCAGGCCGTCCACGGCGCTGATATGCGGCAGGCCGTCGCCCGCCCACAACCGCGTGCAGGTCGCCGTATAACCTCTGTCCGCCAGCCACGGGCCGATACAGCCGAGTCCTTCGAACGAAACATGCTGAAGCCAATGAAGATTCATTCGAAAGGATTAACCGAACAGCAACCGCTTGAAAAGCCGCAACTTATTTTACAGCCGATGCCCAAAAATTTTAAAAAAAACCTTCTTCATGCGAATTGTTCGTGATACGAACTATTCGCATGAATAAATTATCTATCACCTTGGATCATTTTTCCGCCGAAATTCAGCGGCTGATTCCGGCCTTTCTGGGCGCGATGATCCGGCGCGAACGCAATGCGATGTCGCAGGGACTCATCACCGACCCGCAGTTTGTCGGCATGGTGTTTATCAATGAACATCCCGGCACTCCGGTCAAAAATTTCGCGGCGACATTAGGGCTTCAGCTCTCTTCCGCCTCCGGACTGCTCGACCGGATGGTTAAAGCCGGTCTGGTTAAAAGGACCCACTCCCGCGAAGACCGGCGCGTCGTACTGCTGAACCTGACCGCCAAAGGAAAATCCATACTGGAGGAAATCACCATCCAGAAGCAGAGGAGCTTCGCGGACATTTTTTCGCCCCTCACCCCGGAGGAACGAACCGTTTTTCTGGAACTGATGCAGAAAGTAGTGAGCCGTCTTGATGAAATCTGAAATCCAATTTTTTGCTCTCGGTCTTTTCGCCCTGCTGACGGTTTCAGCGTCCGGCGCAACGCCGTCCTACACGCTGGATGACTGCATCCGGATCGGGCTGGAGCGCGCGGTGCCGGTGATGAATGCGGAGCGCGACCGCCAGATTGCCGAAGCCAGCATGAAACAGGCGCGGGCAGGCGGCCTGCCGCAGATTGATCTGATTGGCGCCTATGAACGCAATGACGGAACCGCCACGCCGTTTATGACGGGCGGCATCCAGCGGGACAGTTACAGCGGATCGGTTGCGGCCAGCCAGACCCTCTACGATGGCGGAAAAGTTTTTTCGGCTGTTCGCGCCGCCAACGCATACCGCAGTCTCACGGCGCAGGCCAAAGTCCAGCAGGAGGCTTTGCTTATCCGCGCAATTCACACCTCTTTCAACGGCATTCTGCTGGCACAGGCCAACGTCGCGGTTCAGGACGCTTCGGTGAAACAACTGACGGATTTCGAAAGAGAAACGCGGCAGAAGTATGAAGCGGGCACGGCATCCGAATTTGACTGGCTGACCGCGCAGGTGCGGCTGGCCAATGAGAATCCGAAACTGGTTGAGGCCCGCAACGCACTGGCTATCGCCAAAGAGAGATTCCGCAATCTGATCGTGCTGGATCAGGAGGATTTCACACTCAACGGCGAACTGCAGTATAAGCCGTTTGAGCCGGATCTGATGGCTTTGCAGTCCGGAGCCGTGAGCATACGTCCCGAACTGCTGGTGCAGGAAAAAACCATCGCATTGCGGCGCGAAGACCTTAAAGCTTCATGGAGCAGTTACAAACCGAAGGTAACCGCCGCCGCGATTTACACGCAGGAAAATCCCGACCGCTACAACGGTGCCGACGACACCTGGGCCGATCATTGGTCCGCCGGCATCACCGCCCGCTGGACTCTCTTCGACGGCGGAAAGCGGCGCGGCGAAGTGCTGACCAAAGGTCTGGAACTGGCTAAAGAGCAGGCAGGCCGGGATGACCTGCTGAGGTCGGTTTCTCTGGACATTAAATCGGCCTGGCTCGACATGATGGCCGCCCGTGAAATCATTGCCGGAACAACGGAAACCGTAAAACTGGCGGAAAGAGCACTCCGGATCGCAAAAACCCGTTACGACGCGGGCCTCGCGACCTATCTGGAATTCACCGACAGCAATCTTTCGCTGAACACCGCGCGGCTCAATCATTTCCAATCTCTGGAAAACCATTTGAACGCGGTGGTGAATCTGAAATACGCCGCCGGAGTCTTGAAAAAAACGGAGTGATGAGATGAAAGAGTTTTTAAAAAATCTTACCGGAAAAGTCCGGGCCTTCTGGATAAAGCAGGACAGGACAGGAAAAATTCTGCTGAGCTCTCTGCTGGTCATCACCGTGCTGATCGTTTTTTTTAAAGCGCTTCCGGCACGCAAAGAAAAACTGCCGCCGGTACAGGACGTGATCATTCCGGTGCAGACCGTCGAAGTGACGGCCGAAAACCGTCCCGACATCATCACCCTGCCCGGCCTGATCCTCGCTGATGTGGATGCGAAGCTGGCCGCCGAAAAAGCGGGGCGAATCGTCGAAATCCATGTGGATCGCGGACAGAGCGTGACCAACGGGCAGGTTTTGCTCCGCATTGACGACCGCACTGCACGCATCGCCCTGGAGGATGCCGCCCGCAATCTTGAACGGTTTGAAAAACTGAGCGGAACCGGCGCGGTTTCTCGAAAGGATATGGATGATATCCGCAAGGCGTATGATCTGGCGGAGACCGCATTCAGCTACTGCACGGTCAAGAGTCCGGTCGACGGCGTCGTCAATGAGCGCTATGTCGAAGAAGGCGAATACGTCCTCCCTGCCGCGCCGGTATTTGATGTCCTTTCGATCAATCCGGTACGCGTAACGGTCGACATCCCGGAGCGGAATGTTTCCTCGCTCCGCCCCGGCGACACCGTGCCGTTTGAAGTCATCTCGCGACCGGGACAGATTTTTACCGGCACGGTTTCCTATGTCTCGTCGAAAGCGCAGTCCGACAACAACGCATTCCGTGTCGAACTGAAGGTTCCGAATCCGGACGGCACCTTGCGCCCCGGCATGATCGCATCGGTTCAGCACCGCCGCAGTATCCGGGAAAACGCCATCACCCTGCCGCTCGAAGCCGTCATTCCTGAAAAAGGCGACAATGTGGTCTTCCTTGTGCGCGACGGACATGCCGTGCGTCAGCTGGTGCGGATCGATGCGATTTTGAAACAAGAGGCCGTCATCCTCTCGGGCATCCGCGCGGGCGACCGGGTCGTCACCCGGGGCAACCGGATGCTGACCGACGGCGCGAAAGTCACCATTCAGGAATAATTTTATGCTGATCACCAACTACGCGATAAAATTCCGCATTGCGGTCTTTGTCTTCATGGCCGTGCTGACTGTGGTCGGCGCAGTGGCGTATAAAACCCTGCCGCGCGAAGGCTTTCCGGACATCACGATTCCGCAGGTTTACATCCGCGCGCCGTACGAAGGAACCGCGCCGGAGGAAATGGAGAATCTGGTTACCATTCCGATTGAGAAAAAACTCAATGAACTCGGGAATGTCAAAGAGATCACCTCCACCTCCTCTGAAAGCTTCACCGTCATCTCAATTGAGTTCCTGCCGAATCAGGATATCGACATGGCCATTCAGCGGGTGAAGGATAAAATTGATCTGGCCCGCATCGACCTGCCGGATGATCTCGAAGAGCCGATTGTGGACGGTTTCAACTTCAGCACCGATGTGCCGATTATGCGCTTTTCACTTTCCGGCGACCCCGACATTGAGCGGCTTAAAAATATTGCCGAAACCCTGCAGGACCGCATTGAGCTGATGCCGGGCGTGCGCGAGGCGGCGATCACCGGAACGCGTGAACGCGAAATCCGGATCGAGTTTGACCGCGCCCGCCTCAGCGCCTACGAAATCCCGCTGACCGACGTGCTGGCGCTGGTCGGCAAGGAAAACATCACCGTTTCAGCCGGTTCGCTTGAAGTGGGCGACAGCAAATACCAGATCCGGCTTCCCGGCGAATTCAAGCTGGCCGGTGAAATGCGCGATCTCGTCGTTAAAGTTCACAAGGGCCGCCCGGTTTATTTGAGCGACATCGCCGCCGTCATCGACACCTATAAAGACGCCACCTCAATCGCGCGGATCAACGGCGAGCCATCCGTATCCATCAACATCAAAAAGCGCTCCGGAGCCAATACCGTTGCTCTGACCGACGAAATCAAGGCTCTGCTGGAGGCGTACAACCTGCCGAAGGGTATCAAACTGACGATTGTGCAGGATGAGTCGAAGCGGGTGCGCGATATGCTCGCCGAACTGGAAAACAACATCATCACCGGCTTTCTTTTCGTCATCATCGTCCTGTTTGTTTTTATGGGCTGGCGCAACAGCCTTTTCGTCGGGCTGGCCATTCCGCTTTCCATGCTCCTCACCTACATTCTCATGGCATTGACCGGCATTACACTGAACATGGTCGTGCTGTTCGGACTGATTCTATGTTGCGGCAATCTGGTGGATAACGCTGTCGTCATTGTCGAAAACATTTACCGACTGCGCTGTGAGGGCCTTTCGCAGGAGGACGCGGCGCGGCGCGGAACCTCAGAAGTCGCCTGGCCGGTCATCACCTCCACGCTCACCTCCATGATCGCGCTGACTCCGTTGCTGTTCTGGCCTGACATCATCGGGCAGTTTATGCGGTTTATCCCGCTGACCCTGATGATCGCCCAGGGCGGCTCCCTGCTGGTCGCGCTGATCACCAATCCGGCGGTCTGCTCCGTGCTGATCAAAAAAGGCCGCATCGATGACAATCCGCTCAACGGGGGAAAGCCGCACCCTTTCGTCAGCGGCTATGAAAAATTTCTCCGCAAGGCGCTGGAACACCGCATATTCGTCCTGCTGATCAGCCTGACGTTTCTGATGCTCAGCGCCGAACTCTACAAACGCTACAACCGCGGGGTGGAACTCTTCCCGACCACCGAACCGGAATCCGCTCAGATTCAAGTCAAGTATCCGCAGGGCACCGCCATAGAAACGACGGCGTCCGCGCTCCGGGAAATCGAAAAAATTCTCGCGCCCTGCGCCGAGATCAAATTTTTCCAGAGCAACGCCGGAGAAGGCAACGCCTCCTTTGAATCCGTCACCAGCGGCACGCACATCGGCTCAATCTATATCGACTTCATTGACGAAGAGCTTCGGAAAACTCCGGCCAGTGAAGTCGTCGAGCAGATCCGCGCCGCCCTGCCGGTTCTGCCCGGCGCCGAAGTCACCATCGAAAAAGACCGCCGCGGCCCGCCCGCCGGAGCACCCGTCAGTATCGAAATCTCGGGCGACGACTTTGACCGGCTCACAGAACTGTCCGGTGAAATCCGCCACCGCATCGAAACCATTCCCGGCCTGACCGACCTGCGCAGCAGTTTTGAAGATGCCCTGCCCGAACTGCAATTCGAGATCGACCGCCAGCGCGCCGCCATGCTCGGGCTCGACACCGCCACGGTCGGAAACTTCCTGCGCACAGCTGTTTTCGGCGTTGAAAGCCGTAAAAAATTCCGCGCCGGTGAAGACGAATTTGACATCACCGTCCGTCTGCCCAAAACCGGACGCGATCAGTTCAGCACGCTCGGGGAGATCATGATTCCGGTCAAAGATCAGCGCTCCGTGCCGCTCTCTTCGCTCGGCACCTTTGAATACACCGCCGGACTCGGAGAAATTAAGCGCAAAGACCTCAAGCGCGTCATCACTCTGATGGGCAATAATGAAGGCCGCAGTGTCGAAGAAATCCTGAAGGATGTCAGCCGGGCGATTGCCGACATTCAACTGCCGAACAACTACTCCATCCATTACGCAGGCGACAACGAGGATTCGCAGGAATCCATGGCTTTTCTCAGCCGGGCCTTCCTGCTGGCGATTGCAGGCATTCTCGTCATCCTTGTCGTCCAGTTCAACTCCGTCCTGCTCCCGTTCATCATCGGACTGTCCATCCCGCTTTCCATCATCGGTGTCATGTGGGGGCTGATTCTGACCCAGACCCGCGCCAGCGTCATTATGACCGGTCTGGGCATCGTCAGTCTGGCCGGGATTGTCGTCAACAACGCCATCGTGCTGATTGACTGCGTCAATCTGCAACGCAAAGAAGGCCAGAGCCCGCTCGAATCCATTGTCACCGCCGGACGTCTGCGTCTGCGCCCCGTCCTGCTCACCGCCGGAACCACTGTCCTTGGGCTGATCCCCATGGCCATCGGCTGGAATATCGATTTCCACGGCTTCCCGTTTAAAATAACACAGGGCGGCGGAACCACCGCCTGGTGGGCGCCGATGGCCATCGCGATGGTTTTCGGATTGTCGGTCGCAACGATGCTGACGCTGGTTTATGTGCCGGTGATGTTCAGTCTGGCCGACAGTCTGGTTGAATGGCTTAAGAAAATGATCCTGCGCAAAAAGCAGTAAGCGCGTCCGCTCAGCCGACCGGCACGGTATTTGTCGCGGGCGGCACGGGAACCGGCACAGACGGCTTCGGCGGATTGACTTCCGGAACCGTCGCGGGCGGAGTTGACGGTTTTTCAGCCGCTTCGCCGGAGACGGAAAGAAGGTCGTAGCGCTCAAAAATGAAAATCCCCTCGAAAATGAACATGCCGATACAGCCTGCAATGGCCAGAATAGCGAGGAGATCGAACCGTTTATATGTCTGTTTTTCTTTCACGCGGCGCAGTCTCGACTTTTAAATTTTAACTTTCAACTCCAAACCGTTTCGGGCATCCTCTGCCCCCTTATGAAAGCAAACGATTACTCAGTTTCGATGGACGCGCTGGCGTCGCTCTGCAAGCGCCGCGGCTTTATCTTCCAAACCTCGGAAATCTACGGAGGCATCAACGGCTTCTGGGACTACGGCCCGCTCGGCGTCGAGCTGAAGCGCAACATCAAGGAAAGCTGGTGGAAAGCCACCGTCCAGAGCCGCGAAAACGTCGTCGGCCTCGACAGCGCCATCATCATGCACCCGAAAGTCTGGGAAGCCTCCGGCCACGTCGGCAACTTTAAAGACCCGATGGTGGACTGCCGCGAAACCAAAGGCCGCTACCGCGCCGACCAGCTCCTCGTTTTCAAACATAAAACCGACGCTTCCGCGCTGATGTTCGCCTATCCCGAGGACGAAGAAGCACCGGAAAAGAAGGCGAAGAAAGCCAAAGCGAACCCCGCCGACTACGAATCGGTTCCACTTTCTGAAATCCCGCTGACCGCCTACGCCCAGCTCGTCGGCCCCGACACCGATAAGCCCGGCACGCTCACCGAGCCGCGCTCATTCAACCTGATGTTCAAGACCTTCGTCGGCCCGCTGGAAGAAAGCTCCAACGTCGCGTGGCTCCGCCCCGAAACCGCGCAAGGCATCTTCGCGCAGTTCGCCAACGTCCTTTCCGTCTCGCGCCAGAAAGTACCGTTCGGTATCGCGCAGATCGGCAAAGCGTTCCGCAACGAAATCAATCCGCGCAACTACACCTTCCGCTCCCGCGAATTCGAACAGATGGAACTCGAATTCTTCATCAAGCCCGGCACCGATGCCGAACAGCACGAATACTGGGTTTCCGAGCGCCTGAAATGGTACAGCAAAGTCGGACTGCCGGAAGGCCGTATGCACCGCGACATCCACGAAAAAGACAAACTCGCCCACTACGCCAGCGCCTGCACCGACATCATGTACGACTTCCCGTTCGGCACGCAGGAACTCGAAGGCATCGCCGCGCGCGGCGCGTTTGACCTCACCCAGCATCAGAACGCCAGCGGCAAATCGCTCGAATACTTCGACGAAGAGACCAAGGAAAAATTCATTCCGCACGTCATCGAACCGTCGGCGGGCGTTGACCGCATCGCCCTCGCCCTGCTCTGCGAAGCCTACCGCGAAGAATGGATCGCCAAAGACGGCGCCGTCACCACCGCCGAACCGGGCAAACCGGCTCCGGAAGGATGCGAAACCCGCACCGTCCTGCGCTTCGCGCCGTGCATCGCGCCGTACAAAGTCGCCGTATTCCCTCTGCTCAAAAACAAAGAGGAACTCGTCGGCAAAGCGCGCGAAGTTTTCGAGAAACTCAACCGCCGCTGGAACTGCTTCTACGACCACGCCGGTGCCATCGGCCGCCGCTACCGCCGTCAGGACGAAATCGGCACGCCGTGCGGCGTCACCGTCGACTTCCAAACCTTGGAAGACAACACCGTCACCCTGCGCGACCGCGACACCATGCAGCAAATCCGCGTCAGCATCGACGAACTTGAACGCATCATTGAAGAACGCGTGCGGTTCTAAATACAGAAGGCGGAGCCGCTTGGCCCCGCCTTTCAAAAAAGCCAGATAACACCAAAATACCAATCGCGGATTAATGGTTCCTGTGCCTATTTTTTTGAACCGAGCACTTGTTTAAACCATGCCCCAGATTTGAGGATGACATGGAACGCCGCACTTGACATAACCCCTATCAAAAAACCGAAAATATAGTCAGTGTACTTGCCTCTTGTGAGCATTTGACGAACAGATCGTGCTTGCGATTCAGTAAGTGCAGCTAGATTTTTATAGTAGTCAACTTCTGCATATAGGGTTTTGTATTCTTTCTCCAATATCTGAAGATCTTTATTCTTGGCTTCTAGGGTTGCGACCAACTGCTGAGAAGCGTTATCAATTTTATCCTGCTCATCTGTAATATCACGTTGCACTGCCACAAGAGATTTTTTGATATTAGAGAGGCTCTCCTGAACAAACGTCGTTTTGAATTCAACACTAATGCCAGACTTAAGGGGAACGTAATGATGCGATGTCAACAGGGGCATGATTGCGGTCGGAATTGCCATGAGAAATGAAATGACAGTAAGTGCAGAAAACGGAAAGAGTAGAAATTTTCTAATGGGATAAAGCGGACGCCAGCTAGCATTCTTCGGTCGAAAAATCAACAAGGCAAGTCCAGTCAGACCAAGGTAAGTAGTGCTGGCATGCGCAACGCCATAGATGTGATTAACTGCCCAAATCGGGCCGATTGCCATGGCGGATAACAAAAACCCTATGACAATGCCTATCAGAAAAAGGCCGCTCTTATCGCCATCGCTTGGCGGAAACCACCTAATTCGCGCGCCTAAAACACATGTTATAGACAGCAATAATGCCGGCAGAGCAGGGAGCAGTAAAGCGATCCATTCTGGCATATCAAATTCTCCTGTTACATGTGTCTAACAAAGACCCGTTTATAAGTTTCGAGGGTAAGAGCCGCGTTCAGTGCAGTCAAACTGAAACCATCAACCGGGAAAAGGCGTTTGTCCTATAAATTAATGATCCCATTCCAAACCCCGGAAGATTTCATCCCGAAGTTTCCGGATATCCTGCCGCGCCGCAATTCAACAGCCATCCTGCCACAGGTGGAACGCGACCTCCGGGCGCGTTTAAGTAAGCGTGCCGGGACGGCCCGCTCCACCCGAGAAAAGCGGAAATGGGGTCAGTCCTATAAATTAATGATTCCATTCCAAACCCCGGAAGATTTCATCCCGAAGATTCCAAACGTCTTGTTTCGCCGCAACTCAACAGCCCGCCTGCCACAGGTGGAACGCGCCGTCCCGGCGCGTTTAAGTAAGCGTGCTGGGACGGCCCGCTCCACCCGAGAAAAGCGTGCTCGGAGATCACGCTCCACCTCCCCGAACGGTTTAAATCCGTGCCCATCCGTGTAATCCGTGGTTAATGGTTTTGGAGTGCGCCGGCAACCAACGGGCGACGGCGCTTTTCCCGGCGGAACGAGAGCGGTGTCGCGCTGTGCTTGCCACCGCACTCCAGACGGTTAAAAACCGTCAGGTGGAACGCAGTTTCCCGGCGCGTTTATATCCACATCAGGGACTCTCGACAGTACCGGAGGTCTCCGGCACTATGCCGGCGGTGAACGGAGGAAAAAGCGGCTATGAAATACGACTACGATCTGATCTGCATTGGGCTTGGCCCGGCCGGAATGGCGGTTTCCATTATGGGTGCGGCGATGGGGTTAAAGGTCTGCGGGATCGAGAAGCACCGGATCGGCGGGGAGTGTATGAATGTCGGATGTATTCCGAGCAAAGCGCTCCTGCAAATCGCCCGGCACCGGCACCTGGTTTCCAGGTTTGAGAAGATGGGGCTTTCTCCACAGTCTCCGCCCGAACCTCTTGATCCGTTCCGCCGGATTCAGGAGCACCTCCGGTTTATCAGCGATAACAAGACGCGCAGTCTGTTCGATAAAGTTCATTTGGTGCTCGGCGAAGGCGCGGCGGAATTTGTTGATCCGCACACCATTCGGGCGGGAACCAAAACCTATACGGCGCGGCGTATTTTCATCGCGACGGGCACCCGTCCGATGATTCTGCCGGTTCCGGGCATCGAGACGGTTCCGTATCTGACGAACGAAACCATCTTTTCTCTGGATGCCGTGCCGGAAAGTTTAATCGTTCACGGCGGCGGAGCGATTGCGTGCGAGATGGCTCAGGCGTTTGCGCGGCTCGGCAGTCGGGTGGCTCTGGTACAGCGCAGTGAACACATCCTTTCCCGCATGGATCCGGATGCGGCGCGTTTGATCGAGGATGTTTTCCGCGAAGAAGGAATTGTTCTGCATACGGGTCGTTTGGCGGTCGAGGTTGAATCCCGGGGCGGCCAAATCCAAATGAGGCTGGATAACGGAGAAACCGTGCAGGCAACGCATCTTCTGGAGGCGGCGGGACGGGCGCATGATTACCGGGAAATGAAGCTGGAGAACGCCGGAATCGCCGTTGACCAGCGGGGCGCGATCCCGGTGGACCGTCACCTGCGCACGGCGCAGAAGCATATTTATGGAATCGGCGACTGCAACGGACATTACCTCTTTTCCCACGCGGCGATGCATCAGGGAATGATCGCGCTGATGAATTCAATGCTGCCCCGCCCGCTGAAGCGCCGCTTCGACCGCTATGTTGTGCCGTACACCATGTTCACCGATCCGCCGGTTTCCGGCGCTGGATATACCGAGGACGAATTGCGCCGGAAGAAAATACCGTTTGAAACCGTCGAAACCCGCTACGGGGATTACGGCGCGGCGATTGCCGAAGAAATTCCGACCGGCTATGTGCGGGCCTTCATCGGAAGAACGGGAAAAATTCTCGGAGCAAGCATCGTCGGCGAAGGATCGGGCGAGATGATCAACGAGTGGGCGCTGGCCCTCCAAAAACGGATGCGGATCACCGACATCATGATGCTTCAGCATTCGTTCCCGACCATGGGCTTCCTGTCGAAACGGGTGGCGGAAGTTTGGATGATGAAAAAAATGAAATCGCACGTCCTGCAGGCGATGTGCAGACGGCTTTTCCGGCTCTGATCCAAAAGAGAAAACCGGTTCCCAAGCCGGTTTTTGATTGCCTCAAAACGCCTCTGCTGTAGGGTTTCGGCTCAATTTAACCCAAAGGACGCTCATGATCGCAGACGGCAAGACAGTACGTATTCACTACACCGGCACACTGAACGACGGTGCGCAGTTCGACTCCTCCGCCGCGACCGCCGTCAGAATGAAATCGACACGCCATGCGGCGACATCATGCAGCAGATCCGCATCAGCATCGACGAACTCGAACGCCTCATTGAAGAACGCGTAAAATTCTGAGACAAGTGGTGAAAACAAAGCCGACCGACAACACAGCAATCTCGTCTGAAAAGAGGCCCCGCAGTGATTAAGAAAATTCTTCTGTCTGTAATCTGTCTTGGAACCGCGCTGACTTCAATTGCGCAGAACTATTCCATATTCGGGAATCACAATAAGCCGTCACCCGTCTACAGGCCGAATGAAGAGATGACATTCACGGTTAAACTGCTGGATAACAGCGAACCGGTCGAAGGTAAAAAATTGAAATGGATCCGCACTGGCGACGATGGAGTCGTTAAGGAGGGTGAAGGCATTAGCACAAAGGATGGTTATGTGATAACAACCTCTGCGAATGAGTCTGGTTTTGTCCGGATCTATGTCACCGCTTGGGATGAAAACGGGGCGCAGATGATGTCATCCAAGCCTGATAAAAGCGGCAAGCGAATCCCCGTCTTTTTTGATGGCGGCGCATGCGTGGAGCCGAACACGCTGCAGAGTGTTGCGGAACCAGAGGACTTCGATCGCTACTGGGCAAAGCAAAAAGGACTTCTGACCGCTGTGCCATTGGAAATTCTGAAAATGAGTGAAGTCCAGGGCGATGATGAAGTCGCTGCATACGATGTTAAAATTGCCTGCCCGGGGAAAGCGCCTGTGTCCGGCTATCTTACCATACCGAGAAACGCAGCGAAAAAATCACTGCCGGCGACCGTTGCTTTCAGAGGCTACGGCGTCACTGGAGCCGACAAGGACCTGACCGCCGGTACTAGCAATATTTACTTCCAAATCAATGCGCATGGAATTGAAAATGGAAAACCCGGGGAATATTACGATGCCCTTAGAGCAACCGTGCTAAAAGACTACGCGTTCAGCAAAGAAGAGAATCAGGATCCAGATACAACCTATTTTCACGACATGTTTCTGCGAATTATGCGGGCGCTGGAATTCGTTAAGTCTCTTCCGGAATGGAACGGAAAACAACTCACTGCTTCAGGCGGAAGTCAGGGCGGCATGCAGAGTCTGGCTGCGGCCGGACTGGATAAAGATGTAACAGATTGCTATGCATGGGCTCCTTGGTGCTGCGATCTCGGACGCACTGAATCGGGTCGCATCGTTGGCAACTGGCACATTGATTACACTCCCGCGCTGCGTTATTACGATCCGGTCAATCATGTCAGACGCGCCAACCCGAACTGCAACCTTTTCATTATTGCCAATCTGGGTGATTACATCTGCCCGCCGTCAGGTGTCTGGATTGCCTACAACAACTTTCCAGGGCCGAAAAAAATGGAAATCCGGCAAGGTTGTGAACACGGTTACATGATGAAAGATTATCCCGCTTTTACAATTGAAGATAACAACCGTTCTGAATAGGACTCATAGGATTAACCCAAGGAACAAATCATGATCGCAGACGGCAAGACAGTACGTATTCACTACACCGGCACACTGAACGACGGTACACAGTTCGACTCCTCCGCCGGGCGCGACCCGCTCGAATTTGAAACCGGCTCCGGCATGGTGATTCCCGGCTTTGACTCCGCCGTCCGCGATATGCTGGTCGGCGGCAAAAAGACCGTCACGATTCCGGCGGCGGAAGCCTACGGCGAAGCGCGCGAAGAAATGATCGGCGATCTGCCGAAAGACCGCTTCCCGCCGGATATGCAACTGGCCGTCGGCATGCCGCTCCAGATGATGAGCCCGCAAGGTCCGCTCGGGGTGGTCGTTAAAGCGATTACCGATGAGTTCGTCACCATCGACGCTAATCATCCGCTGGCGGGCAAAGACCTGACGTTCGAACTCGAACTGGTTGAGGTTGTTTAACAGGTTTTAACCACTCATTGACACTAGAGCGTGTCGTCACGAGATTTTCAACCAAAGGGCAAGACACCGAATATGAACTGCGGCAAGAAACGATGTCGCGTTTTTCGCGTACCGAGTTGCAATACCGCGCCATTGCTTCAGGTGTAAA
>JBIIYG010000015.1:0-42994 GCA_044346945.1 Pontiellaceae bacterium | reverse complement strand
TTTTCTTGAATCACCTTTTGCCGTGGAATCTTCCACCGCTGGCGGGTGCATTTGCGGCAGCGTTACTGGCGGCATGGATTATCGGGTCCTCCACACTTTATGCTCCGCACCGGGCTGATTCGGTGGTGAGCGCGGTTACGGTACTGGGGCTTTCCGGCGGACTTATTTTTCTGGCACGCACACCCGGCTATTTCGATCCGATGAGTGTGCTCTTTGGCGATATCCTGCTCGTGAATCTCTCGGATGCATGGAGGATCGGACTGCTCAATCTGCTCGTGATTCTGACCGGAGTTCTGTTCTATGTGCGACTGCAAATGGTCTGTTTTGATGAGGAATTTGCGCGACTGCGAGGCATCAATGTGGAATTCTGGTTTGTTCTGCTGATGATGCTGACTGCGGTTACGGTTGTTATCATGATGCAAATCGTCGGCTTGATCCTTGTTACAGCGCTACTGACTCTGCCGGTGATGACGGCACTGCAGTTTTCATGCAGTTTGCGGCAGTCCATGATTCTCTCCTCGGGGGTTTGCTCGGTCTGTGTCACCGGCGGTCTCGCATTGAGTTATGCGTTTGATCTTCCCTGTGGACCGGTCATTGTCCTGCTGGCAGGCGGAGTTTATCTGACCTCGCTGGGGATTCGCCGCCGTCAGACATAAACATTGGTGCAAATCAGCGTTTATTCGCGCGGTTTTTTCTGTTTAACTCCGAGGCTCATGAAACCAAAGATTTTGATTATTACGGGCTATGGAGTGAACTGCGAGGCGGAGTCTTCGCGGGCGTGGGAACTGGCTGGCGCGGAGCCGGTGCGGGTGCATCTGAATGACCTGCTCGACCATCCGGCGCAGATGCGCGATTTCCGCGGGCTGATGTTTATCGGCGGCTTCTCCTACGGCGACCACATGACCAGCGGCCACGTTTTTGCTCTGAGGGTGAAACATCACCTGCGCGAGGAGCTTCAGAAGTTTATCGACGACGGTAAAATTATTCTTGGCGTCTGCAACGGGTTTCAGACGATGACCAAGATCGGTCTTCTGCCGGGGCTGAACGGCGAATACTTTGATCCGAAGGTTTCGCTGATGCAGAACGACTGCGGCCATTTCCAGAATTTCTGGGTCAACCTGAAGTTCGAGGCGAAGTCGCCGTGTATCTTCACCAAGGGTCTGGCCGGTATGCCGATGCCGGTCCGCCACGGCGAAGGCAAGATTTTCACCACGGATAAAACCGTTATCGAGCAGATTGAAAAGCTCGGCTGTGCGGCCGCGCGTTATGCAGACGCGGACGGCAATGCCACCATGGATTTTCCGGCCAACCCGAACGGTTCGCTCAACGCTATTGCCGGACTGTGCGATCCGACCGGACGGATTTTCGGCCTGATGCCGCATCCTGAGGCCTACCTTTTTCCCGAGAATCATCCCAACTGGGACGTGCAGAAGCTGAACGGCACACTGCCCGCGCAGGGGCTGGGACTTAAACTTTTTGAGAACGGCGTGAAGTTTCTCGCCGGTTAGCCGGTTTACAGATTTTTCCAATTGTTGGAAAAGCGAGGCTTTGGAAGTTCCAAGGTCCGGAAGAGAATAGGCTTAGTTCAAAAGGAGGAGAGAGTTATGGCAGTCATAGACTTCGGCGGTACAAAAGAAACCGTCGTGACCCGTAAGGAGTTCCCGCTGGCGAAGGCCCGCAAAGTGCTGAAAAAAGAAACCATCGCCATCATCGGCTACGGCGTGCAAGGCCCGGCCCAGGCGCTTAACCTGCGCGACAACGGCTTTAATGTCATCGTCGGTCAGTCCAAAAAATTCATGCAGGACTGGAACCGCGCCGTTAAAGACGGGTTCGTCCCCGGCAAAACGCTGTTCGAAATCGAAGAAGCGGTTCAGCGCGGAACGGTTATTCAGTACCTGCTCTCCGACGCGGCGCAGAAACTCTGCTGGCCGCAGATTAAGAAAAATCTGAAGCCGGGCGACGCGCTCTATTTCAGCCACGGCTTCTCGATCGTTTATAAAGACCTCACCAAAGTCATTCCGCCGAAAAATGTGGATGTGATTCTGGTCGCCCCGAAAGGTTCCGGCCTGAACGTCCGCCGCAACTTCCTGAGCGGCGCGGGCATCAACTCCAGCTTCGGTGTATTCCAGGACGCCACCGGCCGCGCCGAAGAACGCTGTATGGCGCTTGGTATCGGTATCGGTTCCGGCTACCTGTTCCCGACCACCTTCGAGAAGGAAGTCACCTCCGACCTCGTCGGCGAACGCGGTGTGCTGATGGGCTGTCTGGCCGGCGTGATGGAAGCGCAGTACGACGTGCTCCGCAAGAACGGCCACAGCCCGTCCGAAGCGTTCAACGAAACGGTTGAAGAGCTCACGCAGAGCCTCATTCGCCTTGTTGACGAAAACGGCATGGACTGGATGTTCTCGAACTGCTCGGCCACCGCTCAGCGCGGCGCGCTCGACTGGTCGCCGAAGTTCAAGAAGGCCACACTGCCGGTCTTCAATGAACTCTATAAAGCGGTTAAAACGAAGTCCGAGGCCAAGCGGGTTCTGAAGGTTTGCGGCGCGAAGGACTATAAAGAGCGCCTGACCAAAGAACTGAAAGCGATTCACGACTCCGAAATGTGGCAAGCCGGCGCGGCATCCCGTTCGCTCCGTCCGAAAGGCGAAGCCAAAGCGATTGCCAAAGGCACGAAAGGTGTCGGCGGCCGAGCTTCCAACTAGCTGGCGGTCTAAAGCTTGCCGGAACGGACTCCCTCCAAGGGAGTCCGTTTTTTTTCATAGAAACTGCCGAATCCGGAAGGTTGAAGAGGCGGGCCGAACAAAGTATAACCGTGCCGTGCAGGCGGTGTTTCAATAAAAGCCGTCTGTAAAAATGAAGGGGACCGTCATGCCGCGCATTCTGGTTGTTGATGATGATATGTTTTTCCGGAAGGTGATCACTAAGATCCTGACCGGTCACGGCTATGAGATCGTCTCTGTCGATAGCGGAGAGGCGGCGCTTCAGATCCTTCAGACCCGGACATTCGATCTGATGATTTCGGATGTCAACATGACCCCTATGAACGGGATGGAGCTTCTGAAGAAGGTTTGTGAGACCATTCCCGGAATGGGCGTTATCATGCTGACCGGCCATGACGAGATCGGGATCGCCATTGAGGCGATGAAGAAAGGCGCCTTCGACTTTCTCGTCAAACCGTTTCAGCTTGATGAGCTTTTTTCCACGGTTCAGCGCTCGCTCGAGTACTACAACATCTCTCCGGAGAACAAACCCTTGCGGGCCAGACTGGATATGCTGGAAGGTCTTGTCGCTGAGAGCGCCGGCATGCGTAAGATCTGCGACATTATCCGTCGCGTCGCACCCGCGAATATCACGGTGCTTCTTTCCGGCGGGCAGGGGACGCCTAAAGAAATCATCGCCCGGGCCATCCATTATTACAGCTCACGGAAAGACAAACCGTTTGCGGTATTCGATTGTTCCGCCGCGCACGGCGGGCGCCTGGCGGCGGAGCTGTTCGGCGCGGCGGGAAGCGGGCCGGGGGTGTTTAAAACCGCCCGCGGCGGAACGCTGTTTCTCGATAATATTGATGCACTGCCGCTCGATCTTCAGGCCGGAATTCTTGATGTGATTCAGAATAGCAAAAACGGTTCCGCCGGCGCGGAGACCGACATCCGCCTCATTGCCGCTTCCGCTGAAAATCCGGAGGCGCTCTCCGCAGAGGGAAAATTCCATGTAAACCTCTACTACCGGCTCAGTGCTCTTCATATTGAGATTCCGCCTCTTCGTGATCGTCCGGAAGACGTGCCGTTTATTATAGATCAAGCCATCCGCCGGAATCTTCCGGCGGGCGCTGAAGCGCCGGCTTTGGATTCTGAAGCCCGGGATATTCTGTGCGGCTATGTCTGGCCGGGCAACGATCACGAACTCGAAGAGGCGGTTCGGCACGCGCTTCCTCTTGCGCAAAACGGAGTGATCACCAGGGAGACGCTTCCTGCCTCCATTGTTGAGGCGTTTGACGTGGGAATCCGCTCCGATGTTATCGCCAAACGGCGCGACCAGTTCAAAGGGCAGGCGTTCAAAACATACCTTCGCGGGAAGGAAAAGGAACTGTTGAATCCCAACCCATCCGCCGGGAATCAAAAAGAGTCTCCGCCGGATAAAGGCGCCGGTCCGCGAAGAATAAAGGGATGAATGGCCGGAAAAATAACGAGGCTGGAAAAGCTGGCGATGGACGAAGTGTCCTCCGTGATCGCCGCTCTGCCTGCGCCGCTGGCCGAACCGGCGCGGCGGGTGCCGGTTGTGTTTAAAGCCCGGCCCGATTCGGACGACGGGCAGGACGACGACCTGCTTGGGCTTTTCACCGGCCCGGAACTGGCGGATGAAAACTCTGAACTGCTTCCGCCGCAAATCATTCTGTTTCTGGAAAATCTATGGGATGAGGCGGCGGGAAATAAATCCGCGTTCCGGAAGGAAGTCCGCATTACCTACCTGCACGAACTGGGTCACTACCTCGGCCTCGATGAAGATGAGCTGATGAAGCGGGGCTTGGAGTGATGCTGTAGGCCGCGTGTCCTCACGTGGCGTTCTACGAATCCTCTTGGCCCAGTCTGGCGATTTCTTTGAGGGAGAGCTGTCTGCCGAGCGAGTGATAGGTTGTTTTGTCCGCATGGATACGGAATACCCGGGAGTTTTTGCCGATGACCGGCTCAATCTGGTCGGCGCAGTCGTAGAGAAGATATCCTTCGATCGTCAGATCACGATGAATCTCCAAAAGTCTGAGGGTCCGGGTTAAAACATGCTCATACCACTCGGCAACGAAGTCGCGGCCGTACAGCTGAACCGAATACCTTCTTTCTTTGAGGATGTGTTCATAATGCGGCGCGACGTAGAGACGGAGACTGTCGAAGAACAAAGCCGGACATTTTGTTCGGACAAAATCAGTATATTCGTCGTCGAGAGACAGACAGTGAAACGAGTGGTTGCTTCGAAGATGCTCGGCCAGATAGGTTTTTCCACTGCCCGGCTGTCCGAAAATTAAAAACACACGGTTCGCGTCCGTGTCAGAACCGGAAGAGACAGGCCGCGCTTTCGGATATTTTTTAAGCCAGAGCATAACGCAGGTTTTTAGCAGGCTGTTTTCAGTTTTCCGATTTCAAAAAAATCCGCCGTCCTGCTTCAGGAGGTGCGGCGGGATTTCGCGGATGAACTGCGAGGGTTCGTAGAAGATGACGCCGCCGTCGTGTTTACGCCGGACTTGCGGCGCGCAGAGAAAGAGGCGGTCTTCGGCGCGTGTGATGGCGACATAGAAGAGGCGGCGTTCTTCCGATTCGCCGCCGATCTGTTCGACCGATTTGGAACTGGGAAAAAGTCCTTCGTTCAGCCAGATGACGAAAACCGCTTTCCACTCCAGCCCTTTGGCCTGATGGACGGTGCTGAGGCGTACGCCATCGAGCGCGGCGGGCGCGGTGTCGGCTTCGGCGTCGAGATTGGTGAGTAGCGCCATTTCACTGAGGAAGGCGGAGCAGGATTCAAAGCGGGCGGTGAAGTCAATCAGGCTGTCGAGGTCTTCCTGCCGGTGTTTGGCGTTGTCAAAGGTTTCAATGAGATATTCGCTGTAAAACGCTTTGTTGAAGCGGTAGATAATTTCGCCGGGATCTTCGCTGAGCGACTCGACATCGTAGGCGAGGAAGACCGGCTGGAGTTCTTTCCAGATTACACCGGCGGCGGTCGGCAGGGCGGCGAGCAGTTGCGCGTGCGTTTCCGGTTTGCGTGCCTCGAAGCGTGAGCCGATTTTCTTCCAGATTTTATCGGCGGTTTTCGGTCCGAGTTTCGGAAACATTTCCAGCAGGCGTTTAAAGGCCAGTTCATCGGCCGGATTTTCCAGCAGGCGCAGAACGGTGCAGGCGTCTTTGACGTGCGCCTGTTCGAAGAAGCGGATGCCGGAAGTTACCTGAAACGGGAAACGCGCGTGAGTCAGCGCCATTTGCAGTTCCATGGCGTGAAAGTGCGAGCGGTAGAGGACTGCAATATCGGAAAGCTTTGTACCTTTGCGCTTCAGCTCTTCGATTTTGGCGATAACGTAGCGCGCCTGCTCGTCGCCGTCGCGGAGCAGGGCGAGTGTCGGCTCGGCGATGCTGTCGCGGACGGCGCGCAGTTCTTTCTGGAATTGTTGCGGATTACCTTTGATACAGGCGTTGGCGACGTCGAGAATTTCCGGCGTACTGCGGTAGTTGACTTCGAGTTTGAAAACCTGTGCGTTCGGATAACGCTTCGGGAACGAAAGGAAGTTGTGGTAGTCCGCGCCGCGCCACGAGTAGATGCTCTGGAAGTCGTCGCCGACCACCATCAGGTTGCGGTGCTTCGCCACAAGAAAATCAACTATTTCAGCCTGAACGGTGTTGGTGTCCTGATATTCGTCCACCAGCACATACTGGAACCGCTCCTGATACAGATTGCGGACGTATTCCGAGGTTTGGAAAAGTTTCAGCGCGTAAAACAGCAGGTCGTCGAAATCCATCACGTTGAGTTCTTTTTTGCGCTGTACGTAATGGTCGCGGAGTTTCAGCACATCATCGATGTTGATCGGCGAGTCGTCGAACCAGTCATAGGCCAGATCGCTGAGCGGTTTCTGCGAGCCGGAGGCGAGACCGTAGAGACTGAGCAGAACCTGCGGCTTCGGGAAATGTTCGTCGTCCAGCTCCAGCTCATCCACGCAGGACTTCATCAGCTTCTTGGCGTCGTCGGCATCAAGGATGGTGTAGTCTCTTCCGAACCCGATTTCGCTGGCATGTCGGCGGAGCAAGTAATTGGAAAAATGATGAAATGTCCCGCCGAATGGTTTCCCGACATCCGATCGGGCGAGCCTCTGGGCTCTCTCCAGCATTTCTTTTGCGGCTTTATTTGTAAAGGTAAGAAGCTGAATCTGGTCGGGCTCGACGCCTTTTTCGATCAGCCACGCGACGCGGTAAACCAGCGTGCGGGTTTTACCGGTTCCGGCGGCGGCGATCACGAGCGACGGCCCGTCCGGCGCAGTCACAGCGGCGTACTGCTCGTCATTGAGTTCTTCACGGAAATTCATAGGGGAAACGTTCTACAGAAGGAAACGAAGGAAGCAAAGGGGAAACCATGCTCAATAACCCATGTTCAATATCCAAATCCCAATGGGCATTGAGTATTGGGAGTTGCGTATGGAGTATTGTCAGAAACTCTTGAGGATTTGCTTTTCCAAAGTCTGGAAGCTTTCGCCGGTGATTTTTCCGAACATGGGAAAGTCGTCTTTCATGCCGAGTTCATTCGGGTCGGCCCCTTCGTTGAGAACGGCTTCGGCGATCATGCGGGCGGAGATATCGGCCGGGTCGCGGAGCAGGGTGTAGCAGCCTTTCTGTTCAGCGGCTTCGGCGACGAGTCCGCTGGTGGCGAGAATGTGGATGACGTCGTTGATGAGCCGCACTGGAACGCGGTTGGCGGTTCCGTAGGCGATGATGTCGAACGGGCCGGTGCCGGATTCGAAGGTGGCGGTGATTTTTTTCATCAGCGCGAAGGCGAGGCAGAGGCGCGAGCGGGCGCTGGGGTTGACGGCGAGGCGTTCGCGGGCGTAGGTTCCGGCGTTCTGGATGGAGAAGGCGGTTTCCGCGCCGAAGAGCATGATCTGCCAGCTGATTTGCACCCACGAGAGAAAGAGCGGAATGGCGGCCAGCGTTCCGTAGGTTTTGTTGGCGCTCGTGGCCAGAACTCCCAGTTTGATGATGGCGAGCTGAAAGAGGACGGTCATTACCGCGCTGACGAACGCGCCGGTGAAAGCGGCGGAAAATTTGACCTTGGTGTTGGGCATGACGATGTAGATGAGGGTGAAGGTGAGCGCCATGATGAACACCGGCACGAGGCTCAGCGCAAAACCCAACAGCGGCCCCATCCAGGTCAGCTTCGCCGCGAGCCCCATAATCACCGGCATCCCGGCGTTGGAGATCAGCAGTAGAATCGGCGCGACGACCATGATGACGATGTAGTTGCGCACCTTGTCGAGAAACGGCCTCGGCGTTTTGATGCCCCAGACCAGATTAAAGGTGTCTTCGATACTGCTGAGCATTTTGATGGCCGCCCAGAGAAAGAAAACCACACCGACCGACCCGAGCGCTCCGGCGCTGGCCGAGCCGACGGTTTTCAGGATGGTGCCGACCGCTTCCTGAAACGCCGGCGGCATCCCGGCGGTCCGCTCCGTCAGCATTTGGCTGGCCTGCTCGAAGCCGAATCCTTTGGCGATGGCGAAGAGGATGACCAGCAGGGGAACCATAGCCATCACGGTGGTGAATGTCAGGGATGAGGCATGGATCGGGCATTTGTCTTCTTTGAAGCCTTTGACCACCAGGATGCAGACGCGCAGAAATTTCAGTCCGGCGGCACGGGGCTTCGGGAGGGTTCCCGGCTCCAGCTCCCAGAGATCGTGGTCGAGAAACTGTCTGGTTTTTCCTGCGAATCCGGTCGGATTGGTTTTCATAGGGCGACTCCTTGTTCGGTGCGCCGAGCATAAGCCGGGGGCGGATGAAATAAAACCTAAAAACAGGGTTTCCCAGCGCGGGCTTCTGTGGCTTAATCCGGCTCTTTCAGAAAGGAAATCCAATGAGCAAACAGCCCGAAAAACTGAGCGACGTCAAAATGGACGCGGCCAATCTTTACCGTGAGGAATCCTACACCGACCTGAAAACCGGCGGAATCCGCAAGCTGGTTCCGGTCAAACTCGACGGCTCCGAAGACACGTCCCGCGCGGCGATTTTCAGCGGCCATACCCAGCTGATGAGTCCGCACGGACCGTTGCCGATTCAGGGGCCGATCGAAGCCAAAACGCTCGAAGAGGCGGTTCTGGGATTTCCGCAGGCGATGGAAGACGCGATGAACCGGATGATCGAAGAGGCTCAGCAGTATCAGCGCGAGCAGGCCAACAAGATCATCACTCCCGCCGACCTCAAGAAAGAGGGCGGGCTGATCATTTAAGCCAAACCTGCCGGTCGAAAAAGCCGCTCTCTGCCTTCGGCGGAGGGCGGCTTTTTGTTTGTCTGCTTCAAATTGAGCCGCTGATTTTAACACTGCGCGGCCAGAAAGTGATTCTGGATGCCGATCTTGCCGGACTTTACGGAGTTCAGACCAAAGTGCTGAATCAGGCGGTAAAACGTAACGCCGATCGGTTCCCAGAGGATTTAATGTTTCAACTGACCGCTCAGGAGTGGAGCAACTTGAAGTCGCAATTTGCGACTTCAAGTTTTCAACCCGCTAACGATGAAGAGGTTGAGTCTTTAAGGTCGCAAATTGCGACCTTAAACGGGAGTGAGTCCGATCCCTCTTTAAGGTCACAATTTGTGACCTTAAAGACAGGGCGGGGACAGCATCGGAAGTATATGCCCTTTGTCTTTACTGAGCACGGCGCGCTGATGGCGGCGATGGTGCTGAACAGTCCGGAAGCGGTGGCGATGAGCCTGTTTGTTATACGGGCCTTTGTCCGGATGAGGGAACAGCTTGCCGCCAATGCGGCCATCCTGAAAAGGCTGGCCGAGATCGATAAGACGCTACTGGAACACGATCAGGCGCTTGGATTGATTTGGGAACAGCTTCAACCTCTACTGGTGCCGCCGCCCGATCCGCCAAAAAGACGGATCGGCTTTCATCAGGACTGATCCTTCGGATTTTGGAGCGGCTTTTATATTTACCCGCGCCGTAGCCTTGGCGAAGGCGGGGTTTTCTAATCCTTACCGCGAATCAGCGCGAATTGAGCGCGGAGAGAGCATCGGCGGCAGTCCGTTGAATGTACAGATGAGGTTGCTGAATACAATCCTCATGGGTGTTGATGTTGATGATGGAGCAATCGGGGTTAGCGTCGAGACAGTTACGAAGCAACCGATCCAGTATCGAGACCCCGCCGGAACAGCCGATGATCAAAACAACGTCCGGGGCCTGCCGGATAAAATCCTCAACCCACATAAGCCGGGGTCCATAGCTTTCGTTGAAAAACAGCACATTGGGCCGAACATCCGGGTCGCGACAGGGAGGAATAGAGGCAAAGGGGACATCGCGGTTTTCCCAGACAGTTTGATTATTCTCCTCGCTCCAGCGGCGCAGAATAGACTCACGATTTTTCGATGACATCCATGCCTGTGCATCATCCGAGAACTGATCATCTTCCGTATAATCCACGGTACGGGGGCGGGCCATCTGCCACAGGCTTCCGTGCAACTCAGTTACTCGTTCACTGCCTGCTTTCTGGTGCAGCCCGTCAATATTCTGTGTGGCGATAAGAAACCTCTCGAAACGGTTTTCCTGCTCCCATTGCGCCAGAATTTTGTGCGCCTGATTTGGCTGGGCCTTAGCCGCGCAGGCTCGCAAAGAGTCAATGTGCTGCCAAAGTTTATGCGGCGCATTTTCCAAGCCCTCGGCGCTCAGTATAGATTCGACATCCGGATTCTGCTCATAAAGCCCGTTTGGGCCCCGGTACGTCGGCATTCCGCTCTCGGCAGATATGCCCGCCCCGGTGATTACCAAGAGGTTGCGGGCGGCGTTGATCGTGGCAATTCCTCGAGAGAAAGTTCTCTGTTTTTCGGGCTGGTGGGATAACTGCATTGAACTACTCTTATATTTTTACTGCTCAGTAAAAGGTGCGATTTGATCGCCCCATCTCTCTTGAGCTAGGGCTCGGATATGGGGGAGATGCTTTTTATGCGCAGGTTGCAGTGCTATGAAAAAGACCACATATGGCGTTGAGAAAGCATCTAAGGCTGAATTCGGAGTGTGCTCTTTAATTTTTTTCAATAATCGTTGTTTAAAGGCGGTACGTTTTTCTCGGGTGAAATGTTGATATATCAGAAGCGATTTTCCGGAGTTCCAGAGCGCCTCGACTTCGCGCCAGTAAAGATACTTTGATGAATTTTTTCGGCCATACCGTTTGGATTTAACTTCCAGCCCATTATCGGGGTCGAGAAATATGAAATCGCAATCTTTTGCCTTCTCAGAGAGCAATGAAAACCAAGCTTCCCGTCTTGAAGCTGAATCGTGAATTTCATCTGAGAAAAACCGTGCGTTGGGAATCAGCTTAGTTTTTTCTATCAATCGAACCTTTCGTTCTGCGCCAGATTTTAGCGGTTCGCGGAGACCATAAAATAGGATTTGATCATATCCTGACCATTGGGCTGGCTGGTTCAGGTATTCGATGAATTTCCCGTCAGATCGTCCATCGTTACGCGTAAGCATCCAAGCAACTAGTATACGGAAATTACATGCTTCAATGATACAGCGGAGTAGTCCGTATTTCCGGTAATCGTTAATATCTCCGAAGTATTGATCTTTCATTCGATTTTCCTGGTGGGGTTGCGAATGGCAAAGACACTAAAGCGCTAGGTGGGGACAATCAACAGCGAGAGGGGAGTTTTTTCAAACATTTGAAAAAACGCCCATCCGGCCCTTAAACCGTGAAAAACAAGGCCGGAGTCTGGTTGACTCCGGCCTTTTTTTCCTTATATTCGGGGCTCATTTTTCAACCTTTGGAAAGGAACTCTGCCATGAAGAAACTGACGATTCGCGATGTGGATGTGAAGGGCCGCCGGATCCTGATGCGTGTGGATTTCAATGTGCCGGTCAAAGAAGGCAAAGTGGGCGACGTGACCCGTATCACCGCCGCACTGCCGACCATCAAGTATGTGCTCGAAAAGGGCGGCTCGCTCGTGCTGATGAGCCACCTCGGCCGCCCGAAGGGCAAAGGCTACGAAGCGGAATTCAGCCTGAAGCCGGTTGCGGCCAAGCTGGAAGAACTGCTCGGCAAGCCGGTTCAGTTCGGCACCGACTGCGTCGGCGCGGAAACCATCGCGCAGGCCAAGGCGCTCAAAGCCGGCGAAATCATGGTGGTCGAAAACACCCGTTTCTATAAAGAAGAAGAAGGCAAAGCCAAGCTGGCCGACGACGCCACCGACGAGCAGAAGAAAGCCGCCAAGGCCGAAATGAAGGCCAAGCAGAAAGAACTCGCCAAAAAAATGGCCGAACTCGGCGACGGCGAAATTTTCTGTAACGACGCGTTCGGTTCCGCCCACCGCGCCCACGCCTCCACCGCGATTGTCTGCCAGTTCTACAAAAAGAACGTCGCCGGCTTCCTGATGGAGAAGGAAATTGATTACCTCGGCAAAGCGCTCGAAGCTCCGGAAAAACCGTTCGTCGCCATCATCGGCGGCGCGAAAATCTCCGGCAAGATTGATGTGGTCACCAGCCTGATGGACAAGTGCGACGCGATTCTGATCGGCGGCGGCATGGCCTACACCTTCTACAAAGCGCAGGGCTTCAAGACCGGCAACTCGCTGGTCGAAGACGACCGCATCGAAATGGCCAAAGACATTCTCGCCAAGGCGAAAGCCAAAGGCGTCAAACTGATGCTTCCGGTTGATAACATCGCCGCAGACAAATTCGATGCCGCCGCCACCACCAAAACGGTCGGCGAAAACATCGAAGACGGCTGGATGGCACTCGACATCGGCCCGAAGAGCGTTGAGCTCTACTGCGCCGAAGTCGCCAAAGCCAAAACGGTTGTCTGGAACGGCCCAATGGGCTGTTTCGAAATGGCCCCGTTCGCCAAAGGCACCTTCGCGGTCTGTCAGGCAGTCGCTGATTCCAACAGCGTCAGCATCATCGGCGGCGGCGACAGCGTGAGCGCGGTCAACAAGAGCGGTCTGGCCGATAAGATGACCCATATCAGCACCGGCGGCGGCGCCAGCCTCGAGTTCCTCGAAGGCAAACAGCTTCCCGGCGTCACTGCGCTGACCGATAAGTAAAAACGTGACGAGTGATTCGTAACGCGTAAAAAGAGCCTCCGGCGCAAACCGGAGGCTTTTCTGTCTTCCAATGACTGGAAAAACAGGCTCTTATGGTTTCCATGGATGAAACAATCAGCGGCGGAATGCGTACGGGCGTGGTGGCGGTGGTCGGGCGGACGAATGTCGGCAAGTCCACACTGCTCAACGCGCTGGTCGGCGAAAAGGTGAGTATCGTCAGCGACACCGTGCAAACCACGCGGAACGTCATCCGTGCCATTCTGACTGAGGAACGCGGACAGATTGTATTTCTCGACACACCCGGCGTACACAAAGCCACCGGCGATCTCGGAAAAAATCTCAACAAAATGGCCCGCTCCTCTGTCACCGGAGCCGACGCGGTTCTGCTGGTGCTCGACGCTTCCAGCAAGCCGTGGCAGGAGGATGACGGCTGGATGCGCCGCCTGGCCGCCGAAAAAACGCCCTGTTTAATCATCCTGAACAAAACCGATCTCAGCACGGAGCACGTTGAAACCTACCGGACGATGTGGGCGCAGATCGCCGAAGAGAAAAAATCAGAAGTACAGCCGGTCTGGATCGAAGGCTCGGCGCTCAAAGGCGGCGGACTGCCGGAGCTGACTGCCGGGCTGTTTGCCATGGTTCCGGAAGGGCCGCCGCTGTTTCCCGAAGACATTCTCACCGACTATCCGCGCAAGCTGAACATGGCCGATGTCATCCGCGAAAAATATTTTGACCGGCTGACGGAAGAACTGCCGCACTGTCTGGCCATCTGGGTTGAAAACATCGAAGAAACTCCGGCGGCGTGGACGATTCAGGCCGAGGTTCTGGTCGAGCGGCACTCCCAGAAAGGAATCGTCATTGGCGAAAAAGGGCGGCTCCTCAAAAGTGTTCAGTACCAGTCGGAAAAAGAACTCACCGAAATGTACGGCCTGCCCGTCAAAGTCAAACTCTGGGTCAAGGTCGAACCCAACTGGCGCAAAAACTTCTGGATCCTCCGCAAGCTCGGGTATGCGTAACATCTGAGGCTTTAGCGACTTAAAGTGCCGGGTTTTGTTAACCGAGAGATACGAATTTTTCGGGCGGAAACAATAATGCGTAACCGGAGGCAATTCCGATTACGCATTACTTGTTACGAATTACGCGCTACTTGCCGAGCAGTCCGCCGATTCCTTTTTTGACGGAGTCGACCGCGCCTTTAGCGGCATCCGTGGCGCCTTTGGCGGCGTCGTTGGCGGCCCCGCCCGCGTCTTTGAGCGCTTTGCCGGCGGCATCGCCGACCGAGGAGGCCGCTTCGACGACGGCTTTGGTGATGGAGTCGAATACTTCGGAGATCACTTCCGCCGGGCTGGCGCCGCCGGAGTTCTTGCCGATGTCTTTCATTTTGATGTCCGGCAGGGGCAGGGTCATTTTTTTGCCGCCGAGCGCGGTGATCGTCATGTTGACTTTAGCGCCGTTGAGCTGGAAGTCTTCGATGATGACTTTCTTGGCGGCTTTTTTCTTCTTTTCAGGTGCCGGGGCGGCATCGGTCTTCGGAGCGGCGGCTTCTTTTTTCGGCGCCAGATTTTCCTGCAGGGTGCTCAGGTTGCTGGATTTTAGACCTTTTTCGTAAGTGATCTGCGGCGCATCAATCAGGATTTGTTTGATGACGATGGTGTCGGTGAACAGCGAGCCCATCGCCAGATCCACTTTGAATTCGCCCAGTTCCATGGCGCTGGGTGTGTTGAATCCCTGCGGGTTGCCGATGATGAGTCCTTTGATGTGCACCAGTCCACCGAACGGATTGACGGTGACTTTGGCGAGCTGGATGGGAACGCCAGCCAGTTTCGGGCCTGCCGTGGTGACGGCGGTTTTGATGATGGTTCCGAGGGAGAGCATTAAGGCAATCATCAGAACAGCAACAACCGCGACGGAGATCAGGATAATCTTATTCGACTTCTTCATACAGGGCCCCTTTCTTTTTTGGCGGTGGCATTTTGAATCTCTTCGCCGCGAACGACAAGTCCGAAGACAAAAAAAGGCCGCTCCGGATTCCGGGGCGGCCTGTCGGTCGAACGGCGAAGCTATTTCTGCTTGTCGAAGGTGTTGTAGTAAACCACTTCGTCATTCACGGCGAAGATTTTCGCTTTGGCGAACACGCGGTGTTTCAGGCGGGCTTTGTCGCATTTGACGGCGGCGGCTTCGGCGGCCTGCTCAAGCGTTTCGCGGCTGTGGTCGTAGCCGAACGCCCACTGGCCGGTCGGGTCAACTGCGATAACGAAGACCTTCTGTCCGGGCAGTTCTTTGTAGCGCAGGAAAACGGGGTTCAGCGCCTCGGGCGGCGGCAGGCGGGTTTCATAACCGGTGGCACAGCCGAAGAGCGCGGCGAGGATCAGGAGCAAAAAAGAGGTTTTAATGAATTTCATCATAAGTTTCTCCCGTTGAGTTGACGGCTAAAGAAAAGCCCAAAATCGCGCCGCAGTCAATTCCAAAGCCGTGAAGCGGTCAAGTTACTGCTTCTCGATCACCGCCGCGCCGAAGGTAAAGCCGCCGCCGAACGCCGTCAGGCCGATCAGAGCGCCGGATTTCATTTCCGGCATCAGCTCCGCCAGCGCGAACGGGATGGTGTTCGACGAGGTGTTGGCATATTTGCGGATGTGGTTGAACATCTTTTCCGGCTCGCAGTGGATGGTTTTGCGGATCGCCTCGATAATCCGCTCATTGGCCTGATGCGGGACGATCTTGTCGAGCGATTCCACCGTGATGCCGCGCATTTCGCAGGCTTCGGCCAGCATGTCGATCATCTTGCGGACCGCCAGCTTGAAGACGGTCAGCCCTTCCATTTCGATCTTTTCGCCGGTTCCCATGTGCGGAACATACAGCACCTTCTGGTCAACGCCGGTGGCGGACAGGACGGGGCGGTTCACCAGTACGTTGACGTTTCCGCCGCGCGGTTCGCAGGTGAGCAGGGATGCCGTGGCGGCGTCGCCGAAGAGCGCCACTGTTTTCTGGTCTTCATGATTCACCATCGGCGAAAGCGTTTCGGCGGTGATGACGATCACTTTTTTCGACGGATCGTCGCGCAGAATATCCACGGCGTTCTGCAGGGCGTACATGTAGCCGGAGCAGGCGGCGTTGACATCGTGCGCCTGCATCAGGATTTCGCCCTTGGCCGGGCTGAGTTCCTTCAGCACGCGGCAGGCGAGCGACGGCGTCATCGTCAGCGGTGTGCCGGTCGAGCAGACGATGGCATCAATATCGGACAGTGCCAGTTGCTCTTTCTCAAGCAGATCGCTAACGGCTTTCACGGCCAGCGTCTCGACGGTTTCGTCGCCGGTGATCCAGTAGCGCTCTTCACAGCCGGTGCGGGAGCGGATCGCTTCGGAATCCCATTCGCCGTGTCCGCTCAGCAGTTCGTCGTTCAGAATATGGCGCGAGCCGAGTACCGTGGCGATGGAGGAAATCAGCACCGGCTTATGTTCAGCGACGGCCTTGGCCGCCTTCGGAGCCGAACCGGACTGTTTTTCGAGAATCGGTGTGCCGGGATCTTCTTTGGTCATCGGCTTTTTGATCAGATTGGTTTCTTCGGTCTTAATGCGCGCCAGCGGCGTACCGACGTCCACGGAATCGCCTTCCGCGAGGAACAGTTCTTCAATGATTCCGCTGACCGGCGCGGAAATTTCCATCGTGGCTTTATCGGCCTCAACCGCCGCCAGCAGTTCTCCAGCCTTAACGGTTTGTCCGGCCTTCACCATCAGCCCGGTGATCTTGACCGTTTTGTCGGACGGGCTGGAGCCGATGGCGTTGACGGTGACAGACCCTTCGACTTCCTCGGAGGACTTCTGCCAGGTGAGTGAATAGCCGAGCAGTTCTGCGGCTTTGGCCAGAACACTGCGGAACGACGGAACGACTTCAATCTGGTTTTCGAAATTGTACGGAATGTAGGTGTCGTGCCGCGTCACCCGCGCCATCTGCACCGGAGCCGACGCTTTTTCCGCGACGGTCGCCAGCACCTCGCCGCCGAATCCGCAGGTGTGATTGTCTTCGTGTACAACCAGCAGGCGGCCGGTTTTTTGCGCGGAGGCCAGTACGGTTTCCCGATCCCACGGAACGAGCGAGCGCAGGTCAATAACTTCGACTGACGCTCCGGCGCCTTGCAGTGCTTCGGCGGCTTTTTCGCAGAGCGGGATCGTACTGCCCCAGCTGACGATCGTCAGGTCTTTTCCCGGACGGGTGACGCGCGCTTTGCCGATCGGCACAAACTGCTTCGCCGCGTCGGCGGCCGCAGTGACGGAACGGTCGTTGATCAGGTTTTTCGGAAAGAGGAAAACTGTCGGACGGCTGGATTCGAACGCGGCGTTAAGCAGTCCGGCGGCATCGGCGGCGGTGGACGGCATAAACACATCGAGGCCGGGAATGTGCGCGAAGGTCGCGTCGAAGGTCTGCGCATGGTACGGGCCGAGGCCGGGGCGGTAGGCTCCGCAAATCGCCATCAGGATCACCGGGCATTCCCACTGTCCGTTCGTGCGCCAGTACATCGCGCCGAGTTCGGCGGCGATCTGGTTGAACGCGGGAAGCATGAAGTCGGCAAACTGAATGCAGGCGACCGGTTTTTTTCCGGCGAACGCCTGGCCAATGGCCGCGCCGACGATGGTGGCTTCGCTCAGCGGTGCGTTAACAACCTGTCCGGGGAACGCTTTGCTCAGTCCGCGAGTCAGGCCGAACACGTCGCCCTTGGGGTCTTCGAGGTCTTCTCCGTACAGATAAACCGCTTTATCGCTTCCGAGGCGGGCGCGGAACACTTCGCGCATAGCTTCCAGCATGGTGAACGCGTCGCCGTCGGCGCGCTTCTCGCTCGTGGCGGAGGTCAGCGCGGCGGGCAGAGGTTTTTTACAGTCCAGCGCGGTGACGGGTTGCGCGGCCTTGCGGGCGGCGGTGAACGCCTCGTCGAGAGCGTGATTGATTTCGTGTTCGATGGTTTTAAGTTCAGACTCCGGAACTCCGGCCTGAATCAGCTTTTCCGCCAGAATCAGAACCGGATCGGCTTTTTCGAGCATTTGACGGATGTCTTCGGCGGAGCGGTAGAGGGTGTGATCGTCGGCGTTGGTGTGGCTCATCAATCGTTCCACATCCATCACGACCAGCTGAGGGCCGCCGGTTTTCCGGATTTTGGAAACCGCCTCGCCGAACACGCGGTGAGTTGCGACGGCATCGGTGCCGTCGGCGTGCAGAATCGGCAGACCGTAAAATTCTTTGGCGTCGCCGTCCGGCAGGGAGAAGAAGGTTCGGCCCTTCGACGGCGTGGAGAGAGCGTACCGGTTGTTCTGGATCACAAAAAGCACCGGAAGCCGCGAGCGTACCGCTTCGGCGATCGCTTCAAGAAACTCGCCTTCCTGCGAACCGCCGTCGCCGATCCCGCAATACACGATTTCGCCGCTGTTTTTGACGGCTTGCGCAACCCCGACGGCCTGCAGTGCGTTACTGCCGACTCCGGTCGGCGCGCCGACCAGACGCAGTTTCCGGTTATTGGCGAAGCCGGGCATATTCCGGCCTTCGGAAGGGGAGCCGGTTTTTCCAAGCAGTTCGAGCAGAACATCCGTCAGCGTCACGCCGCGGGCGAACATCAGGGCCCGGTCGCGGTAGTGGCAGAACAGCCAGTCCTTTTCCGTTAAATGTGGAGCCAGCGCGGCAGCCGCCTCGTGGCCGGACGAAGGGATATAGAAAAAAGCCTCGCCGCGCTGGGCGGCATCTTCCTGAACCGCATCGGCTTTACGCGACGCCAGCATATGGCGGTAGAGGCCGGAAAAAAGAGTCGTATCGAGTTTCTTCATGAGTATCGCTTTTCTTAAAAATGGGGATACTAGGGGGCCTCTTCGGCGAGGTCGAATAAATTTTCCAACCATTGGGAAATTTGAGAACGTCACTTTTATGGCCGAGGCGAAACAATTTTTACCGATGAGTCGGGCGGAGATGACGGCGCGCGGCTGGGATGAGCTGGACGTGCTGATTATTACCGGCGACGCGTATATTGATCATCCGGCGTTCGGCGCGGCGGTGATCGGACGGGTTCTTGAAGCCGCCGGCTGGCGGGTCGGCCTTATCGCCCAGCCGGACTGGACGAAGCCGGAGTCGCTGACGGTGATGGGCCGACCGCGCCTTTTTTGCGGGATCACGGCGGGCAATCTTGATTCGATGCTTTCGCACTACACGGCGGCGCGGCGTAAACGCAAAGAGGATTCCTACACACCGGGCGGCGTGACCGGTAAGCGGCCCAATCTGGCTTCGATGGTTTATGCCCAGATGGCGAAGAAAGCGTTTCCGGGCGTGGTGACGGTGCTCGGCGGCATTGAGGCCAGCTTGCGGCGAACGGCGCACTACGATTACTGGCAGGACAAGTTCCGCCCCTCGATCCTGGCCGATTCAAAGGCCGATCTGCTGGTGTACGGCATGGGCGAAAGGGCGATCCGCGAAATCGCCCGGCGGATCGCGGAAAACAAACCGCTGTTTGCAATTCCCGGAACGGCGCGGCTTCTTGGCGGTAAAGAATCGGCGGAGCAGAATTTTTCGGACTGCGTCAAACTTCCGTCGTTTGAAGAGTGTCTGGCAGACAAGAAGGCGGTGCTGGAGCTGACGCGGCTGACTGAGCGCGAGCAAAATCCGTTCAGCGGCAAACCGCTGGTACAAATGCACGGCGCGCGGGCTGTACGGATTGAGCCGCCAGCGAAGCCTCTCACTTCGGCGGAGATGGATCGCGTTTATGAACTGCCGTACATGCGACTTCCGCATCCTTCCTATAAAGAGCCGGTTCCGGCGTTCACGATGATTAAAGAATCGGTGACGGTGGTTCGCGGTTGCGGCGGCGGTTGCGCTTTCTGCGGCCTCGGGTTGCATCAAGGACGTTTTTTGACCAGCCGGTCGGAGGATTCCGTGGTGCGCGAGGTGAAAACCATGGCGGCGATGCCGTCATTTTCCGGAACCGTCACCGATCTCGGCGGGCCGACGGCAAATCTGTACGGCTGTGCCAACGGTGTCTGCGAGGCGTGTAAAGTCTGCCGCCGACCGAGCTGTCTCTTTCCGAAAATCTGCCCGAACCTTGAACTGGACGCTGAGTCGGCGATTCATTTGATGAAGCGCGTCCGCGAACTGGCGAAAGTGAAGCATGTTTTCATTCAGTCCGGCATTCGGATGGATGTGGCTCTGCGGAACCCGCAATATATCCGCGAGATGGCGAAGCATCATGTTTCCGGACATCTGAAAGTGGCGCCGGAACACATGCACCCGAACGTGCTGAAGAAAATGCGTAAGCCGGGGCCGGAAACGTTCTGTGAGTTCCAGAAAACCTTTGATGAGGAAAACCGCGCGGCGGGCAAAAAGCAGTATCTGGTGCCGTACTTCATTTCCAACTTTCCCGGCTCGACCGAAGGGGAAATGAAGGCGGTCGAAAAATTTGTACGGAAAGAAGACTGGAAGCTCCAGCAGGTGCAGGATTTTATTCCACTGCCGATGACGCCCGCCGCCGCCGTCTATTACACCGGCCTCGACTATGAAACCGGCGAGCCGGTTCCGGTCATCCGAGGTCTCGCCGAACGCCGTACTCAGATGAAACAGCTCCGTCCTCACACAAAACCCCGCAGGACAAAACCTTAGCGCTTCCAAATCGTGGGAAAGCGGAGTAAAACCAGTCAGTTTTTACGGGGGATTTTATGGGTAAAGCCAGTGTCAGTATGATCTGCGATATCGCGGAGCTGTCGTCGCTTTTTGAGAAGAGCAGTAGTCTTGACGATTTTCTTCAGTCGGCGGTGAGCGTGGT
Organism: Pontiellaceae bacterium; assembly: GCA_044346945.1. Taxonomy (GTDB): domain Bacteria; phylum Verrucomicrobiota; class Kiritimatiellia; order Kiritimatiellales; family Tichowtungiaceae; genus Tichowtungia. The sequence continues at coordinate 22,429 of JBIIYG010000015.1, read as the reverse complement.
GGCCTGGCATATGAAGTCGGCCGTCTGTTCGATCTATATTTATGACGATAAGGCCCGGATTCTGACTTTGCGCGCGACGCAGGGATTGAGCCCGGACGCGGTCGGTAAGGTGACGTTACGGCTCGGTCAGGGGCTGGCCGGTCTGGCGCTCAAGGAGCTCCGGGCGATCCGCGAGGGGCGCAGTGCGCTCAGTCCGAAATTCCTGCCGATTCCCGGAATTAATGAGGAGAAATTCCAAGCGTTTCTGGCTGTGCCGATCCGCCGAGGGCTGACCCGCGTCGGCGTGCTGACGGTGCAGGACTCTCAGCCGGATTATTTTGACGAGAAGGATGAGCAGGCGCTGAAGGCGATTGCCGCTCAGCTGGCCTCGGTGATTGAAAATGCGACATTGCTTCAGCAGTTGCACCGCCGCGAAAAGCCGGTGGAAAAGGAGGCGGTGGGGCCGGAGCCGAAAATGATCCGGGGCCGCGCGGCCAGCGGCGGCGTGGCGCAAGGAACAGCGACGGTTGTGATTTCCGGGCGGAGCGGTTTGTTTCAGGTTCCTGCTAATGTGCCGCCGGATCTGACTGCGGCCGATTTTGATCGCGCTTTGGAGCAGACCGAACAGCAGTTGAAGGATCTCCAGCGCCGGGCGGATGAGGAGCTGTCGGACGTGGCCCAGCTGATTTTTAACGCTCATCTGCTGATTCTGGCCGATGACGGGTTTTCCGGAGAAATCCGCCGACGGATTGAAAACGGGGCTTCCCCGGCCGAGGCGATTGTTGCTCTGGCGAACAGCTATATTGAAATTTTTTCCGCCAGCCCGAATCCCAGATTGCAGGAGAAGGTGCACGACCTGAAGGATCTCGGCCACCGTCTGCTGGAGAATCTGATCGGTGGAGCGCGCGTTCAGGGCGATTATAGAGGGCAGATTATTGTGGCGGACGAGCTGTTGCCGTCCGACATTCTGAAGCTGGCGACGGAAAAGGCGGAAGGGTTTATTGTGCAGGGCGGCGTGACATCCCATAACGCGATTATCTGCCGTTCGCTCCAGAAGCCGATGGTGATGGTTGATGTCCAACAGTTCGAATTTTTATCCGAGTCGAGTGATCTGCTGATGGACGGCAACCAGGGGTTGATTTATATCCGCCCGTCGGGAGAGGTGCTGAAGCAGTATGCCGAGCACCGCCGGGCCGCCGAAGAGATTGAGGCATCCCAGCAGGTTTGTGAAATGACGATGACCGAGGACGGCACGCGCATTCATCTGTTCGCCAATATCAATCTGCTGAGTGATCTGAAGCTGGCGGCCGCCTGCTGTGCTGAAGGGATCGGTCTGTACCGCAGTGAATTTCCGTTCATCATCCGCAACGCGTTTCCGTCCGAGGAGGAGCAGTATCGGGTGTACAGCCGGATTGTCGAGGCGATGGGCGATCGGGAGGTGACGTTCCGGACATTGGATATCGGCGGCGACAAGGTGCTTTCCTATCAGGGGGAAGTTGAGGAAGCGAATCCGTTTCTGGGTTTGCGGGCGATCCGCTTCTCCCTGCTTCATAAGGACATTTTCTCTGAACAGATCCGCGCGTTTCTGCGGGCTGGCGCCAAAGGCAACACGCGGATTATGTTTCCGCTGATTGCCTCGCTGGACGATTTCCTTGAAGCGCGGGACGTGGTGTATCAGTGCATGCGCGATCTGGATGCGCGCGGCGTGCCGTATAATCGCGACACGCAGATCGGCATCATGGTGGAGCTTCCCTCGGCGGTGGAGCTGATTGAGGATCTGGCGCACGAAGTGGACTTTATGTCCATCGGCACAAACGACCTGATTCAATATATGCTGGCGGTTGACCGGACCAACGATCTGGTTTCCAAGCTCTATCTTTCACATCATCCGGCGATTCTGCGTGCGATTGAGCGGGTGGTTTCCGTGGCACGGAGTCATCGTAAGGACGTTTCGATTTGCGGCGATATCGCCATGGATCCCAAAATGATTCCGTTCCTGATCGGTGCCGGGATCACAAAGTTGAGCCTTCCGCCGTCGCGCGTCCGGGAGATTCAGCAGACGATCGGACGGATTCGCATGGAAAAAGCCGTCTATACCGCGCAAAGAATGCTCGCGTGCAGTCGGATCAGCGAAGTCGAAGCGATGATCGGAAGACAAAATTGACATCAAAATGAACTTTAATACAAAAAAGTATTAATAGACCGCTCTTAATACCAAGTGATCTTTTTGCGACATTGTATTTTAATCGTTTGTTCATAAATGGTTGCAAATAAACATATCATCAAAAAATAATATAGGAATAGCACTTGCTTTTCATGGCACCGAAATACCAACAGGAGGTTGTTGTATGAGGAAGCTATGTATGTTTGGCAGAGCCGGTCTGCTCTGCGGTTTGTTTGGGGTTACGATGGCACTCGCCGGGAGCGGGTATGGACAGGAAGCAGTCCTTGAGGCGGTCAGTGCTCCGCCTCCGGCGGTGAGCAATCCGGGGGATACGGCGTGGCTGCTGATGAGCACGGCGCTTGTTTTCCTGATGATTCCGGGGTTGGCCTTCTTTTACGGCGGTCTGGTCCGGAAAAAGAACGTGCTTTCGATCCTGATGCAATGTTTCGTGGTGATCTGTCTGATCACGATTCAATGGGTGCTGTTCGGGTACAGCTTGGCCTTCGGCCCGGATGTCAAGGGCTTGATCGGCAATCTGGACTGGGCCTTTCTGAAGGGTGTGGGTGTGGAGCCGTTTACCGGTTATGCCGCAACGATTCCGCACTCGGTCTTCATGATCTTTCAGGCCATGTTTGCCATCATCACACCCGCGCTGATTCTCGGCGCATTCGCAGAGCGGATGAAGTTTTCGGCATTCTGCGTGTTCATGCTTCTGTGGTCCACGCTGGTGTACGATCCGGTCGCCCACTGGGTGTGGGGTCTCGGCGGTATCCTTTCTCGCTTTGATGCCGCAGGGAACGCAGTTCCCGGAGCGCTGGACTTCGCCGGCGGTACGGTGGTGCATATTAACGCCGGGATTGCCGCGCTGGTGGCCGCGCTGGTTCTCGGAAAACGTGTCGGATCGGCTTCTCCGCCGCACAATCTTCCGTTCGCTGTATTGGGCGCGGGACTGCTGTGGTTCGGCTGGTTCGGATTTAATGGCGGTAGCGCACTGGGTGCCAACGGTCTTGCCGGTAATGCGTTTGTGGCCACTCACGTGGCAACCGCGATGGCCGGTTTGATGTGGGCCATTTGCGACTGGATCTACCATAAGAAAGCCACCACGCTCGGCATGATTACCGGTGCGGTTGCAGGACTTGTGGCGGTTACTCCGGCTTGCGGATTCGTGTCGCCGATGAGCGCCATCTGGATCGGCGCGAGCGCCTCGCTCATCTGCTTCATCTCGGTAACCTTTATCAAGACGAAGTTCAAATATGACGATACGCTCGATGCCTTCGGCGTGCATGGCGTCGGCGGAATCTGGGGTGCCATCGCGACCGGCATCTGGGCTGAGAAATCGGTTGGCGGATTCGACGGCCTGTTGTACGGCAATCCCGCCCAGTTCCTGATTCAGCTCAAAGCGGTTGCAATCACGATAGTCTATTCGCTGGTGATGTCGTTCATCCTGCTGAAGCTGGTGGATAAGATCATGGGTCTGCGTGTTTCCGAACACGAAGAACGGGTTGGGCTGGACCTGACTCAGCACAAAGAAGCCGGTTACACGACCATCGACTAATCGAAAGGAATATACGTCATGAAATACATCGTTGCTATAATTCAACCCGACCGGCTGGACCCGGTTCTGGACGCGCTCGAAGAAAAAGAAATTCATCTGGTGACCGTTTCCAATGTCATGGGCCGCGGACGGCAGAAAGGCATCTCGGCGGTTTACCGCAGTCACAAAGAGGCGGGCAGTCTGCTCAAAAAAGTAAAACTGGAAATCGTCGTGAACGACGACTTCGTCAAGCCGACGATTGAGGCGATCACCGGCGGCGCGCGGACCGGACAGATCGGGGACGGAAAGATCTTCGTCCTTGAGCTGAGTGAGTGCATGCGCATCCGGACCGGCGAAACCGGTTCCGTCGCGGTCGGCTGATTCATTGTCAGTCTGATCCCGAAAGGCGTCTCCGCTTCGGCGGAGGCGCTTTTTATGTTTCCGAACCCTGGAAGAAATGTTTCCAGACATTGGAGGCGGCGTTGAGGGCGCGGGCGCGGTGCGAAATTCTGTTTTTCACTTCAGCGGGAAGTTCGGCAAAGGTTTGTTTGTAACCGTCCGGCACAAAGAGCGGATCGTAGCCGAAGCCCTGATCGCCGCGCAGTTCTTCGATGATGACGCCTTGAACGGAGCCTTCGACGATTTGCGGTGTTTCGCCGGGCAAAGCGAGGGCGATGACCGTGCGGAACCGGGCGCGCCGGTTGGGTTTTCCGGCGAGTTCACGCAGAAGCTTGAGATTGTTGTCGTGGTACGTGCATCCCTCGCCGGACCAGCGGGCGGAGTAAACTCCCGGCTCGCCGTTCAGTGCTTCCACTTCCAGTCCCGAGTCGTCGGCCAGCGCGGGCAGTCCGGTGGCCTGACAGATTTCAACCGCCTTCTTGATCGCGTTGGCCTCCAGCGTTTCGCCGTCCTCGACAACGTCAGGAATTTCGGGAAAATCGAAGGCGGAGCAGACTTCCAGATTCTGGAAATTAAAGATCGCGTGGATTTCGTCGAGCTTATGCCGATTGCGTGTGGCGATGACCAGTTTCATAGGCCGGAGTGTTGAATTTTGCTGTGCGGAGCGCAAGCCGAGCTTAATTCAAATATGCACTTGCGCGCGGGGTAGGGAGAAGATATGTTGTCCGGCCTTTCCTGAGCTCGGGTGGTGAAATTGGTAGACACGCTAGCTTGAGGGGCTAGTGGCCGCAAGGCCTTCGGGGTTCGAGTCCCCGCCCGAGCACCAGTTCAGGTTTTTCTACTGCGGAATAAACAGTTTCTGTCCCACCGACAGCCTGCCTGCGTCCTGCAGTTTGTTCGCTTCCATAATCGTCTTTGCGCTGACGTTGTAGGCTTTGGCGATGATGTAGAGTGTTTCGCCGGGCCGCACAACATGCTCAATTCCGTAGGCGCTGGAGGAAGCTTTGGAGGCCGGAGCCGGTGCTGGAGCGGCGGTCTGTTTGATCAGCTTGTCGAGTTCGCCGCTCAGCCGGGAGACCATTTCCCGCTTATCCGCTTCGCTTTTCTGTTCGATAGCGGCGCAACGTGTCGCCAGCTGTCCGCGCAGAGTGTCGAGGTCGCGGCTGATCCGGTTGATTTCCATCTCCAGCGTTTCCATTCGTCCGGCCATGCGGCGCAGATTTTCCTGAGCAATCAGCTGGTCTTCGGTCATCGCCGCGCGGTCGGAGCGGGTTTGCAGTTCGAAGGGGATGCTTTCACATCCGGTCAGCAGTCCGGCGGTTAGTAAGGCAAAAACGATTTTTTTCATATTCATCATCCTGTTTATGGTTTCCAAAGATACAGAAACTGCGGGGATTGCAGTTTAAGCCCCGGCAGAACAACGGGGCTTTTTCCTTCCATCAGCTGTTCAAAAAAGGTCCGTTGCGGCTCATAGCGTACGACACGCAGTGCGCCGGTGTCCAGCAGTTGCGCGGTGCGGGCGAGCGCGTCGTCCCAGTAGCCGATTTGATCAATCAGCCCGTTGTCCAGCGCGGTGGCGGCCGAGAAAATCCGTCCGTCAAAAAGTTCCGGACGGGCGGCGCGGTCAATTTTTCTGGATTCGGCGACAATGCCGCTGAAACGATCCTGCATTTCGTCGATCAGCACCTGTAAAAGCGCGACCTGATTGCTGTTCACCGATTGGAACGGGTTGAGCATATCCTTATTGGCTCCGGATTTGATCGTCACGTCGGTGATGCCGATTTTGTCAGACAGCCCTTTGAAGTTCATAGACTGCATAATCACGCCGATGGAGCCGACAACGGCGGTCGGCTCGGCGATAATGAAGTCGCCAGCCATCGCGGCATAGTACGCTCCCGAGGCTCCAAGATCGCGGACGAAGACAACGACCCGGCGGTCCGGGCGGCTTGCGCGGAATTTGCTCAGCGCATTGTAGATTTCATCGCTGGGAGTAACGCCGCCACCGGGCGAGTTGACCTCCAGAATAATCGCGCGCATGTCCGGATCGCGCTCAGCGGCGCGCACCTGAGTGAGAATGCTTTCGACCATATCGGTACGGACGGTCAGGAAACCCTCTTCTTCCGCACGCATAATCACGCCGTCGAGCGGAATGCGGACGACTTTAACGTCGCCACTGCCCGACGACCAGGTTTCTTCGAGTTTCGGGATTTCGTCTCGCGGATAATCCTCTTCGATCTGGCGGCAGTGAGAAAGCAGTACAACCGTCAGGATGACGGTCATCAGCGCGGTGAGAATCCAGGGCTTGCGGCTGTTTCGGCGGTGTTTCATGCGGGGCATTCTAAGAGGCGGGCCGCCGAAATCCAGTTTTTAGCAAAAGCATTTGACGGAGCAGTCCGGTTCGGTTACAAGCTCTCCCCACTATGGGACAGCAACTTAAAGAACGCACCAAGCAGAAGCGCCGCGAACGCCGCAAAAAACGGTTGAAAGTACGCGCCCGCGAAGCCGCCGCGAAGAAATAAATTTTCTCCGTTGGCTTTTGAAAATTACCCCGTGAAATCCGTTTCACGGGGCTTTTCTGTATCCCCGTAATGCGGAGAACCACGCAATAAAGAGAGTGCCGGGTGCATTCTGCCTTTCCAAAATTACGCATTACCCGTCACGTATTATGTAATCCTTCCAATGCTTGGAAAAGGGGATGAAGCCTGTTAGATTGCGCCCCATGATTACTTTTCTGGAAGGCCTCCTCGAAGAAAAACAGCCGGGACGCGCTGTGGTGAACGTCGGCGGAGTCGGCTACGAGACGCTCGTTCCCCTCAGCAGTTTTGACCGCCTGCCGCCGGAGGGTTCCAAAGTCCGGATTCTCATTTATCACCACATCACCGACGTTTCTCAGTCGCTGTTCGGATTCGCTACCGATGAAGAGCGCCGGATGTTCACGCTCCTGCTTGGAGTCAGCGGAGTCGGCCCGAAAATCGCAATCAGCGCGCTTTCAGGCTTGTCTGTGCGGGAACTCAAAACCGCGCTGATTGAAAGCGACGTCAAACGGCTTTCGTCTATCTCTGGCATCGGCAAAAAAACCGCCGAACGGATCATTGTCGAACTGCGCGATAAATTTTCCGCCAGCGAAGCACTCGAAACGCTGGCCGGTGCCGACGAACTGCCCGGCGACAGCCGCCTGCGCGACGCCGCGCTCGCCCTTATCTCTCTCGGCTATAAACAGGACGACGCCCGCAAAATGGTCAAAGCGCTCAAGGTGGAGGCGACAACCTCCGTGGAAGATATCGTCCGGATGGCTCTTACAGGAAAATAAATGGAACATACCGTAACAACACTCAACCGTCCGGATAAGGACTTCGACATCAAAAAAGAGGTCAGCCAATGATTTTTAGAATTTGCCAAACCCCAGCTTTCCAATGATTAGAATCGGAGGGAGGGAATAAAGAAGATGACCGCCGAAAAATCGCTGGTGGCTTTTGAGGATCATAAAATCCGCAGGGTTTATGACGAGAAGTCAGAGACCTGGTTTTTTTCCGTGGTGGATATCATTGCGGCACTGACTCAGCAGCCGGATTATCAGACGGCGCGAAAGTACTGGAATAAGCTGAGCGAACGGTTGAAAAAGGAAGGCAGTCAGTCGGTGACAAATTGTCACCGACTGAAATTACCCGCCGCAGATGGGAAGTCGTATCTTACCGATGTAGCAGATCCTGAGACACTTCTGCGGATTATTCAATCGGTACCCAGCCCAAAGGCGGAACCGATCAAGCTTTGGCTGGCCAAGGTGGGCTACGAACGGATTCAGGATATGAGCGATCCGGCACGGTCGCTGGATCGCGCCCGCGAGTTCTGGAAGCAGCACGGACGGAGCGAGAAGTGGATTCAACAGCGGATGACGGGGCAGGAAACCCGCAATAAGCTGACTGACTACTGGAAAGAGCACGAGATCAAAGGTGAAGAGGAATACGCGATTCTGACCAATATCATTCATCAGGAATGGAGCGGGGTTTCGGTTAAAAAGCATAAGCAAATCAAGGAACTCAAGAGCCAGAACCTGCGCGACCATATGAGCGAGGCGGAACTGATTTTCACCGCGCTGGCAGAACTTTCCACCCGCCAGATTGCTGAGAGTGTTGAGGCAACCGGACTGGCTGAAAATGCTGAGGCGGGTAAAAAGGGCGGGAAGATCGCCAAAAATGCGCGTCTTGCGCTGGAGCAGAAAACCGGCCGGAGCGTGGTGACCGGCGAAAACTTCCTGCCGCCGGCTTCTCCCAAACATAAATTGAAAAATTAACTCGGTACCTATGTAGCCGCCCCCTTAGGATTCTCTTATGGAACACACCGTCACAACGCTGAATCGCCCCGACAAGGACTTCGACATCAAGCTGCGTCCGTCGCGGTTTGCTGATTTCACCGGTCAGGATAAAATCAAAGAGAGGCTCGAGCTGTTTGTGCAGGCGGCGAAGGCACGCGGCGATGTGCTCGACCACGCCCTGCTTTCCGGCCCGCCCGGTCTCGGTAAAACCACGCTGGCTTACATTATCGCCGAAGCGATGGGTGCCAATATCAAATGCACATCTGGGCCGGTGATCGACAAGCCGGGCGATCTCGCCGGACTGCTCACTAGTCTGGAACGCGGCGACGTTCTGTTTATCGACGAAATTCATCGCATGCAGAAGTCGGTCGAAGAATATCTCTATTCCGCGATGGAAGATTTCGTCATCGATATCGTGATCGACCAAGGGCCGAACGCCCGCTCCGTGCGCCTGAACATTCAGCCGTTCACGCTGATCGGCGCAACCACGCGAAGCGGCCTGCTTTCGGCGCCGATGCGCTCGCGCTTTGGCCTCGTCAACCGGCTTGACTACTACGATGCCGCCACGCTCCAGAAAATCATCGAACGCTCCGCACGCATTCTGAATGTGGACATTGAGCCGGACGGCGCGCTCGAAATCGCCCGCCGTTCGCGCGGCACGCCGCGTATTGCCAATAACCTTCTGCGCCGCGCCCGCGACTACGCCCAGATCAAGGCTGGCAACGTCATCACCGCCGAAGTCGCCGCCAAAGCGCTGGCCCTGCTTGAAATCGATGAAAGCGGCCTCGACGAAATGGATAAACGGATTTTGCAGACCATCATCGAAAAATTCGCCGGCGGCCCGGTCGGCATCAGCTCGCTGGCGGTTTCGGTCGGCGAAGAAGCCGACACGATCGAAGAGGTTTATGAACCGTATCTGATTCAGGAAGGCTTTATCAAACGGACGCCGCAGGGCCGCGTCGTTCTGCCGCGCGGCTTGGATCTGTTCGGTCTTAAGCCGGGCGCTTCACAGCAGGAGCTTCTCTAATGATATTTGATATTCGCTATTCGCTATTTGGAATTCTTCTCCTGTTGATCGTTCCAGTGTCGGGAGGCGCTGAACCAAAACTGGTCTGTGATGAACCGTCTTATAACTTCGGAACAGTCAGCCAGTCGGCAGTGGTGACGAATGTTTTTGTGATTCGCAACGAGGGGGATACGACGTTTGATACCGGAATGCCGCGCACGACTTGCGGTTGCACCAAGGCCCGGCTGAATAAGCGGATGATCGGGCCGGGCGAAACCGCTGAGCTGACAGCGATTTTCACCGCCGCCGGGCGGAAAGGCGAACAGCGAAAGACGATTATTCTGCCGGTTTCCGGTATGGAAACTCCGACGATCAGTTTTTACCTGCAAGGATTTGTTGAATCGCCCGTGGTTTCTCAGTAGAAAAGGCGCTCGTTTTTAAGCGAAAGGAAAAGAAAAATGGCTGGAATCTTCAAAGCATACGACATCCGCGGAATCTACGGTAAGGATCTGACCGACGACACCGCTTTCAAAATCGGCCGCGCGGTTGCGACCTTCCTTAAAACGAAAACTTTTGTGATCGGTCATGACATGCGTCCGCACTCAACGCCGCTGTTTAACGCGATGGCCAAAGGGTTGACTATGCAGGGTGTGGATGTGATTAACATCGGGCTTTCTTCTACGCCGATGTCCTACCACGCCAACGGCAAACTGGGTGCCGACGGTTCTGCCATCATCACCGCTTCGCATAACCCCGGCGAATGGAACGGCATGAAAATCTGCCGCGAAAAGGCTATTCCGATTTCCGGCGCAACCGGTATCGCTGATATCGAGCGCATTGTGATGACCGAAGCGTTCGATGCGCCTGCCGCGAAGCCCGGCAAGGTGACGACGTACGACATTAAGCCGGAATACTTTGCGCACATCCGCACCTTCGCCAAAATCAAGAAGCCGCTCAACGTCGTCATTGACTACGCCAACGGCATGGGCATTTCCGAAGGCGGTGCCTTCACCAAAGAAATGTTCAATATCACTCCGATGTACGATGTGCTCGACGGCACCTTCCCGAATCACGAAGCCAATCCGCTCGACCTCCACACGCTCCATGATATTTCCGCCAAGCTCAAGGCGGGCAAGTATGACTTTGGTATCGCCTTTGACGGCGACGCGGACCGCGCCGGGTTTCTCGACGAAAACGGCGATGTGGTCACCATGGACATGATCACTGCGCTGGTCGCGCAGTCCATGCTCGAAGAGTTCCCGGGTGCCGCCATTTTCTACGATCTGCGGAGCAGTTGGGCTGTCAAAGAAGTCATCGAAGAAGCGGGTGGACGTCCGATGATGTCGCGTGTCGGCCACGCCTTCATCAAAGCGCAGATGCGCGAAGCCGACGCAGTCTTCGCCGGTGAACTTTCCGGCCACTACTACTTTCGCGACAACTACTACACCGAAAGCTCGTCGCTGGCCGCCATCTGCGTCGCCAACCTCATCAGCAAAACCGGCAAAACGCTTTCCCAGCTCATCAAACCGCTCAAACGCTACTGCGGCTCCGGCGAAATCAACTCCACGGTTGCTGACGTACAGACGGTTTTCAAAAAGCTCGACGCTAAATACGGCGACGCCCGCAAATTCCAGCTCGACGGCAACTCCTACGAATACGCCGACTGGTGGTTCAATGTCCGATCGTCGAACACCGAGCCGCTCGTCCGCCTCAACCTCGAAGCCAAAACCAAGGCGCAGATGGAACAGAAGCGCGACGAGGTGCTGGCGCTGATTCGAAACTGATTTGGAGTGCGCAGGCTTGCCTGCGCTTTTCCAAGCGGAGCTTGCTCCGCAAATAAAAATGCTTAACCCTCTCAAATTCGGAACGGTGACGATCGACTTTCCGGTGGTGCTCGCGCCGATGGCGGGCTACACCGACGCGGCGTTCCGTTCGATCTGTAAAGAAAACGGAGCGGGCGCATGCTATACCGAAGTGACCAGCGCCGAAGGCATCCGCCGCGATTCGCAGAAGACGTTCCAGTTCCTGGAAGTGTCCAAACTCGACCATCCGATCGCCGGACATATTTTCGGAAAGTCGGTCGAGGCGATGGTGGATGCGGCGATCTATATTGAAAAGCTCGGCACGTTCGACTGGATTGATCTGAACTGCGGCTGTCCGGTGCGGAAGGTCGTCCGACGCGGCGCGGGCGCCGCGCTGATGAAAGAGCCGGAGCAGATCGGCGAGATTGTCCGCGCGGTGAAGAAGGCCGTGTCATTGCCGGTGAGCGTGAAGACTCGCATCGGTTTCAGCCCGGCGTTCCCGGATCATATGACGATTGCCAAAATCGTCGAAGATTCCGGTGCCGACATGATTGCTGTCCACGGGCGCTACGCCTGCAATTTCCACGGCGGCCCGGCGGACTGGGAAAAGCTGGGCGAGATCAAGCAGGCGCTGAAAATTCCAGTCATTGGAAACGGCGGCGTGGTTAAGCCCGAGGATGCGGCGGAGATGGTGCGGGTGTCGGGTGTGGACGGCGTAATGATCGGACGCGGCGCGGTCGGTAATCCGTGGCTGTTTAATCAAATTAAAGATCCGTCCGTAAAGCCGCCGTCGCTGGAACAGCGGCGCAAGGTGATTGAAACGCATCTGCTTCGGCTGGTTGAGATGACCGGCAACACGGCGCAGGGACGGCGCTGTAAGTCTAAATATAATCCGGAACAGGGGGCGTGTCTGCATTTCCGCCCGCATCTGGCGCAGTACATCAAAGGACTGCGCGGACGCCGCGATCTTTTACAGCATCTCAACACGATGCAGGATGTCCAAACGGTGATGAATGCGGTTGATAAAGTGCTGGAGCAAAATCTATGAGCGACAAAGAACTGGAGTTTGGCGTTCAGCCACTCGATAAAATCATGGAAGAGCGCGGGTTGAAAAACCATGACCTTGTTGCGGCGTCGAAGGACGGATTGACGCATAAGCAGGTTCAGAAGGGCCGTAAAGGCCGCCGCCTGACGCGCAACATTCAGGATAAGATCGTTGCGGCGCTTTCTATATCCACCGGAACGGGTTACACGCTGGATCAGCTTTTCAATTACCGATGACTATCGTTTGAGGGGGCATCCCCGACAAAAAGCTGTCATTTCTGACTAAAATCCGTATAATGAGACCCGCTTTAACAAGGGGTTGTTATGCGGCTGAAGGTGCATTCTGAAAACCGCTGTCCTCGTTGCGGACGAGCCGAGGCGGCTCAGAGAATACGACGCGGGCGCTTCATGCGCTGGTTTCGTCCAGACAGCGCGCTGATGAAATGCCGGCTTTGTTTCACCCGTTATTTGGTTCGCAAGGAACCGCCGAATCCTGCCTGAACGAATTTTTTCAATAAGTCCGGTCTGCTCCCGGCAAGAGAGATTGCCGTATTCTTAAATTCCCGGCGGACGCGGTAGGCAGAGCGCAATTTGTCGAACCGCTCAATATCTCTTTCAGAAAGAGCGTCGGCGCGGATGTCGTAAACTTTTTCAACCGCCTCGGCGAGCGCCTCAAGATCGCTTTTTCCCGTCGGGTTGATGGTCAGCTCCGGCACCGCGACCGCGGGCAGTGACGGCGAGGGATCCCATGACGGGATGATTTCAAAAAACTGGCAGGCCGCGCGGTAAACCTGAACGGTTCCGTTGAGTTTGCCTTCGAAGGAATGTCCGGCGATGTGCGGCGTACCGAGGGTCGCGGCGGCCAGCACATCGGCGCGGATCAGCGGTTCCGGATCCCAGACGTCGAGCACGGCATGCGAGATAATGCCGCCGGCTTTTGCGAGAAGCAGTGCGTCCGAATCGAGTACTTTGCCGCGTGCGGCATTAATGAAAACCGCACCGCGCTTCATTTGTTCGAAGAAGCGGCAGTCGGCCATCCTGAGAGTCGGCCACGGCTTTTCTTTGATCAGCGGCATGTGCAGTGTGACGATATCTGATTCGGCCAGCAGTTTTTCCAGCGTCTCAAATCCAGTATCGCCTTCTCTGGCGGCGCGCGGCGGGTCGTTGAGCAGAACGCGCAGACCGAGCGCTTCGGCGCGTTTTGCAACGCGCGAACCAACCTGTCCAACGCCGATTATCCCGAGAGTTTTTCCTTCCAGATCAACGCGGTGTCCTGTGTGGAGCCTGAGCAGGGCGGCGGTCATATAATCGGCAACACTGTCGGCGTTGCATCCCGGCGCGGCGCACCAGCTGATGGCGCGGTTTTCCAGCCTCTGGACATCAAGATGTTCAAATCCGGCGGTGGCGGTGCCGACGAACCGGACTGCGGAGTCTTTGAGTAGGTCCGGCGTTACTTTGGTTTTGGAGCGAACGATCAGCGTCGTGGCGTCTTTTAGATGTTCCGGCCCGATCTGACGGTCCGGAATGATGGTAACTTCGCCGAGCGTTTCAAACGCCTCGCGCCCTAAAAGCACAGTTTCCGCAACAACCGTTTTCATTGGCGGGGAATTTACGGTATAAGCCCTGCACATGAAAACGGAAAAAGTAAAGGGTGGCGCGATTCTGACGCTGATGATCGCGCAAAAAGACGCAGAGCCGATCAGTGACTGGGTGGCGGAAAACTGGGCCAAAACCGTTGTGGAGCTGAAAAAGCCGGGCGGCACGGAGTGCGCACTGGAAATCTATTTTGACAACACCATTGAAGCCGAGCTTGCCCTGCGGGCGTTGCCTGAGTTTTCGAACTTTGGAACCGCCATCCGCGAATACGCCGATGAGGAGTGGACGGAGAGCTGGAAGAAGCATTTTAAGCCGATGGATATCGGGAAGAAACTGCGCGTGGTTCCGCCGTGGCTCGCCGGACAGAGCGACCGGATTGAGCTGGTGATTAATCCAGGGCTGAGTTTCGGTACCGGCAACCATTTCACGACGCGCTTCTGTCTGGAACAGCTGGATCGGTTCGTCCCGCAAAGCGGCGCGGAGACGATGCTCGATGTCGGCACCGGCTCCGGTGTGCTGGCGATCGCCGCGGTCAAGCTGGGCGTTGCAAAGGCGCTGGGTGTTGATTTTGATCCGATCTGCGTCGAATGTTCGGTGGAGAATGCCGCAGTGAATGGCGTTTCCGATCAGATGTCATTTCGCCAGCACGACATCACCGACGGCTGGCCCGACGAAAAATATGACATTGTCTGCGCCAACATCTATTCGTCTCTGCTGATTGATAACGCCGCGACGCTTCTGCGTATAGCGGGGAAATACCTCCTGCTGACCGGCATCCGCGAAATGGAGCTCGATGGCGTAGCCGACACATTTGTCCGGCTCGGAGGCAAGGAAATCGTCCGCGACAGTGATAACGAGTGGGGCGGACTCGTGTTTTCGATCCAATAAAAAACCCCGCCTGACGGACGGGGTTTTCTAATCAGTCAAATGCTGATGATCAGTCGGCTTTCTGCCAGACGTAGTCAGGATTCATCAGGCTGTCATATCCGATCTCGCTGTCGAGCGGCATCGGGAATGTGACGATTTCGATGATCCCTGCGCCGGTCCGGACAAGGCTCATAAAGACGCCGTTGATGAGACCGACAGGGACGCCCACGGCTCCGTCATCAATTGTGCACACAATCGGCTGACGAATGATTTCACCCCAGCCAAGAGCGGTATTAACAATCCCGCGCCACAGTTTTGTGCTGGCGGCTTTGGTGCCGTATTCAGGATCGCCCATGATTGTTTTTTCAGCAAAGGAAGCCTGAGCCAGAAGAACCGTCAGAAAAAAGAGACCCGTCACGACCATTTTACGCGAATGCATGCATACTCCTTATGGTTAAGTTCCACCCCGTCCATTGTGCCCACTTGGCACGGGCAATTTTTAACAGAACAGAACCGGCAAACGCAAGGGGAAAGCCGGACGACCTGCCGCTACGGCACTTCATTCAAAACCTGTTTTACATTGGCGATGTCTTTTTTGATCTGTTCGACCAGTGTTTCCCTGGACGGGAAGCGTTGAATGTCGCGCAGTTTTTTCACCAGACAGACTTCGAGCGGTTGTCCGTAAAGGTCTCCGTTGAAGTCGAGCAGATAGACTTCGATGACAGACTCCGGATCATTGAAGGTTTTTCGCTCGCCGATAAAAACAGCGGAAGGCCGCAGTGTCGAGTGGCGGGTGTCGAGTGGCGGTCGGGAATCGATGTCTGGACTTTTGGCTTTTGACTTTTGACTTTCGACTCTTGTGAATGCCGCATAAACGCCGGAAGCCGGAATCAGCCCGTTGTCCGGGACGATATTCGCGGTCGGGAATCCGAGACTTCGTCCAACGCCGCGTCCTTCGACAACGGTGCCGAAGAGAGCGAAGGGTCTGCCGAGCATTTTTTCCGCCAGCGGGATATTGCCGGTCTGCACGGCTTTGCGGATGTGTGTGCTGGAAATCCGCTCGCCGTGGTAAAGAACCGGCGGAACAGCCGTCGCGGTTATGCCGTGTGTTTTGCAGAACGATTCCAGTGTTTGGAAATTTCCGCCCGCCCGGCGTCCGAACGACCAGTCGCGTCCGCAGACGATTCCACTGAGTGTCGGAATGGCCTTCCGGAGATTGGAAAGGAAACTCTCCGGTTCGATGTGTGCATAATGATGGTCGAACGGGATTTCAATGATGCCGTATACGCCCAGAGCTTCGAGCTGACGCAGGCGGTCCTGCGGCGCGCTGATAATCGGCGGTGCGGTTTCCGGGCTGAGCACCTTGGCCGGGTGAGGACTGAAGGTAAAAACCCACGCCTCGCCGTTACGGCTGTTTGCCTGAGCAACCGCAGTGGAGATAACCTTCTGATGTCCGGTATGCACCCCGTCGAAGCATCCCATCGCAAGGACGACGGGCCGTTCCGTTGGCGGAATCTTTTCGAGGTTTTGAACGTGCTGCATCAGGGCAACTGATTAACAGAAATCATGTTTTTTTCAAGTTCCGCGCGGTTCCACTTCAGGACGTCGTCGAGCTTCCAGGCGCTGGAAAGGCTGAAACTTCCGGATTGAGTGCGCCGCAGTTGCGACAGACACGCTCCGCACCCAAGGCGCTGTCCGAGATCATGCGCGATGGTGCGCACATAAGTTCCTTTTGTGCACTGAACCTCGAAGGTGACGCGCGGCGGAGCGAACGAATGCAGATTGAACTTATAGACATGAATAAAGCGCGGTTCGCGTTCTACTTCCTGCCCCTTGCGGGCGAGTTTGTAGAGCGGAACGCCGTTCTTTTTAATGGCGGAAACCATGGGCGGCATCTGCATCTGGTCGCCGAGCGCTTTTTTCATTTCGGCGCGGAGCTGTTCTTCGGTCACGCCGGAAGGATCTTTTTCCGATGTGATTTCGCCGTCGGTGTCCTGAGAGTCGGTTTCGACACCGAGCAGGATTTCACCTTCGTAGGTTTTGTCGCCACCCATAACTTTGGCGGAAAGACTGGTACCGCGGCCGATCAGCAGAACGACGAGTCCGGTGGCGTTGGGATCAAGCGTTCCACCGTGGCCGACCTTGTTCAGCTGGAAATGGTTCCGAACCTTGGCGACAAGGTCGTGCGAAGTCCACTCGCAGGGTTTATCGATCAGCAGAAGCCCGTCGGGATCGGGCAGGAAATTGCGTTTACGCATCGGCGGGGTCCTCGTCATCCGGGATATCGAGCTGAGAGAGAATGCCGAGTACGCGGTCGCCGTTCTCCACCGAAGTATCGAGTTTAAAGTGCAGGCGGGGAGTGTACTTGAGAATGACGTTCTTGCTCATCCGCGCCTGAATCTCTTTCCGGTGCGAGTTGAGGAAGCGGATCATGCGTTCCCGGTTGTCTTCGTGGCCGAAAATGGAGATATAGACGGTGGCATCGTGCAGATCCGGCGCGGTTTCAACGCCGGTAACAGTGATCGCGCCGGTGTCGAAGTTGCCGTTGGCGAAAAGCCGCGGAATATCCACGGCGATTTCGCGCTTGAGCAGTTCGTTGACCCGGATGATGCGTGCGCTACCCATAAATCCAATCCATCCTCTATTCGTTCACTCGCGCTCCGGCGGAGTTAGAGCTTCTGAGCGATCTTTTCGACGGTGTAGGCCTCGATGATGTCGCCTTCCTGGAAGTTGGCGAAATTGTCGGGACGGATACCGCATTCCTGACCGTCGCGCACTTCGGCGGCATCGCTCTGGAAGCGTTTGAGCGAACCGATGGTTCCTTTATAGAGCACTTCGTTGCCGCGTTTGATGCGGATGCTGGCGCGGGAGGTGATCCGGCCTTCGATCACCATACAGCCGGCGACCTTGTTGCGTTTGCCCATATCGAAAATCGCTTTGATTTCGGCTTTTCCGAGGTAGGTTTCGCGCAGTTCCGGCTCCAGCAGTCCGCACATGGCGGCTTCGACCTCTTCCAGCAGTTCGTAAATAATGCTGTAGAGGCGGATTTCAACGCCTTCTTTTTTCGCTTCGGCGGTGACGCCGCTTTCCTTGGCAATATGGAAGCCGAGGATGATGGCGTTGGAGGCGCTGGCGAGCATGACATCGTTGGTGGTGATATTGCCGACATCGCAGGCGAGAATTTTGAGCTTCACCTTGTCGCTCTTGATTCCCGACAGCGAGTGGACGATTGCCTCAACGGAGCCCTGAACATCGCACTTAACGATAACGTTCAGTTCCTTGATATCGCCCACATTGGCTGACTGGGCGAACAGGTCATCGAGCGACATCTTACTGCGAACTGTCTGGTTGAGTTCGTTGGATTTGATTTCGGCCAGCAGAGTTTCTGACAGCTGACGGGCTTCGCCCGCGCTGGCGCAGATACAGAATTCATCGCCCGCTCCGGGAACTCCGGTGAGGCCGAGGCACTTTACCGCGCGGGAAGGCCCTGCGGTACGCACCTGTTTACCCTGATCGTTGATGAGCGCCTTGATGCGGCCCCACTGCGCGCCGCAAAGAACGTTGTCGCCGACTTTCAGTGTGCCGTCGCGGACAAGCAGGGTGGCGGTCGGACCCATGCCGGGTTCCATCTGCGCCTCGATCACGAAGCCGGATGCTTTCTTGTGCGGATTCGCCCGCAGTTCCAGCATTTCCGCCTCAAGGGTAATCCGCTCAAGAAGCTGATCAATTCCGGCGCCGGTGGCGGCGCTGACGGGAATACAACCGATGTTGCCGCCCCAGTCTTCCACCATCACGCCGTTTTCATTCAACTGCTGTTTGATGCGGTCCGGTTTGATGCCGGGCAGATCCATCTTGTTCATCGCGACGATGATGCAGACTCCGGCGGCCTTGGCGTGCCGGATCGCTTCCAATGTCTGCGGCATCACGCCGTCGTCCGCCGCGACCACGAGAACCGCGATGTCCGTGACATTTGCGCCGCGGGCGCGCATGGCGGTGAAAGCGGCATGGCCGGGAGTGTCGAGAATGGTGATCTGGCGGGCATCCATATCGACCGTGTAGGCGCCGATATGCTGAGTAATGCCGCCTGCTTCACCGGCAACCACCTTGGTGTTGCGGATGCGGTCAATCAGCGAGGTTTTGCCGTGGTCAACGTGGCCCATGAAGGTGATGATCGGCGGGCGGACTTCAAGGTCTTCCGGACGGTCTTTGGTTTCCGCCACGACCGGCTTATGCGAAACAGTCTCGGCCGGTTTCGGCGGAGCCTTTTCCTTTTTCTTCAGTTCGACGGTGAAGCCGTGCTTCTCGCCGATCTGTTTAGCGACCTTGATATCAATGTCCTGATTGATGGAGGCGAAGATATTCATCCGCATCAGCTCGGCAATAAGCTGATTCGGTTTGATCGCCATTTTTTCGGCCAGTTCCTTAACGGCAATCTGCGGCTTGGCGAAAGCGAGTACGTTGCCGGACTCTTCTTTTTCGGATTCTTCCGCGACCGGTTCCGGAGCCGGAGCTTTTACAGCGGCGGCGGGTTCCGGCTTTGCGGCAACAGGCGATTTCTTGGCGGCTGTGGCGGCGCGTGCCGCCTCGATCGAGGCGAAGCCGAGCTCGTCACAGACGACGGCAACCTCTTTATCGGCAAGCAGACTCTGACCGTCTTCGGCCTTGATCTCCACATCGCTGAGGATTTCAAGCAGTTCTTCGACGGTTACATCTAAATCGGTAGCTAGTTCGTGGACTCTCATTCTTTGATTTCACCATGTTTTGTCGTGTAGGCTTTTTCCGCAGCGCTCCAGAGAGCCTGCGCCTGTTCAGGGGTAACGTCCTCGATTTCCTGGAGGTCGGACAGATCGGCGGCCATAATGCCTTCAATCGTGAGGAATCCGGCATACACCAGTTTTTCCGCCCAGGCTTCGCCGATGCCCGGAACCGCGACGAGGTGATCCACCGCCGCTTTCACGCGTTCTTCGAAATTCATCGCCTCTTCATCCTTCTGGATGTCAACGCGCCAGCCGATCAGCTTGGAGGTGAGGCGGGCATTCTGTCCGCGCTTGCCGATCGCCAGCGAAAGCTGGTCGGCATCCACCGTGACGGTAACAGTATGAGTCGGCTCGTCAACTTCGACGCTCTTGAGCTTGGCGGGTGCCAGTGCGTTGACAACCAGCGTCTTGGTGTCGTCGCTCCAGCGGACGATATCAATTTTTTCGCCGTTGAGTTCGCGGACGATGTTTTTGACGCGCATGCCGCGGATTCCGACGCAGGCGCCGACCGGGTCAACCCGCTCATCGTGCGAGATCACCGCGACTTTACTGCGGTATCCCGGTTCGCGGGCGATGCCGCGGATTTCCATGGTGCCGTCGGCGATTTCCGACACTTCCATTTCGAAAAGGCGGCGGACAAAGTCGGGGTGGGCGCGTGACAGCATGATTTCCGGGCCGGATTCGCGCTCCTTGATCGTCGAAATATAAGCGCGGATACGCTCGCCGACTTCATATTCTTCCGTCGGAACACGTTCCTTGGACGGCATGACGCCCTCGGCGCCGTGATCCAGCTCAACGATAACCGTACTGCGTTCGAAACGGCGCACGGTTCCAGTGACGATTTCTCCGGTGCGGTTTTTGTAATCATCAAAAATCCGGCTCTTTTCCGCCTGCCGGATGCGTTGCAGAATGGTCTGCTTGGCGGTCTGGGCGGCAATGCGTCCAAAGTTGCGGGGGGTTGATTCGATTTCGATCATTTCGTCGAGCTGGGCGGCCGGATTGGTGCGGCGGGCTTCGGCGAGGCTGACCTCTTTATAGCGGTCATTGACAGAGATCACGACCTTCTTGCGTGCAAACGCCTTGATATCAAGAGTTTCTCTGTTGATCGAAACCCGCAAATCCTCGGCGTCAGCCATGCTCTTATTCGCGGCGTTCTGCAAAGCGGATTCAATTGCTCCGATAATGGTTTCGCGATCGACTCCGCGCTCGCGTTCCATGTATTCCACAACGGCACTCAGTTCGCTGTTCATCGTCCCCTCCCGATTTCAAAAAGCTTAAAACAACAAGGCCTTGGAGCAAAAAAGAGCGGACCGGGGGCCCACTCTCTTCCAGAGACCAACTGCAAGGCCGAGAAACTACGCTTCCAAGGAAAAAGGGTCAAGGGGAAATCCAAGCGGGATATGGATGAGGAATTGTCTTGTAAGAGAATATAATGTTCATTATTTTCTGAACAAGCTGAATGATCGGGAGGATGGCATGCAACCGGCGCTTTCAGAGATTGAAAAAGAGGTCGTTGATATTTTTGTACGGATCGCCGGAGTGCTAAGCCTCCCGCGGTCAGTCGGCGAGCTTTACGGCGTCCTGTTCATTTCTCCCCGACCCATGTGCATCGACGACTTGATGCGCAAGCTGAAGATAAGCAAAGGTTCTACCAGTCAAGGACTTAAGATTCTACGGTCTTTTGGTGCAGTCAATCCGGTTTATGTGGCGGGCGACCGGAGAGATTTCTTTTCCGCTGAGGCTGAACTGCGTAAAATCGTCGCCGGGTTCGTCAATGAGCAGATCCGTCCGTACATGGACAGCGGCAAAGAAAGAATGGCGCGCATCGAAAGTCTGCTGGCCGTGGAAGACCCTGAAAAAATAGAATTTATCGCCGAGCGGATTGACCGTTTGAAAGGCTGGCAAAAGCGTGCGAATGCGCTTCTGCCCTTTGCTATGAACTTTGTTAAGCCGGAATGATTTGAGATCAGACAATTTGGGAATTAGATGATTTGAAAGTTTGGAAAGGTGGCAGAGGTGAGTGACTCTGAATTCAGGACGTTTGAGGATCTTGACTGCTGGAAAGCAGGGCGTGAACTTCGGAAATGGGTATCACAGCAGGTCGGGACACTTCCGAAGGAAGAGAAGTTCATTCTGTGGAGTCAGTTGACCCGCTCGGCCCGGTCAGTGACCGCCAACATTGCTGAAGGGTACGGACGTTTTCACTATCAGGAGAATATTCAGTTCTGCCGGCAGGCCCGGGGTTCCGCTTATGAGGTACTGGATCATCTTCTGACGGCATTTGACGAAGAATATATTGACCAGAAAACGCTTATGGAAGGCCGCGGGCTGATTGAAACCGCAGTTAAATTAGTCAACGGATATATTCGCTATATCGAAAAACAAAAATCCAAATGAACCAATTTTCAAATCCTCTAATTTCCCAATTCCCGTGGTACTGCGTAAGAGCCCAGCCCAAGCGGGAGAACATTGCCGCCGGCCAGCTCAAGCGGCTGGACGGCGTCGAGGTGTTTTGTCCACGTATCCGCTTCCGGCGCAACACAAAGCGAGGGAAAGTCTGGTTCGAAGAGGCGCTGTTTCCCGGCTATCTTTTTGCCCGTTTCAATCTGTACACAATGTGCCGGGCGGTTTCTGCATCGGTCGGGGTCAGCGGACTGGTTCGTTTCGGCGGAGAATGTGCGCAGGTGCCGGATTTTCTGATCGCCCGGCTTCAGGCAGAGGCGGACGGCGTTATTGTGGTTCAGCCGTCCGGGTTGAAGGAGGGGGATGTCGCGACACTGACGGAAGGTGCGTTGCGCGGGCTTCCCGCTCTGATTAAACAGATTCTTCCCGGCGGTGAGCGGGTGAAGATATTGATGGAGTTGATGGGAACTTCGGTAGAGGCTGAGGTTCCAGTGGAGGCGCTGGAGCCTGCCGCATAA
Organism: Pontiellaceae bacterium; assembly: GCA_044346945.1. Lineage (GTDB taxonomy): Bacteria > Verrucomicrobiota > Kiritimatiellia > Kiritimatiellales > Tichowtungiaceae > Tichowtungia. Next base: position 48 of record JBIIYG010000015.1, on the reverse strand, counting down.
AGAATTTCGCAATTGACTGCGGAATCCATAGAAAAATTGGATGTGAAA
>JBIIYG010000040.1:0-4597 GCA_044346945.1 Pontiellaceae bacterium | reverse complement strand
TTTTCTACATGGATCGCGCGTTTCTCGCCGCAAAGGACGCGCCCGGCGGAGAGCGGGTCGAAATTTCCAATTATTGGAAAATCTGGCCGCTGATGAGCTGGCAGAGGGAGGGCGACGCGTCCCGGTTCCGTCTGCTGGAATTCTGGCCGATTAAGAACAGCGCGCCGATCGAACGTAACTGGGCTCCGCTTTGGACGCTGTATAAACGGACGAACAATGATGGAGAAATCCGTAAGGATATTCTGTGGTTCACCTGGCACAGCGAATGTGAACCGGCGGAGGACCGCAAGGAATGGTCTTTACTGAAAGGTCTTTTGGCGTATAAAAAGCAGGCCGGAGACCGGAGTGTCCGTCTCCTTTATTTCATGCAGTTTGGAAAAGCCGAATGATAGCGCCGTTTAAAGAGATCTACCGGTATATGGATGTGCCGATCCGCTCATCCCGGCGGCTTGGCAGGATGATTCTTCTGGCCTGCCATGATATGGGCAACGCGCTGATCATGCTTTTTTCGGCGACGCTGTTTATCCGAACGATCTGGCGTCCGCGGGCCCGCCGCGAAACCGCCATGCAGCTCTACATCACCGGCATCAAGAGCCTCGGCGTGATCACGGTGGTTGCGTTTTTCACCGGCATGATTCTCGCCCTGCAGACCGGCCTTGAACTGCGCCGCTTCGGGCAGGAGGTCAATATCGGCACGGCGGTGACGATTGTGATGATCCGCGAGATGGGGCCGTTCATGACTGCGCTGATTATCGCGGCCAGCGTCGGTTCGGCGATTGCCGCCCAGCTCGGCACGATGGCGGTTTCAGAAGAAATTTCGGCGCTGGAAGTGATGTCCATCAATCCGAACCGGTTTCTGGTGATGCCCCGTCTGGTCGCTCTGGCGGTGATGATGCCGATCCTGACGGTTTACACGAATATTCTGGGCATCCTCGGCGGCGGGATTGTCGGCTCCACCCAGCTGGGCGTGGCGTTTCAGGCCTATCTCGACAACGCCACCCGCTATGCCGAGAACAAAGACCTTTACGTTGGTCTCTTCAAGGCGGTTGTTTTCGGCATCATTATCGCCACCGTCGCCTGTTATCAGGGGCTGAGCACCACGGAAGGCGCTGTCGGTGTCGGCCGCGCCACCCGGCAGACGGTGATTATTTCGTTCCTGATGATCCTGATTGTCGGCTACATGATCACGAGGCTGTTCTACATATGATTACGTTCGACAAAGTCACGAAACAGCTCGGCGGCAAAACCGTCCTCGATGAGGTCAGTTTTGAAGTGCCGAAGGGCGAGACGTTCGTGATCGTCGGGCTTTCCGGCGCGGGTAAGAGCGTTACCTTGAAGCACATGGTTCAGCTGATGCGCCCCGACAGCGGCTCGATCCGCATCGGCGACGATGTGATCAATGAGGCGCGGGGTGAAGAGCTGGAGCGTCTGCGCCGCCGGTTCGGTGTGCTTTTCCAGGGCGCCGCGCTGTTGCAGTGGCTTTCCGTTTTCGAAAATGTGGCGCTTCCGCTTCGTGAGCACACGAAGATGAGCGAAGAGGAGATCGAATCAACCGTTCGCGAAAAACTGCGGTTGCTGAATATGGAAGACGCGATGGAGAAATTCCCGTCCGATCTTTCCGGCGGGATGCAGAAACGCGTCGGCCTCGCCCGCGCCATCGTTATGAATCCGGAAATTATTCTCTACGACGAGCCGACATCCGGTCTGGACCCCGTTACTTCCCGGCTGATTGACAAGCTGATCGAAAATCTGCGCAGGGAGCTGGGTATCACCAGCGTGGTGGTCACGCACGATCTGCACAGCGCGCTGGCTATCGGAACCCGGATTATGATGATCGACGGCGGACACATCGTCGAAAACGCCACACCGGACGAATTTATTCAATCAACCAACGAAACCGTTCAACGTTTCCTCGAGTCCCAGTACATCACCCGCCGGGGTGCCTGGGAGAAAGGAATGGAGCAACATGCCTGATAAACACAGTAAATCCGATCACTACAACAAGGAGCTCAGCATCGAAGTGCTGGTCGGCTTCTTCATGTTCATTGTCCTCATCGCGCTGGGGGTGTTCACCATCATCCTGAGCCGGCAGAATTTCCTGCAGAAAAAATATCCGGTGGCGGTTTCGTTCGAGGAAGTCAGCGGACTGCGTGAAGGCGACAACGTGTTCCTGCGCGGCATGAAGGTCGGCGTGGTGAAAACGACGGCGCTGGACAACAGTCACGTCATTGTGCGCGCCGATCTCGACGTGCCGGTGCAGTTCCGTGAAGGCTATAAAGTGGAAGTGGTGGATTCCTCCATGCTGGGCGGGAAGATTCTTAAAATCTACGAAGGGCCGCTGAGCGCTGCTCCGCTCCCGGAAGATGCGCCGATTGTCGGCAAAGATCCGATCAATATTCTGGATGAGCTGGCCTCTGCTGTGGCCGGAATCAAAAAACTGACGGATCAGGTCGGCACCGGACAGGGCACGCTCGGCAAGCTGATTTATGACGACGCGCTCTACGACAACCTGCGCGACGTGAGCGCCAAGCTGGCGAAGGGCGAAGGAACCATCGGCAAGCTGTTGAACGACGATGCCGTTTACAACAACCTGCAGGAAGTGACCGACCGTCTGGCGAAAGGCGAAGGCACTCTCGGCAAGCTGATGTCCAAAGACGAACAGCTTTATCAGGATCTGAGTACGGCCATGGCGAATATCCGCAGTATTACCGATAAGATTCAAACCGGCGAAGGCACGCTCGGCAAGCTGGTTAACGACGATCAGATTTATGTGGACGCCCAGAAGCTTCTGGCTGAACTCCGCGCCGCGATTGACGATATGCGCGAGACTTCGCCGGTGACCACCTTTAGCACAGTTTTATTCGGCGCGTTCTAAGATGAGTCCGGTGGAGAATATCCCGGCCTGCGGCCCGCAAGGGGATCGTCCGTTGCGGGTCAGGGTTCTCCGGTACGCGTCGCTGGTGCTTGCGACGGCGGGGCTGGTTCTGCTCTATCTCTATTCCGTGAGCCGGGATATTCCGGCTGTGCGGGTTGCGGACATCACCCAAACCATGAACTTCGCCGGGGTACGCATGGCCGGAGAAGTCTCGGGCGACACATTCATTTTCAAGTCCGGCGGCATGGTTTTTAATCTCAACGACGGAAGCGGCGAAATCGCGGTGCTGGGCGGACGGGCTCAGGCCGACGCTTTGAAGGCGGCGGGTAAAATTCCCCGTCGTGGCGACCGGGTGGAAGTGCGCGGCACGCTCAGTGTCAGCGAAGGACAGGAGCCGAAGCTCCGTATGCAGTCGTCCGGTCTGGTGTTACACCGGAAACCCGCCGCTGTCCGGTCTGCGGGAAATCCGATTCCGCTGGCGGATATTACCGCGGCCCGGCAGGGACAGTGGATTTCTGTCGCCGGCACGCTGAAGTCGGTTGATATCCCGGGGCCCGGCTCGAAAAAACCGTATGTGCTGACGCTTGAAGAGGGCGGGGCGCAACTGGCGGTTATTTTCTGGGAGGATGTTTTCCAAGGTTTGGAGCAGGGGCTTCCAGTGCCCGGAAGCCGGGTCTGCGCCGACGGGCGGATTGATGTGTACAAGGGCGTCGCACAGCTCCGGATACGCGAAGCCGCCGATTTGCGGGCGGAGAAAGAAAAATGATCGTCGCGGCGACAGCGGTGCTGGCCGGGACGGTGCTGTCCTGCTTCCTTGCTGTTCTTCCGGGTTTTCACATCTACAACCTCATGGGCCTCGCGGCGCTGTTTTTGTATTCACTGCACGGCGGCGGACTGGCGGCCATGCCGGAGGTTTACATCCCATTCATGATCGGTCTGGTCACCGGCTGGTCTATGCTCAATACGATTTCGTCCGTTCTGCTCGGAGCGCCCGACGAAAGCGCCGTGTTCACCGTTCTGCCCGGTCAGAAATATCTGATGGCCGGACGCGGTTATGAAGGCGTGATGATCATCGGCGCGGGCGGACTGGCCGGAATTTTCATTCTGATTTTCGTCGTCGGGCCGCTCGCTCCGAAATACCTGCCGGTTGTCCGCTATGTGATCACTCCGCATATCCACTGGATTATCTGGAGCGTTATCGTTTTTCTCCTGATGAGCGAATGGCCGAAAGGCGGAACCCGCGGGCCGGCCGGCTGGCGGAAGTTTTTCAGCGCCTGGTCCACGCTCGGCGCAGGTCTGCTCACTTTTTTTCTGTCCGGCCTGCTCGGATTCCTGCTTCTTTACCGCTCGCCGGTTTCGATTCACAATGCTTTTCAGAACATCATGCCCGCGTTCGTCGGACTGTTCGCGGTTCCGTGGTGTCTGCTCAATGCGGTCAGCGGCGTTAAACTGCCGGAACAGGCCGTGCGGAACACACTGAATATCAATGCCGACCTGCTGTTACGCGGCGGAACGGCGGGCGCGCTCGGCGGAGGGTTCGCGGCGTTTTTCCCCGTGATCACCGGAGGGATCGGCGGACTGCTGGCGGGTCATGCGACCGCCCAGCGCGACGACCGCATATTCATGCTGTCGCAAGGGGCATCGAAGACGGTTTATTACATCGGAGCTCTACTTCTTTTTTTTGTGCCCGGACTTCATCTAACCCGGGGCGGCGGCGCGTGG
>JBIIYG010000039.1:0-4697 GCA_044346945.1 Pontiellaceae bacterium | reverse complement strand
CGAGTTCCGCCAGAAGGCCATCTTGATGGAAGTGTCGGACCGGTCGGATTCGTCTGACCTGTCCGACACGTCTGACATTCTCGGACGCTGGACCGCCGACCTGAATGCTGCGCTCTGCGAAAACCTGCAGCCGTTCGCCGGAACGGTACCTGAAGGAAAAAAACTGCTGACCTTTCGCGTCGTCGAGCAGGGGTCGGACGGATTTTATAACGGCTACACCTACATCGACACCATGAACCGCGCGGCGACGGAGGCGTTTCTGAAATGCACCCACGAAAAATATGCGGAGAAGTGCGGCGGACGCCTCGGTAAATCCATCAAGGGGATTTTTACCGATGAACCGCATCGCGGGGCGCTGCTGTGCGGATTTTCGATGTACCGGGACGACGGCGCGTTTTGCGCTCCGTACACGCCGAGGCTGTTTGATGAATTTAAAAACCGCTTTGGCTATGACCTCAAAGAAAAGCTCCCTGAGCTTTTCCTGCAGGTGGACGGGAAGCGGATTTCGCAGGTCAAGTGGCATTATGTTGAACTGCTTCAGCAGCTGTTTCTCGAAAACTTTGCCATCCCTTGCAAGGAATGGTGCGACCGGCACAACCTGATTCTGACCGGCCATGTTCTTCACGAAGACAATCTGACGGCTCAGACCGCGATGTCAGGTTCCATGATGCGCTATTATGAACACATGCATCTGCCGGGTGTCGATGTGCTCGGCGAACACAACAAAAACTATTGGATCGTCAAACAGCTCGCCTCGGCCGCGCGTCAGCTCGGTGAATCACGCATGCTTTCCGAACTTTACGGATGCACCGGCTGGCAGATGCCTTTTGCCGGTCACAAAGCGGTCGGAGACTGGCAGGCGCTCCTCGGGATCAACCTGCGCTGTCATCACCTGTCGTGGTACACCATGCGCGGCGAAGCCAAGCGCGATTATCCGGCCAGCATCTTGCACCAGTCCGCATGGTATAAGGAGTACAAGGCGATTGAAGATTACTTTGCCCGCTTCGGCTTCATGATGGCGCAGGGGCGGCCGGTCTGCGATCTGCTCGTTATCAATCCGGTCGAAAGCGTCTGGGCTCAGGTACACCTCGGCTGGTCCGATCGGCTGGCTCTGAAGGATGAACAGATCCGCAAGCTGGAGGAGCGGTATCAGACGCTCTTCAAGTGGCTACTAGAAAGTCAGATTGATTTCGATTACGGCGACGAAGAGATGATGGGGAGAATGGGGCAGGTGGAAGGTGGAATGTTGAAGGTGGGATGTGCAAAATACAAAACGGTTCTTATCTCAGGTATGGAGACGATCCGTTCTTCCACGCTTGAACTGCTTAACCGATTTGTCGAAGCAGGCGGAAAAGTAATCATCGCCGGCGAACCCCCGACGCATGTGGATGCTCTCAATTACGCATTACTCGTTACGCATTACGAATCCATCGCCTTCACCCAAGATGCCGTTTTGGCCTGCGTTCCGCCCTCTCAAGCGGTTGTTGAAGCACAAAACATCTTCGGTCAGCTCCGGAAAACAGAAGACGGTCTGATTTTTGCCGCGCTCAATGTGAACCGCACGGAGCGGCGCGAAAACGCCACGGTAAAAATCAAAACCGATCTGCCGGTTTTCGAATGGAACTGCGAAACCGGAGAGATTTCGGCGGTTGACGCTGAAATCTCCAAGGGGTGGAAAATTTTTAAAGCAGATTTTCCAAAGGGTGGACAGAAGCTATGGGTGGCCTCGGGAACTCAATTTTCAACATCCAGTTTCCAACTTTCAACCTTCAACCTTCAACCTTCAACCTTCGTCAACGGCCCCTTCGACTACACGCTCTCCGAGCCCAATATCTGCGTGCTGGATTCTGCGGAATATCGCATCAACGGCGGGGAGTGGTGTCCGGCAAGAGACGTTCTTAAAATCGATCAGATCATCCGGGATGCGAAGGGGGTACAGCGGCGCGGGGGGAATATGCTTCAGCCCTGGTTTGCCGCGAAACTTCCGGCGAAAGAGCTCGGTGAAATTGAACTGAAATTCGAGTTTGAAATCGCAGACATGCCTGAATGGATCGATCTGGTTCTGGAAGAGCCCGAAAACTTCTCGGTTGAAATCAACGGCCACCCCCTCGACCTGACTGGCACAGAAGGCTGGATCGACATTGCTTTCCACCGGATCCGGATTCCATCTTCCTTTTTACAAAACGGCGTAAACGCCGTTTTGTTGAAAACCCGTTATACGGAAAAGAGCAACCTGGAGGCGATTTACCTGCTTGGCAACTTCGGCGTTCAGCTGGACGGAACCGTCCGCCAAATTGTTCCAATGGTTGGAAAACTGGAGACCGGCGATCTGTGTGCTCAAGGGCTGCCGTTTTATTCCGGCGCCGTTCGCTATCGCGTTCCGCTGCCGCAGGGCGCCTGCAAAATCCGTCTGCCTGAAATCGGGGGTGCCTGCGCAAAAGTGAACGGACGGATTCTCGGCTGGGATCCCTTTGAGGCGGAGGTATCCGGAGCGGAAGGCTTTGCGGATGTGGAGGTGGTTCTGACGCGCCGCAATACCTTTGGCCCGCTTCACGATGCGGTCCGGGATCGGTATTGGGTCGGTCCGCAGCATTTTATTACCGAGGGTGAAGAGTGGATCGGTGATTGTGTATTTGAGCCGTCCGGACTGTTGAAGCCGGTCGGGATTGTGTGAGTGAACAGGAACTTAATGGAAGCGAGTGAGGTTTATGAAGAGATGCATTTATAGAAAATCTAGTCGGTTGACCGGGGTTTGCGCTCTGGCTGCTGCTGCGGGTGGTTCTCTCTTTGGCAGCAGCGGGGTGTCGGCTGATACGTTGCGTGAGCATTTTAAAAACCCGCCGAGCGAGTACCGGCTGGTGCAGTATCAGCTCAGTGACAAAACGCTGGAGGAGTATCCGAAATACGGCATCGGCGGATACACGGGCTTTTTTTACAAGGAGCTTTATCAGCAGGACGAGAAGGGACCGGGAAAGATCGGACCGCTGGTCGATGCGGCCGTTGCCGCCGGAAGTCCGGTTTGGCTGGCGGATGATTTCGGGTATCCCAGCGGCATGGCTGGCGGCAAGGTGGTTGCTGAAAATCCCGATTTTGAAGTCAAGGGCCTGACGATGCTGACGATGGCCGGAAGAGGAACCGCGCAGATTGAGTACACGTTGCCGGCCGATCTTTACGACATTGTGCAGGCCCGCATCGAACCGGTTCGGGACGGACGTGCCGATCGGACCGCCGCACAGAAAATCGCCGCCGGGCCGAAGCAGTTTTCTTTTCAGGGACTGGAGGGGGAGTGGCAGTTGCGGATCTTCGCGCGGTACGTCCGTGACAAAGATGTGCAGGCTCAGTCGACCATGAAACAGTTCAAGCATACGGGCCGTTATCCGGATCTGATGAACCGTGCGGCGATGGCCCGCTTTATCGCCCTTATGCATGAACCGGTTCTGGCTCAGATTAAGGACCCCGCAAAAAAGGTGGAGGGTTTTTACAGCAATGAAGCCAATCTCATGCAGACGCACTGGAAGCCGAATTCCGAGGCGCCGTATGCCTGTGTCCCCTGGAGCGAGGAGCTCCCGGCCCGGTTCGAGCAGATGCATGGGTATGAGCTTGATTCCATCCTTTCTTCTCTTTTTGAGGGGGACGATGATTCGGCCCGCCGCGCACGGATCCATTTCCGGCAGGCGGTTGCGGATCTGCTGGCCGACAGCTTTGCCCGTCAGATCCGGCTGTGGTGCAATGAGCGCGGCATCCACTCCAGCGGCCATTTCCTGCTGGATGAACATCTCTGCATGCATGTGGCCAACTATGGCGACTACATGAAGTTTGTCTCGGAGTTCGACGTTCCTGCGCTGGATACCGCGATTCCCAATCCCTCCGAGTTCGACGCGTTCCACTATGAGTTCGCCCGGTTTACCACCTCTGTAGCCGTTTGGAAAAAGCGGGACGCCACCCTGTGCCTGCTCGATCCAATCGTCGGCGGCTACGGCCTGACGCGGCTTTCCCCGGATCTGCCGATTCTGTTGAACTCCGTCAATATGGGCTTCTTCCATGGCGTAACCCTGTTCACCTCCTATCTGCCGCTGCAGCCCGTTGACCGGCCGGATGATTCAGGACGGCGCAGAGCCGCCAAGGGGTATACGGAAGACGAGTACCGTTTTTTTAACGAGTACACCGGGCGGATGGCCTTGATCCTGCGCGGGGCGCAGCGCGAAGCCGGCGTGGCGCTCTATTATCCGATCGCCATGTTTCAGGCCGATCTGCTCGCATCCGCAAAGCACTGGAAACAAGTGGTGGCTGCGAACGAAGCCCGGCAGCACGCCTGGGACGTAACAGAAAAAGCGCTGCTGGCCGCAGATGCAGGCTACATGATTGTGCATCCGCAGGGGGTTGCCGAAGCGGAGATCTCAAACGGTCTGATGCGGATTGGAAGCGGTTCGTACCACACGATTATCATGCCCCGGCTTGAGTTCATTCCGGTTTCCGTTGTCCGGCAGTTGAATCAATTCAGGCAGGTCGGCGGGCACGTGATCTGGGTGGATCAGGTTCCTCGCGCAGCGGAGCATGCGGCTAACGACCCCGAGGTTCAGGAGGCCCTGAAGGACGCGCAGGCCATTGCGGTGGATCAGCTGGCTGGCGCGATCGGAGAGAGATTCTCTCCCTCGTTTGATCTCACGTTTACTCCCGGCGTGGACCAGTTGACGGTC
>JBIIYG010000060.1:0-4862 GCA_044346945.1 Pontiellaceae bacterium | reverse complement strand
CAAGCTTCAACCAAGTGCGATCCCGATGGCACAACCTAAAACACCTAACTCGATTCCGACAGTTGATCCACTTGCTGCTTTTGACCAAAGCAATACGCCTAAACAATTTTTTAATTTAGAAAAGGGCGAAAACTTTGGATACGATGAACAAGGCAATTGGCATGGTTCGGACAGTGAGTTAGCAGAAAAGCAAAGAGAAATGTATAAGAAATATCTCGAAGAACAAGGTTGGGATAAGTTTATGGGAAATGGGGAAATCTAATATGGCAAAGAAAGTTAAAGTCAAATCTAAAAAAGCAAAGAAATAAGGTGGTAATGTATGCCATCTTTTAGTAGTGGTTATAAAGCAGAGTATGTTGCTCTGATCAACGAAGTCGAATCTAAAATGAAAGAGATTATCGTTGAAGATATAACTAATGGTGTTTTGGTTGCCGATACAAGTAAAAAGATTGATGAACTAATCAAAGAGTTTTCTACCAAGATTCCGAACGAACTGTTTGAAAAGAAAGCAATGCTTGAAGCTCTAAAATACTCAAAGCGTGTTCTTTATAATAAGTTCAAATCTTCTACTGATCGTTTATTTTTTAAGGCACAACAAGAGATGAAACGATTACTTGGTGTAGAACCTAAAACACAATCCGAATTGCTTACTGTAATGTTTGGCAATTTATCCTTGTTAAACATCAATGACATAGCAGATGTTACCGAAGGTTCTACTCTTACATTTGAAAAGGGAACGCCATATATCCAAGATTATTATCAATCGTTGCGTAAATCTATGGATGCGATTGTTGAAGATCCTATTACCGAACCACCATTTGAAATTAAGATTGATTTTACGCTGCCAGAAAATCAACAAAAGTTAGAACTTATTAAAAAGGGATCATTGTCGCTACGATCCTTGATGGAAATGTCAATCCGACAAGAGTTTCATATCAATCAAAAAGAACAATATGAGAAAGATGGAACAAAACTTGTTTGGATCTCTACACATGCCGACTGTTCTAAACGATGTGAGAACTTTCAAGGCAAGTTATACAGTTTAGATGGTTCAAGTGGAACTATTGATGGTTATAAGTATGAACCTATTGAAAAGGCAACCGACATCTTTGTCACTACTAAAAGTGGTCGTGTATGGAAAAATGGGTTGTTTGGATTCAATTGTCGGCATCGTATGGTTAAGTATGAAAAAAATGTTAGACCACCAATGGATTATAGTGCCAAAGAAATAGCGAAAGAACGAGAGATTACCGAGAAACAAAGGTCATTTGAAAGGATGATATACAAGACCGAACTTAAATCCATCATCCTATCTAAAACCGAACCTAAACGATCCAAAAAACTTAAAGATAAGGTATCGGAACTTAAACAAGTTTATCAACAGTATAGTAAGCAAAATAACCACGCTTTCTATCCTATACGCTACCAAGTAAGCAAAAAAATGAGAAAATATATTCGTGGATAGATATTGAGTTGCCTTTTCATTTCGGTGGGAACTTTCAAAGAAAGTATGTGAGCCGAGCAAAATGAATAGTGCGAATAAGAATCATCCCAAAGACGTCAGAAAAGGATTATATGGCACACGAAGAATTAGCGAAACTTATTGAGAAGTTAGGCGAACTTGATGAACAAGACGCCAAAGTCATTATTGAGTTGGCTAAAAAATATGGAATCCCAGTGGATGCCAAAGGTGGCGAACAAGCCGAATTAACAGGCAAAGAACCACAACCAACATTAACCGAGAAACCAGATCCCGAACCAGCTCATGAAGTCCAAGAAAGTCCTAAAACCGAAGCTGCCGAGCATATACTTGGCAAGGAACTTGGCGAACAAGTGGGAGAAGTCAAAGAAGGTGTAGAAGAACAACTTAAAAAAACAGGTGCTTTACCTGCCGAAGTTCCACAACCTAATTTGCCACCAGCGACTGCTGGCGTAGAAGAAGAACTTGCTGAACAAGTAGGATCGCCACAACCAAAACCACAACCGAATCCGATGGAAATGGTTCAAGGGCTTATCGCACCATTGCTTGAAAAACTTGGTGGATTAGAAGCTAAACTCGCATCACTTGAAGGTGTTTTACAACAAGTGGCAGTGAGAGAACCTGTCTCGGAAACCGAAGCGGAAGAATTGGCAAAGAAACAGCAAGTAGTTGGACAAAGGATCAAAGGACAACCTGCTAATGTTCCTGATCAAAAGGTTACATCAGACCTTATCCGAAAACTTGGTGGATTAGCAAAATAATTACAGAGGAGTAATTTATGGCAAACTTTTTATCCGATTTTAATCAACCGACTATTAACAGCGTTCAAGCTCGTTTAATCTTATCAAACGAAATCTTACGCAACGTCGGTCAAAACATTATTGAAAATGATGGTGAAGGTGTTACGCAACGATTCGCCAAAGACGCAAAGGGTGGTCGTATCAATGTTATTCGTGTCTTACCACTCACGCAAGAAGCTCGTAGTTTAGGTGCTGACTACAATGGACAACCTTTCGCATCTGGTGATTTTGAACAACCACAAACAGTTCAATATGGTTTAGATGTTATCACTGTAATTGACAAACCAATTGCGATCCGCAATGCGACTCGTGATATGATTCCTGTTGATTTACTTGAAGCCGAAACCAAGAACTTCTCGTTATTGCTTTATAGAAACATTAACGCAATGACTATCGCAGGTAAAATTGCCAAGTCATTAGTTCAAGGTCAATTCAAAGAAGTTGATTTAAGTGGTGCTACTACAACTGCGGTTCGTGATGCCATCATCCAAGCAAACGCTAAACTTGATGAAGGTGACCAAGCCGAAGGTGTGGATATGTTCCCAACCGAAGACCGAATCCTTGTTATTCGTCCATCCTTACGCCCTTATCTTTTATCTGCTAACAACATTTTAGTTGGTGGATCTAACTATGCCCAAGACATCCTTGCCAAAGGAACGCTTGACACCGCTTCAACTCGGGATCAACGCAATGGTTTTATCGGTATGGTTGATGGATTACCTTGCTACATGGCAAACTCTGCCATTTGGACTCTTGCCGAACGCTATTTAGGATTACCTGTTGGTGAATTAGATGGTGTTTATGGTTATGTGTCATCTGGTATGGCAAATGCTCGTGGTATAGCTTTGGATGAAACAGTTAAGATTGTTGATGCTGTTGCTGGTCCGGGCGTATTGATCCAAGTTGATTGCCGATTAGGTTTTGCTGCTTTCTACACCAAAGGTAATGTGTTCTTAACCAAGACATCCTTTGTGATTCCAGATGTTACGATGAAACTTTTAGCACCAGCATCACGATTCAAACCTGTGATTGCTTTATCTGCTCAAAACGGATCTGCTGCGCCAACTGCTACTTTAACCTTTGGCACTGGTAGAACATTAGTTGAAGGTGAGTTCTTCTATTCAACCTCTGCGACTGTTGCTCAAACGCTTGTCGGATTTGACACTGCGTATGCTGCCGAAGCAAGTAAAAAAGGAACTTTCACTTCGGGATCTGCTTTAACTGTCACAGGTATTACGAGTCGTTATGTGTATGTCAAAGTCGTTGATGACATTGGCAACATTACGATCCTAAAATCTTCTGGCTTATTTACCATCGCTTAATCACACTTTCCCCCTGTGATGTAAGGCAATTAGGCAGGGTTTATCTCTGCCTTTTTGTTTTTAATGATAAAATTATATTAGGAGGTTTATTATGACCTACGATAAAACAGTTCATCGTTGGCATCTTGACATCTCGGATACCGAACAAGTCGGTAATATCGTTGCCGAATATGGCACATCCGATAATGCGATTCGCCAATTAAAAGCACAATCAAAAACACTATATTTATGGATCTATAACCGAATCCCACAAAGTAATAAAGATGTTATTGAATTGACTTTGGCAAAAGATTTACGCTATTTACCTGTCATTAAAGAAGCTTTAATTGCTCAATTAGAGTATGACTTGGCAAGTGGTGGAAACGATATAACCAAGCAATCAGGCATTGATTTTAAGGGTGGTGGCACTTTACCACGATCCTTGATGAAAGAACGCCAAGTAGGGATAGAAGTTCAACAAATCCTTGAAAACGCTGGTAGTGATGTCAATATCCTATACGCAGGTGATTTTGGTGTAAGATTGGGCGATGACCGATATACTGCCTACGATTATTAACTATGGCACTAATTACAAACAAGTATTTTCAATGTAAGTTTTGGAAAAGGATTCCTAATGAATCTACTACAAACACAGTAGATAACGAACCTATTCATTTTCGTGCTGAACTTGTTTCTGATCGTGAAAAAACATATAGTCAAAGATTACAAAATCTAATTACCGAACAAACTCGGTTGATCCTACGAACCGATAGCAAACAAATCTATGATTGGCAAAATGGCGAAGCTATTCGTGGTTATGTTGAGTTTCAAGGCGACATTTATCAAGTTCAAACCATTACCTATGATTACAATAATCAAGCAGGAATTGGTGTTGGTAAGTTCTCAAAAGGGCATAGCGAAAGAAACGCTATTAAAATCATTACATTATTATGAGATCAGATGTCTTACAACGCTTGGGATTGGGTGCTTTGGAAAGGGTTAAGAGTAATCCTACCTATCCTTACAAGACAGGCAACCTTAAAAACAACGCTACCAAAGTCACTTTTATAGGTGAAAATGTCTTTATAATCTATGTAGATAGCGTTATCGCACCTTATGTCAAGTATCTTGAATATGGCACAAGTCGTTCTACCAAGCATGTAGGATTTATCTCAATACGAGCCACTAATGACATAATTCAATACCTATCCGAACAATTTCATAGATTGCCGACAGTTACAGTATTTAATAACGAGGGAAAGAGGTTTAATGTCAAATGAT
>JBIIYG010000038.1:0-4946 GCA_044346945.1 Pontiellaceae bacterium | reverse complement strand
ATAACGGCGAAATCAATACCCTGCGCGGAAACTTCAACTGGATGAACGCGCGGCAGGGTCTCTTGAAATCGCGACTCTTCGGAGAAAATATCGACCGCCTCTTCCCGATCATTCAGCCCGGGCTCTCCGACTCCGCCTCGCTCGACCAGGCCGTCGAACTGCTCTATCACGGCGGGCGCTCGCTCCCGCATATCATGAGCATGCTCATTCCCGAAGCCTGGCAGAACCACAAAACCATGAGCGCCGAGAAAAAAGCGTTCTACGAATATCACTCCTGTCTGATGGAACCCTGGGATGGCCCCGCTTCTATTCCATTCACTGACGGCACCTGTCTCGGTGCCATTCTCGACCGCAACGGCCTGCGTCCGTCGCGCTACATCGTTACCAAAGACGGCTACGTTATCATGGGTTCCGAAACCGGTATTGTAGATATCGATCCGGCCAACGTGGAACGCAAAGGCCGCCTCGAACCGGGCCGCATGTTCCTCGTCGATATGGAAAAGGGGCGCATCGTGCCGGATGAAGAAATCAAACACGAAATCGCCGCCGGACAGCCCTATGAAAAATGGCTCAGCGAAAATCTTGTTCCGCTCTCCAGTCTGCCGCCGGAAGAAGCGACCGGATGTGATCCCGAAACGCTGCTGCAACGCGAACGGATGTTCGGCTATACGATGGAGGATCTAAACCAAATTCTGGCGCCCATGGCTAAAGAAGGTGCCGAACCGAGCGGTTCAATGGGCATAGACACTCCGCTGGCCATTCTCGCCGAAAAGCCGCAACTGCTTTACAACTATTTCAAACAGCTCTTCGCGCAGGTCACCAACCCGCCGCTCGATGCCATCCGCGAAGAACTGGTCACCTCGCTCGTCACCAATATCGGTGCCGAACAGGATCTGTTCGCGGAAACGCCAAAACATTGCAGCCAGCTCAAGCTCGATCATCCGATCATCACCAACGACGAGCTAGCTCGCATTCGCAAACTCAAACACAACCATCTTAAAGCCTTCACCCTGCCCATGCTCTACACGTTGGCAGAAGGCGGCGAAGGATTGCGCGCCGCACTCGAAAAACTCTGCGCCGATGCCTCGCAGGCGATTGAGAAAGGCAACACCCTGCTGATTCTTTCCGACCGGGAAGCCGATCAGGAAAATGCCCCGATTCCGGCCCTGCTCGCAACCGCCGCCGTGCATCACCATCTGATCAAAAAACTTCAGCGCACCCGTTGCGGACTGATTGTCGAATCCGGCGAACCGCGCGAAGTCCACCACTTCGCCCTGCTGATCGGCTACGGCGCCGGTGCGATTAATCCGTACATGGTCGGCCAGATCATGAACGACATGATTAAGCAGGAACTGCTCACCGGCCTCGATTGGAAATCCGCCAAGAAGAATTTTGTTAAGGCCATCAATAAGGGCCTGCTCAAGGTCATGTCCAAGATGGGCATCTCCACATTGCACAGCTACCGCGGCGCGCAGATCTTCGAAGCCGTCGGCTTGAACAGTAGCGTCATTGATGCTTACTTTGCCGGCACGGCCTCGCGCATCGGCGGCATCGGTCTCGACGGCATCGCCCGTGAAGTCAGCGCACGCCACCAGGCCGCCTTTCCGAAACGGGCTTCCGACAAAAATCTGCCGCTCGATATCGGCGGCGCTTACAAGTGGCGGCGCAACGGCGAAGATCACCTGCTCAACCCGCTGGCCATTGCCAAACTGCAGGAAGCTGTCCGTACCGACAATGCCGAACGGTTCAAAGAATTTTCGGACCTGGTCAATCACGACAACCGCACCATCTACACATTGCGCGGGCTCTTTGAATTTAAAAAAGATCGCGCCGCTATCCCGCTCAGCGAGGTCGAACCGTGGACCGCTATCGTCAAGCGCTTTAAAACCGGCGCGATGTCGTACGGCTCGATCAGTCAGGAAGCCCACGAAACACTCGCGATTGCCATGAACCGCATCGGCGGCAAGAGCAACTGCGGCGAAGGCGGCGAAGACGAAGATCGCTTTCTGCCGGATGAAAATGGCGATCTGCGCCGCTCGGCTATTAAACAGGTGGCGTCCGGACGTTTCGGAGTCACCAGTAACTATCTGACCAACGCCGACGAAATCCAGATCAAGATGGCGCAGGGTGCCAAGCCTGGTGAAGGCGGACAATTACCTGGTCACAAAGTCAAACCGTGGATCGCCAAAACGCGCTATTCAACGCCGTACGTGACGCTGATTTCCCCGCCGCCGCATCACGATATTTATTCCATTGAAGATCTCGCGCAGCTCATCTACGACCTGAAGAGCGCCAACCCGTCGGCCAAAGTCACGGTGAAACTGGTTTCTGAAGTCGGTGTCGGCACCGTTGCCGCCGGCGTGGCTAAAGGCAAAGCCGATCTTGTGCTCATCAGCGGTTACGATGGCGGAACCGGCGCTTCGCCGCAGTCCTCCATCAAGCACGCCGGTCTGCCGTGGGAACTCGGTCTGGCTGAGGCCCAGCAGACGCTGATTCTGAATAAACTGCGTAGCCGGATTCGCGTCGAATGCGACGGCAAGTTGCTAACCGGCCGCGACGTCGCCGTCGCCGCATTGCTCGGCGCCGAAGAATTTGGTTTCTCAACCGGCCCGCTCATAACGCTCGGCTGTATCATGATGCGCGTCTGCCACATGAATACCTGCCCCGTCGGTGTCGCGACACAGGATCCCGAACTGCGCAAAAAGTTCTGCGGCAAACCGGAATACGTTATCAACTTCTTCCGTTTCGTCGCCGAAGAGTTACGCCAGATCATGGCCGACCTCGGATTCCGAACTCTGGACGAAATGGTCGGCCACCGTGAACGGCTCGATGTCCGTGAGGCCGTTGAAAACTGGAAAGCCAAAGGGCTCGATTTCTCGAAAATCCTTTACCAGCCGCCAGTAGACGAGAAGACTCCGTTGCGTTGCACCGAAAAGCAAAGTGACGATCTGGCCGGCGCACTCGACCACGACCTGATCCGTCAGGCAAAACCGGCGCTGGAACGCGGCGAGCGGGTGGTCATTCATACGCAGATTCGCAATATCCACCGCACGGTCGGCGCCATGCTCAGCCATGAAATATCTAAACGCTACGGCGAGCGCGGTCTGCCCGACGACCGTATTACCATTCATGCGACCGGCTCGGCCGGACAAAGCTTCGGCGGATTCGGCGCGAAAGGAATCACCTTCCGCATCACCGGCGATGCCAACGATTATTTCGGTAAAGGCCTTTCCGGCGCGAAACTCATCATCCGCCCGCCGGAAGATGCCACCTTTATCGCAGAAGACAACATCCTGATCGGCAACGTCGCCTTCTACGGCGCGGTCAAAGGCGAAGCCTACATCCGCGGTCGTGCCGGCGAACGCTTCTGCGTCCGCAACAGCGGTGTGCACACTGTCGTCGAAGGTATCGGCGATCACGGCTGTGAATACATGACCGGCGGAAGCGTGGTCGTCCTCGGCCCGACCGGCCGCAATTTCGCTGCCGGTATGAGCGGCGGAATTGCCTTCGTTTTCGACGAAGCGGGCGACTTTATCGAAAACCGTTGCAATCCGGAAATGGTCGATTTCGATCCGCTCACTAACGACGACATCGCCAATCTGTGCGAGCGGCTCGAAAAACATCTGGAATATACCGGCAGCGCTGTGGCGCGACGGATTCTTCACAACTGGCAGAACTCCGTGAAGAAATTCATCAAAGTCATTCCGGTCGATTACAAACGCGCCTTGCAGCGCATCGCTGATGAAAAGCGAACCGGGGAATAAGGAACCGCGAATGAACGCGAATAGACGCAAATGGGTAGAGAAGAATTTTTGTGGCTGAACTTATTCGCGAACATTCGCGTGAATTAGCGGTTGGAAAATAAATGGAGCAGAACGATGGGAAAACCAACAGGATTCAAAGAATTCGAACGCAAGACACCGGCCGAGCGGCCGATTGTTGAACGGATCAAGGACTACAAAGAAGTCTACCGTCCGTTCCCGGAAGACAAACTTCAGGAACAGGCCGCGCGTTGCATGAACTGCGGCGTCCCCTTCTGCCATATCGGCTGCCCGCTCGGAAATATTATTCCCGAGTTCAACGATCTCACCTACAAAGGCCGCTGGAAAAAAGCGTGGGAAATGCTCTCCGCCACCAATAACTTCCCGGAATTCACCGGACGGCTTTGCCCCGCGCCGTGCGAAGAAGCGTGCGTACTCGGCATCAATGCTCCGCCGGTTACCATCGAGAATATCGAGAAGGAAATCATCGAACACGCCTTCCGCGAAGAATGGGTGATTCCGGTTGTACCCGAAACCCGCACCGGCAAAACCGTCGCGGTCATCGGCTCCGGACCGGCGGGTCTGGCCGCCGCGCAGCAGCTCAACCGCGCCGGACATACCGTTACTGTATTTGAACGCGCTGACCGCATCGGCGGCCTGCTCCGCTACGGCATTCCCGATTTCAAACTTGAAAAATCAGTCATTGATCGCCGCGTCGAAGTGCTGAAAGCCGAAGGCATCGTTTTCAAAACCAGCGCGGCCGTCGGCACGGATATTTCCACCGACGAACTGAAAGCCTTCGACGCCGTCGTGCTCGCCATCGGCTCCACCATTGGACGCGACATGCCGGTCCTGGGACGCGACCTCAAAGGCATTTACTTCGCGATGGACTTTCTGCCGCTACAAAATAAAACCTGCGCGGGCGATTTCGCCGAGCCGCAGATTTCCGCCCAGGGCAAAAATGTTGTCGTCATCGGCGGCGGCGATACCGGCTCTGACTGCGTCGGCACCTCCATCCGCCACGGCGCACGCAGTGTCGTCAATTTTGAACTCTTCCCCGAACCGCCGGGCAGCCGCCCGTCGCACCAGCCGTGGCCCTACTGGCCGATGAAGCTGCGTACCAGCTCCTCTCACCGCGAAGCGGGCGAAGATCCTCGCCGTTATTGCATGCTCACCAAGGAATTC
>JBIIYG010000063.1:0-4978 GCA_044346945.1 Pontiellaceae bacterium | reverse complement strand
TAATAGCTAGTAATAGTATTTAATAGCTGCTTAGTCCAGGAAAGATCTGACCTAACAATATAAATAGGTTTAGGACTTACGCTTTTAAGTTCAGATAGATCTAAAATATACTGCTCATAATCTCTATTGTTATTAAAGATGCAGTCAATATAAGAATCATTATCCAATGCACCACTAGATACAATTGAATCTACAATAAGTTTTGTAATAATTTCAATTGTAGAAATGTAATCTACTGGTGTAAATGGCAAATGACTTGCCATAGTAGACATGAAATGATTTTGATAACTTGATACTGTATTTTCGTTTAGATTAAAATAAGAATCAAGATAAGACAAGTCTATTTTAGATGCAACCAGTTTGTAAAGATGATCTTCTAAGACAATTAAGTTGCTAACAATCCTATTGTTAAGTGTAATCATCTGAGAAGGATATCCAAATCCTAAGTTAAATGAACTGACTTGATCTGGTGTATTCAATTCTTCAGAATTTTCAAAGAAAAAAGCATCTGTTTTTTCTTTGAAACTTAAATTGCGATTAAATAAATCATCTATTTTATTCTTGAAAGAACCAGAGAAAGTTTTGTTATAGTAATTATTGTCATAAACTACAGTTGATGAATCTGCAGAATTAAATTTTAAAGTAGCAAATAGTTTGTCTATAGATTTCTGAGTAAAAGAAAAATTGTATTCTTCAGAAGATGCATTGAGTAAATTTGTAGAAGAAATGTTATCTAAGTTAAGACATATAGATATATGACTTCTATTGTTTTTAAGAAAAGAATTCTCTAGGTACTCTTTCTTATTAAAGAATTTAAATTCAAAATCTTTAATAGTAGAAATCTGAATATCACTATCTAGTAATTGTAAAATTGGACTATCAAGAACTGCATAGACAGAAGTGTCAATGTAAGATCTATCTTTAGTCCTATTAAATTTACTTGCATAGCAGTGTAAAACTAAAATAGTATTTTGATTGTCAACAAAATTAACAAGCTGTTCTTTAAAAGTTTCAACTTGAGATCCCTCGTTAATAGAGCTGAACTCATATCCAGGAACAATATCTAGAAGTATTCTAGGTATGTCAAGCTGTGAAACAATTAAATAAAGCTTATAAAAAGAACTTGACTTCAAAGAGTTTAAAATATTTGTGTTTCTAGTCTTAGAAATAAGATTATAAAAAACAAAAAACATTCTAAATTCTTCTAAGTTCATTGTTGAAAATATTGTTTTAACAAATTCCCAACTGTTCATATTCTTAATAGAATCATATGTATAGACTCTATCAAAGAATCTATAAACTACGATCTTTGTTGGCTTTGAATTATTAATTGCTTCAAGAAACTTATCAAGATCTTGATAAGTAAAATTAGGATTTAAAACTCTTAGCTCTTTAAAGAACAAGCTTTTATAAGCTGAAGATACGGTTGTAACTGTAAAAGATTCTATATTTCTTTGTACTAGATATCTGCTGTCAGTGTTTTCATTAGAGTTAATAGCTGCCTGAATTTCGTCAGTAGATGGAAAAGGAAAATAGTTAAGCCAGTTGTTTATATTAAATTGGCCATTTATCTTTCCATTAAAAGACGGGGCAAATAAAATATTATAGAGATGTAGCTTCTCTTCAATATACTTAGAAGATAAAGGGCTAATATAATTTTTTGAAAGATTAAATAAATTTAATTCTTCTTCATCATTAGAATCAGCAGCTAGAAAACTTTTACTAGTAACAGTAATAGGTTTAGGATTTAAGTTGGCGACACTTCTAATAGAAATAGAAGCAGTCCCCTCAATAGACAGCTTAGGATTTAATAGAAATTTATTTGAATCGAATTCACTTCTAATAGCATTAGGAAAAGCAACTAGACAATGAACTTCATTTGATTCAATTGGAAAACTATCTGTAGATATTTCAAAATAAGTATGAATCTGCGTACTAGAATCAGTTACATCAAAGTAATTAGAGAAACTAGATAGTTGAGAAGTAGATAAGTTCAGACTTGAGTTGATTGAATTAAGCTTCTCGATGTGTAGAGATTTCTTTTCAAGAAATAGATTAACTGGAGTAGAGTCAATCTTGAATCTATTTTGAGATATTAAACTATAGAAAGTAGCAAGACCAAGATTTCTAAGATTCTTGATCTGCTTAAAGTCAAATCCAGTAATTGAAAGATTAGATTCACTGGAGTCAAGTTGACCCCAGATGTCAGAATATATTTCAGTTAAATTAATAGGACTAATTGGATCAAAATCATTCATTGTTTATTACTTGTGTTTATAAAGTTTTTTAATTAAAGCTACTCAGCTTTGAGATATAGATCTACCAGCTCAATAACTTCAGCAAGCTGAGGAAAACCAGAACTGTAGTCCTGCTTTTGATATTGAAGAAGTCTAGAAGCTAATGTAGAGACCATGTCTCTTAGCACGCTAGACTCTTTAAAACCATGAACAATGGTATAGGCATAAATATCTATTAGAGAAGAAGGAATGCCTTCATAGCTAAGACTAATGCCAGCCCCATAAGCACTTAATGCGGTCTGCATAAAGGAAGCTCTTGAATGTCCATAGGATCTATAGCCTGGAGCGGGAGCTGTATATGCTGAACCTGGAGATAGTACTGGTGCACCTAGAACATTCTGAGGTGGATCAAAAAAGAATAGCTGCTTTTGAATTGAAGCTGTAAAGCTTTTAGGTAGGGTACTAGTCCTAATAATTTTAAGTGCTTTCTTTAGTAAGTTAACAGGATGAACAGAAGAGTAAGCTGCAGGTTCACTAGTAGGAAGTGAATCAGTTAAAGATGATGTATCAACTTGAACTACAGAAGCTTGAACAGTAGCTTCAGCTTCTGGTTCAGCTAAGTTTTCTACTTGATTAGAAGTTAGCACTTCATCAACAGTAGGCTCTGTATCTTCAGTTTCATCAACTAAAAAATCAGTTTCTTCTGTAGCGTCCTCTAATTGTTTAGCAGCTTTTCTAGTTCTAGTTCTTGTCTTTGGTGTTTCTAATGGTTCCATGGTGCAGACTCCTCAATGATTTGTCTATAGTTAATAGTAGTAGAACTTACTAAGTCTACCACTGGTTTAGTTTTTCTATTTTTTAAATTTTCAACAGGTTTAAGCACTGGATTTGCAGGTTCTACTTTTTCTATAGTTGCAATAGGACTTGCAGCCAAAGTAGTTTGAGTATATTTTGAATATAAGTTTTTAAAGAAAGTTTGATACTCAACTAGTAAGTTGTTATAAACTTCTTCCTCCATATACTGCTTGCTATGTAGAAAATAAGCTGGGTGATAATTGACTGCAAGATCGAAAGTATGAGAATCATCTTCGGACTTTACAGTCTTACTAGTTAAAGTATTCAAATAATCTTTAAGCTTCATCTTTAAAGGGTCAATATTAATTAAAGCACTAGAGCTATATTTGCCTAAAGCAATAACTAACTTTGGTTTGTATAGAAGAATCTGAGATTCTAACCAGGGGTAGCAGTTAGTAATCTCATCTTTATTTGGATTTCTATTTTCTGGTGGCCGACACTTAACAAGATTAGTAATAAAAATATTAGAATTAAGATTCTCTGAGCTATCAACAGTAGCTAAACTACTATTTAATAACTGCCCTGAAGCTCCAACAAATGGCCAGCCAGAAGCATCTTCTTGTTCACCTGGCGCCTCTCCAATAATCATAATTGGTCTAGAGCTAGTGGGGATTTTATATGTTTTATTACCATTGTTAGCTAGTACTTCCATAGGCATACGGCCAAATGTTTTCTTAGTACAGCTAGTAGAAATATTACATTTAGTGCAGCTATTAATAGAGTTATATAAATCTAAAACTGACATTAGACAACCTTTGATTTCAATTTATTTTTTAACTGTTCTGTTTGTATTGATTGAAAATGAGCCCAGTAGCTGTTGGCTTCTTTTCTTTCTAACTCATTTGTAATCTGCTCTATTTTCTCATTACTAATTTTAAATAGCTTAGGAGTAATAGATAGACCTAATAGGAATAAAAATAGCTGTCTATATTCATTAACATTACTAGTGAAGTGTGAGATAAAAGATTTATGAAAATAAATAGTTGTATCTATTACTTTCTGACTGGTTGATATCTCTGAAACTTTAAGATCTATGTTGAATAGACAGGACGAAGTAAGAGTATTTGTAGCCTCAGAAGTGAAGCCGCTTTGCAATAGAAATATTTTAATTGCTTCTTTATAAGGAGCCACTTCTAAATTAGTAAACATTTTTAAAGCAATAATAGGATTAGCTAAACTAGAAGCTACTTGTCCAACACCTAGGTTTGCTAAGTATGTTTTAAATTTAGAACTATAGAAAGTTAAAGGCGTTTCATTATAATTAATATGCCTTGTTTCAAAGCCATTATTGAATAAACTCCTAGTAAAGCCTGGATCTGATTCAAAAGCAGAGATGAATCTATAGAGCATTGTGCCTTCATAGCAGGGTTCATTCAGCGGCTTGACTGATAGGGAGTTCTCCCAATCATGATCTAGCCAATTGAATCCAGGATGCTTATAGACTTTACAGAATATAGGAGAGTAACTTAACATTAGTTCTATAGCAGTATAGAAGTTAATTATAAGTTTAAGATAGTGGCTTGACATTGAAAACAGTATATGATCATGGTAGTGACCACAATTAAAAACTGGATTTACATATAGGTTTTTGTAACCAGGAAAAATATTAACAGGCAAAGAAATCAAATTGAAATTTAAAGGATTCTCTTCCCTTTCTTGAGATGGAAAGTCAATAAATTCTTGAATAAGTCTTTCAGGTTTAAAACTTGAATAGAATCTATTGATTAAATATTTAAAATCTAATGTATTGTCTTTTATAATAGACCTCTTATCTAAAGAAATAAGATAGTTTAAACTACTGTAGATTTGTTCTACGGCTTGCTCCAATTGAGTCTCATAGTTTTGAGAATCTGGAGTACTATCTTTCATAGTAAATTGCCAGAGGT
>JBIIYG010000014.1:0-50829 GCA_044346945.1 Pontiellaceae bacterium | reverse complement strand
TTTTTACACCTGAAGCAATGGCGCGGTATTGCAACTCGGTACGCGAAAAACGCGACATCGTTTCTTGCCGCAGTTCATATTCGGTGTCTTGCCCTTTGGTTGAAAATCTCGTGACGACACGCTCTAGAACCTGTCCCGAACCCTGCGGGAGCGCCCGACGAGGACGTCGGGCCTACAGAAAATGTCCGATCATTTTAAACTGTAGGCCGGGTGTCTCACCCGGCGACAGGCGCGGTCAGATGTCTTTCTCGAGGGAGCATTCAGCGCAGAGGGTTTGGCCGGACCCCTGCGCTTTACAGAAGTAGCCTTTGGCTTTGCCCTGCCATACTGCGCCGCTGTTGGGACAGCGTTCGATGAATTCAGCGAAGCGGACAAACCGTTCGAGGACGTGATCGGGAATGGCGTGTTCCATGGTGCAGGCGAATTCCTCGGCTTCTTCAGCGGGGATGTCCAGAACGTGCGTGAAGAAGCGCAGAAGGGCGCTGTGTTTGCCGGCGATTTTTTTCGCCATCCGGCTTCCCGCCGGGGTCAGGGTGACGAGGTCGTATGGCGAGTAGTTGATCAGCTCTTTTTCGGCCAGCTGGCGGAGGGCGCCGGTGACGGAGGCGGCTTTGACGTTCATGCGGGCGGCGATGTCTTTGGGCCGGGCGGCGCCTTTTTCCTCGGCGGCCTGCAGAATGGCCTCGAGATAATCTTCCAGACTGTCGCTGAGTTTTTCCATGCGCGAACCCTAACAGACCGGCCCGGATTTCCCAAGAACCGCCCCACAGAATTTTTCCGCTGTCAGCGCTTGACTAAAAGTTAGTCACAGCTAAATTAATTCGCTTTAGCAAACAAAGGGGCGGTATGAAAAGAAGAGTGTCGCGGAAGATCATTGTTGCGTTGGCGGGGGCGGTGCTGGCGGCCGGGATGAATGCAAAGGCGGGCGGGCGGACTTTTGCATACAGTTATGAAACGACGGTGATGCCGAAGGGCGTATGGGAGTATGAACAGCACATCACGTGGAAAACGCATAAGCACGATAAGGACAGTTCGTTTGACCGGCTGGATGTGCGGCACGAAGTGGAATACGGCCTGACCGAGCGGTTGCAGGCCGCGCTGTACGCCGACTGGCGTTATCAGGACGGACGGTCGGTCGAGCAGGACAGGGCCCGTTTCCGGGATGTAGCGCTGGAGGTGATTTATCAGTTGACCGATCCGGAGAAGGACGCGTTCGGCAGTGCGCTCTATGGCGAGGTGAAGCTGGGCGATGAGCTGATTGAGACGGAAGGGAAGCTTCTGCTCCAGAAAAACATCGGGCGCTGTGTGCTGGTCTGGAACGGCAAAGCGGCGGCGGAATGGGAAAGCAAGGACTACAACGAAGATAAAGGAGAGTTCGGGCAGACCGCTGGCGCGGCGTACCGGATTACCGACCGGGTTTCTCTGGGGGTTGAAGCGGTGCATGAACTGGAGATCGACAACTGGGATACGAAAGGGGAGCACGTTGTTTACGTCGGGCCGACGCTGTCGGTTCAGGCTTTGGGCGGTTACTTCACGGTGAGCCCGCTGATGCAGGTGACCGATGTTGAAGGGGATGCCGATTATCAGACCCGGATGGTCGCCGCGTTTTATTTTTAAACTTTGGTAAGGGCATTTTGCGCTCGTAAGACTGGCTGCGGACTTTATGATCCAGCCCCTGTTTGGAGACCGGATGAAGCAGTTTACCATAGCTTTGGCAGGAAACCCGAATTGCGGGAAGACCACGCTGTTTAACGCGCTGACCAGCTCACGCGGTCGCGTCGGCAACTGGCCCGGCGTGACGGTGGAGCATCTGGAAGGCGAATATTTCCATGACGGGGCGAAGGTTCGCGTGGTGGATCTCCCCGGAATTTATTCTTTTTCGGCGGGGTCGCCCGACGAAACCGCCGCCCGTGATTATATTATCCGCGAAAAGCCGGACGCGGTGGTGAACGTGATGGATGCGCGGAACATTGAGCGCGGCTTGTACCTCACCGCCCAGCTTCTGGAAATGCGCGTGCCGATGATTGTTGTGCTGAACATGATGGATCTGGCACAACGGCGGCATATTGAGGTTCAGACGGCGCATCTCGCCCGTCATCTCGACTGCCCGGTTATTTCAATGGTCGCCGCGCGTAAAGAGGGGCTGGAGGAACTGCTGGCCGCAGTGGCTCAGTCCGCCGCCGCCCGGCGGATCAGTTCGACCTGTGTGACGTATGATGCTCAGGTTGAAAAGGCGCTGGTGGAAATGATCCCGGCGGTCACACCGGCGGCGGAGCGCGTGGCGGTACCGGCCCGCTGGCTTGCCGTCAAACTGCTGGAGCGCGATCCCGTGGCGGAGGAGCTTACGGTCGGTGTCTGCGATGAACTGCTGAAAACCGAAATCGCCAAGGTGGAGAAACACATCGGCGAAGACATCGAAATCGTCATGGCCGACGGCCGTTACGGCTTTGTGCACGGTTTGGCGCTCGACGTAGTGCGCCGGACCGGCGAACTGCGGAAAAATTTTTCCGACGCGATTGACCGGGTGGTTCTCAGCCGTCCGCTCGGCATACCGCTGTTTCTCGCGGTGATGTATGCGGTTTTCACCGTCACCATCACGTTTTCCGCACCGCTGACCGGCTGGATTGATACGTTGCTTGGCGCGTGGCTGGTGGACGGCTTCGGCGGCTGGCTGACCGGTATCGGTTCGCCGGTCTGGCTGAAGGTCCTGCTGGCCGACGGACTCGGCGGCGGCATTCAAACTGTGGCGACGTTTATTCCGCCGATCTTTTTCATGTTTCTCTGTCTGTCTCTGCTGGAGGAGTCCGGCTACATGGCGCGGGCGGCGTTTGTGATGGATCGCAGTTTGCGCGCCATCGGCCTGCCGGGGAAAGCGTTCATTCCCATGCTGGTCGGCTTCGGCTGTAACGTGCCGGGGATCATGGCCGCGCGGACGCTGGAGAATCCGCGCGACCGCACGCTGACGATTCTTCTGAACCCGTTTATGTCCTGCGGCGCGCGCCTGCCGGTCTATGCGCTGTTCGCCGGAATCTTTTTTCCGCAAACCGGCGGCGCAGTCATCTTTACTCTGTATCTGACGGGGCTTCTGCTGGCGATCGGCAGTGGACTGCTCTTCCGCCGCACCATCCTGAAAGGCGACGCCTCGACGTTTGTGATGGAACTGCCGCCGTATCATCTGCCGCGTGTCGTGGCGATCGGCTATCACACCTGGGAGCGGCTCAAGGAATTTATTCTGCGGGCGGGCCGGGTGATTCTGGTTCTCGTGCTCGTGCTGAGTGTGCTGTGGTCGGTCGGAACTGACGGAAGTTTCGGCAACGAAACGTCGGAGAAGTCTATACTGAGTGCCTTCAGCCGCACGGTGACTCCGCTGTTCGGGCCGATGGGCATCACGCCGGACAACTGGCCCGCCACGCTGGGGCTGATTACCGGAATTTTCGGTAAAGAGCTGGTGGTCGGCACGCTCAGCACCTTCTACGGCGCGAACGGCGCCGACCCCGCCGCCGCGATGCTGGCCGCGTTCGACGGAAAGGCGGGCGCATTCGCCTATCTGCTGTTCGTTCTCATTTACTCGCCGTGCGTCGCCGCCATCGCCGCGATTCA
The DNA here is from genome assembly GCA_044346945.1 of Pontiellaceae bacterium. Classification (GTDB taxonomy): domain Bacteria; phylum Verrucomicrobiota; class Kiritimatiellia; order Kiritimatiellales; family Tichowtungiaceae; genus Tichowtungia. The sequence continues at coordinate 47,229 of JBIIYG010000014.1, read as the reverse complement.
GCGCGAAACCGGCTGGAAGTGGATGGCCTTCAGCGTCGGCTATCTCACGATCCTCGCGTGGGCGCTGGCGACACTGTTTTATCAGCTGGCGGTATTCGCCGCGCATCCGGCGCGGTCCGCCTGCTGGATCGGCGCGATTCTGCTGGCGGGATTTCTGTTCGCCGTTATTCTGAAGCTGGTTTCCCGGAACAAAGGATAAAACATGTTCGGACGGTTTTTCAGAAAACGACAGCAACAGCGTTGCGGACAGTTGGCGGGGCAGGGAATCTGCTGTACGCATCCGCTCAGCGATTTCGCGCAGGGCGCGGATGTGGTGGTGATTTCCAACGGTGACCGCCAGACGCTGGAAATGGGACTTTTCAGCGGGGCGCTGGTTCATGTGATGAAGAACCGCCCGAACGATGCCAACATGGTCGTCGCCGCCGGCGAAAGCCGGTACATCCTATCCAAAGAAGCCGCCGCGAAAATTCAGGTAAGATGAGGAATGGAACAATGGAATAAAGGAATATTGGATTAATGGGGATAAAGATATTCGGGGGATATCTTCCAGCCTTTCATCATTCCACTCTTCCAGTATTCCAAGGATATTTATGCTGACAGAAATCATCCATCTGCTCAAAGAGCGCGGGCCGATGTCGCTCGCCGAACTGGCTCGCCATTTTCAGACGGAACTTCCGGCGATGGAAGGCATGCTGACGACGCTGGAGCAAAAAGGCCGCGTTCAGCGGCTGGAAAATAAATGTTCACGATGTAAAGGCTGTGCCGAGGTTAAGCCCGAAGACGCGGCGATTTTTAAGGCGGTTTGATATGCATACAGAGAATCTGAACCGGTGGCGGCATACGCATGATTTCACGATTCTGCATGAACACGGGCAGAAGCGCTCCTGGCGCGTGCTGATTTTGACGCTGGCCGTCATGGGTATTGAAATCGCCGCCGGAACGGTTTTCGGTTCCATGGCACTGCTGGCGGACGGCTGGCACATGAGTACGCATGCGGTTGCGTTCATCATCGTTCTTGCGGCGTATCACTATGCGCATAAACACGCTCACGATCCGGCGTTTAGTTTCGGCACCGGGAAATTCAACGCACTGGGCGGATTCGCCAGCGCGGTGGCGTTGGCCGTGGTGGCGCTTACAGTTTTTGCCGAGTCGCTGTTGCGGATATTCCGTCCGGAAGCGATCCGGTTCGACGAGGCACTGGCGGTGGCGGGGCTCGGCCTAGCCGTCAATGTGGTCTGCGCTTTAATCCTTAAAACGCCGCATGAGCATTCGCACGAACATCACGCGCATCATCACGACCACAACTTAAAAGCGGCCTACCTGCATGTGCTGGCCGATGCCCTCACGTCGGTTCTGGCTATTGCCGCACTGCTGGCCGGTAAACACTTCGGCTGGAACCGGCTGGATGCCGCCGTCGGACTGGCCGGGGCTCTCGTGATCTGGAGGTGGGCGTATGGACTGCTGAAAGAAACCGCGCCGGTTCTTCTGGATGGAAGCGCGGAGGCCAAACGGATAGAGCAGATTCGGGCGGCGATTGAAGCCGATGGCGAGGCGCGGATAACGGATATGCATGTCTGGAAAGTCGGGCCTTCCGCCGATGCCGCGATTCTTTCGCTGACGACCCTCTGTAACCGCACGCCGGAATATTACAAAGAAAAACTTTCTCCGGCCGGACTCGCCCATCTCACCGTCGAGGTCAATCCTTGCGAGGGATCGAAGTAACGGCAGTGCGGACATCCGTCGCTTGGAGAGGCTGTTAAAATGCGTGGCAGAATTTAAGGGGACGGGTGATGAATTGGGATGCGGTCAGAGTTTGGGCGGCGATTGTTCTATTACTGGATGCGTCGTTCGGTCTTTGGAACCACGAAAAAATCCGGACGGTTGCTCCGCATCTTAACATCCCGAGCATTGCGCTGATCGAGGCGTTTGCCGCGCTATTCCTGATTTTACTTGGTCTGTGGCGGTGATTGCCTCGGCACCGCTTTTTGTGATTATATCCGCGATCTTCAACGGGGGGTTGGTGGAGTGAAGTTCGTGTCTTTCAAGATGGTTGGCGCGTTTTTTCTGCTGTGTTTCTGCGCCGGAGCATATTCTCAAGAGAATGATCGCGGCTGGCCTGCGGCGGCGGAGATCCAGCTGACGCGCGGAACCTTTGATCTTCGGCTTTATAAAACTGCCGGCGGCGATCCCCGCGCATTGGTGGTTTTCGGTTCAGGCGACGGCGGCTGGAGCGATTGGGAACACACAGTTTGCGACTGGCTGAGGGAAGCGAATGTAGCTGTCGCCGGTTTCGATTTCGGCAAGTATGCCGCCACGGATTACGATCAGCCGACGCTGGCGAAAGATATGGCGTCCGCCGCGGTCTTTTCGGTCGAACAGCTTGGCGCGAAAGAAGTGCCGATCCTTTATGCGGGCTGGAGCATCGGCGCGGTTCAGGCGGTCGCCGCCGCTGGCGGACCTGATCGTCCGGCTTCGCTGGCCGGGCTTCTGTTGTTGAGTCTGGACAGCCGCGGACGTTATGGAATCCGCGCTCCCGATATGGTGGGGATCACCCCGACGGGGCCGGGAACCTTCGATTTGCACGAGTTTAATCAGGCGGTGAGCGGGCTGAGAGTGGTTCAATATCACGGCACGGCCGATTTTATGGCGAAGACCACGTGGATCCGCCTGTTGAAATCTCCGCATCAGCTTTATCTGCTTCAGGGGATGAATCACGGATTTGACGGGCCGGTTGAGGAGTTTCGCCCGGTTCTTCTGCAAGGTGTGGCCTGGGCTCTTGGTGATGATTCCGCCGCCGCGGCATCCGAAAAGAGCGCATCTTTTCTGCCGGTTGAGATGATGATTTACTGCGCACTGCTGGTGCTTCTGTTGGCGGTTCTGATTTCAAAAAGGACCGCTCTTGTTCTGCTCCCGATGACGGTTCTGCTTTGCGGAATCGCCGGGATTCTGACGACGGTTTTTCCGGAGGCACCGGATTTTATCGCGGCGATGGAGGAGTGGGTTCCCTTGGAAGTGAGCCAGCACGGACGGTTTCTTTTATTCCTGTCGGGTGCCGTACTGCTGGTGCTGGCCCGGGGGCTTCATCGCCGTAAGCACGTGGCCTGGCATATGGCGGTGGTCAGTTTGGCCGTTTCTGCCGTTTTGAATTTCACCCAGACGTTTAACTGGAACCGTTCCGCCGTCGCGGCGGTTCTGCTGGCGGCGCTACTGCGCCATCGCCGGCTTTTTTCGGCGCGGTCGGATGCGGCTTCTTTCCGTGCTGGAGCGGCCGTTGCTTTTGGCGCGCTACTGTTGCTTGCCGCATACGGAACAATATCCCTTCATGTGCTTGGCGGGCGTGGTCTGTTCGGGAACCCGTTAACGTGGACGGAGGCCCTGCGCGGAGCTGTTCTGACCGCTTTGCAGGTTAAAACAGAGCTGGATGAACTGGCAGGACGGGAAGCGGCGCACCTGCTTCATACGATCCGTCTGCAAGGGCTGGGTGTCGGACTGCTGGCGCTGGTTATGGTTTTGCGCCCGGTGATTCCCAAACGGCACGCCGTGCACAGTCCGGAAGATCTGGAAAAGGTTAGGGAGCTGATTCAGAAGTACGCCGGAGATTCGATGGCGATTTTCGCACTGCTTTCTGACAAGCGTTACTATTTTCAGGAGGGAGCCGAAGGTGTTGTCGCCTACGCGCTTTGGCGGGATATTGCCGTGGTGCTGTCTGATCCGATCTGTCCGCCGGAGAACCACGAAAAACTGGTCAGCGGATTCATACAGTTCTGCCGAGAGTGCGACTGGAAGCCGGTTTTCTACTGTTTGCGGCATATCCACCGGGACAGTTACGAGCAGGCCGGGTTTCAGCTTTTGCGGATTGCCGAAGAGGCCCGGATTGAGCTGGACGGGTTTACACTGGCCGGCAAACAATTTCAGAATCTGCGGACCGCCAGAAACAAAGCGGTGAAAAACGGACTGCAGTTCGGTTGGTATGAGGCAGGGCAGAATGATCCCTGTATGGAAAAACAGCTCGAAGAGCTTTCCAGAGAGTGGCTTGGAAGGAAGCGCGGCGGCGAGCTGGGTTTTGATCTGAGCTCGTTCAGTCTGGAGTCGGTTCGCGAGACCGGAGCGGCATGGGTGAAGACCGCCGATGGATTTCTATTAGCGTTCGCGACATGGCATTCATACGACCACGGGAACGGACGCTGTCTGGATTTAATGCGGAGCCGTCCCGAACCTAAGGATGTGATGGACTTCCTGATTCTGGAATCCATGGAAAGCTTCAAGGCGCAGGGAGTCAAGGAAGTCAGCTTCGGCAGTGCTCCGCTGGCCAATCTGGCCCATCCGGACGAACACAGCCGGCACGACCGCGCCATCCGGTTTGTTTTTGAAAAATTTGACCGGTTCTACGGCTATAAGCGGTTATTCTTTTTCAAACAGAAATATCATCCGTGCTGGACAGCCCGTTATCTGGCGTATCCTCGCGGAATCCCGCTTGGACTGGTTGGTCTGGCGGTTGCCGGTGTACATTTGACACACGGCTTTCGGAGTCTGTTCCGGTCGTAGCGGTTACAGATAAAGCGCAGTCTGAGGTTTGCTGGCGAGGACGTTGTACTGCTTGAGCGCCATGGTCCACCACGGAGCCAGTTTTTCCGGCGGCTGTAACCATATCTGTTCGTGCAACCAAGCCATGCACTCCGGATTCAACAGCATCGCCATTTGTTCGCGGCGGCTCAGTACATCGGGGCCTTCCGTAACAACCCGGTTCTGCAACTGTGTGAAATAGGCGCTGTCCAGCCGCCGTTTGTTTTTGCGCCGTAACAGCGCAATGTGAATGGCGTTGATGTACGGATCAATCACGACCTGCATGAAGCCGTAATTTTTACGCAACGGCTCAAGCGGCGGCAGATGCTGTTTGCAGGTGTCCAGATGCTTTTGCAGTTCCGCCAGTTCGACCGGCGGATTGCTTTCCTGCGGGGTGAGAAGGAGTTTCATGCGGCGGAGAGTTTCGCCGAGAGACGTTTGGCTGAGCAGAACCGAGAGAGGAATCGAGGTGACCAGCCCCAGAAAGATCGGACTCATCCACCAAAAGAAAGCCGGATTAATCCACCAAGCGAGAATGCCCCAGAGCACACCGGCCAGCGTGTGACCGGAATACGCCTCAATAGCTTCCGCCCAGTCGGCTCCGCCTTCGCCGCCGCGGCGCTGTGTGCCCCAGCCGACTTCTTCTCCGGCCAGAACGCCGAGAACAAAGCGGGAGTGGAACAGCATCAGGATCGGGCAGATCAGCATGGAGAAGATATGCTCGAAACAGACGCTGATCGTCGCGCGCAACCGTCCGCCGAACGGCTGGGCGGCCTGCCGGTCGCGCAGAATCAGCATCAGACTCAGCAGTTTGGGCAGAAACAGAAGCGAGATGGTGGTGGAGAACAGAATGACGGCCAGACGGTCGCCGCCGATGTCGAGAAACGAGGAGAGGCCGACATCATAATCGAATGTGCGCACAGCGAAGCGGGAGGCGATCCAGAACTGCATGGTGCCGATGATCATAAAGAGAAGCCAGATCGGCGAGGAGAGGTAGCTCATGATTCCAAGCAGAAGATGCAGGCGGTTGATCGGGCGGACGTGCGGCGAGAGCATCAGCCAGCTGTGCTGGAAATTTCCCCGACACCAGCGGCGGTCGCGTTTGGCCATGTCCAGCAATGACGGCGGGCCGCCTTCATAGCTTCCGCCGAGACCGTAGGCCAGCCAGACTTCGTAGCCGGCGCGGCGCATGAGAGCCGCTTCGACGTAGTCGTGGCTCATGTATTTCGCGCGGGGGATTTTGCTGGCGGGCAGATCCGGCAGTGCGCAGTGTTCGATGAAAGGAGCCAGCCGGATGATGGCGTTATGTCCCCAGTAATTACCTTCGTCGGCCTGCCAGAAGTTGAGTCCGGCCTGAAAAACCGGGCCGTAGAGTGATCCGGCAAACTGCATCAGGCGCCCGAAGAAGCTGTCGCTCAGTGCCTGAACCGGCGCGGCCTGAATGATGCCGGCCTGCGGGTTGAGTTCCATCAGCTGGGCCAATTTGACGAGGCAGTCGCCGCTCATGATACTGTCGGCGTCGAGAATGACCATATAGCGGTATTTACTGCCCCAGCGGCGGCAGAAGTCGCTGATGTTTCCGCTTTTGCGGTTCAGGGCGCTTTTGCGTTTCCGGTAAAAAATCCGCCCGAATCCCTGCACCTGTTTGCAAAGTTCAGCCCAGGCGACTTCCTCTTCAATCCATTTATTAGGATCGTTGGAGTCGCTGAGAATAAAAAAGTCGAAGCGCGAGAGGTGTCCGGTTTTTTCGATGGAGCGGTAAATGGCCCGCAGTCCTTCGTACACGCGGCTGACATCCTCGTTGTAGATCGGCAGGACGATGGCGGTTACGGGGAGTTCGGCGGGCGGCGGATTTTTTTCGAGCAGAGACAGAAGCCGGGTCGGATCACGGCGGCGCCACAGGATTAGGAACCCCGTCAGCGCCTGAATGATGCCGAGCGAAACCGGCGTGAAGAGGACGGCGAAAAGGATCAGGATGGCGATTTCACAGCTGTTCATGCCGCCGCGCCAGAGGATGTCGGCCATAACCCAGGTGGCAAGGGTGGTCAGTAAAAGAACGAGCGAAAAGAAAATGATTCGCCGACGTACTTTCCGGGCGCCTGAGAGGATTTTTTCTGTGGTCATCGTGTTGTCCAGAAGAGGTAGGTCAGAATGGTCAGGAAAATCAGCCAGCCGACGAACGCTTTAATAATCGGTCTCTGGTTCAGCGCATCCATGGCGTCGTCGGCAAATTCCGGAATCAATCCGAGATCAATCGGGCGAGGCACCATGTTGCTCACTTGCAGTTCGGGGCCGGCACGCATCAGGCTTTTTTTCATGGCCGATTTAAGTTCCTCGGGAATATGGCGGGGTTCCATAAAGGCGTACGGCCAGCGCAGAGGGGCGTCGCAGAGAAACAGCGCGACCCGTCCGTCCGCGGCGGTAAATCCGGAGTCGGACTGCGGCGGAAGTTCCATAATCCGCGAGAACCATTCATTCAGAAGCCGGTTGGTTTCTTCAATCGCCAGCGTTGCGAGCGGTGCCGGAGGAGTCTGTCCGTGCCAGCGGCGGCTGACGCGCCGCAGGATCATGGTAATCAGATGCGCCCGGTGAAAATGGCTGTCGACCTCATGAGCCCGGAGGTAACTCTCGAGTTTTTCATAGGCGCTGTTCCATTCCTCGGGGGTCCCCCAGGCGGGAATAAAGGGTTCTATGGTTTCCAGTAATAGGTCCACGTTTCGCTCCGCGGGATGCCGCCAGACTGAATGAAACAGCGCATTTCAACCGGCTTTGTTTTGTCAACCGGCTCAACATCGAAGAAAACACGCCACGAATTTCCGAAATCATTACGCTGGAGATGTTTTCCTTTAAGGATTCCGTTGCCCAGCTCGAGAACCGGTTTAACGCTGTCGGGATTGTTGCGATCAAGTCCCGGCGCGTTGCTGAAATCGAGAACGAACTTTTTCGCTCCGGGATATTCGGAGGCGTCGCCGATTCGCGTGGCCAAGGTGCGAGCCAGCGGCGGCAGAGCCGGGTCGTCGCCGAACCAATGCAGTTTGTATGAAAATTCAAGCGGCTTTTCCGGAGTGAGCGGTTCCGGCGGCATCCAGAAGGCGACAATGTTGTCGGCATACTCCGTGCCGGTCGGCAGTTCAACCAGCCGGATTTCGCCGCGGCCCCATCCCGGCCCTGGTTCGACCCATGCGCTTGGACGGTTGTGGTAAAAGGTTTCCAGATCTTCGTAGTTGGCAAAGTTGCGGTCGCGCTGGAGGAGGCCGAAGCCGCGCGGGTTTTCGTCTTTGAAGCAGGACACCTTAATTCCGCCTTCATTGGAGAGCGGACGCCACAGCCACTCGTCGGTACCGGTGTGAATCAGCAGTCCGTCTGAATCGTGCACTTCGGGGCGGAAATCTTTATGACGGAATGTGGAGAATTCTCCGAACCAGAACATACTGGTCAGCGGAGCCAGACCAATCCCGTCCACCGGCTGGCGGGCAAACAGAGCGGCTTTGATTTCCATAACCGTGTTAACGCCGGGAATCAGAATCATTTCGTAGGCGCCGGCCAGACTCGGGCTGTTCAGCAACACATAAATCTTAATGCGATCCGCACGATTGTCCGGCTTCACGATCCAGTAATCGGTGAATTCCGGAAATTCTTCAGGTATTGGCCCGGCGACGTTGATGGCCAGCCCGCGGGCGGAAAGCCCGTAGTGCAGACCTTTACCGACGGCCCGGAAATAGGAAGCCCCCTGAAATGCGACAACCTCATCGAGGTATTCCATGGAGTTAATCGGATAGTGAATGCGGAACCCGTTGAATCCGAGGTCGTCCGGAAGCCGTCCGGTTACCTTCGCCTGCGAGTAATTGAAAAGGCTCTTTGAGAAAGGAATCGGTTCGGCGCGGCCGTTCTCGACATAATTCATGGTGATATGGCCGACCTGATTTCCGCCGCGATGCACAAACTGGAGCTGGAACGGGAGCCTCTCCATGCGCCAGATCGCCGACTTCGGGTCGAACCGGATGTTGCGCATGTCATCATAGCTGAGACCTCGCAGTTCCTTCGGCAGGCTTCGGTCAGTTGGTTGATACGGGGCGGCGGCCAGATTCTGCGCTTTGTTTTTCAGCGCGTTAAAGTCAAAAGGCGCACCGCCGTCCTGTGCGAAGGCGCTGAGCGCCGCGCACCATAGTAAAATGGAGACAAGACTGTATTTATTCACGCGCGGAGCATATTCAAAGCGCACTTAAATGCACGAAAAAAAAAGCGGCAGAGGGAAACAAATCGGTTGTTGAACCGCATTTTTTCTCTTTCCCGTTTTAATTTGACAACCCGAAGGGCTCTTTTTATGGTTCAACGCTTCTCTCGGGGGAGAGAGGTGTTTTTTTTGGCATTAAACGGGGCTGCCCGATAGTGTAATGGTAGCACACAAGATTTTGATTCTTGGCGTCTAGGTTCAAATCCTAGTCGGGCAAATCCACTAGGCGGGATGAACCGGTCAGGAAAACACGACGATTTGTATTAAGGAAAAGAAACTGTGAAAATTCTGTCAGGAACAGCTCATCGGGAATTGGCCGAGCGGATTGCCGCCAAGACCGGGGAAAAGCTCTGCGATGTGCAGATCAGCCGCTTTCCCGACGGCGAGATTTTCGTGAAAATCGTGGAGAATGTCCGCGGCCGGGATGTGTTTATCATTCAGCCGACCTCATACCCACCGAACGAAAACCTGATGGAACTGCTGATTATGATTGATGCCGCCCGGCGGGCTTCCGCTTCGCGCATCACGGCGGTTATGCCGTTTTACGGCTACGCCAGGCAGGATCGCAAAGATCAGCCGAGAGTTCCAATTACTGCAAAACTGGTGGCCAATCTTCTGGTCGCCGCCGGCACCAACCGTCTGCTGACGATGGATTTGCATGCCCAGCAGATTCAGGGATTCTTTGATATTCCGGTGGATCATTTGTATGCCGCGCCGGTTTTTGTGAAATATCTGCGCGATCAGAAGCTGAAGGATCTGGTTGTGGTTGCGCCGGATACCGGCGGCATGAAGCTGGCGGCGGCGTATGCGGATATGCTGGATGCCGGAGTTGCCGTGGTCGGCAAGGAGCGCAAGAGCGCCGAGCGCGTCGAGGCAACTCATCTGGTTGGCGATGTGCGGGGTTGCAACGCAATTCTGGTGGACGACATGACATCAACCGCCGGAACGCTGACTGCCGCGGCCAAACTGCTGGAAAAGGCCGGGGCGGCATCAATTCGCGCGGCGGTCAGCCACTCGCTGTTGAATTGCAAAGGGGTGGATCGTCTGAATGATTCGCCGATCACCGAGCTGGTAACGACAGACAGCATACCTGCCCGCTGTGATGTTGGAAATAAGGTAAAGGTTCTTTCCGTGGCGGAGTTGCTGGCCGAAGCAATTCGTCGCATCAACGATAACAACTCGGTAACGTCACTTTTCAGAATAACTTGAGGAGAAATAGAGCTATGGACGCAAAGATTACAGTGAAGAACAGAGATGTGAAGGGTTCCGCCGGATCGCGCCGCCTGCGCCGCGACGGCTGGGTACCTGGCGTAATTTACAGCGATGGCACCGCCGCCCGTCCGGTGTCACTGCCCAAACATGAATTCGAACAGATGCTGCATCACCACACGAGTGAGCACGTGATGATCAAGATTCAGATCGAAGGCGGCAAAGAAGAGTCTGTACTGCTGAAAGACGTTCAGCACGACGCCATTTCCGGCGGCGTGGTGCATGTTGACCTTCAGAAGGTGGCAATGGACAAGAAACTGCGGATCGAAGTCCCGGTGGAACTGATCGGCGAGCCGGACGGCGTCAAGAATCAGGGCGGCGTGCTGGATCACCTCCTGCACCACATCGAAATCGAATGCTTCCCGGCGGATATTCCGGAAGCCATCAATGTGGATGTCAGCGCGCTTAAACTGGGCGACATGCTGACCGTGAAAGATATCCGGATTGATGCCTCTAAATATGCGATTTTGATGGATGCGGATGTCGGTGTGGCATCGGTTTCTGTGCCGAAGGTGGCGGAAGAACCGGCCGCTGAAGAAGGCGCCGCCGCTCCTGCCGAGCCGGAAGTGATCCGCGAGAAGAAGAAGGAAGAAGAAGCGGAGTAAATCTGTCTGCGGAGAGAATGTAAGTGAAGGTGATTGTCGGCCTCGGGAATCCCGGGCGGGAATATGAGATGACCCGCCACAATATCGGGTTTCTGGTGCTGGACGAGCTGGCTGGCCGCAGAGATATGACTTTTCGCCGGAGCTGGAGGGTTCCCGCCCGGATTGCTGGTGGCGGGATCGGTTCGGAACCCGTGCGACTGGTAAAGCCGCAGACCTTTATGAACCGGAGCGGAACGGCGGTTGAGCCGATTTTGCGCCGGGAAGGCGGCGACTCCAGTCGTCTGCTGGTTGTTTTTGATGACGTGGCGCTTGGTTGGGGTCAGTTGCGGGTTCGGGCTCAAGGCTCGGCGGGCGGGCACAACGGAGTGCAGTCGGTGATGGATGCGCTGGGGAGCGGTGCTTTCGGCAGGATTCGGATTGGCATTGGCCCGAAACCTGATAGTGTGTCGCTCCCAGATTATGTCCTCGGCCCGTTTTCGGAAGCCGAGCGGCAGGGTCTTGATGATGTGGTTCGCCGTGCCGCCGATGCGGTGGAGATGGTCTGCACTGCAGGGATTGAGCAGGCCATGAACTGTTTTAACAGGGTATTAGGAGTGAAGGAGAGAGAAATTGAAGACACCGTATGAGGGGCTTTTTATTTTCCCCGAAACATTGGATGAGGCACAGCTGGATCAGGCGATCGAGGCTGTAAAGACCGAGCTGGAAAAGCTGGGCGGCAAACTGGAAAGCTCAACGCGGCTTGGCAAGCGTCCGTTTGCCCGTCCGCTCAGAAAGAAAAAAGGCGGATTCTACGTGGTGATCATGTTCCGTCTGGATGGCGCGCAGATTGATGCGTTCAAGCATCGTCTGAAGCTTGCCACCAATGTATTCCGCGCGCAGTTTATACAGAAGGACGAGGCGGTCGCAGCTCAGGAGGCGTAAAATGTCGACCCTGAATCGAGTATTTCTGATGGGGAATCTGACCCGCGATCCCGAAGTGCGTTATACGCCGACGGGAACCGCAGTGGGAGACCTTGGACTGGCCATCAACGAGAACTACAAAAACAAAGCCGGCGAAACAGTGGAAAGCACGGTGTTTGTGGATGTGGAAGTTTGGTCCCGCCAGGCCGAAACCTGCGCAGAATACCTCTATAAGGGATCGCCTGTTTTCGTCGAGGGGCGGTTGAAACTCGATCAGTGGACTAACCAGCAGGGGGAAAAGCGCAGTAAATTGAGAGTGCGCGCGGACCGGGTGCAGTTTTTGGGCGCACCTCGCCGCGGAGCCGAGACGGCTGACGCGCCCCATAACAGTGTTCCGCCGCCGAGCGATTATGAAGCGCCGGTTGCGGATGAAGACGACATACCGTTTTGATAAGGAAAGGATATATAGATCATGGCATATGTGGCAAACAAAGAGGAAAAAGGCGGCCGGCTTTTAGAGGGCGTGACCGAGATTGACTATAAGGACGCGGAACTGCTCCGTAAATTCATGACCGAGCGCGGCAAAATTCTTTCGCGCCGGTACACGGGTGTGACATCCAAACAGCAGCGTCAGGTGAAACGCGCGGTCCGGCAGGCTCGCGTCATGGGACTTTTGCGCTAAGGCGCGAATAGAGGAGAATTGAAATGGCTGTAGAAGTTTTATTGATGGATGCGGTGTCCGGACTCGGCATTGAAGGAGATGTGGTTCGCGTGGCCGATGGCTATGCCCGGAATTATCTTCTGCCCAGAGGTCTGGCTTCCGAGGTGACCGAAGGCAAGAAGCGGCAGATTGAGAAAAAACGCATCGAACGCCTTGAGCTGATGCGTAAAGAGAAGGCCGCCGCCGAAGAGTTGGCGAAGAAGTTCGAAAGCCTCTCCTGCACGATTGCCGTAAAGACCTCCGAAGGCGGAAAGATGTTCGGATCCGTTACGGCGGCGCAGGTTATTGAGAAAATGGCGGAACAGAGCATTCATCTCGAGCGTAATCAGGTGAAGCTGGATGCGCCGATTCATGAACTCGGTGTGTTCGACGTTGTCATCACTCTCCACCCTGAAGTTAAAACATCGCTGAAGGTATGGATTGTTGAAGAATGAGTTCCATCGATCAGAGCGGGCGTCGCCTTCCGCCCTACAGTGAGGAAGCCGAGCGCGGCGTTCTCGGTTCCGCTCTGATCGAATCCGTACGGGTTATCGAACTTTGCTCCACTAAATCGCTTTCCGCTGACTCGTTTTATGTTCCTGCGCACCGGCTGTTTTTTGAACAGCTGATGGGGATGTATCAGTCAGGGAAAGCGATTGATCTTTTGACGGTCGGCGAAGAACTGAAGCGGGCCGGTTCTCTAACGCAAGTCGGCGGCTATGCGTTTCTCGAAGGGCTGATCGACAGCACGCCGACTTCGGCGCATGCCGAATTTTATATTGATATCGTTCAGCAGAAACATCTGCTCCGGCGCATCATTACGCAGGCCGCCGAAACGATCGACCGCTGTTACAGCCCGGATGAAGAGGCTGAAGAATTGCTCAGCCGGACCGAAGAGGCTTTTTTTGAACTGAGCGACAAAAAGACTTCATCCTCCGACGACTGGAAAGATGTCGTTTATAAAACCGCCGGACAGATTATCGAGGGGAATACTCTCGCCAACGGCGTACCCACCGGGTTTATTGATCTCGATAAAGAGCTCCGCGGTTTGCACAACACCGACATGATTGTTCTGGCGGCCCGCCCATCGATGGGAAAGACATCGCTCGCCATGAATATCGCCGAGAACGCCGCGCTGGGAAAAGGCGGCGGAAAAAGATACTCCGTTGGGGTGTTCAGTCTGGAAATGTCACAGGAACAGCTGGTTCGTCGTATGCTTTACAGCCGTGCCGGAGTTCCAGCGTGGAAAGATTTTCTCTCTGGCGAGGATCGCTCCCGCCTTTCGACGGCGGCGGATCAGCTCGGCAAAGCATCTTTAATCGTTGATGATTCCGCCGGTCTGGATGTTATGGATTTGCGGGCCCGCGCCCGGCGGATGAAGAGGATTTACGGCGTGGAACTGATCGTGATCGACTATTTGCAGTTACTGCACGACAAGCGGCGGGCCCGGGACGGGCGTCAGCAGGAAACGGCATCCATTTCAAACAGCATCAAGGCGATGGCTAAAGAGCTGAAAGTTCCCGTGCTGATCTTAAGTCAGCTCAGCCGCGCGCCGGAGCAGGGCGGACGGGAAGGGAATAAGCCCAGACTTTCTGATTTGCGTGATTCCGGCGCGATTGAGCAGGATGCCGACGTGGTGCTTCTGCTTCAGCGCCCTTCTTACTACAACAAGGAGCTGGACGCGGGCTCCGGCGAGGATACGCTGGCGGTTGTGGATATTGCCAAGCACCGAAACGGCCCGACGGGCGAAGTGAAGATGAACTTTTTCAGAGAGATTACACGGTTTGAAGACAGAGATATGCGGCATGGTGTTGACGGCGCGGCGGAGTAAAAAATGACAACAAAACACATGAAATTTCTGGCTCTTCTGATGGTGTTGTCCGGATTGGCGTTATCCGGACCGGCGGCGCTGGTGCTCAGTGATATTCGTATTGAGAATGTCGAAAATGCCGTGCTGGATGAATCGTTTGTCCGCGCCTATACCTCTCTGCGTGCCGGGCAGGAGATCGAGAGCGAGATGGAGCTTAATGCGTCGGTCGCTCATGATGTGGACAATCTCCGCCGTTCCGGAAAGTTTGCGTATGTCCGGGCGGTGATTGAAAAGGAAGACGGAAAGTATGTGCTGGTTTACAAAGTGGCCAGCCGCCTTCGCCTCCGGCAGATCAGCATTACCGGTGCGGAAGGCATCAGCAACCGCAAGATCAAAAAGGAGCTGGAGCTTGAGCTGGGTGATTATGTTGACGAAGCTCTGGTCGGCGAAAAGGCCCGCAAGGTTGAGTCGTATTGCCGTAAAAATAAATATCCGGATGCTTCGGTGACCTGGGAATTAAAGCCGGACGAGAAAACCGGAGCGGCTGATCTTCTGCTGAATGTCAAAGAGGGCGATAAACTGCGAGTCAAAAAGATCCGTTTTCAGGGAGAGCATATCGCGACAGAAAGTGTCTGGCGGCGGATGACTCCGAATATTTTCCCCTCCCGCAAAACATCGGATCGGTACAATCCATGGGAACTCCGCAAGGTGATGCAGCAGAAGAAAACATGGTGGATCACGCCGTGGTTCGGAGCCTATAAGCCGGAGATGAAGGAAACCGATCTGGCGGCGATCCGTAAATTTTATCAAGACCGCGGCTTTCTGGATGTAAAGGTGAATGGCCCCGAGCTGAAGCCGCTCGGCGACGGGAAGCTAGAGCTGGTTTATTGTATTCAAGAGGGCGTTCGTTATCAGATTGGTCCTGTCAGTTTTGACGGGAACTCGCTGTATGAAACTGCGGAGCTCGAAAAACAGGTAAAACTGCAACCGGGGGCTGTTGCCTCAAAAGCTGAAATTGACGCGGCGGCTTCTGCTGTGAATCACTATTACGGCAATCGCGGTTATATCCGGAACGATGTTCAGCCTGTTATCAGTACCGATCCTCAGACGCAGATCGCGACGATCCGTTTCAGCGTGCGCGAGGGCGAGCTGGCGAACATCAACGAAGTGGATATCCGGGGAAGCGAAAAAACGCGCGACGAGGTGATGCGGCGCGAACTGGCGGTTTATCCCGGCGAGCTTTTTCATCAAGGAAAGGTGGAGACCAGCGAAAACCGTCTGAAAAATCTGGGATACTTTGAAACCGTCAGCAGTTCGTATGCTCCGGCCGAGGAAGGAACCAACACGTACGATTTGACCTTTAAGGTTAAAGAAAAGGCCATGGGCAGTTTTCTGATCGGTGCCGGTTTTTCCAGTGTGGATGATCTGGTCGGCTTCGCGGAGCTTTCGCACGGAAATTTTGATATCCAGCGCTGGCCGCCGGTCGGCGACGGGCAGAAGATGAAAGTCCGGGTACAGGCCGGTACGAAACGGAACGACCTCGAGGTTTCTTTCATTGAGCCTTGGTTTATGGATCGCAAATTGGCACTGGGACAGGATTTCTATTATCGCGATGCGAGTTACTACAGCGATCAGTTCGAATTGCAGACTCTAGGAAGCAAGACCTCACTGACAAAGCCTGTCTGGGATCCTTTCACCCGAATTGGTGTCAGCTACTCTCTGGAGCAATTTACCGTGGATGATATCGATGCTCCGCTTGGCCCCCCTCCGGCGCAGATATGGCAGGATGAGGGCGATCATCTTAAGTCGGCGGTGGGAACGACGCTTTCCCGTGACACCCGTGATCAGTTTTTTATTCCGACCAAGGGGAACTTTAGTTCCGCCGGGGTTGAAGTGGCCGGAGGTCCGCTGGCGGGCGATGTTGAAATCTATGGGTTTGAGCTGAAGTCTTCACAGTTCTGGCCGGTTCTGGAGGATCACGTTTTTAATCTGAAGGGCGAGCTTCGCACGGTGGATAGCTACGGCGACTCGGATCGGGTTCCGATCTTTGACCGGTTATTTCTTGGTGGTCCTCGCTCCATCCGAGGGTTCAGATATCGGGATGTCAGTCCCCGTGATCCGGTGGATGAAGACGAGCCGATCGGCGGTTTGAGCAGTTGGTACGGCACAGCGGAATACACGGTGCCTCTTTGGGCCAAGATCCGGGCGGCGGTGTTTTACGATATCGGCGCGGTCTCTGAAGATTCTTTTGACTGGTTTGCTGCGGACATTAACTCCAGCTACGGTATCGGCGCGCGTATTGATTTGCCAATGTTCCCGTTGCGGCTGGATTATGCCATTCCGCATATTGCGGATGATAACAATGAAGGTGCCGGTGGACGGTTCAGCTTTATGCTGGGATACACGTTCTGATCGGTTGAAAGGAGTTCGGATATGAAAAGAAACCTGTTGTTGGGTGCGATAGCTTTATTCGTGGCCGGATCGTCGATTGCCGCCGACCGGATTGTATTTATTGATTTGGAACGGACTTTTAACGAGTTCTACAAGACACAGCTGGCGAAGTCGAAGGTGGAAGTTCAACAGCAGGACATCGAGGCGGAGCGTAAAATTATGGTGGATGAGATGACCGCCATCAATACCGAGGTTGATAAGCTAAGGAAAGATGCCCGCGACACCACACTGACCGATGAAATCCGTGACAGCAAGCGGTTGCTATACGAAGAGCGGCTGTTGGAACTCCGCAGTAAACAGAAAGAGCTGGATGAATTTACCTCCCGCCGCCAGCAACAGCTTCAAGTTCAAGTCACCCGGATGAGTCAGACAGTCATGGACGAAATTCGCCAGACGGTTGTTGAGTACGCCAAAAAAGAAGGATTTACAGCGGTTGTGGATAATTCTTCCCGCCGTGCAGCTGTCGGCGTGTTTATTTATACCCATCCAGATGTCGAAATTACTGACGCAGTCCTGACCATTCTCAACAGTAAGCGTCCGGATACGATGCAAAGCGGACTTCTTTTTGAGGATAATTCAGAGACGAATAAACCGGCGGCGAAAGAAGGCGGCAAGTCATGAGGCTTTCTGAGTTGGCTCAAAAGGTGGGTGCGGTCATTGAGGGAGATGAATCGCTCGATATTACCGGCGTTGCCGGAATTCGCGACGCCGGAAGAGGGGATATTTCCTTTATTGCCAATCCTCGGTATGCGCCGGATGCCGCCAAGACCAAGGCTTCGGCGGTTATTGTCGGCGAAGACTGGGTGGCAGAGTGTCCCGCTGTCTTGCTTCGTGTGAAAAATCCGGATGCGGCTTTCGCCAAAGCGGCTGTGTTGTTTTACGTTCCAGCCCCTGCGCCGGCAACGGGAGTTCATCCATCAGCGGCTGTTGCTCATGACGTTGAATTGGGTCCGGATGTTTCGATCGGCCCATTTTGTGTTGTGGAGTCGGGCTGTAAAATCGGTGCAGGAACGGTCATTTCAGCGCAATGCCATGTCGGATTCCGTTCAGTGATCGGCTCAAAAAGTTTTCTCTATCCGCAGGTTTCGCTACGTGAATTCACAAAGATTGGGAGCCGGACGATTATTCATAACGGCACGGTGGTCGGCAGTGACGGATTTGGCTACTCGGTTGACGGCGAGGGCGTTCGAACAAAAATACCGCAGATCGGCTCTGTTGAAATTGGCGATGATGTTGAGATCGGGGCGAATGTCGCCATCGACCGGGCCCGCTTTGGAAAAACGAAAATCGGAAACGGCGTAAAAATCGACAATTTGGTGCAGATTGCCCATAACGTGGTTATTGGGGATCACGTCGTGATTGTCTCTCAGGTTGGAATTGCCGGAAGCTCATCCATCGGCGCTAAAACAATTCTGGCCGGGCAGGCTGGTGTCGCCGGACATCTCAGTGTCGGATCGGGCGCTATCATCGGTCCCCGCGCCGGTGTAACCAAAGATATTCCGGATGGCGCACATGTTATGGGAATGCCGGCGATTCCGGCAGATAAGATGAAGAAAATGAATGCCCATGTCATGTTACTGCCGAAGATGAAAGAGCGGATCGCAGCACTTGACGAAAGAATCCGGAAGCTTGAGGACAGCACAAAGCCGTCTGAGTAATACAATATTGTGTCTAATTTTTGTCCGGACTTACATTTAGGTAGATAAATTATAGATAATAGCCGGACATGTTTAAAATCGAATTTATTGTAATATGTTTTTTATAAACATGTTATGGTTTTTTTGTATCCGTGGAAGTCATATGGCTCATTTATTGCTTACTTTTGACGGTCACGTTGGGTTTCTGACGAAAGTGGTAGATTTTTTTGATCAATGAACGACAAAGAGGAGAAAAAGATGGCTAATCCGACAGAATTGTTTGGCGAAAATGTTTTCAGTATGCGCGTCATGCGCGAGCACCTTTCCGAAAAAACGGTCAAATCGCTCGAGGCGACGATCAAAACGGGAAAAAGCCTGGATGCCAGCATCGCGGATGAAGTTGCCGAGGCGATGAAGGAATGGGCGATTTCAAAGGGCGCAACGCACTTTACTCACTGGTTCCAGCCACTGACCGGTTCGACCGCCGAAAAACACGACTCTTTCATTGTTCCGGACGGCGAAGGATCGGTTGTCTGCAAATTCTCGGGTGCTGAGCTGATTCAGGGCGAGCCGGACGCTTCCAGCTTTCCGTCCGGCGGTCTGCGCGCCACGTTCGAGGCCCGCGGTTATACCGGCTGGGATCCCAGCAGTCCTGCTTTTATCAAAGATAACACCCTTTGCATCCCGACCGTTTTCTGCGGATACCATGGCGAGGCTCTCGATAAAAAGACCCCGTTGCTCCGCTCCATGAAAGCGCTCAGCACACAGGCGGAACGTCTGGCCAAGCTCTTCAAACTTCCCTGCAAACAGTCGGCGTTCTCGACACTGGGTGCTGAACAGGAATATTTCCTGATCGATGAAGAAATGTACAATGCCCGCCTCGATCTTCAGCAGACCGGACGTACGCTGTTCGGAAGCAAGCCGGCGAAGCACCAGCAGATGGAAGACCACTACTTCGGCGCAATCAAGACCCGCGTGGTGGCTTTCATGGAAGACCTTGATATGGAGCTGTGGCGTTTGGGTGTTCCGTCTAAAACCCGGCATAACGAAGTGGCTCCCGGACAGTTTGAAATCGCGCCGATTTTCGAAAGCCTCAATCTGGCGGTTGACCACAACATGATCACCATGGAAGTTCTCCGCAAGACGGCTGAAAAACACGGCTTCGTCTGCTTACTGCACGAAAAACCGTATGCGGGTGTTAACGGCTCCGGCAAACACAATAACTGGTCGCTTTGCGGTCCGGATGGAAAGAACTGGCTCTCGCCCGGCGACAATCCGCACGAGAACGCCAAGTTCATGACCATGATCTGCGCACTGATGAAGGCGGTTGATACGCATGCGGACATCCTCCGTGCGACGGTCGCTACAGCCGGAAACGATCATCGTCTGGGTGCCAACGAAGCGCCTCCGGCGATCATCTCCATTTTCCTTGGCGATCAGCTGACCGACATCGTCGAACAGATTGAAAAAGGCGGAGCGAAGAGCTCCAAAGACGGCGGTTATATTCACCTCGGCGTGGATACTCTGCCGTCACTGCCGCGCGGCAATACTGACCGGAACCGAACGTCGCCGTTTGCTTTCACCGGCAACAAATTCGAATTCCGCGCCGTCGGCTCCAGCCAGAGCTGTGCCGGGTCGAACGTGGCGATCAACACGATCGTCGCTGAAGCGCTCGATGAAATTTGCACCAAGCTCGAAGCGGAAGTCGGCGCGGGCAAGGACTTTAACGAGTCTCTGCAGAAACTGCTGGCCGGAATCATCAAAAAGCACAAACGGATTCTGTTCAACGGCGACAACTACACCGCCGCCTGGGCCAAGGAGGCTGAAAAACGCGGCCTGCCGAATGTCAAAAAGACACCGGACGCGCTCAAGGCTCTCAACACCGAAAAAGCCAAAAAGCTGTTCGCCAAGTACAGCGTGCTCAGCGAAAAGGAACTGCACTCCCGTTTCGACATCTACAATGAGACTTACGAAAAGACCATTGAGATTGAAGCCGGTGTCGCACTGACCATGGCCAAGACCATGATCATTCCGGCCGTTGTCACGGCGCAGGGCGAGCTGGCCGCTTCGATCAAAGCGATCACTGCCGCAGGCGGCACCGCCACCGGCGCCAAAGCGGCGCTGAAGGCGATGAGCTCGGAAGGTGAAAAGCTGTACAAAGCGGTCGCACTGCTTGAAAAAGCACACGGCACGGACAAGCTGATTGACGCGATGACTAAAGTCCGCGCTTCTGCTGATGCGCTGGAGAAGATGGTTCCGGACGATGTCTGGCCGATGCCGACCTACGCCGAAATGCTGTTCATGATGTAAATCGTGAGTCGCGTCACTGAAAAAGGCTTCCCGCAAGGGAAGCCTTTTTTGCTGTCGGAAGAGTGTCTGCGGTCATCGGGTCAGGAAGTGGCCCTGATGGAAGATGTCGATCCCCAGATAGCTCTTTACGAAATAAATGATAAGCATGATGCAAATGCCGACGCTCAGCGCAAGAACCCCCAGCGCGAGCATCAGCGCGAGGATATTTCCAAAGAGTGGAGCGCCGTAACGGAAAGATTGCTGGGAAATAACTTTCAGGCGGTACAGCCAGTACGGCGCGCTGTAGACCTGTTTATCAATATCTTTCTGATCGCGCAGTAGCTGTTGCTGGATGGTTTCGATGTCATATTGCCGGACAGCTTCGCGCACCGCCTGCTGAATATCCGCTGGGGAGGCTGGTTTTTTGATGAAACGGAAAATCCGCCCCTCGTTGATCGCCTTGATGAACAGATCGGTTTCCAGCGCCGCGCTGAAAAGAACGCTCTTAATCAAGGGATTGCGTTGCTGTAAGGTGATCAGAAAGTCGAGTCCGCTTTGCCCAGGGAGGATGTGGTCGCACAGGATGGCTTTAATGTGGCGTCCCCGCAGTACTTCGACTGCGTCTTCCGCCGATTCCGCCTGATAGATGACGTAGTCCTTCTGAAGGACGCGGCAAAGCACCTTCAGCATGAACGCATCGTCATCCACGACCAGAACGGCGTCTTTTTCCTTTGCGGCGAATTCTTGAGGTTTATCAGTCAAAGCCGAGCTCCTTGTGCATTAGATGATAGATTTGGTGTATCTTTGTCAAGCCTGCCGGCAGATCGCGGTTCGAACAGATGGTCGCGGCGGAGTCCGGTTCTTCCGGATGATAGCCGTGCATTCCCTTGATTTGCGCTACGCCCATAAAGCTTGGAACCATCTGAATGCCCGGATTCATCAGGAAAATCATTTCGCCGTACATGCTGTCTTCAAACAGCACCCCTTCGCGCCGCAGTTCGTCTTTCGGCAGAATCCGTCCCTTTGCATGTCCGGCCAGCCGTGCCGTAACGGTTTGCCGCGCGGTGTCGTTGAAGAACCAGAACCGGGCCATGGTTGAGTCGTAGAAGGCGGCGTAGTCTTTGTTCCAGCGTAAGCCAGTCTGCTGGATGTCGGCGATCAGGTCATATCCTTCGGTGATGTCGTGCATGCCGTGATCGGTGAAAACGTACCAGGAGACCTCTTCATAATTTTTCTGCGCCGTTTCGATCAGCCGTCGGATCTGCTGGTCGTACCAGTGAACCAGTTCGGTCACTTTCGGACTGCGTGTGCCGACGGCGTGCATCAGCGCATCCAGTTTCCCGAGCGAGCAGTAGGCGAAATCAATCCGTTGCGCTTCGATGTCGGCGGTCAGTTTGGTCAGCTTGCTTTCGTCGCTGGTTGAGCTGTCATGAACGTAATACGGGATGCCGCGCCGTTCCAGTTCATCGAAGATGGTTTCACCGCGCAACAGTCCGCCCGGCTCCCAGATTCTCTTTTTTTCCGCATAGTTGAATAGCGGCAGAAATTTAAACGGCACGCCGTAGAGCTGGAAATAGCCGGTGAAGCCGAGCGTCTTTTTTATGATCCGACTCAGGTAGTGCCGCACCCGTCCGCGCCGGAAAATAAAGTCCGGCAGAACCGACAGCGCCCGGGTCCATTTAAACGGCGAATGTTCCGGATCGTAATAAAAGGACGACCACATCAGGTGCTCGCAGGGCAGTTTTCCGGAAATAATGGACGGGTCGCAGGCCGACGAGTAGCCGAGAATCGTATCGAGCTTTTTGTGATCGCGGATCAGCTCTTTCAGAAAGAACGGATGCCGGAGAAAAATTTCCCGGCCCAGCGCATCGACAAAAATAAACAGGCTCAGTTTGGGTTTCTTCATGAAAACCTCTGCTGGAGAGCATAGAACGACTGGCACAGTTCTTCAAATCCGCTTTCACCGGCGCGGAGCAGCCAGCGGATTTCCTGATGATCCGCGTGACGGGTCAAAAGCAACGGCAGTGCCGCGTAAAGACGGAGCCGGGGATGAGCGAACCCGTATGAAAGCGCGCCGGGACCGAACACCCGCAGATTGTGGAATATGTTTTTCAGCGGAGACCCTTCGCTTCCAAGGTATGGAAACGTCCGGGCGTATTTTTCCAGAGTATGGAACTTCCGGTTCAGGCGCCGCCGTTCATACCATAGAAAAAACTGTTCGTAGCGCTTCATAGTTTGCGCAAAGCGCAGATGCACGTTGTCGTTTTCCAACGTTTGGAAATTCGCCTTCTCCTTGAAGTCAATGGCGTGGCTGTAGGCGCTGATAAAATCACGCAGATCCTCCAGTCCGGACAGATCTGTTTCCGGCAGGCGCCGCCGTTTGACGACATACGAGAGATCGTAAGCGTTCCGCAGGAGGAGCGCGCAGTCGCCGAACGCTAGATCCGCTTTATAGAGAAACTTAATAAACTTCCGGCTTTCCTCCTGAGTCAGTTTTTCGGACCGGGCGAGCCGCCGTTTAATATCGAGCAGAAGTTTCCCCCGGTTCATTAGTAGCCGGGTTCCTTCAGAAAGAGGAATCGCGTCGTGCGGATAGGCCGGCATCGCGTCGAGGACGTTCTGATCGCCGCGAATCACCCGGTGCCCGTATTTCATTTCATAGTTCAGCAGGGAAAACTCGCACTTCGGAAGCGCCTTGTGGAGATACGGATACAGGTCAACGGGGAGGCCGATCTCTGCCGACAGGTCTTTCTCCAGATTTTTCAGCTCCCGCTTCAAGAGCGGACTCACTGAATCGGTCACCACAATCAGATCATAGTCATTGAACGGAAGCTCCTCGCCGTGCGTACCGGTCAGTGGGGTTCCTTCGCCGCGCCCGTAACCGCCGAGCAGAACCAGCGCCTTCCAGTGCCTGGAAAACTTCGAGCCATACACGGCGGCGGCGATGCGTTCCATGTCCGCATCAATCCGCGCGTCGAACGCCGGAGATCCTTTGACGGAATATTTACCCACGTGCGCCTTCCTTCAGCCCCCGGTAAAGGGCGGTGTGAATCACGGCGCGGTAGGCGATGTTGTACGGAAGGGTATCCGGACGGCCTTTGCGCACAGCATATAAAAAGTCGCGGAGCCACTCTTTGCACAGTTCCAGAGTCTGGAGCGGCAGGCTGGCGCGCCGTCCGTAGGTTTGCGCAAAGGTCACGCCGTGGCGGAATTTTTTCCGGTAAAGCTCCTTGAGCGTGTAGTTGTGCGAATGCTCCACCACCGAGCTGGTAACCAGCTTGAACCGCGCGCCGTCGGCGCGGCAGAGCCGAGCCCATGCGACATCCTCGGCGTAGCCGATGTCTGGGATTTTAATTTTTTCCCACAGCTCGCGGCGGAACGCGCAGGTGACGGCGGAGAAAAAGTCGGCGTTATCCCCTTTGATATTTTTCGGATCGTAGGCGCGCAGATAATCATAGGTCACGACGAAGCGGGCGTCGGGACGTGTAATCTGTGAGCTCATCACCGCATCGGCTTCGCCGTCGAAAAGCGGACGGAGCAGTTTTTCCAGCGCATCCGGACTTTGGAAAATCGCGTCGGCGTTTTGAAACACCACGAACTCCTGCGTTGTGCGGGCGGTCATATCGTTCAGCACTTTGCCGGGGATATAATCAGCGGGCCGGATCTGAATCAGATGCGAAGGCTCGATCTCTTTTTGCAAAACTTCGACCGACCCGTCGGTTGATCCGGAGTCTATCGCCCACAATTCGAAATCCTGAAAGGTCTGGCCGCGCAGACTTTTGATCGCTTCCGGCAGGTAAGGCATTTCATTCTTGGAGCGCATAATGACGGCGACGCGGCTCATAATCCGACGGTCCTTTCGTAAATTTCAAGCGTCCGGCGGGTGGCGGCGATCCAGTCGAACTGGCGGGCGTACTCCAGCCCTGCCTGCCGTTTGGCTTCGCTCCAGCCGTCGGAAAGTGTTTTTTCAAGGCATTCAAAAATCGCGTCGGTGCGGTGCGGATCAAACTTGGGCACAACACTTCCGGCGATTTCGGTCATGGACGATGTGTCCGAGCAGATCACCGGCGCGCCGCAGGCCAGTGCTTCAACAATCGGAAACCCGAAGCCTTCGAACAGCGACGGAAACGCCATCAGGTCGCAGGCGCTGTAGAAGAGGGGCAGGTCGGCCAGCGGCAGAAAGCCGGGGAACAGGATGTCGTCGTGCACCGGACTGGTTGCGGCGCGTTCGCGGATAGCCGCCGCGCCGTTCCAGTCCGCGCCGGGCAGAATCAGCTGATGGGCGCTGTCGGTGTTGGCCTTAAAACGCTCGAAGGCTTCGATCAGCCGGACATGATTTTTGGCCGGATGCTCCAGCCGCGAAACGTAAATGATGAACGGCTTGCTGATTTTGTATTTTTCGGCGATCTGCGCGCGGGCTGTCGCTTTTTCTGCCGGCTGGAAAATCCGGTGGTTGATGCCGGAATAAATCACCGTGATTTTTTCCTCCGGCACACCGACCAGCTCAACGATGTCTTTCTTTGAATAATGGCTGACCGTGATGATGTGATCGGCATTGCGGATCTGCGCCGGAACAATCCGGCGATTATAAAACATCCGCGCCGCATCGTACTTGGCGTCCATCGAAAGCGTGGCGACATCGTGCACGGTGGCGACCAGCGGACAGCGCTTAACGAGCGGAACGCGGCGGTAGCTCGGAACATGCAGGAGATCAAATTTTTTGCCGGAAACCGGAAGTGCGAGATTATGCCAGGCGATATTCACCACGGGATTCGAAATCAGGTTCGAGTAGAGCGACTTCTGGAAGTTCGGGTTCGTCAGCGGGATCAGGTCGGCTTCGCGCAACGGAAGCATGATGTCGTACTGATTGGTCTGATCCTCCTGCTGGAGGTGGCGCAACAGCTCGCGGATATATGAGGCCACACCGGAACGCCCGCCCTGCATCACAAACGCTGAAAAGCCGATCTTCATGCGGCGGATTCTAGCGGTATGGCGGGCCATTTAAAATAAACTTCCCCGCTAAAGTTTGATGGAACACCGGGGCCGGGGAGCGTATTCTGCCTCCCTATGAAATTCATTTTCCAGCGGCTGGCGGTTCTGTTCCTCTGTGGCGTGGCCTGCGCCCGCGAGCCGGTGCGTATTGATTTTTTCTATGAGCCGGGCTGTCAGGAATGCGAGCGGCTGGAGTCGGAACTGCTTCCGCGGATCGAAAAGCGGTTTCCCGGCGCCTGCGCCGTCCATTTTCGCGACGTGGGGATCGAAACCAACTTTATCGAACTGCTCCGGTTCGAAGACAGTCTTGGCTACACCGCTCCGGAACGGGCTTATCTGCTGGTTGACCGGCGCTACCTGTTCGGCTCGGGGTTTCAGCCCGAAGAATTTTTCGCCGTGATTTCCAATCTGCTTCAGTCCGGAGAATCTGCCGGAACGGTTCCGGAGGACGTTTCCGCCGGTGCCGCCGGAAAGCGGTTCCGTGAATTTACTCTTCCGGCGGTAATCGCCGCCGGACTGATTGACGGAGTCAATCCGTGCGCGTTTTCGACGCTGGTTTTTTTTATGAGCCTGCTCGCCGTTTCCAAAGTCCGGAAGCGTCAGCTGATTCTGCTGGGCGTCTCCTTTTGCGCGGCGGTTTTCCTAACCTATCTGGGCATCGGCTTCGGACTGTTTCGAATTCTGCATCTGTTTTCCGGGTTCGTTCTGCTCCGGACGGTTCTCGAATGGGGTATGTTCGCCGGTCTGCTGGTTCTGGCGGGACTGTCGTTCCGCGACGCCGCCCGGTTTGCAGAAAGCGGAAACGCGGCGGATGTCACGCTCCAGCTTTCCATCGGCATGAAAAAGCGGATTCATAACGTCATGCGCCGGGGAATCGGAAGCGTCGGTGTCGTTTCCGGCGGACTGCTCATCGGAACCGTCGTGACGGTGATTGAAAGCGTCTGCACCGGACAGGTCTATGTGCCGGTGCTGGTGCTGATCCTCAAAGAAAGCGCCTTCTCGGAGTTCCGGGCGTGGATGCTTCTGCTTCTGTACAACACTCTGTTTGTCCTGCCGCTGGTGATTCTTTTCGCCGCCGTGTACTTTGGTCTCCGCACGGAAAAACTGCTCGTCTGGAGCCGACGGAACGTCGTGCCGTCCAAAATACTGCTCGGCCTGCTCTTTACCGTGCTGGCGATCCTGATGGTTTGTCTGTAGCCGCTAGATATGTTTCAGCGCGGCTTTGCCGATCGAATAGACGTTGAAGCCGATCTTATACAGCGCCTTATGGTCGAGGTGATTCCGCCCGTCGAACAGGAACGCGGGCTGAACCATGCCGTCGAAAATCTTCTGGTAGTCCAGCGTCTTGTATTCCTTCCACTCCGTCAGCAGAGCGACAGCGTGCGCGCCTTTAGCCGCTTTGTACGGATCCGGCTCAAATTTAACGCGGTCAATCACGTCGGCCAGATCGGTCTTGGCGTGTTCCAGCGCCTGCGGATCGGTGATAATCACTTCGGCGTTTTCCGACAGCAGTTCGCGGGCGACCAGAATGGCCGGGCTTTCGCGCGTGTCGCCGGTATCGGCCTTGAAGGCGAAGCCGAACAGCGCGATGCGCTTGCCGGCAATCGTGTTGAACATCTCCTTCAGCATCCGAGAAACGAAGCGGCGCTCCTGATACTCATTCATCTTCACCACCTGCCGCCAGTATTCCGCCACTTCGTGCAGGTTGTAGGTTTCGCACAGGTAAACGAGATTCAGAATATCCTTCTTAAAGCACGAACCGCCGAAGCCGACGCTGGCTTTCAGGAACTTCGGGCCGATCCGGCTGTCGGTGCCGATTGCGCGAGCCACTTCGCCGACGTCGGCGTCGGTCGCTTCGCACAACGCCGAAATGCTGTTGATCGAACTGACGCGCTGAGCGAGGAACGCATTGGCCGTCAGCTTTGACAGCTCGCTCGACCAGAGATTGGTTGTCAGAATCTTTTCCTGCGGAACCCACGCGGCGTACACATCCTCCAGCGCCTTGATCGCTTTTTTGCCGCGCGGCGTCGGATGGCCACCGATCAGAATACGGTCGGGATTTTCCAAGTCGGCAATCGCTGTGCCTTCGGCGAGAAACTCCGGATTTGAGAGAACGTCGAAATGAACGCCGTTCTTACCGCTGTTCAGAATCCGCTCCATCGCGGCGGCGGTACGGACGGGCAGGGTGCTCTTTTCGACCACGATCTTATCGGAGGTCGAAACTTCCAGAATCTGGCGGGCGCACTTTTCCCAGTACTGCAGGTCGGCGGCGCAGCCCGCGCCGTGACCGAACATCTTGGTCGGCGTGTTCACGCTCACGAAAATAATGTCGGCTTCCTTAATGCCTTTGACCACGTTGGTGGAGAAGAAAAGGTTCTTGCCGCGGGCGGCCTTAACCACTTCGTCGAGACCCGGCTCATAGATCGGCAGATTATCGGAGTTCCAGGCGTCGATGCGCTTCTGGTTGATGTCCACCACGGTGACTTTAACCTTCGGATTCTTCTTGGCGATCATCGCCATCGTCGGCCCGCCGACATAACCCGCACCGATGCAGAGAATTTTGACCATAATCAACTCCTAGAGGTTTCCAGAGACAGGCAGGATGTATAACCGTTTTTCTCGCCGCCCGCCAGCCCTTGCTGTTGGAAAGTTCTCGCGCAAAGCCGCCAAGCCGCAACCGGCCTTCGCCAGAGAGGCTGTGGCGATCAAGAAGGTGGAACGCGCCCGCCGGGCGCGTTTTACGGTTGAGCTGAGCGGCGCGCGCGCCGCCGTACGAGCTTGGCACTTTATCCCTCACGCGTCCGCTCCAGCGAAGTGTTTGGCGGCTTACTGAACAAAGAGACTTCCGCCGGATTGCTTCGCGGCCTTTGTTAGGTCCAACAGCGCGATTCGCACGTCTTCTCCGTCGATATTCTTAAAGTCTATGTGCTCATCTCGGAGCGCCTTTTCAATCTCATCTAGGTCGGTACCAGATAGTTTCACGCCAGGCCTAAGATTTTCACGAAGGTATTGCGATCGAAACGCAGCCGCGAGGCCTTTCATCGCGGCCGCGTCGCCCAGCACCCACCCCTCCTCACTTCCGTCGGGTCGCTCATGGCCAAAGTACACGCAATAGTCGGCAAACTGCCCATGCTGGACTTCACCGCCATGTTCCTGGAATAGGGACGCTATCGACGTGTCCAATTCTGCATTCGGCGGGACAGCAAGGACGAAGCGAAGGCCCTTCGATTTCGCCATATAGAGTGCAAGTCGAATCTCGTACGTATTGCGGATGGTCTTGGCGGCTTTGCTTAGTACTGCGGAATCGTTAGTCACGTAAGTGGGCAGAACGCCTCTCGGAATTCCCGAAGCAGGCGGCGAGCTTGGCTTTCGCTTGAAGAAACTAAACATCGGTGCCGCCTAACATTGCGCCTCTCTCTGAGCGAGCTTGCGAGCGATAGAGTGAAGGCGATGGTTATGATACACTCCTGGTATCAATCGTACTTGTTTTTCGGTATTTACTAATGGGGATGAAGTAACACAGCCAGACAAAAAAGAGACCATAGTTACGAGTAAAATTATTTGTTTCATATTTCTCCTTCTAACAGTGTTATTAGCCTTACTTCAGTTTTTTAACAGGTTGGATTCACAACGCCGTGAATCTAACGTGGCGTTTCAGGGGAGACAATCCGGAACTATTTTATTTCTAATTCTTTACACAGCATTTCTATTCTCGACATTGCGTCGAAGTAGGCTTTCTGCAGATTCTGAAGTAGGCTTTATACGGTGCAGAAGATCAAAGGGCGATTTGGCCGTATAAAGCCTACTTCAGAGGTGGAGCGGCCCGTCCCGGGACGCTGAACGCGCTGGGACGGCGCGTTCCACCTTCGGCAAGCGGGACGCTTGCGGTACGTATCGCAACCGTCCCGGTTGCCTTGTAACAGTAAGCTGTAACGCAGTTACCCTCGGTAGCGGTTGGTGATGGGCATGCGGCGGTCGCGTCCGAAGGCTTTCGGCGTGATCTTGATGCCGGGCGGACCTTGGCGGCGTTTGTATTCGCTGAGATCAACCAGCCGGACGGCTTTGCGTACGGCGGCTTCGTCGAATCCGGCGGCGAGCATTTCGGCGACGCCCATATCTTTTTCGACGTAGGCTTCGAGAATCGGGTCGAGTACGTCGTACGGCGGGAGCGAGTCGCTGTCTTTCTGGTCGGGCCGCAGTTCAGCCGTCGGCGGACGGTCGATGGTGGACGGCGGAATGACAACGCCCTGTTCGTTGCGCCAGCGGCAGAGATCGAACACCAGTGTTTTCGGAACGTCTTTGATGACGGCAAAGCCGCCAGCCATATCGCCGTAGAGTGTGCAGTAGCCGGTGGCGAATTCGCTCTTGTTGCCGGTGGTGAGCACCAGCCAGCCGAACTTGTTCGAGAGCGCCATAATCAGCGTGCCGCGAATCCGCGCTTGCAGATTTTCTTCGGTCAGATCCGGCTTTGCATTGTTCCAGACTTCGGAAAGTGCGCCGGTGAATTTTTCGTAGATCGGGAAAATCGGAATGGTGTGGAATTCGATGCCGAGGTTTCGGGCAATTTCACCGGCATCGGAAAGCGTTTCGTTCGACGAATACTGCGACGGCATGGTGACGGCGGCGACGCGGTCTTTGCTGAGCGCGTCCACGGCGAGCGTCAGCACCAGCGCGGAATCAATTCCGCCGCTGACGGCAACCACGGTTTTCTTGAAGCCATTCTTTTCAACGTAGTCGCGCAGTCCGAGCTTGAGCGCTTCGTAAACCTCTTCGATTGGATGAGCAGGCTGGAAAGCCTGCTCCACATGTGGGGCAGACTTTCCAGTCTGCCCGAGAGTGTATTCCTGAAAAAGCGGCGCCCGGGCGGTGACGTTTCCGTTCGCATCAAACGCGGCGCTGGCGCCGTCGAAAACCAGTTCGTCCTGTCCGCCGACCTGATTACAAAAGAGCAGGGGGGCGTTCAGTTTCCGGGCGGCGGCGGCGAAAACCTCTTCGCGCTCAAACCGTTTGCCGCGATGGTACGGCGAGGCGGACAGGTTAATCACCAGCTCCGGCTTTTTGGCGGCGAGCGCAGTGCAGGCTTCGCCATCCGTCACCCACGAGTCTTCGCAGATGTGAATGCCGACCTTTGTGCCGAAGGCGTCAAAGGTGAAGGCTTCGTGTCCGGCATCGAACACGCGTTTTTCGTCAAAGACGCCGTAGTTCGGCAGAAGCATTTTACGGTAGATGCCGGTGATTTTTCCGGCGTGAAAAACGAACGCCGCGTTGTAGCGTCCGGTGCCGTCAGTCAGCGGCGCGCCGACGACGGTGTAAACTTCTTTGGGCAGTTTCTCCGCCAGCCGTTTAAGCTGTTTATCGCAGTCTTGAATAAACTGCGGGCGGAGAATCAGGTCTTCGGGCGGATAGCCGCACAGCGCCAGTTCCGGAAAGACGATCAGCTGGGCACCGGTTCCCGCCGCGCCTTCGGTGTCGGCGATGATGCGGTTCGCATTTTCCTCCAGCGCTCCGACGGCCGGATTGAACTGGATAAGCGCTGTTTTCATTTATGTAATCCGTAATTCGTAGCGCGTAACGGAATCAAACTTACGAATTACTCGTTACGCCTATCTGCGGTAATTCGGGGCTTCTTTGGTGATCTTGATGTCGTGGGCGTGGGCTTCGAGCGCTCCGGCGTGCGAGACGCGGACAAACTGTCCGTTCTTCTGCAGTTCCGGAATGGTTTTGCATCCGCAGTAGCCGAGGCTGGCCTGCAGGCCGCCGGTGTACTGTTTAAGCACTTTGCTGACGCTTCCGGCGTATGGAACGACGCCTTCAATGCCTTGCGGAACGAGTTCGTCGTCGGCACCGTCTTTCTGGCCGTAGCGCTGGCGGGAGCCTTCGCGCGATTTCATGGCATCGAGACTGCCCATGCCGCGGTACACGACGAACTGACGGCCTTCGTAGAGAATTTTTTCGCCGGGGCCTTCATCGGTTCCGGCGAGAACGGAGCCCATCATGACGCTGGAGGCTCCGGCGACGAGTGCTTTGGCGATGTCGCCCGAGTGGCGGACGCCGCCGTCGGCGATGACCGGAATGGAGCCTTCGAGCGCCGAGGCGCAGTTGTAAATCGCGCTGATCTGCGGGATGCCGACGCCGGCGACGACGCGGGTGGTGCAGATGGAGCCAGGGCCGATACCGACTTTAACAGCGTCCGCGCCCGCTTTGCGCAGGGCCAGCGCCGCTTCGCCGGTGGCGATATTTCCGGCGATCACGTCGATGTTCTTGAGATTCTTTTTGACCCAGGTCGTCATTTCGATGACGCCCTTGCTGTGGCCGTGCGCGGTGTCAACCACCAGCACATCCACTTCGGCGGCGGCGAGGCCTTCGGCGCGGACGTAGTCGCCGGGGCCGATGGCGGCGGCGGCGCGCAGGCGGTACTGCTCGTCGCGGTTGTAGAGCGGGCGGGTGTTTTCGATCAGATCGGCGACGTCGGTGTAGCTGTAGAGCCCGACGAGCTTGCCGTTTTTCACCAGCGGCAGTTTGCCGATCTTGTTTTCCTTCATGATCTCGTAGGCCCGGCGCAGATCGGTGCCTTCCGGCGCGGTGATTACGTCTTTGGTCATGAGGTCACCGGCGCGGACGTTGTTGCTGGCGGCGTACTTCATGTCCTTCGTGGTCAGAATACCGACGAGATTGTGGCTGTCGTCCATGATCGGGAAGCCGCTGAAACTGTAGCCCTTTTCGTGACGATGCTGTTGAATCTGGGCAAGCGTCTGGTTGACGTTGAAGGTGATCGGTTTTCCGATGAGGCCGTTGAGGTAGTGCTTCACCCGCGACACGTCGGCGGCCTGCCGGTCGGGGTCGAGGTTTTTGTGAATCACGCCGATGCCGCCGTGTAGAGCCATAGCAATCGCCATGTCGGCTTCGGTCACGGTGTCCATCGCGGCGCTGAGGAACGGAATGTTGACTTTGATGTTCGCAGTGAGGCGGCTGGTGATGTCGGTTTCGCCGGGGAGAAAGTCGGCGTACTGGGTGATCAGCGAGACGTCGTCAAAGGTGAGTCCTTCAAAAGGAAAGGTACTCATGAATTTATCGAGATGCTTATTGTGGCTCATGGAATGTGTCCTTTTGCCGCAACAGCTTGGCGGCTGACTCGGGTGTAGTCAATATCGTTTAGAGAGGAATGATGGAGTAATGGAACAGTGGAACATTGGCAGGGTGGATTTGGGGTTTATTTCCAGGCAATAATCCAGTATTCCATTACTCCACTAATCCCTATCTTCAACGGAGGTTTTTATGCTGGCGGTGCATGTGAATGTTCAGGTTAAGCCGGATTGCGTGGCGCGGTTTATCGAGGCGACCCGCGAGAATGCGGAAAACAGCCTGAAGGAGCCGGGAATCGCCCGGTTTGATCTGATTCAGCAGAAGGACGACCCGACCCGCTTTATGCTGGTGGAGGTTTATAAGGATGCCGAGGCGCCCGCCCGGCATAAAGAAACCGCCCATTACGCCCGCTGGCGCGACACCGTTGAATCCATGATGGCCGCGCCGCGCAACAGTGTGAAATTTGAAACGCTTTATCCCGAACCCGCCCGCTGGAGCTGTTCATGACCTTCGAATTCGCCACCGCTGGACGGATTATCTTCGGCAACGGAACGCTGGCGCAGGCCGCGCCCGCCGCCTCGCAGTTTGGTCGCCGGGCGTTAGTTGTCACCGGACGAAATACGGAGCGGGCCCGTCCGCTGTTCGACGCGCTAGCGAAAGAAGGGGTTGAGACGCAGAGCTTCGCCGTGGCCTGCGAACCGACGGTCAACGAGACGATCCGAGCGGTGGAGCTGGCGCGGAAAACGCGGTGCGAACTGGTCATCGGGTTCGGCGGCGGAAGCGTCCTCGATCTGGCTAAAGCCGTTGCCGCGCTGATGACGAATCCCGGCGACCCGCTCGACTATCTCGAAGTCATCGGCAAGGGTCGTCCGCTGACCTGTAAGCCTCTGCCGTGTATCGCGATTCCGACGACCGCCGGAACCGGATCGGAAGTGACGAAAAACTCGGTGCTCTCCTCACCGGAACATAAAGTCAAAGTCAGTATGCGCCATCCGCTGATGCTCCCTGATCTGGCGATTGTGGATCCGGAATGTACGCTCTCCGCGCCGCCGTCCGTTACCGCCGCCAGCGGACTCGACGCACTGACTCAGCTTTTGGAGGCGTTTATTTCCCGTAAAGCCAGCCCGATGACCGACGGATTCTGCCGCGAAGGTCTGCCGCTCGCCGTCCGCTCGCTTCGCCGCGTTTTTGAAAACGGATCGGATTTGAAAGCCCGCGGGGATATGGCGCTGGCCAGTCTGTTCGGCGGGCTGGCGCTGGCGAACGCCGGGCTGGGCGCGGTACACGGATTTTCCAGCCCGATCGGCGGAATGTTCGGCGCGCCGCACGGCATGGTTTGCGCGGTACTGCTCCCTCATGTGATGAAAATGAATCTCAAAAAGCTCCGCGAACACGCGCCGGATTCTCCGGCACTAAACCGCTTTACGGAATTTTCCCGGATGACCGGCGGTTCCTCCGCGGAAGACGGAATTCAATGGATTGCCGCGCTATGCCGCGACCTGCAAGTTTCTTCACTCTCCACGCTTGGAATTAAGGAAACAGATTTCCCGGCGCTGGTCGAAAAAGCACAGCGGGCTGGCAGTATGAAAACCAATCCGGTTGAATTGACCGCTAATGAGCTGACACAAATTCTGCGGGAGGCTTTGTAGCGTGCCGGTGGTTGTCACAGAAAGCCGGGATATTTACCGCAATCTGGCGGTGGAGGAATGGCTTCTTGATCATGCGGATCAGTTCGGGCCGGTTTTGTTTCTGTGCGTCAACTCGCCGGGCGTGGTGATCGGTAAAAATCAGAATCCGTGGCGCGAGTGCCGCCTGTCGCTGATGGAAAAAGAGGACGTGCCGCTGGCGCGGCGGATTTCCGGCGGCGGCGCGGTCTATCACGACGAAGGCAATCTGAACGTCGGCATCATCGTCCCGCGTACCGAATACCGCGAAGAAAAGCAGTACGAACTGATTTTTCAGGCGCTGGCGGAATTCGGCATCAAGGCTTCCAAACTTCGGAAAAACTCGCTGGCGGTGGATGGAAAGAAATTTTCCGGACAGGCGTTCTGCTTTCGCGGACAGTACGTTCTGCATCACGGCACCCTGCTGGTGAATAGCGATCTCAAACGGCTGGGCCGCTATCTCGGCGCCGAAGTGGAAGGCATTGAAACCAAAGCTGTCGCCTCTGTTCCGGCGGAAGTTACCAACCTGTCGTCGTTCGCGCCGGGGCTCACGGTGGAAAAACTCTCCGCCGCGCTCATCGCTACATTCAAGGAAATGTACGGGAACGGAATGGTGGAATATTGGAATGATGGAATGGTTCCGGAGGCGGAACTACTTCCAATCATTGAAAAACTTTCTTCCAATGACTGGAAACTTCGCCACACTCCGCGCTTTCAGGTGACGCTTAACGGTCAAACGCTCGACGTTGAAAAAGGGCTTATCACAAATCTGGATGGCCATCCGCTGTTTGAAGATTTTCTAACCGCGAATGAACGCTAATTATCGCGAAGGGGGTTTGGACTGAGCCTGTGATAAAGTGAATGCTCCAGTTTGCATCACAGTTTAGTTTGTGGCCAATCATAGATCGCGTCATTTAGAGCGCCATCCGCTTATCGCAGCTTGCCAATCCTGATACGCTCTCAGTGTTTTTCGAGTTGGGGTTCTTATTTCAAATTTTGTCTCATATCTATATCTTGTGTCGACGAAATGCCCTTCATCGATCAATCGGGGATAGACAATATCCATCTTAATCTCAATTTTGAAAGTTTGTCCCCAGTGAGACTCGATATCCGGTACTGTCATATCGACGCAGATTGGAACATCCGTCTGACGTTTCCTAGCTGAAGGCAATTTTTTGCTCTTTTCAGGAGGAACTACAATGCGGGATACTTCGTGCCTCGGACCGCGGTTCGGATCTCCGTATGGTGTAAATACGATGGAGTCTCCCCAATTGTATTCTCGCGGCGCAATCTTGATTGTATCTATGCGTCGCCCGTTGCATGTTACCGTATAAGATAGGTTCTCGGCCCTCCACACATCATATACTTCTCTCCCTGAAAAGGCGTCGATGTCGGCTTTCGGTGTTCCCCATCGCTGCGGCTCATTTTTGGGTGTTAGCATTCGAATTGGCTCATTACCACGAAAACTTGGTTCCATCCATCCCTCTTCGGAATGCCCAAACAGCCTTGCCTCGTTTTTGCTAAGTCCATAATTTGTAGGAGCTGGCATGGGGTTCGATGGGGGACGAAAAATCCATAAGGCACCACCACAAATCAGTCCAATTACAAGCCATTGAATAACCAATTTCTTCTGCTTCGCTTTCATGATGATTTTTGACCCAACATTTAATGTGCTTCACGACAGGGTTGCCGGACTTTTAATGGCGGGAAGTCTAGTTGGCTGAGAATACTTCGTCAAATTTGTTTCCGTTTGGACGGGCCTTTGGTTTTTTCAATCATTGGAAACGCGGCAGGGATGCCGAGTTCACCATTTCCGGGCATCCATTATTCACGCTGATTCGCGTTCATTCGCGGTTAAAAATTTTCTGTTCGCTTGCGGAAGGCGGGCGGAATGTTTAACACTCCACGAATTCATCCGGAGGAGGATCGCGTATGCAAACGTTTGATAAGTTGATTTCTATTCTGTCGGGCTGGGTGTGGGGACCGCCGATGCTGATTCTGCTGGTCGGAACCGGAATTTATCTGACGATCCGGCTGAAGGGTCTGCAATTCCGCGCACTGCCGATGGCGTTCCGGATGATCTGGCATAAAGACCACGGCCACGCGGGTGATATCAGCCATTTTCAGGCGCTGATGACGGCGCTGGCGGCGACGGTCGGGATCGGCAATATCGTCGGTGTGGCGACGGCGATTACGCTGGGAGGCCCCGGCGCGGTGTTCTGGATGTGGATGACCGGTCTGGTCGGAATGGTAACGAAGTATTCCGAGGCGGTGCTGGCGGTGAAGTATCGCGAACACGGCCCGCACGGGATGCGCGGTGGCCCGATGTATTACATTTCCAAAGGCGTCGGACTTCCGTGGCTTGGAACGCTGTTCGCTGTTTTCACGGCGATTGCGACGTTCGGGATCGGCAATATGACGCAGGCCAACGCCACCGCCGGAATTTTCGCGACGGTTTTTCATATTGAGCCGTGGGTCACCGGGCTGGTGCTGATGGTTCTGACGGCGCTGGTGATCATCGGCGGCATTAAATCCATCGGCAAATTCACCTCCTTCCTCGTGCCGATCATGATTCTGGGCTACGTCATTTCCTCGCTGGTTGTACTGGTGCTGAACGCGGGCGAAATTCCGCATGCGTTCGTTCTGATTTTCCGCCACGCCTTTTCTCCGGCGGCGGCCACCGGCGGATTCGCTGGAGCCACGATTGCCGCCGCGATGCGCTTCGGCGTGGCCCGCGGCGTGTTTTCCAATGAGTCCGGTCTTGGCTCCGCGCCGATCGCGGCGGCGGCGGCGCGTACACATGATCCGGTCAAGCAGGCGCTGGTGAGCATGACACAGACGTTTATTGATACGCTGGTGGTCTGCACCATGACGGCGCTGGTGATCCTGACGGCGACCTCTTGGACGCAAGGCGTCGGCCCCGGCGAACTGACCAGTGCGAGCTTTGCCGAAACGCTGGGCAGTTCCGGACGGATCATCGTGGCGATTTCGACCGCGCTGTTTGCCTATTCGACGCTCATCGGCTGGAACTATTACGGCGAAAAAGCCATCGAATATCTGCTGGGGCCGAAATCAATCCGCGTGTACCGCATCCTCTTCATCGCTGTGGTTCTGGTCGGTGCCATGACGAAACTGGAAACCGTCTGGAACTTTTCCGACCTGATGAACGGCATGATGGCCATTCCGAATTTGATCGGTTTGCTGGTGCTTTCCAAAGTGATCAAGGACGAAACCGACCGCTACTTTAAATCAAAAATCTCCGATCGAATCGAGTCAGAAACTAACTCATATGTACGTGCGTGGGCCGAACGGCGGGCTCGAGAACTTAGGCGCTCTAATGATGTTACACCAAAGAACCTGTTCGCCGCAGCGATCTATGGACTATCCGCGTTCGGAAAGTCAACCGTGTGTCACGATATGCCGAAACCCATCAGGGGACTCGATGTCGATGTTTCGAAGCATTTCGGAACTGATGCTACCTTGTTTGAAGTCGGATGCTATCTCTACTTCCGCCTTGATCTTTGGCTTTTCCGAAACAAGCCGGATATTCGCCAAGATATATCGGTGACATTCGGTCGCGAGTTTTGTCGTCTCTTTACTCAGGCGCTCGGTATGGACAATCTCCCTGAGCTTTTTAAACAACGCATCGACAAGTATGGGGAGCTCGCTCGTTTAGGCGATGACATCAAAAAGCATCATTTCTATCTGTCTCAACTAATTCTTCGTACTAAGGATGGAACTCGCCCTGCTTCGTACGATTTTGACTGCGAGTCTTTGTCTTTGGATTTTTTTGACGATACCTTAGTTATGGCGGAGCTGTTGACGTGGGAGTCGAGTATTATTCCTGCTTTGATCGAGAGCATGAGTAAATACTGTGATATGGTCGAGTAGTGTCGATCGCCAGAAAATATGTGGAGATTAACTTCAGGTTGTTTTAACTGATGCGTCGACTCCAGTGTAAAGGATCATCTTGAAATAGGATGAAGAACGAAACCGACCGTTACTTTAAAAAGGAGAAATAGTCATGCCGCTTACATTTGACATGCCGTTTGAAAAGCTGAAGACCTATAAGGGAACCAACCCGAAGCCTGCGGACTTTGATGCCTACTGGAAAAAGGCGCTGGCCGAAATGCGGGCGGTCGTTCCAAAGGTTGAAATTATTCCGGATAAGGAATTTCAGACTCCGTT
This sequence comes from Pontiellaceae bacterium, assembly GCA_044346945.1. Lineage (GTDB taxonomy): Bacteria > Verrucomicrobiota > Kiritimatiellia > Kiritimatiellales > Tichowtungiaceae > Tichowtungia. The sequence goes on along the minus strand of JBIIYG010000014.1, from coordinate 8,844 downwards.
CGCGACCTGCTCGCATCTCTGGTTCACCGGCGTCGGCGGGGCGCGGATTCACGCCAAACTGCTCCAGCCGAAAAAGCCGGCCAAAAAACATCCGGCGGTTTTACAGTTCCATGGCTACAGCGGAGGCAGTGGCGCGTGGGTGGATTATCTCGGCTATGTCGCCGCCGGATTCACCGTCGCGGCGCTCGATTGTCGCGGGCAGGGCGGGCTTTCCGAAGATACCGGCGGTGTGAAAGGAACGACTTTTCGTGGACAGATTATCCGCGGGCTCAACGATGCGCCGGAAAAACTGCTCTTTCGCCAGATTTACCTCGATACCGCCCAGCTGGCTAAAATCGTCATGGAAATGCCGGACGTGGACGAAAAGCGGGTCGGCGCACTGGGCGGCAGTCAGGGCGGCGGCCTCACACTGGCCTGCGTCGCGCTGGAACCGCGTATCCGCCGCGCCGCGCCGATGTATCCGTTCCTGTCAGACTATCGCCGCGTCTGGGAAATGGATCAGGCCAAGGATGCTTATGCCGAACTGAAAGATTTCTTCCGCTTCTTTGATCCTCAGCATAAACGCGAAGACGAACTTTTCACCAAGCTCGGCTACATTGACGTTCAGCACCTCGCGCCGCGCATCAAAGCCGAAGTTCTGATGGGAGTCGGCTTTGCCGATACCGTCTGCCCGCCCTCCACGCAGTTTGCGGCCTACAACAAAATCAAATCGAAGAAGTCACTGGAAATCTATCCCGACTACGGCCACGAACTTCTGCCCGGCTTCTGGGACAAAGCCTTCCAGTTCATGCTGGGGATGTGAGTCTTGATGGCACAGCTGAGTTGCTCTCGATCACTTAGGTGGCGGCGGAGATAGCGTTGGTGCAGGCGGGGTGCATGGTAAAGTGGGCGGTGCTTGACGCATGGTTTTAAGTTCCTGCAGAGTCTTATCGACGGTCTGGAGAATCGTCTTAGTGCTTTCCTCAGCGTTGTACCCCAGAGCGAGGTCAGTGGCGACGGTCAGAGTCATTCCGCTCTTGAGGTGGTAAAGATCGATGTCGGCTCGATTTTCATATGCGGGCCCAGTATCGACAGGGCGTCGCGAGCCCGATATAGGGCCGATGGGTGTCCGAACCCACTGCCCAGCGTATTGCTTTTTCTCGTCGTAGACCCGTATTACATAGTCTATATCCGACATGGACGTGGCCCACCGTTCTGCAGATCCAAGCGGAAAGAATATGTCGTTACCGCGTAGAATCAGAAGCTTCGGAGAATGCTCTGCCCATTTAGGTTGCGGATCGGTTGTAGTGATCTGAGGGGCGGTCTCTGAGATTCGTGAGAATACTAAGGTTCGGTTGTCCTTGAGCACTTTCTCGATGGCCGATAGCCTTGTAGTGAAGCCGAGTAGCATCCCAGCTATTACAAGGACTGCCCCACTCGTCAGCAATGTCAACCAGCCAAGTGCAACCTCCCCTCCAGTAGGGGCGACGACGCTACCAAGGATCAGCAATACAATGCTGACTACGACAAGGGCTGCGCCGCGCTTTAGCCATCGGTTGATGCGATTCTCACTAAGACTGCCGTGCACCGCACCATCTTGAATCGTGATATCCACTCCTGAAGGAGCGTTCTTGACGACTTGACCGAAGTGAACCCAGCGTTGTTCCTGTGCGGAGCGCAGGAGACTTTGTGCCGTTAACCTATTCTTCAGCGCCTCAGCTCCTGCCCCTCCAAGAGAGATTAGCATAGAGACGAGTAATAGCAGTAGGGGGCCGTTCGGGAAGAACAGGAAAATCAGGCGACGTGTCGTCATAATACGTGGTCTCCGGCTAACTGACTCGTGGGTTGTCCTGCAGATCCTCTCAACCAGTGTTATCGAACGCACTGCAAGTTCGCTGGTTTTAGGTAACGATTTTTCATCTATTCAAAAAGTAATGGGGCATCCGCCGGTGATCAAGGACGAAGCGGATCGTTGTTTTGATACGAACTGGAAAAATAAAACAACCCACCCCGGTCTTTGACCACCCGGAGGAAGGGAGCTTAAAAAATCCCCTCCACTGGAGGGGTGCCAGCTTGGCGGGGTGGGTTTCTGAATGTATTGCGAAACGACATCTCAGTCGTTAAGTGCTTTGTCCAAACATCTGCGCCGCGTTCCTCCTGATGTCGATGATACGTATCGCAGGCATCCTGCCTGCCTTATTCTCAGACCCGTTACACTGCGGCTTGCAGAATTTCAGAAGGTTAGGCATTCTGTGCGGCCTTATGGAAACAATTAAAGCCATCATGACCCGCCGGAGCATCCGGAAGTTTGAGAATGTTCCGGTGACGGACACGCAGATTAAGACCTTGCTCGAAGCGGCGATGAATGCGCCGAGCGCGGGCGACGGTCGTCCGTGGCATTTTGTCGTTACCACCGACCGCGCAAAGCTCGACGCGCTGGCCGATGCGGTGGACGAAGGTAATCCGATGTTTAAGCAGGCGCAGGCGGCGATTCTGATCTGTCTGGATGAGTCGCTCGAAAAGTTTAAGGGGTTCGGTCCGCAGGATTGTTCCTGCGCGGCGCAGAATTTATTGCTGGCGGCGCATGATCTGGGGTTGGGCGCGGTCTGGGTCGCTGTGATCGGCGTGCCGCCGCGCGTCGCCGGTTGTCGCAAGGTGCTGGGCGTGCCGGAGCCTATCAAGCCGTTCGCCCTTTTTCCGCTGGGCTGGCCGGGAGAGAAGCTTGCGGCGGAAGTTCGCTATGATGAGTCCCGAATCCACAAGGACAGATGGAGAGCGGAATGATGGAGTGGTGGAACGATGGAATATTGATGCTCTTTCAATCTTCCAGTATTCCATCATTCCAAACGGCCTGCTTAAACAATTGATTTTGTAACAGCTTGAGATTTTGAAAATTGACCATGAGTGCGCAGAAAACTTATTCCATCCGCTGTCCGCAGTGCGGGCATCAGCAGAAGGTCGAGCTGTATGACTCGATCAACGTGGCGCAACAGCCGGACCTGAAGGCGGCGCTGTTCGAAAACCGGCTGAACCGGATTTTGTGTCTGTCGTGTGAGGCGTCGTTCCGGGTGGATAAGCCTCTGCTGTATCACGATCCGGATCGCAATATTCTGATTCACTGGATGCCCGACACGGCGGTGTCGCGCGAGGAGATTCTGGACGAGTTTGACCGCAGTATGGAAGAACTGCGCCGCGCACTGCCGGAGGACATGGAGCCGCCGCGCGTCCGGCTGGTGTTTACCCGTGCCGAGCTGGTGGAGCTGATTTTTATTATTGAGGCCGGAATGGACGAGCGGGTGGTGGAGTACATCAAGTACACGGTTCACACGCAGAACATGAACCGCGTGCCTCCGGCGAAAAAACAACTGCTTCTGAATGTGCAGGATTCCACCGCCGATGAACTGCTGTTCGCGGTGCAGGATGCCGAGACGTTTGAGCTGGAAGATGTTCTGCGCTATCCGCGCGAGGCTTATCGCAACATCCGCGACCTGTACAGCCGGAAGCCGGACGATTTTCTGGAGCTGTTTCCCGGTCCTTATATCAGCGCGCGGGGCGCGCTGATGGCGGAGGACGGCGGCGCGGAAGAAGAGTAGGTCTGCCTTACGCCCGCTGAGGACAGCGGGCGTGCCATTGTAGGCCGTGTGTCCTCACACGGCGGAACCGGTTATTTCTTTGCCGCAGTGAGGGATTTCAGCGCGTTTTCGGCCGGTCCGGCCCAGACGGTTCCGGTGTGTTCAGCCAGAAAATCCTCCAGTACAATCCGCGCTTCGTCGGTTCGTCCAGCCTGTTCCATACAGCGGGCGACGCCCAGAACGGCTTGCGGAGAGAGGAAGCTGGCATTGTTCTTTTTGGAGAAGGCCGCGAACTGAGCCGCCGCGCCGTTAAAGTCGCCTTCGGCTTCGGTGCAGTAAGCGAGGCCGAGTTCGGCGACAGGCGCCATTTCGTGCTTTTTATATTTTTTCAGGAACCGCTGGTAGTCTGTGCGGGCCTGCGCGGTTTCGCCGTTGTTAAAGCGGGTTTTGGCCAGCGTCAGCAGAGCGGCGGGCGCGGCCGGAGTGGAACTGTATTTTTTGACCACGTCTTCAAGTTGTTGCGCATTCTGAGCCGCGACCATCATCTGTTCGGCTTTGGTCTGCCGGGACAGTCTGTAGTGCGTCCAGCCTTTGATTACGAGCACGGTCAGGGAGGCGGCCAGAAGTCCGGCGCCGATAAGCCTGCCGTAGCGCTTCAGAAATCCGGTGACTTCCTGCACCTCGTGCGCTTCGAGCAGTTTCTTTTTTTCAAGACGGTTGTGCTGAGGGCTGTTTTCCTGATCCATCATGGTCAACTCCTGTTGTAAAGGCGGCTACTCTTATCTTTTCGGCCCTACGATTCAAGCGCGTACAGCTCCAGAATCCGGTCGGCGGTCTGTTTGTCGGTGAGTCCGTCGGTTTTGACGCGGTGTGTAATGGCGGCGTAGAGCGGCCAGCGTTTTTCGAGAAGGGTTGTGATCTGGCCTTTTTTGTCGCCGGAGAGCAGAGGGCGGGAGGTGTCTTTTTCCAACCGCTGGAAGATCGTTTCCGGCGAGGCGTTCAGGCAGACTACCAGGCCGCTTTTGCTGAAGTCGGCGATGTTGTCCGGGTTCAGCACGATGCCGCCGCCGGTGGAAACGATGATTCCTTCGCGGCGGCAAAGCTCTTGAACCAGCTCCCGTTCCAAAGCCCGGAAGGCGGGTTCGCCGTCCTGCGCGAAGATTTCCGGAATGGTTTTTCCCTGACGCTTCTGAATCAGCGTGTCCATATCCACCAGTTCCATGCCGGTTCGCTCCGCCAGCACGCGGCCGGTGACGGTTTTTCCGGTTCCCATGAACCCGACCAGTATGATGTTCCGCTTTTTCATGTCAGTTCCCAAAAGCAAACGCCCCGAAGTTTCGGGGCGTTATACAGAAACAGAAAGGCAGAAACCAGCTTTAGACTTTCGCTTTCTGCAGGGCTTCGCGGATGTCCTTGTTGGTCATTTTGCGAAGAGTTTCTTCCGGGGTGCCGGCCGCGGCCAGACGTTTTTTCTGCTGGGCGACACGGTAGCGCTTGGGTCCGGCTTTTTTGGTCGGACGGCGAAGCGGCTTTTTACGCATTGAACGGCGAATTCTCATTTTTATTCTCCAAAGGCTTATCGTTTTAAAACGAGCCGTGTAAGCTACACAGGCAGTTGGAGTGAATCAACCTAAAAAAGGAGCTTTTCCATGGCCCGTGTAAAACTCGAAATGCCGACCGCTTATCCGTTCCGAACCGAACTGACTGTCCGGATCACCGACATTAACTATGGAGGGCACCTCGGAAACGCGGATGTGCTGGTGCTGATGCACGAAGCCCGCGTCCGGTTTCTGAAGTCGTACGGCTATAGCGAGGTGGATGTGGAAGGGTATGGAACCATCATGCTCGACTCGGTGGTCGTCTATAAAGCGCAGGCGTTTGCCGGAGATGTTCTGCAGATCGAGGTTGCCGCCGGGGAATTCAGCCGGATCGGCTGTGATATTTTCTACCGGATCACAAAAAAGGAGAGCGGCGTGGAGGTTGCGCTGGCGAAAACCGGGGTTTCGGTCTTTGACTATGCCAACCAGAAGCGGGTTTCGCCGCCGCCAGCTTTTGTCGCCAAACTTGGCGGGTAGAAATCGGACAAAAATGTATCCGAATTATGCGATGATACAAAAAAGTTGTATATATCAGCTTAGATAAACCGATTTGAATTATTCATAATTCATTTAATAACAACTGATTACAATTTAATAATATTTTTTGGCTCACACATTGCTTATTACCGTATCGTTCGCAGAAGACACTGAGGTTTTATCTGCGGGAGTGGAGTCGGCAACGGAATTACAGGTTGCCGGGCGGAATCGGGGATTAAACAGAGAGGAGAGCAGGGGAATGAATAAGAAAGTAATGATGATGACAGCGGCGGTGATTGCCGCAGGGGCTGTCCGGGCGGCGGATGTAAGCGCCACGGCGGATTTTGCCAGCGCATATATTTTCCGCGGCGCCACATTCAACGACGGGCTGGTGTTTCAGCCGGGCGCGGCGATTTCCGGGTTGCCGATTCCGGAACAGTACGGCGCGGTCACGCTGGGAACCTGGGCGAACTATGACATCGCCGACTACGGCGGAAAGCTGAAAGGGAATGAGTTTTCCGAGATTGACTATTACCTGACCTACGCACTGCCGGTGAAGGCGGTTGATCTCAGCGCGACGTACACCGAGTACACCTACCCGCATGGCGCTGACGCTGACCGTGAAATCGGCGTGACGGTCGGCAAGGCGGTCGGTGAAACCGGTCTGTATCCGTCGCTTTCCGTCAACTATGGTCTGGATGGCGCGATTGAGCAGGCTTGGTACATTCAGGGAGGACTTGGCTACAGCAAAGATCTGACCGATGCGCTGTCGCTGTCCGCGGCAGTCAAGGTCGCCTATGCAATTGACGATCCCAGCGCTGGCGAAGACGGCTTCAACGATGCGACGGCCAGCCTCGGTCTGGCTTACGCTTTGACGGAAAACTGGTCGGTGAAGGGCTCGATCAACTATGTCGCACAGCTGGATGATAAAGTGCTGACGGATGACGAGTATGACCGTCCGGTTTACGGAACACTCGGTCTGGCCTGTAACTTCTAAAAACGGCCCGGCGTCATGAAAAAGCGTCCCGGATTTCCGGGTCGCTTTTTTATTTGTTTCCAAGGACCGGAAAAACCGTTTATAAAGCAGGCTTTCCAACGGGAGAAAACTATGGACGAACTGCTCAAACAGCTGAAAAACAATGCCAAGGAGAGCCCTGAAAATCTGGCGAAGCTCCTCGGCACCACGGCGGCGGATGTGAAAACCCGTATCGCCGACTACGAAAAAGCCGGAATTATTCAGGGCTATCAGGCTGTGATTAACGAGGATAAGCTTTCCGACGCCCCGGTCACAGCGGTCATTGAGGTCCGTCTGACCGCTGAGCGCGAAGGCGGCTTCAACCGTATTGCCGAGCGGATCAGCCGCTTTCCCGAAGTCCGCTCCGCGTTCCTGATGTCCGGCGGGTACGACCTGCTTCTGTTCGTCAGCGGAAAAACGCTGAACGAAGTGGCCAGCTTCGTCAGCGAAAAGCTGTCGCCGCTCGGCGGTGTGGTCGGCACGGCCACTCACTTTATGCTCAAGGCCTACAAGAAAAATGATGTCCTCATGCGTGGATCCGATGAAAACGAACGACCCCAAATCTCTGCGTAACCGCATCGCCGGTCACGTGCGCGACATTCCGCGCTCGGGCATCCGCGACTTTTTCGACATCGTCAGCACCCGCGACGACGTCATCAGTCTCGGCGTGGGCGAGCCTGACTTCGTTACACCCTGGCACATCCGCGAGGCCGCCATCACCGCGCTGGAGCAGGGTGTCACCAGCTACACCTCCAATCTCGGACTGCTGGCTCTGCGCAAAGAAATTTCCGGCTATGTCGGGAAGCTGACCGGCGTCACCTATAATCCGGACAACGAAATCCTGATCGCCGTCGGAGTCAGCGAGGCGATGGATTTGGCTGTCCGCGCGCTCATCGAGCCGGGCGACGAAGTGCTCTATCACGAGCCCTGCTATGTTTCCTATAATCCGGTGATCACCTTTGCGCACGGCGTGCCTGTCAAAGTCGAAACCACAGCGGAGAACGGCTTCCGGCTAACCCGTAAACAGCTCGAAGCCAAAGTGACCCCGAAAACCAAACTGCTCATCCTCAACTTTCCGACCAACCCGACCGGCGCGGTGCTCTCACGGAAAGAAACCGAGGAAATCGCCGCGTTTGCCATCGAGCACGACCTGATCGTCCTGACCGACGAAATTTACGGCGAACTCACGTACGATCAACAGCACATCAGCTTCATCTCTATCCCCGGTATGAAAGAACGGACGGTTTATCTGCACGGCTTTTCCAAAGCCTGGGCCATGACCGGATTCCGCATGGGCTTCTCGTGCGCTCCGCCGGAACTCACCGAAGCCATGATGAAAATTCATCAGTACACCATGCTCTGCGCTCCGGTGCTCAGCCAGAAAGCGGCCATCGAAGCCCTGCGCGACCCGGCCCGCGACATCGCCGAAATGCGCGACAGCTACTGTCTACGCCGCAACTTCATGCACGCCGCCTTCCAGGAAATGGGTGTGGACTGCTTCATGCCCGGCGGAGCCTTTTACATGTTTCCGACCGTCAAACAGTTCGGGCTGACCTCGAAAGAATTCGCCTTGAAACTGCTCGAGGAAGAAAACGTTGCGGTTGTGCCCGGCAGTGCCTTCGGCGCATGTGGCGAAGGCAGTGTCCGTTGCTGTTACGCCACCGCCCTCGACGACATCAAAGAAGCTATGCCCCGCATCGCCCGCTTCGTCAAAAAACTCGGCTGATTGGTGACCAGCTCTGTTTTGTCAGAATCAGTATGTGAGACAGAGTATCCTGTCATAGAAGCGAATAAAAACATCCTGAACGTAGCTGTAAACGCGCTTGCATTGGCTGTATTTATAAAAAATGACATAGTCGCTCAATACAACGGAGCTTCTCCGTTTTTTAAATTTTTATAATTACGCAAAACAACAACAAAACACACCAGCGCCAGAATTGAAAAAATGCAAGCTATCAGAAGAGTCAATCGGTAGTTGTGTCCTGAAATATCCAGAAGTCGGCCTTGAGTAAGTCCTATCAACGCGGTTGCAATCTATACGAGCAATGCGGACGCCGATGCAAATTGTGCAAATCGTATCTTCGGAAAAAGCATCATGGGAAGAGGAGCAGTCGCTGTCAAATAGACACCTGAAATAACCGTGTGGAAAACATAAATCACACCGAACCACCGCCCCCCCCAAGAAAAATGAAACTCAGGAGCA
>JBIIYG010000013.1:0-54131 GCA_044346945.1 Pontiellaceae bacterium | reverse complement strand
CGGAACGAAACGTGACAGTCAGCGCGCCCTGCCCTTCGGGAGTCGGCAAAAGATCTGTCGGAATCCATTCGGCAATACGTTGTTCGAGGCCGAGCCGCTGAAGCGCGGCGGCGGCCATGATCAGCGCACCGAATTTCCCGGCATCAAGCTGGGCCAGCCGTTCTTCGATGGTTCCACGCAACGGCAACTGCGTCGCGGCTGGAAATCTTTTTTTTGCATACTCAGACCGCCTGCCACTGCTGACACCGATTACTTGAGGCTGAAGCGAGCCGACCAGCACGTCGCGCGGATCAGCGGCAGACGGAAGCCAGAACCAATCGAGTCCGGCGGGTAGCGGATCGGGAACGTCTTTGGCGCTGTGGATGGCGCAGTCAATCGTTCCGGCCAGCAGAGCTTCGTCGAGATCGCGGGTGAAGAAGTCGTCTGGAGCGGAGGTCAGGTCGGCGGTTTTATCCCGGTCGCCCGGGCTGGAAAAGGCAACAGTCTCCCATACGGATTCCGGCAGGCAGGCCTGAAATAGCCGGATAGCCTGCTCCGTCTGAATCAGCGCAAGCCGGCTGGAACGTGTTCCGATTTTAAAACAAGCTTTCATTGAAAATTCACCAGCCGTTCATATTCATCGCGGTGCGCAGAGATGATTTCGTGCGCTTTGGCAAAAAGTTCCGCCGCGTTTTCCGGCTGTACGGCGGACCGCAGTTCGCTTAACCCAATCACACCGGGAAGCGCCGGATCAATATTGCGAGGCAGAGAAAGATCAATCAGAACCGCTCCGGGGCGCAGAAGCGGACGGTGCGAATCGTCGATTAGAAAGTCCGGACTCCGGGTAGCGCAGAGAATAATGTCTGCCGCCGGAAGTTTTTGACGGAGCTCCTCATCGGAGCGTCCGCTGATCCGGATTGCCTCCGGAAAGCGGCGCGCCAATCCCTGTCCGACTTCGCCGCGTCCGACGATTAAAACCGCGCCGCCCGACGGAATATTTTTTACCAGCCACTGGCAGACAAGATCCTCGGTTTCGACCGCGGGCAGTTCCGGCGCAACGACCTGCCGGATTTCTTTTGAAATATGAAGCGCGGTATCCGTCCAGCTCTGGAGAAAACTTCCGGCGAATCCTTTTTCCTGCGCGACGGTAAGCGCCTGTTTGAGCTGGGCGACGATCCGGCTTTCGCCGAAAGCCTGCGAATGAAGTCCGGCGGCGGTTTCTGCCAGACGGCGGAAAGCGTCCGGACCTTTCAGTGAAAGAGGCATTCCCTTCAGTAAAAGTCCGAGATCGGTACTGGAAGAACACAGGCCAACGATTTCTAAACGGTTGCAGGTGTCGAGAACCATGAATTCATGCACGCCCTGGATCGAGGCGAGAATGGTTTCTATTTCCGCACGGCGGGCTTTCAGCTGTTCCAGAGATTGGAATCCTCCGGCGCTGTGATCTGCCCCCAGAATGAACAGATTGAGATCGCGCAAGAAACGGACGTGGCGGCTGAGGCTTTCGCGTAAAAGCCGCGAGCGGCGGCAGGAACGTCCGGACGTGCTGACAGAAACAGTCAACCCGTCTTCGCTGAAACTGGCAGGCAGAATCAGATCGCCGTCCGACCAGCTGGCATCGGCGGCCGAGCAAAGTATTCCTTTCCGTCGGCAAAGCGTAACAATTTGCCGGTTGAGAACCGGGTTGTCGGTCAGCGCAAAAACCAGAAAAAAACCTTCAAGATCGGTCGGCTCAAACGGACGTTCGATGAATTGAGTCCCGGGAAGCGAGCGAACGGCTTCTTTAATTACCGGCGCAATTACTGTCAAATCCGCCCCGACCGCCACCAGCTTACCTCCTTTACGGGCGGCAACCCGGCCACCGCCGACAAGAAGGCAACGGCGTCCCTCTAAAATCAGGGAAGCCGGAAACATTTTTTTTGACACGAGAGGCTTAGTCATGATTCACTAATAGTGATAAACATTATCACTTTTTATGTATATTAACATTTAAATAGAGTCAATCGTTCTGTTCCAGTGGTTTATGCGGGACTTTTGTAGCAGAAATATTTTGTTTAGAAAAGGAGAACCCTTATGTCCGCCAATCCGGATCTGACACAGGTCGAACGCGATAAGCTGGAAATCAATCCGGACTTCGATTTCCGCGAAATCGCAAGGCGTCCGTTTGAGGAAATTTCTCCCGGCGAGCTGGCGATGTTTAAGTGGAGCGGCGTCTATCATCAGCTCCAGCCCGGCTTTTTCATGGTCCGGGCGGTGATTCCGGGTGGACTGGTGACGACGAAGCAATTCAACCGTGCCGTCGAACTGGCCGAAGAGTTTGCGAAAGGCGAACTGTGCATTACCACCCGCCAGACGCTTCAGTTCCACTGGGTTCGCCAGCAGGATATTTACAAAGTCATCGAAGGACTGGCCGAAACGGGCATCACCACCCGGAACGGTTGCGGGGATGTGCCGCGCAATATCATCGGGTCTTCATTGGCTGGCGCAGCACCGGAACAGATCGGTGATGCGCACAAAATCATCCGGATGCTGGCGACCGATCCCGAAATTCAGAATCAGCGCAATCTTCCGCGTAAACACAAAATCAGCGTGGCCTTCGCCAATGAAGCAGGCGCGCAGACGCTGTCGAACTGCCAGGGGTGGGTGCCGGTTGAACGGAACGGTGTTGTTGGCTGGAAATTTCATGCCGGAGGGGGACTCGGCGCCCGTCCTTATTTGGCTAAAGTAATTTTTGATTGGGTTCCGGAAGAGCTGGTGCTGGATGTGGCCCGAGCCACCGTGGAGGCGTTCCGCCGCCACGGAGACCGCCGTGTCCGGTCACAAGCCCGGTTAAAAGTTGTTGTTGATAAACTTGGATCCAAGGTATTCGCTGAGATGCTGATGGATATTCTTAAAGAGCGCGGCATCAAACATCTCGACCGGATTGAAATCGCAAAGAGCCCGGTTCCCGATATCGGAAAACCGCTTTTGAACGGGCAAGAGGTGATCCCGCAAAAGCAGGCCGGACTGAGTGTCGTGCGCATTATGATTCCGCGCTCCGAGCTGAAAACTGCGGCATCGCGTGCCATTTCAAAGCTGGCCGATCAGCTCGGCGGAGGAAAAATCATATTCACTCATCGCCAGAACATCGAACTGCACGACGTTCCGGAGAAAAACGTGAAGCCTCTGCTGGATGCGTTACACGCCGGGGGATTCTGCACCGGCGGGCACGAGCATCTTCCGGATATCGTCGCCTGCGTCGGAACCACCATGTGCAAAATGGCCGCCTCCAATGCGCCGGATGCTTATTACCGGCTCTATGAAGCTCTGACTCGTGACGAGGCTTACTGGAAAACGATCGGCCCCTTGCAGATCAACATCACCGGATGCCCGAACAACTGCGCGCACGCATGGATCGCTGATATTGGCTTGCGCGGCAAGCGCGTTCGCAATGAGGACGGTGGAAACAGCGAGGCCTACACCGTTTACGTCGGAGGGAAGTTGAGCGAAGCGGGAAAAATCGCCGAAGAACTGTGCAATGTACCTTCAGAAAATCTGGCTCCGGCAATCCGCGCAATTCTGGACACCTATCTGGGAAAAAGACTAACCCGCTCGGAGACTTTCCACGATTTTTGCGAGCGCCTCGGAACGGAATCCTTACGGGAATTTATCAATGGAAAACTATAAAAAACTTTTTACGGACGTTGATCCGAAAGACGCGCAGGAAATCCTGAAGCGGTCTATTGATCATTTCGGCGACAAGCTCACCATGGCCACCAGCTTTCAGCTGGGAGGGCTGGTGCTGTTTGATATGGTGCATAAGCTTGGAAAAAAAATGAGCATCTTTTCTCTCGATACGGGAAGACTGCCGGAGGAAACCTACGAATGCTCCGAACGCATCCGGCTCAAATACGGAATTCAAGTGGAGTGGGTGTTCCCGAAACACGAAGCCGTTCAGAAACTGGAAAAAGAAAAAGGTCTCTACTCCTTCAAAGAAAGCATTGAAAATCGGAAAGAATGCTGTCGTATCCGCAAGGTCGAACCGCTCACCCGCGCGCTTGAGCCGTATGATGCATGGATCACCGGGCGACGAATGGATCAGAGTGAAACCCGCAAAGAGTTGAACATCGTTGAGCCGGATCCGGTTCATCCGGGTAAAATAAAAATCAATCCGCTGATTCACTGGACTCAGGCTGATCTGTGGTTTTACGTTGAGGAAAACAAGGTTCCGCACAACCGCCTCTATGACGAGGGATACCTTTCCATCGGCTGTGAATGCTGTACACGGCCTTGCGCAGAAGGCGACGACGAACGCGCCGGACGCTGGTGGTGGGAACATCCTGAACACAAAGAGTGCGGACTACATCTGCGCGGCGGCGCAGGGATTTAACTCCCATCCGCCGGAAAGAAAAACTCTCCGCTTCCTGAGTTCCGGAAGCGGAGAGTTCTATTCGCAAGTTACCGGGGAATCAAACTTCGTCGAAAAGCCAGGTGGAGAGATAGCGCTCGCCGGAATCGCAAATGACCGTGACGATGAGCTTGCCTTCGTTTTCTGGGCGTTTCGCAAGCTGAAGGGCGGCCCAGACATTGCCTCCGGCGGAAATTCCGCAGAGAATTCCCTCTTCTTTGGCAAGACGTCGGGCGGTTATGCCGGCATCCACAGAGCTGATCTGAATCACATCGTCCACCAGTTTGGTGTCTAGGTTGCGGGGAATAAATCCAGCGCCAATCCCCTGAATTTTATGTGGCCCCGGCTTTCCGCCGGAAAGAACCGGCGAATCGGCTGGCTCAACCGCCACTACTTTGACGGACGGCTTGCGCTGTTTCAGAACACTGCCGACACCGGTCAAGGTTCCTCCAGTACCAACGCCAGCGACAAACATGTCCACATTACCGTCCGTATCATCCCAGATCTCAACCGCCGTCGTGCGCCGGTGAATTTCCGGATTAGCCGGATTATCAAACTGTTGAGGCATAAAGGCATTGGGGAGCGTGCGCACCAGCTCTTCAGCTTGTTTGATTGCTCCGGGCATGCCTTCCGCGCCCGGCGTCAAAATCAGTTCCGCGCCCAGCACAACGAGCAGTCGGCGACGCTCGGTACTCATGGTTTCCGGCATAGTGAGAATCAGTTTGTAACCTTTGGCGGCGGCGGCGAAGGCCAGTCCGATTCCGGTGTTTCCGCTCGTCGGCTCAACGATCGTCGCGCCCGGCTTCAGCTTTCCGCTTTTTTCCGCAGCTTCAATCATCGCCACGCCGATCCGGTCTTTAACACTTCCGAGCGGATTGCGGGATTCGAGCTTCACAGCGACAGTTGCTTTAAGTCCTTCCGCCAGGCGATTGAGCCGAATCAGCGGAGTGTGTCCGATGGTTTGCGTAATATCGTCGTATATCTTCATTGGCTAAGACTCCCGCTTAAATCGTGTAACTGGCGGCGCGGTTTTTAAGAAGTTCCGCTTCCTGATCAAGAAGATCCTTCAGCGTAATTTTAGAAAAATAGGCCTCCAGCACTTTGTTGGCACCTTCCCAAACCGGACGGGTTACGCAAAGATTCTTGTCGCGACCTTTGCAATCATTCCGTGCGCAATCCACCAGACTCAAATCCCCCTCGGAAGCGCGCAGGATGTCATTCATGGTGATTTTTGAAGGTTCTTTAGCCAGCTGGAATCCACCCTTCACACCGCGCAGACCAATGACAAGTCCTTCGTTTTTCAGCGGGACAATAATTTGCTCAATATAGTCGGCGGAAATGCACTCCTCTTCCGCAATCACCTTTTTGGGAACGGGTCCGTTCTTCTGGTAGCGGGCGATGCCCAGCAGAATACGGACAGCATAACGGCCTTTTGTTGACATTTTCATGTGCGCCTCCAGTAAATCGATAAATCATTATCAGATTTATAGGTTTTATCTAATTATCAGCTTCTAAGTCAACTTTAAAAACCGGACGGTTCTGCCCGATATTCCCTACAAAGTGTTGCCATTATGAACGAAATCGGGCAGAAACTTTCTGTCTTTAAAGGAATTCTCATGAGCACTCCAAGCAGTAATTTTATTCATGACATTATTGATGCGGATTTAGCCTCCGGCAAGCACGCCGAGGTGGTCACCCGCTTCCCTCCCGAACCGAACGGTTATCTGCACATCGGCCACGCCAAGGCCATCTGCCTCGACTTCGGCACCGCGCTCAAATACGGCGGGCGATGCCACCTGCGCTACGACGACACCAACCCGACCGCCGAGGACACCGAGTACGTCGGTGCGATCGAAGAAGATGTCCGCTGGCTCGGCTTCGACTGGGGCAAACATCTCTACTGGGCCTCCGACTATTTCGACCGCATGTACGAATGCGCCGTCGCGCTGATCAAACTCGGCAAAGCCTATGTTTGCGAACTGAGCGTTGATGACTTCAAAGAATACCGCGGGGTGCCGCACCTGCCCGGAAAAGAACCCGCAGGCCGCAAGCGTTCCATCGAAGAAAACCTGAGTCTGTTCGAGCAGATGAAAAACAGCGAGTTCGCCGACGGCACGTATGTCCTGCGCGCAAAAATCGACATGGCTTCGCCGAATCTGCATATGCGCGATCCGGCCATCTACCGCATTAAGCACGCCCATCACCACAACACCGGCGACAAATGGTGCATCTATCCAATGTACGACTTCGCCCACTGCCTCGAAGACTCCATTGAAGGCGTCACCCATTCGCTCTGCACGCTCGAATTTGAAGTCCATCGCCCGCTTTACGACTGGATTCTTGAAACACTCGGCCTCTATCAGCCGCGCCAGTACGAATTCGCCCGGCTGAACCTCACTTACACCATCATGAGCAAACGCAAACTGCTCGAACTGGTGAAAGAAAACCTCGTTAACGGCTGGGATGACCCGCGCATGCCGACCATTTGCGGCATGCGCCGCCGCGGCTACACACCGGAAGCCATCCGCGCCTTCTGCACCGAAATCGGCATCACAAAAACCGAAAGCCTCACCGACGTCGCCCTGCTTGAACATCATGTCCGCACCGACCTCAATGAGATCGCGCCGCGCCGCATGGCCGTGCTCGATCCTCTCAAAGTGGTCATCACCACGTACCCGGAAGGACAGACCGAAAAATTCGAACTGCCCAACCATCCGAATAAACCGGAAATGGGCGTCCGCACCGTTCCGTTTACCCGCGAAATCTGCATCGAACGCGACGACTTCATGGAAGAACCGGCCAAGAAATTTTTCCGCCTCGCGCCCGGCGCCGAAGTCCGACTGCGCGGTGCTTACCTCGTCACCTGCACCGAAGTTGTCAAAGACGGATCCGGCCATGTCGTCGAACTGCACTGTACGCACGACCCGGATTCCAAAGGCGGCAACGCGCCGGATGGTCGCAAGGTGAAAGGAACCATTCATTGGGTCTCCGCACAGCACGGCATCAAAGCCGAAGTGCGCCTCTATGACCGGCTCTTCACCAGCGAAAACCCCGCCGCTGAGGAAGGCGACTTCAAGGGCTATCTCAATCCGGATTCGCTGAAAGTCATCATGGGCATCATAGAACCGGAACTGGCGGCAACGAAAGCCGGTGAAAAATTCCAGTTTGAGCGGATCGGCTACTTCTGCGCCGACCTCGACACCGCGACGAACAAGCCGGTGTTCAACCGCACCGTCGGACTGAAAGATTCCTGGGCCAAACAGGCATAAAAAACGCCCCGGAGTCCGGGGCGTAAACTCTCAGTCTCATGGCGATTCGGTCAGCATCCGTACGCCTTGCGAATGCGCCGGTACACGGCGATCACAAGCCCGCCCATCGCCAGACTCAGTGCCGTGGCCGGTTCCGGAATGACTCCAACAGCAATGTCTTCGTTCAGCGTGTTATTGAAGGCCATTTTCTTAACCCCGACAACCGCATCGGCAGAATTCTCCGGACCATCCGCAATGGCTGTTCCGTAAATTTGCGCCCAGCCGTAATAGAAATCTTCGCCGCCCTGATTGAGACGGAATCCGACATAAAGATCGCCGCTGCTGTCCGACTGATAATCGCCGCCCCCGAAGATGAGAGCAAAAGCGATTGAACCGCCTTCGAAATCCACACCCCAGCCTGACGATGCCCCCACTGTGTCACTCAAGTTGAGAAACGATGTCGTGAGGTTGTTATTGGCGGACACATCCGCATAGGTGTAGAGCGTCGAGCCGGAGCCGTACGAATAAGCGCTCAGCCGGGGATCATCCGTTTCCAGCCCGGCGAGCGCACCGGCCACCGTCAGCTTCAGATATGAGCTGATCCAACTGCCACTGTTTCCATCTGCATGTGCGAAGGCCTCCACGGGAGACCCCGTGTAATCAAAATAAACAACCGCCGCGTGCGCTGTCCCGCACAGTAGAACCGTTGCCAGCAACTGAATCATTCTTTTCTGCATATCATCCTCCTGTTTAGTTCAAACTAAAGACATCAATCGCAGAAGCGGCGGCGGATCAGAACTCCGGCTAATCCGACCAGCGCGACCAGTGACCCCGTCGCCGGCTCGGGAATCGCACCGACCGTGATGCTGGTGTTCAGCTGGCTCTCATACGCCATTTCCAAAACAGAAACGGTTGAGATGGATTTACCGCCGGGAACTGCTGTATCTGCATAAGCGCTTGAGTAGAGCGTCAGCCACCCGTAGTTATAGTTGCTGTCCCCCCGATCAAGCCGGAATCCAAGCAGAACCGTTTCCTCAGAAAAATCGATTCCTTCGCCCGCTTGTAAGTCAACCCAGGCACCGTAAGCAAGATACCCATTGGTGGTGGTTGCCGAGGTTGGATCCCACCCCGTTTCGCTCCCCACCGTATCGCCAAGCGTTTGCGCATAGGTCGTCCAGTTATTCCGGTAACCAAAATCCGCACACGCCATAGCGCGCCCGGTTTGCTTATTAAAATAGGTCGCCGCAATGATGCTCGTGTTCGTTTCCGATATTCCGCCGATCCAAGCCGCACCATCAATCGAAAGATTGATGACATACGTCAACCACACATCCGGAAAATCGTTATAGCCGGTATGCGTGGCAGTGCAACTCACCGGAACCTCCGAATAATCAAAGTAAACCACACCGGCCTGAGCCATTCCGAACAGGCACCCCACCGCCGCTATCGCCATCAGCTTTCTCACAAAACGCTCCTTTTGATTTCAAACCTTCCCGAAAAACCTGCGATAAAGAACGATCAATGCGCCACCGCAACTGATCATCAGCGCTGTGGCCGGCTCGGGAATGGCCTGAACGCCGATATCTACGGGATCTGATCCGGGATTTTCCGGATAAGAGGGTGCGTTGGCGCGCAGATCAAAGAAAAGGTTATCCAACCCGAAGTCATTGCCGCCGCCAACCGCCGAGTCGTTCAGCAAACGCACATAATAATCACCGACAGAGCCGAACACTCCGTCCGCATAGGAAAGATTCCAGACTCCGACATCTGCGCCATCCGCAAACGAAAACGTATATCCCATGTCCGCCCATTGGGTTCCATTGCCGACCTGAAAGCGCAGTGACGGTGCATTACCCTCAATTGGAACACAGGTCATGATATAAGCTTCAAACCGGTACGCCGTTCCGGCCTCAGCAACATGAATCGGATTAAGTGACTGCCAGACAGCCTTGGTGATATCCGACGCGCCGTTGGCAACCAGATAATGCCCGCTTCCATCACCATAGGTATAGTCGTAAGCATATGCGAAGTCGGGATGTACCTCGCTGGCACTGGCGACAACCGCATAGTTCCCTTCGGGATACAGACCTGTCGGCCCGTCATCATAGGTATAGTCACTGCGAAACCCGTTGGTTCCGTTTTCAAAATTACCGTTGAGGATTAAATTGTCAGCCCGCCCGCTGACAAACAGCCCCGCCGCCAATATAAACACCCACTTTTTCATTTTCTCCGCCTCCGCAATTCACATTAGATGCGCCCGAAGAAACGGCGGTACAGACCAATCAGCCCGCCGCCCAAAGCCAGAATCAGCGCCGTGGCTGGCTCGGGAATCGCCGCAGACCCCTCTAGACGGTGCCAGTCCTCGTGTCCGGCAGGCCGGATAAAGCCAGAGACCAGCTGAAGGTTGTTCAGATTGGCCGGAATAAACATACCGGCCCCGCTGAGCGTGAGGGTGCCGGACACCGTCGTGCCGGCATTCATCGTCCCGCTGAAAAATACCGCATCACCCCAAGGGTCGGAGCCTGTAGTGATGTTCGGCGAAGCCGCATTTCCACCGATCATGATACTGTTAAAACTCACCGTCGGGGTCCCGGAAAACATTTCGGTGTGATAACCCTGATTGTTCGACCAGTCGTTTTTGATGGCCAGCCACTGTTCATTCGGTGCCGTATCAAACGTGCCGCTGATCGAAAACGTAAGCTGATTCGCTGTAAGGCTGTCTATCGTCAGCGTCAGCGTAGCGTTCGATATACTTGCGCTCCCAAGGAGTACTCCGAGAAGCACTGTCTTAATATTTATCAACCGCATAACTCTCTCCTGATCAACGTTTGCTATAAAACCGGCGGATTAAGCCAATCAGGCCGCCGCCCAAAGCCAGAATCAGTGCCGTCGCCGGTTCGGGAACCGCCTGATATTCAACAATGTATTCACCGCATGTTCCCGGTTGCGTCCTTATATTGCTTCCATAGCCGCTTCCGGTTATCGCCACTCCCTTGTCACCGGCAGGATAGCCGTCACCCCATGGATCGGCCGACCAGCCGGAAAAATCGAGAAGGCCTTCATCGTTAACCCAGAAATAATCACTGCCGCTTTTGTATCCACCGATCCAGGAAATATTCCAGTCTCCCAGCCCGGTGATCGTTTTGACAAAGTCAAACTCGTCTTCGGAGTTCAACGTGACCAGATGCCCGACGTATCCGTTATAACTCAACCCTTCCGCCGCCGTCTTAGCCTCATCCCACGTCCCATTATAACTGATCACCTGATAATAGTTTGCGTTCCACTCCACCACTGGAGGACCAGCCTGAACGGAAAAAGTAAAAACCAGTCCGAGAAGTGCACTCCATACTGTCACTTTTATTTTCATATTTTCTCCCTCGTATCGTCCTCCCGGCTCCTCATCCAGTATGCCGAAGCAGAACGCCTGCAATTTACCCTATCCGCCCGTGTATCAGCAATTTACACTCTTGTAGGGGCTCCCCGATTTTTTTGTAATCCTCGCCCTCACACCGATCACGACAGAGAAATCCGGCGGCTTGTTTTCCAATCGGCAAACAAAGGTGCTACAAGGATTCCAATGTCCGAAACTGCACCAAGTGAAAGAGGCTCTGCGAATCCGCAGGAAGCGGCAAAAACCATACTCCATATTGATATGGACGCCTTCTTCGCGGCGGTCGAAGTACAGGATCATCCGGAACTGAGAGGCCTCCCGGTTGTGATCGGCGCGCCGCCGGACAAACGCGGCGTGGTTTCCACCTGCTCCTACGAAGCACGCAAGTTCGGCATTCACTCCGCCATGCCGTCGCGTACCGCCTTTAAGCTCTGCCCGCGCGCCGTCTTTCTTCCGCCGAACATGAAGCGCTATCAGGAAGTCTCGGAACAGATCATGGAAATCTTCCGGCGTTTCACACCGCTGGTTGAACCGCTCTCGTGCGACGAAGCCTTCCTCGACGTCACCGGCGCGCGATACCTCTTCGGCGGCGGCCCGGAAAT
Source organism: Pontiellaceae bacterium (assembly GCA_044346945.1). Taxonomy (GTDB): domain Bacteria; phylum Verrucomicrobiota; class Kiritimatiellia; order Kiritimatiellales; family Tichowtungiaceae; genus Tichowtungia. The sequence continues at coordinate 42,524 of JBIIYG010000013.1, read as the reverse complement.
CGCCCGCAGAATAAAATCCGCTGTTAAAGAAAAAACCGGCCTCACCTGCTCCATCGGTGTCGCACCGAACATGTTTCTGGCAAAAATCGCCAGCGACCTCAACAAACCGGACGGACTGACGATTGTCCCGACCGATCCGAAAGAAATCGCCGCATTTCTCGCTCCGTTGCCGATCAAACGAATGTGGGGCGCAGGCAAAAAAACGCAGGCGGTTCTGGAGTCGCACAGAATCCGCACCATCGGCGATCTGCAAACTGTTGACCCGATCAAGCTCGCCGCATGGATCGGCGAAAACTCCGCCGCATCGTTCCGGCGGCTCGCCTTCGGACTCGACAACCGCGACATCCAGACAGAAACCGAAGAAAAAAGTATCTCCAACGAAATCACGTTCGATGAAGATCAAACCGCTCCCGGCGAAATTGAATCCGCCCTGCTCGACCTCGCGGATAAAGTCGGCACCCGTCTGCGGCGGGCCGGTTTTTATGCCGCCACCGCCCAGATCAAAATCCGCTGGCAGGATTTCTCCTCCATCACCCGCCAGCGGAAACTTGATCCGCCGTGCTGTGATGACACCACCTTGCGAGAAGCCGCGCTCGAACTGTTCCGGAAAGAGGCCCTGCACAGCCCGGTACGGCTGATCGGCTTTGGCGTCAGCAACCTGCGCGAAACCGCCGACGCTCCGCAACTCGACCTCTTCCAATCATCGAAAAAACAAACGTCCACCCGGCGCGAACAGCTCAGCCTCGTGGTTGACCGCATCCGCGAAAAATTCGGCCGCAAAAGTATTCGTAGAGGATCCACCCTGAATGACAACTGATCCAACCATTCTGATTTGTCCGGCGTGTAAAACACCGCTCGAATGGCGCACAAAAGAATGCCTGTGCGTAAACGGCCACACGTTCGACCGCGCCAAAGAAGGATACGTTAATTTACTGCTCAGTCATCAGCGGCGATCCTCGAATCCCGGCGACGACGCGGCCATGATTCAGGCGCGCCGACGCTTCCTCGACTCCGGCGCCTTTGCTCCAATCACAGAACGAATCCAAAAATCGGCAATCACAAACCAGCAATCATCCATTCTCGACTGCGGTTGCGGCGAAGGTTATTTCCTTGGTGCCCTGACAGGAACCCGCTTCGGCGTGGACATCTCCAAAGAAGCCATCCGTTGCGCAGCAAAGCGGTACAAGGATGCAAACTGGATCGTCGCCAACGTCATGCGCAAACTGCCGTTTGCCGATCATTCAATGGCTGCAATTCTAAGCATTCTCGCGCCGCGCAATCCGGAAGAGTTTGCCCGCGTCCTGAAACCGGACGGCGCGCTGATTCTCGGCGTACCCGGCCCGAACCATTTGATTGAACTGCGCTCGCAACTGGCAGCCAATGCCGGTGACTTTGATGAAAAAGCCGATGAAGCCGCCGCCAAATGCGCACCGTATTTTAAGGAAACCCACCGCGACATGCTGAGCTATCAGCAGACACTCAACGCCGCACAACTCGCCGACCTCATCCAGATGACGCCAATTTTCTGGTGTTCCAGCCCGGAAGCAAAAGCAACCATACAACGGCTCAATCAACTCGCCGTTACCGTCAGCTTCGTGCTTCTAACTTTAAGGTGGAGCGGGCGCTCCGCGCACGCTTGAACTCAACGCGCCGGGACGGCGCGTTCCACCTCAAAAATCAACCAGCTTGATTGCCTTTTCGGGCTGGCGAGGGTCAATCTGTCTGCCGACGGCGGCATATTTCTGAATCCGTTTTTCCAGCGGCTGGGTCGCCAGCGGATTCTGCGGATGGAAAATTCCAAACTTCGGATTTTCCGCCGCCAGTTTTTCGTGAGCGATCAGCGCCCACGCGGCGTCCACCAGATGGCGGAACTCCGGCTCCAGCAGAATCGGGCAGTTAAATTCCTGCCGCGAACTGTTGATGTCCACTCCGCTGATTTCCATCAGACCATTGGCCTGACAAAGCTTCTGCAAACGGAGCAGTTGCGGCTTGGTATTGCGCGGCGGCATATAGGTGATCGCCTTGAAACCGATCTTTTTCAACTCCGGAACCAGTGCATCGAGATAGTCGTCTTCGAACTTCTCCGCCTTCTTGTCGCCGGTCGGCGATTCGCTGACATCGCCCAGATAGGCGTACGCCGGAATCGCACCGATGTCGTTGGCGAATTTCACCGCATCAAACACATTGATGCATTCGTCCTTCCCGGAGAGAATGAAAAAGTCCGGAACCAGCGCTGACTTAAAAACGCCGAGCAGGTCGTAGGCATAATGCGGGTTGTTCAAATCCAGCAGGATGGTTTTGAGTTTTCCGGGCATTGGAATCTTCATCTGCTGTTCGACGAAATCGATCAGCTTTTGGCCTTTGCCGTACGCCGCGATCAGCTTCAGCGACAGCGCATAAAGAATATGGCGCTCGGTGATCGACCCGCCGTTCGCCGCCTCGGAAATCGCCATGACATCTTTTTCAAAGTCGAGTTGCGGCGCACCGAGCTGAGCCAGTTTGGCGTTAAGCAGTTCGACTTCTTTCCGGTCACGGGCAATCCGTGCGTCATGAACCGGCAGAAGGAATTTTTCTACCGCCTTAAACTGTGTGCGGGGAATCCCGTGGAAAGCAATATAGCTGATGTTCGGCTCGTCCGGGTTATTGGTCTTGCGACCTTCCACCAGCGTGCCGTCCATGTTCACGCGGATTTCGCAACCGGCGGTGGCGGCAATGCCGACCGCTTTGGCCGCATCCAGAAACTCTTCACAACCGGAAACCGAATCATGATCCATGATCCCGACCGTACCCAGCCCAGCCTCTTTCGCCTTGGCGGGAATTTCCGCCGGGGCGTACGGGCTGAACGAGTACGTCGAATGAACGTGATTGTTGATTTCCTGCATGCGCCTACACTCCTTTACGGGCGATGCGAAGCATTTCGCCGGCGGTGTAGTTATGTTTCACGGTATGACCCGGAAGCGGAAGAATGCGCTGATGGATCGCGTCGATCATCCAGTCGGCCTGCGGATAATAATCCATTTCCATTTCAGCGGCCGGCGAGATCCAGTTCTTCGCGCCGATGACCACCGGCGGTGCGTCGAGGTGATCGAAGCAGAGCTGGGTGATGTTGGCGGCGATGTTGTGCAGTGCGCTCCCGCGCTCGACGGAGTCGGACGCCAGCACGACGCGGCCGGTCTTCTTCACTGACGCGACGATCTTGTCGTAGTTGAGCGGGTTGACGAAGCGCAGGTCGATCACTTCCGCTTCCAGACCGTACTTGGCCTTCAGCGCGTCAGCCGCCTTGATACCGGTGTAAAGCACCGGACCAACGGTGATGATCGTGAGGTCTTTCCCTTCGCGGCGGACAGCCGGTTCGCCTTCCGGCGTTTCGTAGTAACCTTCCGGCACGCCGCTCTTCTCGAACATTTCGCCGATACCGTAGGTCTTCTGCGATTCGAAGAAGATGACAGGGTCGGTTCCGGCCAGTGCGAGGTTAAGCATCCCCTTCGCGTCGCACGTCGTGGCGGGATAGTAAACCTTCAAACCGGGGATGTGATTAACCATCGCGGCCCAGTCCTGCGAGTGCTGTGCGCCGTATTTGTTGCCGACAGAAATACGTAGAACCAGCGGCATCTTCAAGATGCCGGCGGACATGGATTGCCATTTGGAAATCTGGTTGAAGATTTCGTCACCGGCGCGGCCCATGAAGTCGCAGTACATCAGCTCGACGCAAACGCGGCCGCCGCTCAGGGCGTAACCGCAAGCGGAACCGACGATCGCGCCTTCAGAGATCGGCGAGTTGAAGAGGCGGTGATACGGAATGGCTTCGGTCAGTCCGTTGTAGCAGGCGAACGCTCCACCCCAGTCGCGGTTTTCTTCACCGTAAGCGATCATCGTCGGATCGGTGTAGAAACGGTGAATCATCGCTTCAAAAATACCGTCGCGATACGTGTAAAGCTTGTTGGCGCCGATCGGTTTGCCGTCGGCATCGAACGCGTAGCGGGCTTTGCCGGCCAGCTTCTTGACGCGCGGATTTTCTTCCATCGGCATCAGCACGTCGGGCTTGCGGTTGTCGAATTTTTCAACCTTGCCGTTGGAGTACATCACGCCTTCGATAATGTTAATGTCGGTGTACGGAGAAACGGCTTTGTCAGTCGCCAGCTTGAGCGTCTTGGTGATCTTGGCGACGACCGTCGCTTTCAGCGCGGCGGCTTCGTCGGCAGTGAGCGCGCCGTTGCTGATGAGGTATTCGCCAAACTGCTTCACGCAGTCGTTGGCTTCCCACGCTTCGATCTCTTCTTTCGAGCGGTAGGAAGACGCGTCAGACGGTGAGTGGCCGGAGATGCGGTAGGTAACGACGTCAAGAAGCGCCGGGCCTTTGCCTTCGAGCAGAATCTTTTTCTGACGTTCAGTCGCGTCGGCGACAGCCAGCGGATTGTAGCCGTCCACGCGCTCGGCGTGCATCTGTTCCGGATTAATCCCGGCGCCGATACGGGCGACCATGCCGTAGCCCATCGTTTCGCCGACGGTCTGGCCGCCCATGCCGTAGTGGTTGTTCATGATGTTGAACAGCACCGGCGGCGCGCCGAATTCCTTGTCCCAAAGCTTGCGGTACTGGTCCATCGCGGCCATCCAGAAACCTTCCCAGACCGGGCCGCAACCGAGCGACGCATCGCCGATGTTAGCGATGACGATGCCGGGCTTGCGATTGATCAGCTTGAAGAGCGCCGAACCGACAGAAATGTCGCCGGAGCCGCCGACCAGCGCGTTGTTCGGCATCGAACCGAACGGAATGAAGAACGCGTGCATTGAGCCGCCGAGACCTTTGTTGAAACCGTTCTGGCGGGCGAAAACTTCAGCCAGCGTGCCGTAGAGTACGAAATCTTCGGCCAGCTCCTTGACGCTCTTCTGCGAGCCGTCTTTCACCGGCTTGACCGTCGCTCCGCCGAAAAACTCATCCATGATTTTGGTGAGCTGAGCGTCGTCGAGCTGGTAAACCGCCGACAGACACTTGGCGAGAATTTCGCCGTGAGAGCGGTGCGAACCGAAAATGTAGTCTTCCGTTGTAAGGTGAACCGCCTGACCGACGGCGGCGGCTTCCTGACCGATCGAAAGATGCGCCGGGCCGGGATGGTTGTATTCGATGCCCTGATACGCGCCCTGCGTCTTGATCAGGTTGAGCATGGTTTCGAACTCGCGGACAACGAGCATGTCGTAGTACATCTTCTTCAGACGCTCGACTCCGTACTTCTTCACTTCCTTCTTATAGTCCGGCTTGTACTGGTTGACCGGAATCGGCTTGAAGGTGATCTCGCCCGCCTTGCGGACTTCTTTGGGACAGACGTGTTGATTTTTTGGCATGGGAACTCTCCTGTTGTTTAAAGTTGGAACATGGTATCGCGGATTACTTCTCCGATCGTCGGATGCGGGAAAACAATTTCGCGGATGTCCTGCACCCGCAGTTCGGCTTCGATCATCACCGCCGCGCCGTAAATCATTTCGGAAACACCGGCGCCGACCATGTGGACACCGAGCAGTACATCCGTGCCGGCGTCCTTGATGACTTTGACAGAACCGGGCCCGCGCTTGCCGTTTTCGGCGATGAACCGTCCGCTCATCGTCAGCGGAAGCGACGCGGTTTCGACTTTATATCCGGCGGCCTGCGCCTGTTCTTCGGTCAACCCGCAACCCGCCACTTCGGGCATGGAATAAACCGCCCACGGAATCGCGTTGCGGCGAAAACGGTCGGGCTGTCCGCAAATGGTGTTCAGCGCGACTTCACCCATACGGGTCGCGGAATGCGCCAGCTGGGAAAGTCCGGTCACATCGCCGATGGCGTACACGTTCGGCAGGTTGGTGCGCATCTGCTCATCCACTTTGATACCGCGCCGGTCGAAGTCGAGCTTCGCTTCTTCGAAGCCCATATTTCCAAGATTCGGAACGCGCCCAACTGACATCAGAACGATATCGGCCTGAAGCGACTGCTCCTGACCTTTCGCATCGGTGTACTTAACGGTATGCCCGTCAATTGCCGTCACCTTACAGCCGAGATTGAATTCGACCTTGCCTTTGAGCGCCTTGCGGAATTCCTTGGCCTGGCCGCGATCCATGAACGGAATAATTTCGTCGAGCATTTCAATGACGTTCACTTTGACGCCGAGACTGCTGAAGAAACTGGCGAACTCCACACCGATCACGCCGCCGCCGATCACCGTCAGGGTTTCCGGCATCTTCTCGATGCTCAGAATTTCCGTGCTGGTCATCACATGCGGCTGTTTCGCGCCGGGAATCGGCGGAACAAACGGTGACGAGCCGGTGGCGATCACCACGTCGGTTCCTTCATACACCTTGTCGCCGACCTGCACCTTGCGCGAGCCGAGGAGTTTCGCTTCGCCGTTCACAACCGTGACCTTGTTCTTCTTCATCATAAAGCCGATGCCGCCGCGCAGGGTTTCGATTACTTCCTGCTTCCAGGCCATCGCTTTGGTCAGATCAAATTTCACTTCGCCGGTGGTCACGCCGAATTCGTGCGCTTCCTTGGCGTGAACATAATGTTTGGCGGAATTGAGCAGAGTCTTGGTCGGAATACAGCCCCAGTTCAGACAGACGCCGCCGAGATACTGTTTTTCAATCAGCAGAACTTTTTTACCGAGATGTCCGGCGCGCTCGGCCATGACATATCCGCCCGGACCGGCACCGATGATGATGAGATCGAACTCCGCGCTGTCTTTCGGCACATTGACAGCCGCCACCGGAACAGGTTTCGCTTTAACCGGCTCTGGCTTCACTTCGATTTTCGGAGCCGCAACAGCCGGAGCCGCCGCAGGACGAAGCGCGGAAACATCTTCGCCCGCCACGCCGATCACGGCGATTACTTTGAGAACCGGTACATCATCTCCGGCGGCATAAAAAATTCCACAGACCGTTCCGGCGGCAGGCGATGGAACTTCGAAGGTGGCTTTGTCGGTTTCGACATCGCACAGGGCCTGACCTTCGGCGACCGCATCGCCTTCTTTCACTTTCCAACCGACAATGATGCAGGACTCAACAGATTGTCCCTGGCGTGGCATTAAAACTTCAGTAGCCATAGCGGTTTCTCCTTAGAATTTGAGTGCGGCCAGCCGTTCGCGCATCGCGGCGAGGAATTTTCCGGCAGGTGCGCCGTCGGTCGCGCAGTGGTTAAAGGTCAGCGAAAGCCCCATGTGCGGAACAAAATCCACGCCGCCGTCTTTCTTCATCACCGGCTTCGGCTGTACAGAGCAGATGCCGAGGATTCCGACTTCCGGCGCGTTGAGCACCGGCGTGAACATTTCGATCCCCGCCGCGCCGAGATTGGTGACCGTGAAGGTTCCGCCCTTGAGCGAATCCGGATCAACCGTACCTTTGATACAGGCCGAGCCGAGCCGCTTAGCTTCGGCGGAAATCTCATCAAGTGAAAGCTTATTGGCAAAACGGATCACCGGAACCATCAGGCCGCGCGGCGTATCCACCGCGAATCCGAGGTGGACGTTTTCAAACTGCACCATTTTCTCGCCGAGCCAGTAGGCGTTGAGTTCCGGAAATTGAGCCACCGTCTGCGCGACCGCATAAAGAACCAGATCGTTAATCGTAACTCCCGCTCTGTCGGCGGAATCTTTGAACTGCTTGCGGGCGGCGAGAACAGCGCGGGCATCCGCCGAGGTGTGCATCGTCAACTGCGCGGTGGTCTGCATCGAAGCCAGCATCCGTCCGGCAACGACCTTGCGCACGCCTTTGACCGGAATTTCCTTCAGTGCGCCCATCTGCTCAGCGCTGCAGCTGACTTCCGGTACCGCCGGAGCAGGTGCCGGAGCGGGCGCGGCGGAAGGAGCCTGAATATCACCGGCAAGAATCCGCCCGCCGATACCGCTTCCAAATTTCGGAAGCGCGGCGAGTTTTGCTCTGGCGGCGGGCGACAGCGGAGCCTGCCCGGCCAGCGCGGCCTGCACATCGCGTTCGATGACGCGGCCTTCCGGCCCTGTTCCCTGAATCGCCGCGATATCAACGCCTTTATTCTCAGCCAAACGCTTTGCCCGGGGCGAAGCAAGTCCGGTCGCCGTGCCGGAACGCTGAATATTGACTATCGAACTTTGAACTGTAGAAGTTTCTTTCTTCACTTCTTCCTTCAAAATTTTCTGTTCGATATTCTGCGGCTCTTCCGGCCGCAGGCCCGAAACGTCTTCGCCCGGCGCGCCGATCGCGGCAATGATTTTCAGAACCGGAACGTCTTCCCCGGCGGCGTAAAAAATTCCACAAACTGTTCCGGCGGCGGGCGACGGAACTTCGAAGGTGGCCTTGTCGGTTTCAACTTCACACAGACCCTGGCCTTCGGCCACCGTGTCGCCCTCTTTCACCTTCCATCCGACAATGATGCAGGACTCAACCGACTGACCCTGACGGGGCATTAAAACTTCTGTTGCCATAAAACCGCTCCTTACAATGACGCTTTATAAATTGTTACACCGGCTTCGCGCAGATCCTTATCAAACTCCGCGCTCAAACCGGAATCCGTGATCAATCCGCTTACTCCATCGAACGGTAGAATCCGGGCGAACCCCGGCTTACCGAATTTTCCGGAGTCGCAAATGGCGTACACCTGTTCGGCCTGATCTGCCATTTTGCGCACCAGATCGGCGCTCTCGACCAGATGAGCCGTGAAACCGTGCTTCACGGAAATTCCGTCCACGCCGATAAATGCCTTTGATACAAACACCTGATCGAGCGACTGCATCGCCAGCGGGCCGACCAGGCCTTCTTCGGACGGGCGGAACTCGCCGCCGACCAGCGTTACGCGCAGTTGAGGATTGGTGCGGGCGTAGGTCAGCAGAAGTGTGTTATTGGTGACGATATGAATGTTCCGCTTGCCCAGTAGATATTTGGCGATCAGCGCCGTCGTCGTTCCGGCGGAAATAATAACCGTTTCGCCGTCTTCAATCTTTGACGCGGCCACTTTGGCAATGGCGGCCTTGCGCTCCTTATCCTGCCGCATCCGCTCCAGAATCTGAGGATGAAAGGCGGGCATCGCGCCGCCGTGTGTGCGGATGATGAAACCCTCTTCTTCGAGCGTGGCAAGATCCGTACGAATGGTCACAACGCTGACACCCAGCATATTCGAAAGCGCGGAAACACTCACCCCGCTGTCTTCAGCGAGAAGATCAAGAATAGCTTTTTTTCGATCTGTGAATGATGATGCCATATCGCACCGCCTTTCTTTTTGCCATCTAATTTCTTTCTTTTAACCTTCCCATACGCTTCTCATCAACAAAAATATTCTTTTTATTTTGAGGGTGAAAGAAGGATGAAGGAGCCGAAGACTCCCCTTATGAGCGAACGCCGGCAACAATCCGGTCGAGTCCGGAAAGGTCTTTTACAATTATAACCTGCTTGAAACCATACAGTTCCAAACATTGTAATGCCGCAATCCCCTGATCATAACCGATCTCGATGAACAGCCGTCCGCCCGGCCTTAAAACCCGTGCCGCCTGCGCAGCCAACCGGTGAATCAAATCCAATCCGTCTTTCCCGCCGTCGAGCGCCAGTTCCGGCTCAAAATCCCGCACTGACACATCCAGCGTTTTACAGACATCCGACAGAATATACGGCGGATTCGAAACCACGATATCGAAAGAATATTCAGGAAATCCGGCGAGCAGATCGTTTTCCAAAGCCCGGAACCTTCCGCTCAATCCCAGCCGATCCGCATTTTCCCGCGCCAGCGCCAGCGCAGACGGAGAAATATCTATCGCAGTCACTTCAGCGTTTGGTAATTCCTTCAGCAGTGCCAGCGCAATACAACCAGTACCCGTACCGACATCCGCAACCTTCAGTGGCTTTTGACTTTCGACTTTTGACTTTAAGACCTCTTCAACAAGAAGTTCCGTTTCCGGCCTTGGAATTAACGCCCGGCGGTCACAGCGAATTTCCAATCCCCGGAAGTCCACGTGACCGATGATGTACTGGATCGGCTCACCATGCTCCGCGCGAACGATCAGCTCCTCCAGCATCGCCTGCTGAACAGCCGTCGGCTCGCGGAAATAAATCTCCAGCGGCCTACAGCCAAGCGCGTGCGCCGCCAGTTCCTCCGCCGCCCGCTTCGGATTTCCACTGCCCGCCGCCGCCAGCCGCACTTCAAATGGTTTGATCCAATCGCTCATTCCGGACGAAGACTGTAGGCCTGCCGCCTGCGCCGGGCGAGAAATTAACAAATCATTTCCGGTTTGCCGCCGCTTTACCCAATCGCGGCCGAGCCGGCTTCATCGGTGCGGATGCGGATACACTGCTCCAGCGGCATGACGAATATTTTACCGTCGCCGATTTTGCCGCTCTTGGCCGCTTTAATGATCGCCTTAGTCGTGATGTCGACAAATTCGTCGTTCACAGCAATCTCGAGCCGGACTTTTTCAATCAGGTTGACGGCGCGGACCTGTCCGCGGTAGTGCTCGGTGAAGCCCATCTGCTGGCCGCACCCTTTGACGCGGCTGACAGTCATCTTATGCACTTCGGCGTTGAACAGCGCCGCTTTAACATCTTCGAGTTTTTCAGGCTGAATAATCGCAATAATCATTTTCATATCAAAAGTTCCTTTCGAATTTTAAAGCGCGTCTTCGGGATGGGCTTCAATGCGATGTACCGCAAGGTCCGAGCCGATCAGTTCTTCGTGCGGATTCAGCCGGATGCCAACCGTGATTTTCATCAGACCGTACACCACCGTGCTGGCCGCCAGACAGAAGAGCACCACCGCAAGGGTTACGATCAGCTGAGAGAAGAATGAAACCCCGCCGACTCCGCCGAGCGCCTGCTGGCCGAAAATTCCGGCGGCGATTCCGCCCCACGCGCCGCAGACACCGTGAAGCGGCCAGACACCGAGAACATCATCAATCTGCCATGCGACAGTCTCCGTCTCGAACAGGAAAACGAAGAGGCCTCCGGCGATGGCGCCGACAACCGCCGCGCTGACGGGATGATAAAGATCGGAGCCGGCGCAAACCGCGACGAGTCCGGCCAGTGCGCCGTTATGCACAAATCCGGCGTCGTTCTTGGAAATCAGCATGGCGGCCATCGTTCCGCCGACCATCGCCATCAGGGAATTCATCGCCACGAGTCCGGAAACCGCTTCGAGCGAACCGGCGCTCATCACGTTGAAGCCGAACCAGCCGACAATCAGAATCCAACTGCCCAGCGCGAGAAACGGAATACTGCTGACTTTGATCGAGTTGGTTTCGTAGCGCTTCAGGCGCGCGCCCAGCAGAAGAATGGCGGGAAGCGCCAGCCAGCCGCCGACGGCATGAACCACTACGGAGCCGGCAAAGTCATGAAACGGCGCGCCGAAAGTGGTCGCCAGCCAGCCGGTTGCGCCGGACAGCGTGGTCGAAAACTGTCCCCATGTCGCGCCCTCGACCAGTGGATAAATCAGTCCGACAAAAATTCCGCCCGCCAGCGAGTTCGTCCAGAATTTCGAACGTTCCGCCACGCCGCCGGAGATAATCGCCGGAACACAGGCCGCGAAGCCGAGCAGAAGAAAGAACTTCACATATTCAAAGCCGTGGTTCGCCGTCATTTCGGAAACCGGCACCAGAAAGGAAATGCCGCGGGCAATCGGATAGCCGATCAGGAAATAGACGATGGTGGAAAATCCCCACTCGCAGATGATTTTGTTCAGGGCGTTCACCTGATTTTTCCGGCGCACCGAGCCGACTTCAAGAAAGGCGAAACCGCCGTGCATTGCCAGAATCATCACCGCGCCCAGCAGGATGAACAGCGTATTGGAAGATTGCGCCAGCTCCTCCGGCGCGCTTTCCGCCGCCTGTGCTATACCAGTCAGCAAAAATGCCGACAAAACCGTCATGGTGAACAGAACCCGTCTTTTTTTAAGCCACATCTTTGTTTTCCTCCGTTTTTAAGCGTCCATCTTCCGGCGCAAAGTTAAAGCGTGAGAAAAGCACGATCTGTGCCTTGATGAGAACACCGGATCTGGAAACATCGCTTTAAGTGCTGGCAATAAATGGATTAGGGTTTTTTACTCGAAAAGCCGGCGGTTGTTTTTATCCAGCCAAAGATTACACAGTTGTATCCATTAGCCTGAAAAGAAGACAAAACTGGGCTTTAAAGATCGTATTTTGTATCGCCTCCAGAAATGTCGCGGGATGCCGATCATTTCAGGAGCTGGCTAACGGCGGATTCGGTGAGGAAGCCGGACGGCCCGGTGGCTTTTTTGAGCGCGGCAACTGCGTTGGCGCGGCGATGCCGTACCGGATGATTGACGCTGTATCGGGCCGGGAGTACCATTTAGACGCTATGAAAGTCCGTCTCCTAAAAAAACCGGTTCTGACGGCGGCACTGACCGCCTGCGCTGGGTGCCTTTTTGCCGAAGATCTGGATGCCGCCCTCGAAGCCCAGAAGAAAAAGGCGCGGCGGCAGACTTATTCCGAATCCGCCCGGCTGGAAAACCGGAATCTGGAAGTCCCGAAAGCGCCAACCGATCAGGAAAAGGAGCTGGACCGGAAGCTAAGAGAATTGGAGGCGCGCGCCCCTGAATCCATTTCCATGCCGGAAAAACAGATGGTTCCTTCGCGCATCGCAGTGGCTCCCGCCCGGCAGGATGAAAACAAAGACTGGCTGATTTCCGCCGTGATGGATAATAAAGCCGCCGAAAACAGCCCCGGCTCCGAAGAAGAAACCTGGCTCCAGCAGGAGTTGGCCCGGCAGAAATCCCTGAAAGATCAGGATGCCGCCGCCAAAGAGGAAGAGCAGGTCAAAAAGCTCATGCAGGAGCAGAAAGAATTGCAGAGCAGTATTCCGGCGTTCGACCGCCTGAAACAGTACCGGATTGATCCGCAGAATCCCGCCGGCGACAAAGATTCTTCCGTCGGTCTCTACAAACTCCCGCAACAGAAAGCGGCCGACCCACTGGCCTCATTCAGCCTGCAAAAGAAAAAGGAGCCGCCGGAACCGCCGCCTCTGTTTTCACCGGAAGCCGCCCGGCTTTCAAAAACAGCCGCCGCCCGCTCCTCAACCGCCGTCAAAAGCCCCCTGCTCAATCCATTCCCTGGAACCAAACCGGGAGTTTCCATGTCGGGATTTCCGAACCGGGCGGATAAGCCGGAACCGGCTCCTCTAACACCGATTGAAATGATCCGGAAAGCCTCGCCGATCAACCGTGATGATCCATTTTCGGACAATGTCGCGCCGCAAATCCGGCGCAGTATCTGGGACTGACTATTTACTGTCTTGATCCAGCCCCATCAGCCGCTTGTTCGCCTCGTCCGCCCGCTGAATTTTGCGGTACTGCGCCTGAAAGCCGCGAACATCTTCTTCCTTGGCGCCTCCTTGAGCATTAAGCAGTTCAAGAGCCCGCTCCGAAGAACGAAGCGCTTTCTCATACTGACCTGTCACGTAATACGCTTCGGCCAGTGTATTCCATAGAGAAGGCCCTAGCGGAGCTGATAGAATGGCTTCGCGGGCGTACCGAACAGCCAAAGCCCCGTTTTTCATTTCCCCTCCGGAGGCATACACCCAGGCCAGATTATTATTAACAAGCGGGTTGTCGGGAAATTTTTCCGCCAGGGCCGTCAGAATAAAAACGGCGTCTTTGTACCTCTGCATCTGGATATACAGCGTGGCGAGGCGGAAAAGAATATCTGCGTTTCCCACATCCGCCTGCAAGGCCCGCAAATAAGCCTGCTCCGCTTCCGCATACTCACCCTCGTCGGCGTACTTCAATCCGGTATCGACCAGAAAAGAAACCTTGGCCGAATCCACGGTGTTTGTCGGCGCCGCCGCCGCGGGAGCCTCAGCTTTAACCGGCGCATTATTCGACCCGAATTCAGCCGGTATAAATTCTGCCGGAGCCTCCTGCTTCTCCGCGCCGATTTTGATCGCCATCGTATTGGTCGCCTCGGCAAGAGGTGCTGTCAGCAACGACGGGGCTTCCGGGGAAAGCGTCTGCGCATTCACCCCGGCGGCGACAGACAAAGCAACGAGAAGCGGAATGGACTTTTGCATAAACGGCTCACATTTTCTTTACGGTCACATGCACCGCCGGAGGATCAATCTTTTCTATCTGCAATCCGGACGGCACATCCGCCCGCACAGGAACTTCATACTCGGCGGGCTCGGTCAATTCGGTGCAGTCAATATAGGTGTACACATCGCGCACGTTCAACTCGTCAATACGCTGAGGACTGCCGCGCAGAGTCACCGAAACTTTCTCCGGACGGATTTTAACCACACGCGTGTCGTCAGCCGCCAGCAGAGGCCGCACAATACTGTTATCCACCCGGCGGCTGGCCACCCGCTCCACCAGCGAAACCTCCGCCGTGATCCGGTCGGGCGACACCGCCCACGGCTGTCCGGCGGACGCGATCGCCGCATGACCCTTGAAAGAACTGTACCGACCGTCGAGACCAACCGGAGCCGTACGCACCTGTTCCAGCTCGCTCAACAGCCGCTCGGCGCCGCGAACTTTCACGGTCGCCGGATTACAAACCGTCTGCTCCAGCTGAATTCCCGGCGGCAGTTCACCCTCCAGCATGATTTTCACCGGCAGTACACGCTCCACCTCCCGGTCCAGCGTCACCGTGATTTCTGCCGGATCAAACTGCACCGCATGGGCGCGTGACGGGGCTTTGACATAGCGTGGCGAAAATTTAATGGTCCGCCGCAGACGCCCCGGATGATCCGAGACATCCACTTTCACTTCAACCTGATCACTGCTGATAAAACGGATGTCGTCGCGCGAGCCGCGGAACCGGATATTCACCGTATCTGTTGACCGGTCAAACACCGCCCGCCCTTCGCCTGCCGTAACCAGAACGGGAATGTCCGCGACCGACACCTCGAAACTGGTGTTTTCGCGGATCACCTGCCAAACCGCGAAAGCCAGCACCAGACACAGCGATTTCATAGCCCAGTTCCGGCTGAACGCATCCCGGACGGACTTCAGCCGAATGGACGGCGCAGGTATTCTGAAATTGCGCTTAATCATTGAGGTCTTCTCCGAAAACAAAATCGGACGGGCCGGAATCTCCGCCGGAACGGAGGCGGGCCAGATGCCGGAGTCCGCCGGTTTCGCGGCTGAGGAACAAAGTCAGCACCCGCCGCAGACGAGGCCCGTCAAACCCGCGCCGGAGCTGTCCGTTATAGGCGATGGAAATAATGCCGGTCTCTTCGGAAACCACGATCACCAGCGTATCCGTTTCCTCCGTCAGCCCGATCGCCGCGCGGTGACGGGTGCCCAGCTCACGGGACAGATCATCCATCTGAGTCAGCGGGAAAACACAGCCGGCGGCGGCGAGGCGGTCTTCGCTGATAATCACCCCGCCGTCATGCAAAGGCGCGCCGGGATGAAAAACCGCCGTCAACAGCTCCGCGCTCACCTCGCTGTTCATCACCGTGCCGGTATCCTGAATCGCCCGGGTCTCCATCTCACGCTCAATCGCGATCAGCGCGCCGATCTTGCGGGACGACATCATCAGCACGGCCTCCGCGACCGGATCAGCCAGCGCCAGCCGCGCCTTGCTTGGCAGAAAATTGCCGTGCCGCCCCAGCCGCGCCAGCGCCCGGCGGATTTCCGGATGAAAAATAACAATCAGCGCGAATGCCAGAAAGGCCATCAGCTTTTGAAGGAGCCAGTTCAGGATCAGCAGGTTGGTGAACTTCGTGATCACCATCAGGAAAGCGAAAAGAATGGTCACGCCGGTCAGAATCGAGGCGCCGCGCGTGCCGCGGAAAAACTTCACCAGAAAATAGAAAACGGCCGCGAGAATCAGAATCTCGATCGTGCCGGTCACACCGGGATATTCGATGCTGTGCAGCCAATCCATCATGGGCGGAGTCTATCCACAAGCCTCGCCACGTCGCAAGATTCGTTTACATCATGCACCCGCAAAATATGGGCACCGCGCGAAACAGCAAATGCGGCAACCGCCAGAGAACCGGCCAGCCGTCCGTCCGGGCCGCGCCCGGTCAGCCGCCCGATAAACCCCTTCCGGCTCGCGCCGATCAGCACCGGAAAACCGACAGCCGCCAGCTCCGGAATTCCCCGCAACAGCGACAGATTATGCTCATCCGTTTTGCCGAAGCCGATCCCCGGATCGAGACAGATCTGCTCCGGCGCAACCCCCCGGCTGACCGCAAACGCCGCCCGCTCCTCCAGAAACTTCCGGACATCCGAAACCACGTCGGCATACTGCGGATGATCCTGCATCGTCTCCGGCGTTCCCTGCATATGCATAAGCACCAGCCCTGCGCCGGTCTCCGCCGCCAGCTCCGCCATACCGGGATCCGCCAAAGCGGAAACATCATTGATAACATCCGCGCCGGCGGCAATCGCCGCGCGGGCCGTTTCGGTCTTGCGCGTATCAATCGAAATCAGCGCCTTGGTTTTCCCGCGCAGTCTTTCAATCACCGGAACGGTCCGGGCGATCTCTTCCGATGTCTGGACAGGTTTTGCGCCGGGCCGTGTTGACTCGCCGCCGATATCAATAATGTCCGCGCCTTGCGCCGCCATCTCAAGGCCGCGCGCCACCGCCGCTCCCAGCGACTGGAACCGCCCGCCGTCCGAAAACGAATCCGGCGTCGCGTTCAGAATCCCCATAATCAGAGTCCTCTGCCCGCAAACAACCTCCCGCTCCCGGCACCGCCAGATGATTTGCTTTTTTCCGGTCATCCGGAAAAACATACGTCGTTTTTACAACGATTGGAAGGGTTTAGGGGAAAAGTTCCGGCGGCTGGACCCGGAGCGTAGCGGAGAGAGGCTTTTTTGGTGCCCCAAAAGCAAGGACTGGTAAGGAATGGCAAACTTCGGTCTTTTTCCGGCGGGCGGGATGGGTAATATGGGCGGCCTGACTTATGAAATCCGTACCGTTCTGCCATCTTCATTTTCACACGGAGTACAGCCTGCTCGATAGCTCGTGCAAGGTGGATGCCGCCGTGAAGACCGCCAAGGAGCTGGGTCAGGAGCATCTGGCCATTACCGACCACGGCGTGCTGTTCGGCGTGATTGATTTCTACAAGCAAGCGCGCAAGGCGGGCATTAAGCCGATTATCGGATGCGAGGTGTATATCGCCCGCAACGGCATGGACGAGAAAACGTCGCAGGCCGATAACTTGCATCTGGTTCTGCTGGCCGAAGATAACGAGGGCTACGATAACCTGATGCACCTGGTTTCCATCGGCCATCTCGAAGGGTTTTACTACAAGCCGCGCATTGATAAGAAGGTTTTGCGCCGCTACAGCAAAGGGCTGATCGGTTTGTCCGCCTGTCTGAAGGGCGAAATCGCCGAGGCCTGCGAACAGGGCGCGGTGGATAAGGCGGTCGCGCTGGCGAAGGAGTATTCCGAAATTCTCGGGCCGGGCAATTTCTTCCTCGAAATTCAGGATCACGGGCTGACCGAGCAGAAGACCGCCAATAAATATATCATCGAGACGGCAAAGCGCACCGGTCTGCCGCTGGTGGCGACGAATGATGTGCATTATCTCCGGCAGGATCACCGCGACGCGCACGACGTGCTGATCTGCCTCCAGCACGGCAATCTGGTGAGCGACCCGAACCGGATGAGTTATTCCGGCGATCAGTTTTATATGAAGAGCGGCGCGGAGATGGAGCGACTGTTCCCGAACCATCCGGAGGCGCTGGCCAATACCGTTGAAATCGCCCGGCGGTGCAACGTTGAATTCAACGTGGATAATCCGCCGCTCCATTTCCCGACCTATCAGATTCCGCCGGAGTACAAATCCCAAAAGGATTACCTGATGGCGATCGGCAAAGCCGGGCTGAAAAGCCTCTATCCGGTCGAAAATCTCGATCAGCCGCAGACCGACATTGAGAAGCGCGTGGCCGAGCGCTTCAACTATGAGGTCGGCATCATCGAAAAGACCGGTTTCATCAACTATTTCCTCGTCGTGCAGGATTTCATCCGCTGGGCGAAAGAGCACGGCATTCCGGTCGGCCCGGGCCGCGGCTCCGGCGCGGGCAGTATGCTGGCCTACGCGCTGGGCATCACGGCGCTCGATCCGTTGCGCTACAATCTGATTTTTGAACGCTTCCTGAATCCCGACCGCGTGTCTCCGCCCGACTTCGATATTGATTTCTGCCAGGCGCGCCGCGGCGAAGTGATTGAGTACGTCAAAAACAAGTACGGCCTCGAAAACGTCGCGCAGATCATCACCTTCGGAACGCTCGGCGCGAAAACGGTCATCCGCGACATTGGCCGCGTGCTGGCTCTGCCGCTTCAGGAATGCGACAAGCTCGCCAAGATGGTTCCGGAAACGCCCGGCGCGACGCTGGAGCAGGCGCTGAGCGAAAATCCCGATTTTAAACGGGCCTGTGCCACCGATCCGACCGCCCGCGAAATCATGAAGTACGCTCCGGTGCTGGAAGGCCTGCCGCGCCATACCGGCACGCACGCCGCCGGCGTGGTGATCGGCGAAAAGCCGCTGATTGATATCCTGCCGCTCTCACGGGATAAAGACAAACAGGTGATCACCCAGTTTGAAATGAAGCCGATGGAAGCCATCGGCCTGCTCAAGATGGACTTCCTCGGGCTGAAAACGCTGACGGTAATTCAGGAGGCGGTCGAAAGTATCCGCGCCAACCACGGCATCGAGCTGGATATCAACGCCATCCCGCTCGACGACAAGCCAACCTACGATCTGCTCAACCGTGGCGATACGATCGGCGTGTTTCAGGTGGAAAGTCCCGGCATGCGCGACACCCTGCGCAAGATCGGCCTCGACCGCATCGAAGACCTGATCGCCATGATCGCGCTCTACCGCCCCGGCCCGATGCAGTTCATTGACGAATTTATCGCCCGCAAGCACGGCAAGGTGAAAATCCAGTACGAGCATCCTCTGCTCGAAGACATCGTCAAAGAAACCTACGGCATTATCGTTTATCAGGAGCAGATTCAGCAGGCGGCCAACAAGCTCGCCGGGTTTTCGCTCGGACAGGGCGACCTGCTCCGCCGCGCGATGGGTAAAAAAGATAAAGCCGTCATGGACGCCCAGCGCGAAAGCTTCATCGCGGGCTGTAAAAAGACCAACAACATTGACCAGAAGCTGGCGCAGAAACTCTGGGAGATGATCGAGAAGTTCGCGCAGTACGGGTTCAATAAATCACACAGCGCCGCCTACGGCATTATTTCCTATCAGACCGCGTGGCTGAAGGCCAACTACCCCGAAGAGTTCATGGCCGCCATGCTCTCCAGTGAAATGGGCAATCCCGACAAGCTGGCGCTGATGCTGGCGGAAACCCGTGAAATGGGACTCAACGTCCGCGCGCCGAGCGTCAACGAAAGCGTCTCCCGCTTCCGTCCCGCCAAAGGCGTCATCCATTTCGGCATGGCCGGTGTCAAAAACGTCGGTCAAGGCGCGGTCGAATCCATCACCGCCGAGCGCGAAAAGAGCGGGCCGTTCAAAGGACTGATGGATTTCTGCTCCCGCATGGATTCGCGCGAAGTGAACCGGAAAACGATTGAAAGCCTGATCAAATGCGGCGCGTTCGACTTCTGCCATAAACCGCGCAGTCGCCTCTTCGAAGGAATTGAAATGGCGATGAGCCGCGCCGCCTCCGCCCAGCGCGACAAACAAAGCGGACAGTGCTCGCTGTTCGATATGCTCGGTTCCGGCGGCTCGGCGCAGGACAGCGACGACGACCTGCCCGCCGTCGAGCCGTGGCCCGACAGCGAAATGCTCTCGGCGGAAAAAGAGCTGATCGGTTTTTACATCTCCGGCCATCCGCTCGCCGAACATGAATGGACATTGAAAACTTTCGCGCTCCAGCGCATCGGCGAGCTGGCCGATGTCATCGCCGAAGCCGGCGACGACGACCAGAAAACGCTCGTCCGCGTCGGCGGGCTGGTGGATAAATTCAAAAAGGTCTTCACCAAAAAAGAAGATCCGAAGCCCTACGCCCGCTTCCGTCTCGAAGGACTCGAAGCCGCCGTTAACGCCGTCGTCTGGCCCGACGATTTTCCGAAATTTGAAAAACTGCTCGAGGACGGCACACCTCTGATGGCGGCGGGACGCATCACCCGCGACTTCCGCGACGAACTGGAAATCCAGGTGTCGGAACTCTACCCGCTTGCCGCGGCTCCGGCGCTGTTCGCCGAAAAGGTCAGCCTGCACCTGCCGGAAGCGGCGCTGAGTCCGGAAAAACTTCAAGCGGTCAAAAAAATAGCGGCGGCGCATCCCGGCCCGACTCCGCTGAACATCTGTGTCCTGCTCGACTCCGGCGAAAAAATATTCATCAAAGCCGACCGCCACTCGCAGGTAGCGGCCTCGCCGGAGCTAGTGCAGAAACTGGAACACCTGCTCGGCGAAGAAGCGGTCTATGTCGGCGCGAAAACAAAACCGTTCCTGCACGAGCCGCCCCGTCGGCGCTTCAACGGAAAACGGGGATAGTAACTGAAAAAAAAATAAATAGACCTTCGACTTTTGACCTTCAGACTTTTAGACATTCTTCCATGAACCGCCCGAAACATATCGCTGAATACGTGCTCCTTCGCGGACTGCTCGGTCTTGTGAACCTTCTGCCTCTGCGGATGGCGCTGACCGTTGGCTGGCTGATCGGCGCGTTTTTCTTTTATGTCCTGCGCTTCCGCGCCGCCGAAGCCCGGCGGCGAATCAAGGAGGTGTTCGGCGACCGCTTTTCCGACCGCGAGCGGCGGCGGATCGCATGGCTTTCCTTCCGCAACATCTGCTTCAACGCCGTTGAAGCCGCGCGCTTCGGCAAACTGACGATGGAACAGCTGAAAAAAACCGCGCTGTATCCGGGTATCGTCGCCATGCAGGAGGTTCACCGGAAAAACGGCGCGTTCATTTTCGCCACCGCTCACATGGGCAACTGGGATCTCGGCGGCGTCGCCTGCAAACTGGCGGGGCTTCCGGTCTTCTCCATTGCCCGGCGGCAGAAAAATCCGCTGACCGATGAACTGCTCAACCGGATGCGGAACGCCACCGGCATGGAAGTCGTACTGAACGACTCGCGCATTCTACAGAACGTCGTCCGCCAGCTCAAAAAAGGCGGCGTGCTGGCGATCCTGCCGGACGTCCGCTCCCGCACCGAAGCGCTCTCCATTGATTTCCTCGGCGGCAAAGCCAACCTCGGCGCCGGCGCGGCGCTCTTCGCGCAGATGGCGCACTGCCCGATCTATCCCGTCGCCCTCATCCGCAACGGCTGGACGCGCCACGACTACAAAGTATTCGACCCGATCTTTCCCGACCCGTCCGCCGACAAAAAAGACGACTGGCAGCGGATGATGCAACAGCTCGTCTCCATCTTCGACGCCGAAATCCACGCCCGCCCAGAACAATACTTCTGGTTCAACAAACGCTGGGTGTTAGACCCTGTCGGACAGAAGAATAATGGAGCGCAGGAGTAGCGGATTGCTGGCCGGGAAGCTTTCCAATGGTCGGACATTCCCAACAATCCGCATTATGCAGAAATGGATCAAACAGGCCGACTCCGAACAAATCACCAAAGTCCCCGCCAACCTCGACCTCACGCCCCTTTGGCGCGCCGAAGCCGGGCGAAGGCGGCTACCTCGACGAAAACGACAACGAACTCATCAAAATCATGCAGTGCGCCATGGCGCCTTGACGTGGAAGTTTCTAAGGATAGGACACCATACCTTCGACAGACTGATTTTATCAATTGGCCGGACTGCCATCATCGTCAATTTTGGGAGAGGCACTTTTATCTCGAAAGATGCTCCCCAATCCATATTATATCAGCATGACTACATGCCATTACAAATATACAGGTCAAGGCCTCTATACCGTCTCCGAAGCAGCTTATATAAGCAGAGTTTCTTCGGCACGAATTTATAGCTGGCTCTATGGTGGCAACACACTGGGAGAAGTCTCGCGCAAAAGAAAGGCTGTTCTTTCGCATGAACTCCCAACAGTCGATCAATCCGCCGCAGTGAGCTTTCGAGATCTCATTCAATTGCGCTTTATTGATTTCTTCAGAAGCAATGGTCTAAGCCTGCAATCGCTCCGGATAGCTGTGCAGCAAGCCTCAAAACTCCTGGACTCTCCTTATCCTTTTTGCAGTGCAAAATTCAAAACCGATGGACGACGTCTAATTGCCGAGGTTATGGAAACCGATGGACGCATTACCTATATTGAACTGGATAAAATGCAGCACGTTTTCCAATCCGTTGTAACACCTTTCTTGAGGAGCCTCGAATATGCCGAAGATGAACATGTCTCCAGGTGGTGGCCGTTGGGGAGATCGAAAAATATCGTTTTAGATCCCACCCGAAATTTTGGGAAACCTTCGCTTTTCAAAGAGGGCATTCCCACCCAAATCATTTTCAATGCATATTTGGCTAGCGAACGGTCTGTCAAATCTGTCGCCGACTGGTTTGAAATTCAGGAAAAATCTGCACTACAAGCTATCCGCTACGAAGAAAGCCTCGCCGCATGAGGTTTTTTGTCGACAACTGTCTTGCGCCGAAGCTCACAAAAGCTTTGCACGCAATCTGTCAGCCAGACCACGAGTTTATACACCTAAAAGAAAAGTTTTCGCCGGATACCAAAGATATTGATTGGATTAGGTCTCTAGCAAAAGAAGGTCGCTGGATTGTCTTTTCTGGCGACTACAGCATCACAAAGAAACCTCTTGAGAAACAGGCGTGGGCTGATTCTGGACTCACAGGTTTCTTCCTTAAAAAAGGATGGACGAATATTCCGCCCAACGTCCAACTCAGCAAACTGTCGCTACTGTTACCCGAGATTCTTTCTACTGCGGAAAACCACCCAACAGGCGAAGGATTCATCATCGGGTTTGGTTGCACAAATTCGAAACATTTCGAGCGCTTCTAAGGTGGATGTCCCGATAATCCCGTAAATTCCACTGCCTGGAAAATTTGTTTCCGAAGCTTGGAAAATCCGCCGGAATCCGTAGTCTGTTGCGGTTTACATGAAAATCCGCCCGATGAGACATCGGGCCTACAGATTGATCGCGCTGTAGGCCGGGTGCCCCCACCCGGCGAAAGGAACGTGAAGAAATGAACGAGAAATACCCTTTTTCTGAAATTGAACCGAAGTGGCAGGCGCACTGGAACGAGCACGGCCTGTTCAAGACCGATCTGTCGAAGACGGCGCAGAAGTATTACTGCCTGATGATGTTCCCCTATCCGTCCGGCAAACTGCATGTTGGCCACGGCCGCAACTACATCATCGGCGACGCCGTCGTCCGCTACAAAAAGATGCGCGGCTTCAATGTGCTCTCGCCGATGGGCTGGGACGCGTTCGGCTTGCCCGCCGAAAATGCCGCAATTAAGACCGGTACGCCACCGCGCGAGAGCACACTCAAGAATATCGCCGTGATGAAGGAACAGCTCGCCGCCTGGGGTTGCTGCTACGACTGGGATAAGGAAGTCACATCCTGCGAGCCGGAATATTATAAATGGACGCAGTGGCTTTTCATCCAGATGTTCAACCGCGGGCTGGCGTATAAGAAAAAGAGCAACGTCAACTGGTGTCCGGACTGCGCGACGGTGCTGGCCAACGAGCAGGTCGTTGACGGCCTGTGCGACCGGTGCGATTCGACCGTAGTGCAGAAGGCGCTCGAACAGTGGTTTTTCAAAATCACCGACTATGCCCAGCGGCTGCTCGACGATCTCGATAAGCTCGAAGGCTGGCCGGATCGCGTAAAGACGATGCAGCGCAACTGGATCGGCCGCTCCGAAGGATCGGAAATTGATTTCGCGCTCGTTCCGCGCACCGACGGCAAAGCCGACAGCTCCAACAAAGTTTCCTGCTTCACCACCCGCGTGGACACCATTTACGGCTGCACCTACATGGTGCTGGCACCGGAATACGTGAATCTCAAAGAGATGATCGCCGGTCTGCCGCAGGAACAGGAAGTTCTGAAGTTTATCGCCGACAGCGCCAAGCTGACCAACCTCGACCGCGAATCCGACGTGCTCGAAAAGAAAGGCGTCTTCACCGGGCGAACTGTCGTTAATCCGTTCACTGGAGAAAAAGTTCCGCTGTGGGTCGGAGACTACGTCCTGATGTACGGCACCGGCGCAGTCATGGCCGTACCGGCGCACGATACCCGCGACTGGGCTTTCGCCAAGAAGTACAATCTGCCGATCAAGCTTTCCATCCAAAATCCGGAAGGCTCGCTCGTCCTCGCCGACATGGACGACGCCTACACCGAGGACGGCACCTGCTGCGACTCCGGCGAATTCACCGGCATGGATAACCGCGAAGCGATTAGCGCGATGATCAAATACGCTGAGAAAAAAGGCTTCGGCAAAGGCACGATCAATTTCCGCCTGCGCGACTGGCTGATTTCCCGTCAGCGCTACTGGGGCGCGCCGATTCCGATCGTTTATTGCGACCGCTGCGGCATGGTTCCGGTCAACGACGACGAACTGCCGGTTCTGCTGCCGACCGACGTCGAGTTCAAGCCGACCGGCGAGTCGCCGCTGAAAGGTTCCGCCGCTTTCATGAATTGTTCCTGCCCGAAGTGCGGCGAACCGGCGCGGCGCGAGTCCGACACCATGGACACGTTCGTCGATTCAAGTTGGTACTTCCTGCGCTACCTCAATGCCCGCGACGGTTCGCAGGCGATTGACAGCAAGGCCTGCAATCAGTGGCTTCCGGTTGACCAGTACATCGGCGGCATTGAGCACGCCATTCTGCATCTGCTCTACGCCCGCTTCTTCACCAAGGTCATTCACGACCTCGGACTGATCGGCTTCGACGAGCCGTTCGCCAAACTTTTCACGCAAGGCATGATCTGCAAGAAGAGCGAGTTCGACGGCAAGCTTTACAAAATGAGCAAATCCAAAGGTAACGTCGTCAGCCCGAACGAACTGATCGTCAACTACGGCGCCGACACCGTCCGCCTCTACACCCTCTTCATCGGCCCGCCGGAAAAAGAAGCCGAGTGGAACGACAGCGCGGTCGAAGGCTCCTACCGCTTCCTCGCCCGCATCTGGCGCCGCGTCTGGCAGCACCGCGACCTGCTGATCGCCGCGAAGTCACTGGCTCCAGACCTTGGAAAAATGGCCAAGCCGGAGCGCGACCTTTACCGCAAGCTGAACGAGTCGGTGAAGAAAATCACCCACGACCTCGACGGCGCGTTCCATTTCCATACGGCCATTTCGACCATCATGGAACTGATGAACGCCATTGATGAACTCAAGGTGGATGCCAGCAGTTCCGATCAGGCCAAAGCGGTCTTCCGCGACGCCATCGAAAAAGTGATCGTGCTGATCTCGCCCTTCGCGCCGCACATCGCCGAAGAGCTTTGGAAAGAACTTGGCCATACCGGCGGAATTCTTTCAGCTAAATGGCCGGAAGTCGTCGAAGCCGCACTGCACCGCGACGAAATTCAGATGGCCTTGCAGGTCAACGGTAAAGTCCGCGGACAAATCACCGTGCCGTCCACCGCAACCAAAGAAGAGATCGAAAAACTCGCCGTCACCGACGAAGCCGTACTGAAATGGTCCGAAGGCAAAACCATTAAAAAGGTGATCGTCGTCCCCGGCCGGCTGGTGAACATCGCGGTGGCGTAAAAGCTTTCTCGGCGTTTCGTTCTTGTCCCGACTAAAACGGCCGTCCGCCGCGCGCATTCATGCGGATTCTCTGCTGTTTGGGAATCGGCGGCGCTTCGAGATAGAGCGCGTACCATTCTTCGCCGAGTCCGGCGTTGGAGAAAGCGGAGTCTTTGTTGTTTGAAAGCAGTTCCCAGTTGTGGGCGAGCGTTTCATCGCCGGTGACTTCTTTTGCTTTGACCAGAAGCTGGCGGGCTTTTTCAGATTCACCTTGTTTCATATAGACCCAGGACATGACGGCATACAGCAGTGTGCCGCGGTTGCCCCGAAACCATTTGATGTGCCGCTTGAAGGTTTTTTCCACGGCGGCCATATCCCCTTTTTCATATTGGCGGGCCATTTTCATGGCGATGGTGATGGACTCCATCATCATCGGACCTTTGAAGAGTCCGGCGGCGGCGAGAAGCCGGTCGACCTCTTCAAATTTACGAAGCTGATAGCTGAACTGCATACGCATGGTGGCAATCTGACGACCCATCAGCAGGTTCCATTTTCTGAAGGGTTCAAAACGATCTACAAAGACCAGCGCTTCTGAGATCAGCACTTTCTGGTCGCTTTCCAGCTGGCGCTGAATCTGTTTGATGTTCCCGCCGGGCCTGCTCTGGAACATCTGAATTTTCCGGTTCATCTGCTTCTGGCCGTTCACGAGCTTCTCCTGCAGGGCATCCTGAACCGCTTTGACCTTTTTCCGGACAATCCAGCCGATTAAAAACTGAGGAAGCAGGAATCCGGCAATCCCGGCGGCTACTGCCGATCCGGTTCCGGCTTTTGAAATGACACAGGCGGCGGCCGCCGCGGCAGAAACAATCACTGAAATCAGTAATGCAAACATGGCTCACGTCTCCTTTGGTTCAAAAATTCGTCCGCCGGATGCAGATTTTCCCGCACACGGCTTTCCATAAAGGGCGGCATCGTACAACAGGCGAAAGAAGATGTCACCCTTGCGGCGGCAGATGTTTTCCCGCCAGAAAATCATTTCCCGAAAACTCTGCTTGAAAACGTGAGCAAAATGGTTATTTTTTAAATCGATTTGTCAGAGACAATAAAAGGAGACGTGTTATGAAGGTGGTTGTGGTTGGAGTGAATCATGCGGGAACATCAGCGATCCGGACGCTTTTATCGCAAAACAAGGCGCACAAGGTGGTCGCATTTGACCGAAATGACAATATTTCGTTTCTCGGTTGCGGAATCGCCCTGTCGGTCAGCGGCGTGGTGCAGAATGTGAATGATCTGTTTTATTCAAACTGCAACGAGCTCGAAAAGCTTGGTGCTGAAGTGAACATGAGCACCGAGGTTACGCGGATCGACACGGAGAAAAAGGAAGTAACCGCCCGCGACCTAAAAACCGGCAAGGAGCGGATTGAATCCTACGATAAACTGATCTATTCCGCTGGATCATGGCCGGTGGATTTCAAGGTTGAAAACAGCGACCTGAAGAATGTTTATGTCTGCAAGCTGTTTCAGCACGCCTCGGAGCTGATTGCCAAAGCAGGCGATCCGGAAATCAAGAGCGTGGCGATTGTCGGTGCCGGTTATATCGGCATTGAGCTGGCCGAAGCGTATCACCAGCGCGGCAAAAGGGTGACACTGGTTGATCTGCAGAGCCGGGTGGTTCCGGCCTATTTTGATACAGAATTCACCGACCGGCTGGAGGCCGATATCCGCAAGGCGGGTGTCAATCTGGTGCTGGGCGCAAAACTCACCGGATATACCGGCGGCAAAGACGGTAAAGTGAAACAAATCGTGACAGATCATGGTAAATTTGATGCTGATCTGGTCGTGCAGTGTGTCGGCTTCAAGCCGAATTCCGAACTGCTGGCGAAGGCGGATAAACTGCCGAACGGCGCCATCAAGGTGGACAGCGCCATGCAGACCTCGATTCCGGATGTGTATGCGATTGGCGACTCGGTAGCCATCTATCACGCCGCGACAGGGAGCTACCGCCATGTGGCACTGGCGACCAATGCCGTCAAGGGCGGCGTGGTGGCGGCCAGCCAGATTAACGGCGTAAAGCAGGTCCGGCTCGAAAGCATCACCGGAACCAATGCGATTTGCGTGTTCGACAATAAGCTGGCCAGCACCGGCCTGAGCGAAAGCGCGGCCAAGGCGGCGGGATTGAATGTGGCGAGCTCCTTCTATAAAGATAACGACCGTCCGGAGTTTATGAACGATACCGAGGAAGTCGGCGTTAAGCTGGTTTTTGAAAAAGAAACGCTCCGGCTGGTCGGCGCGCAAATCGGCTCGTACGGCGAAGGCAGTCATACGGAGTGCATTTTCTATCTGTCACTCGCGATCCAGAAGCAGATGACCCTGCTCGATCTGGCCATGACCGATGTTTATTTCCTGCCGCACTTTAATAAGCCGTTTAATTTCATCATCTCCGCCATTCTTCAGGCGCTCGGCCTGACTTATATGAAGAAAGCCTGAGGAAAAACCCGGCTCCAATGATTGGAAGAAAAAGTTCCAATCTTTGGAAACTCCGTTATGCTGTACCCCCTTTTGAGAGCGGGTTATGCATAAACGGCCGGGACGGGCATTGAAATTTTATGTGAAGCTGACAAGGCATCCGGGAACGCCCGAAAGCGTTGGCCGCGGTGCCGCCGCCGGTCTTTTCACCGCATTCATCATTCCTGCCGGCCACATGCTGGCGGCTTTTCCGGTCGCCATGCTGGTGCGCGGAACACGCAGTGTCGCCTTACTGCTCACCTGGATCGTCAACCCGCTGACCATTTCCATCATCTACCCTGCGCAGTGCTGGCTTGGCAGTTATATCATCGGGAAACCCCTGTCGTACGAAACGATCCACCGGATGGTTTCCCGGATAAC
The DNA here is from genome assembly GCA_044346945.1 of Pontiellaceae bacterium. GTDB lineage: Bacteria > Verrucomicrobiota > Kiritimatiellia > Kiritimatiellales > Tichowtungiaceae > Tichowtungia. The sequence goes on along the minus strand of JBIIYG010000013.1, from coordinate 14,124 downwards.
CGCCGAACCGTCCTTTGAAGCCCTGCGGGAGCTGGGCGGGGATATCATTGCATCGTTTTTCGCCGGTGGAGTTCTGCTTGGAACTGTTGCGGCGACCGCCGGATATTTTTCCGCCACCGCGCTGGTAAAGCGCCACCGGGGACATAAGGCGGACAAAAAAGCCCGGCGGGGGGAACAGTTTAAAATGAAGGAGTGCCAGGAATGCGACTGACAAAACATGGATTGAGAGAATGGCTGGGCGGAGCGGTGATTGCACTACTGATGTCCCTGATCTGGGGCTGGCTGGCGGCAACCGTCAACCGGACGGCGGGATGCGTTTTACTGAGCGTCACGTGGCTGTTATGGCTGGCGGTGGCGGCGTTTTTCCGCGTTCCGAACCGCCGGATTATCGCCGATCCGTCTGCGCTGGTTTCTCCGGCAGACGGTGTTATCCGCGACATCGAGCAGGTTGAAGACCACGGGATTGAGATTTTCGCGGGTCAGACGCTGACTCGCGTCGGCATTTTCCTTTCTGTGCTGGATGTGCATGTCAACCGCGCGCCGTGCGACATGACCGTGACGTACCGCAAATATAAGGAAGGGCGGTTTCTGGATGCGCGTGACAACCGGTGCGCAAAAGAAAACGAAGCTCTGATCATCGCCGGAACCGGCTCTGCCGGGGGTAAACAGTTTCCGGTCGCCATCCGGCAGATCTCCGGCGCGATTGCCCGGCGGATTGTCTGCGTTCCGCAACCGGGCGCCGTTCTGAAAAAGGGCGAAATTTACGGCATGATCAAGTTCGGCTCACGTACAGAGTTGTATTTCCCGGCTGAAAGCGGCATAACCGTCCGCGTTCGGATCGGAGATAAAGTCCGCTCCGGCAGTACGTTGGTCGGCTGTGTTAGAAACTGATTTAACCATTATGAGCGAACCCGTTAACGAAACCGTCGAAGCCCGGTTCAATCCGGTTCCGAGCCTGATTACCCTGTGCAACGCCTTCTGCGGCTTTGTCTCCATGGTGTTCGCCATCAGCAGTTACGTGCGCGGCGAGCCGGTTCCGCAGGTTTGCATCTGGCTGTTGCTGGGAGCGATGGTGTTCGACACGCTGGACGGCCTGGCCGCCCGGATGCTGAATGCTAAAAGCCCTCACGGTGCCAATCTGGACTCGCTGGCCGATGCCATTTCGTTCGGCGCGGCGCCCGCCACCATCATTTTTGTCTTCATCAACCGCCACTGCCCGGCGGACTCTCTGATCGCCTCTCTGCTGGTCTGGGCCGTTGCGCTGTTTTACCTTGGATGCACACTGTGGCGGCTGGCGCGTTACAATGCGCTGGCCGATTCCGGGAAAAAAGATGACGGCTGTTTTCTCGGGCTTCCGTCTCCGGCGGGCGCCAGTATGATTTACAGCGCCGGGCTGTTTCTGCCGAAGCTGGCGCTCGGCCCGCACCTGCTGTTCTACTGCTCGCTGGGATACGCCTTCCTCACCGGACTGCTGATGGTAAGCAATGTCCCCTACCCGCACGTGCGCCGCTGTGTTTCCGGAGAACCTCGGGTTCTCAGTTTTGTTTTCGTCTGCGTCGTGCTCGGCTCGGTTGCGGTGTTCCGCGTCACTGCGCTCGTGGCCTGGGCGTATATTTATTTCCTGATCGCCCCGCTGGCGGAACTGCTGGTGAGAAAGCGGGCCGGACGGCCGATCCGGGCGTTTCTGTTTTTCCCGTTTGGACGCAAACCGGCTCCGCATAACTGAGCTGAACCATGAAAACGGCGGGATATTCCTTACTCTGTGCCAGCCTGCTGTCTATCCTTTCCGCCGGGAAATCTCCCGCCCAGCACATCGCGTTTGATGCAATCCCGGCAGGATGGACCGTCGAGGGCAAACCCCTGACCAAAAAATCCGTTTTCACCATCGAAGACCAGCGGCTTACTCTGCGGTCAGACCGGGCCAGCGGTACACTGACCTCCGGCGGAGCACTGACCGTCGATCTGAAGAAAACTCCGGTCATCCGGTGGCGGTGGCGCGCAACGGTTCTTCCGGCAGGAGCCGACGGGCGAGATCCCGCGAAGGACGATCAGGCGGTCGGAATCTACATCAGTGCCGGAACAGCCTTCAAACAACAGTCACTTGCGTACCGATGGGAAACCGAAACCCCGGCGGGAACTCAGGGAAAAATTCAGTACGCAAAAATCATCTCCGTTCGGTGGTTTGCTTTGCGGGACAAAAGCCATGCGGACAGCCAGACTTTTTTTATTGAAGAACGCAATCTCGCGGAAGATTTCAAAGCCGCCTTCGGATTCGTTCCCGAACAGATCGGCATCGGCATTTCCTGCAACAGCCAGTACACCGGCACCCGCAGTGAAGCCCAGCTCGACTGGATTGAATTCTGCGCCCCCGGCGGCATCTGAAGCCGAGAACAGCCGTTGCACACGGGATGCGGTTTGTGCATAATGCCGCCCTTATGAAAAAACTACTCCTCCTTTTGACCCTGATGGCTCCGGCGCTTTTCGCGCAAACCAATTCCTCGCCGAACGTGCCTGCCACCAACGGCCTGCAAGTTACCGCTATCGACGGTTACGCGGCGCGCGTGGACAGCACAGTAATCACCTACGGCGAAGTGCGTGAAAGCGCAGGGCCTTATGTCCAACAACTCATGCGCCAGTATAAAGGCAAAGAGCTCGCCGAGCGGATGCAGGCGGCCTATATCGATGCCCGCGAAGCGCTTATTGAAGAAGCTCTGCTGAAAGCCGAAACAAAGGCGCGCGAACTGTCTCTTCCCGACAAAGTGATCGATGACGAAATGAACCGGCTCATTCGCGAACGGTTTAAAAACGATCGCGCCCTGCTCACCCGCGCTCTCGCCAGCCGCCGCATGACGTTTGAAGAGTGGAAGCAGGAAGTGAAAGATCAAATCACCATGCGCATTTTCTACAGTCAGGAAGTAACCCGCCGGGCCTCCGTTCCGGCCGAAGCTGCCCGCGCCGAGTATGATCGCAATAAAGAACAGTATTTTCTCCCGTTCAAAGTCAAATACAGCTTCATCCTCATCAACAAAGGGAAGACCGCGGAGGACATCGCCGCGAAGCGCAAACAGGCGGACGACACCCTGCGGAAACTGAGGGAAGGCGCCGACTTTAATGCCGTTGCCAAAGAGGTTTCAGAAGGCGATCTGTCCGCCGGACCGTGGCGCGAACCGGCGGATGTGCGAGAAGAGCTTCGCCCCGCTTTGCGTAATACGCCTTCCGGTCAGATCAGCGATCTGGTTGAGACACCGGCGGAGTTTTATATTGTGAAAATCGAGGAGCGCCGCGAAGAAGGTTATGTGCCGTTTGAGGAAGTGAAAAAGACCATCGAAACCAAACTGCTCGAAGCGGAAAAAGACCGGTTGCACAACGCTCTGATTTCGACGATTTCCGCTAAACACTTTGTTGAGCGTTACTAAGCCTATGAGTATCCGCATCGGCATAACCTGCGGCGATGTCAACGGCATCGGCCCGGAGATCGCGCTGAAAGCCGTTTCTTCCGGACGTTGGAAGAAGGATATCGAATTTATCTTCATCGGCCCGGAACAGATCGGCGGGTTTTCCAACCATTGGACGGTTCCGTTCACCGGACGGCTGACTCCCGGAAAAATCACGGCCGAAGCATCGCAGACCGCTGTCGCCGCCATTGAACAAGCGGTACGCGGCTGTCTCAACGGCGATCTCGACGCAATGGTGACTGCCCCGATCTGCAAAGAAGGATTGAAACTGGCGGGCGTCAATTATCCTGGCCACACCGAAATGATCGCCGAACTCACCGGCACCCGGCGGTACGGCATGATGCTGATGGGCAAAGGCCTGCGCGTTATGCTCGCCACGCGGCACCTTCCTCTGCGCTCCGTCGCCGACGCGCTCACCCGTGGAAATGTCCTCGAGGCCATCGAGCTGACCGGTCAAACTCTGAACTGGTTCGGTCTCCACAGCGGGCGGATCGGAGTTTGCGGACTCAACCCGCATGCCGGAGACGGCGGCGCGCTCGGCGATGAAGAAGCGAAGATCATTTCACCCGCCATCGAAGCGGCGCGAACCAAAGGCTTTAACGCCGTCGGCCCGGTTCCGGCCGACGTGATTTTTTTCCAGGCCTTGGAACAACAGTACGACGCGGTCGTGGCGATGTATCATGATCAGGGGCTCGGCCCGCTCAAAATGCATGCGTTCGACTGCGGAGTGAACCTGACCGCCGGACTGCCGATTATCCGCACCTCGCCTGACCATGGAACCGCGTTCAACATCGCAGACAAAGGGATTGCCAAACCGGACAGCATGATCGCCGCCATCGAAACCGCCATCGAGCTGACGGGGAAACCCAATCCGTGGAAAAAATGATCACCAGCGGAAAATTAACCAGCCCGTCCGTCATCCGCGCTTTGCTGGATTCGCTGGAACACCGCCCGAACAAAGGGCTCGGCCAGAACTATCTGATTGATTCCAACATCCTCGGCATCATCGTGACAGCCGCCGGAATTTTGCCGACCGACCGGATTTTAGAAGTCGGCCCGGGGCTTGGCGCGCTGACTCAGGCTCTACTGGCGACCGAGGCCGGGCTGATCGCGATCGAAAAAGACCGGACGATGGTTGAGCATTTGCGGAAAACCTTTCCCGCTTTACAGCTTATTGAAGATGACGTGCTGAATATTGATTTAGCCGCGCTGTTCACCGGCGGCGTAAATAAAGTCGTGGCAAACCTGCCTTATTCCGTGGGAAGCCGGTTTATTGTCGATGCACTGGAAGCCGCACCGTTGCCGGAAAAAATGGTTTTTATGGTTCAGAAGGAAGTGGCGGACCGCCTGGCAGCCCAGCCGGGTGGCAAAGATTACGGGCCGCTGGCCATCTGGAGCCAGCTGAATTATGAGGTGAAAAACATCAAGAACGTCAGCCCAACCTGTTTTATGCCCGCGCCGAAAGTATGGTCGGCGGTCGTTCGTTTTGAAAAGCGTTCCGCGCCGCTGGCCGAAGTTCCTGACTATCCCCGCTTCAAAAAACTCATCAAACTGGCTTTCACCCAGCGACGCAAGCAGATCGGCTCCAACCTGCGTAAAAACGCGCCGGAATTTTTCCAAGGCTTGGAACTCTGCGGAATTGATGCGGCAATCCGGCCGGAGCAGATTTCCATTCAGCAATGGGCCGCACTGGCGCGGTTCCGTCCTGATCAGCGCGACTGACAGCACTTGTAGCCGTCAGCCGACGGCGTGACGCGACAGGGCTTCACCGGGCAGAACCATGAACGGAACAGAAGTTTCCAAACCATCCACAGTGCCTCGAAAATAATCCTTTTCGACATCTTGGAAGCTCCGCTGTGCCGCTCCTCGAAAACAATCGGCACTTCCACAATCCGGCATCCGATCCGCCATGCGGTGTGTGTCATCTCGACCTGGAACGAATATCCGTTGGAAATGATCTCCTCAAGGTGGATCGCCTCCAGCACACACCGTCGGAAGCATTTAAACCCGCCCGTCGGGTCGGTGAACGGCATGCCGGTGATCATTTTTACATACACACCGGCGCCCCGGCTCAGAAACAGACGGCGCAACGGCCAGTTAATCACACGTACGCCGTTAATATAACGTGATCCAAGCGCCAACCCTGCCTCTTGGGCGGCGGCGCGCAATTTCGGAATATCCTTCGGGTTATGGGAAAAATCGGCATCCATTTCGAAAATGAATTCATAGCGCCGTTCAAGCGCCCACTTGAACCCGGCAATATAGGCCCGCCCCAGCCCGTTTTTCGCCGACCGGTGCAGAACGTGAACACGGGAATCGGCCGCAGACATCTCATTAGCAATCGCTCCGGTTCCGTCCGGAGAATTGTCATCCACAAAAAGAATATTCACATCCGGTGCTCTTTTGAAAACGGCCTCGGCAATGGCGCGGACATTTTCGCGCTCATTGTACGTCGGTATGATGATCAGCGTGTCGCTCACAGTGGCGGGACTCTACTTCACAAGAGGATTGAAACGCAAGACAATGGTCGGGGAAACAGGATTCGAACCTGCGACTTCTTGGTCCCAAACCAAGCGCTCTACCAGACTGAGCTACTCCCCGCTAAATGAGCGGGACACTATTTGGAAAGCTGTTGTAAAACGCAACAGAAATATTCAATCTGCCGCCCAAACCTCGGAAAAAGGTTTTCCAATATCTGAGGAAAGCCTATTCTCCGTGCCGTATGGTGACATCGGTTACTGCTTTTATCGGTCTGGGCGGAGGAGAGCTGCTTGTGATTATGCTGGCTCTGATTCTTCTTTTCGGCGCCAAGGATGCCCCGCGCATTCTGCGGGAGATACAGAATGTCCTGAATAAGCTCCAGCGTTCCGCCGCAGATTTCCGTTATAAACTGATGTATAGTGACCGAACTTGGCCGCAAACGGAGGAGATGAAGGACACCTCCGTTTACGATACGGAGGATCCGCCTGCTGAGCATCCGCCCGAAAACGTCCCGTCCGATGAGCCGGATAAACATGAAGAATCCCCTTAAAAAACTGAAGCCGCCGTTTGCCGAGCGGGACCGGGAACTGCCGTTTCTGGAGCATCTGGACGAGTTCCGCACCATGCTGATCCGCAGTCTGCTGGCGGTTGCCTGCTGTACGGTTCTGTGTATTCCACTGGCGAAGCCGCTGTTGAACTGGCTGAAGGAGCCGCTACTGAGGGTGGCCTCGCAAAATAATTATTCCTTCGAACTGATCACCACGTCGCCGGTGGAGGGCTTCATGCAGGTTGTGAAGATTATCTTTGCCGCCGGAGTTCTGCTGAGTCTGCCATTTATTATTTATTTCGTTGCCCGCTTCGTTTTCCCCGGCCTCAAAGAGAATGAACAGAAAATGCTGGTGTACGGCGGGCTGGCCGGCGCGGTGCTTTTCGCCGCCGGTGTGACGCTTTGCTATACCATCACGCTCCCCGTAGCGATTAAAGTCATGTTCTACTTCAACAGCTATCTAGGCGCCGCCGCCAATTGGAAAATCGACACCTATCTGAGCTTTGTTCTCCAACTGCTGATCAGCTTCGGCCTGATTTTTGAATTGCCGCTGATTCTTCTTCTGCTGGGGCATCTGGGCATTATCACCACCGCCCAAATGCGCAGGTACCGGCGGCATGTCATCATCGGTCTTTTGGTTCTGGCGATGCTTTTGACTCCCGGCCCGGACGTAATCTCTCAATTACAAATGGCCATTCCGCTTTATATACTGTATGAACTATGCATCCTGATTCTGCTCTTCCGCGACTGGAAGAGCGGCGCGAAAAAGGGAGGAAGCGGAAAATGAGTATCGGAGCCCCGGAAATTCTACTGATTGTTTTTGTGATCCTGCTCCTGTTCGGCAGTAAAAAACTGCCGGAACTGGCCCGGTCCCTCGGGAAAAGCCTGAACGAATTCAAACGCGGACAGACCGAAAGCACGCCCGAGAAAAAAATCGAGAAGCAGGCGGAACCCGCTGACGACGATCCGAAGAAGTGATTATTTATAATCGTCCGGATTGATGCCGAGTTTCTGAATGCGGTAGTTGATGATCCGCTGAGTGGTGTTCAGGTAGCGCGAAGTAGCCGCCGCATTTCCCCGGTGTTTTTTCAGCGCGTCGATGATGATCTCTTTCTCGTAGCTCTCGATCATGGTCTTCAAATCCGCCCCGTCTTTCGGAAAAATCGAGGTTTGGGTTTCTTCGCTGGTCTGAAGCGACGGCGGCAGATTGTAGCCGTGAATAACTTCATCCGAAGCGGTAAGCACCGCGCGCTCAAGACAGTTTTCCAGCTCCCGCACATTGCCCGGCCAGTGGTACACCATCATCATGTTAATGGCCGCCGTGGAAATCCGTTTGATGTTTTTGCCGTACATCTCGCCGTATTTCTGAAGGAAGTGATCGGCCAGAAGCATAATATCACTGCGGCGTTCGCGCAGGGGCGGCAGAATAATCGGGAAAACGTTCAGCCGGTAATAAAGGTCTTCACGGAACGCTTCTTCCGCGATTTCCTTTTCGAGATTACGGCTGGTCGCGGCTAAAACACGCACGTTCACCGCGACGCTCTCCGAACTTCCGACCCGCTCAAAGGTTTTCTCCTGAAGCACCCGCAGAAGACGAACCTGTACGGCCGGCGAAATATCGCCTATTTCGTCGAGGAAAATGGTTCCGCCGTTAGCCATTTCAAAACGGCCTTTACGCTGTTGGGTGGCCCCGGTGAAGGCGCCTTTTTCGTGGCCGAACAGCTCGCTTTCAATCAGATTTTCCGGCAGTGCCGCGCAGTTGACGCTGACGAAGGCGTTGTTGCGCCGCTCACTGCCGTAATGAATGGCGCGGGCAACCAGCTCTTTACCGGTTCCGCTCTCGCCGCGAATGAGCACTGTCGCCGTACTGTTTGCCACCTGAACAATCTGTTCATACACGGAACGCATGGCACTGCAATTGCCGATAATGTTATGCATCCGGTAACGGTCGCCGAGCTGTCGGCGGAGCTTTTCGTTTTCAGAAATCAGCCCCTCACGCTCCTCAAGCTCTTCCCGGATGCTGGCCACTGCTTCGGCAAGAATATTGGCAACCAGCTCAAGAAACCGCTGATAGCGGCGAAGTGCCTCCAGATCCGTGGTGATCGACAGATCGATACTCATCGTTCCAATCACCGCTTTGCGGTAGATGACCGGCACGCAAATAAAGGCGGTGGGATTTCCCGTGCGGGATTTCGTGAGATTCAGAAAGCGGGGGTCTTTACTGATATCAGGAATAAGTGCCGACTGCCCAGTTTGCGCCACCCTCCCGGTGATTCCTTCGCCCAGCTTATACTGTCCGCGATTTTTCTCTTCAGCTGTTAATCCGCGCGAAGCCTCGATCACAAAGATTTCAGTATCCGGCTTGCGCAAGGTAAAGGTTCCGCGCGACACGCCCAGTTCCGTCTCCATGATATCGAGGATTTCCATCAGCAACTCCGAAACGGTATGCGGATGGGTCGCGGCCGCCTGCGAAATCTGGTAAAGGATCGCCAGCTCCTTGTCACTCTGCCCTGCGAAGTCGGATCGTGTCGGCATAATTTATTCCTAATTTGTATTACACGCTCATCTTATAAACATTAATGTAGTTTATTGCTACTGTTTTTTGTTTTTAAATTCGACGCCTCCCTTCTCCGGTTTTTTTTCGAGGTCGCCGCCACCGGGCGCTCTTAATGCTCTTTATTGTTTTTATAATGAAGAGTGAATACAAAAATGTAATACCATAGAGACTGGTGACACAAGTGTACTATTTTGCCTTTTTGTCCGATTGACTATTCGACAAAAAAGAGTATTGTCCGCCCGCTTGAATCAGTGAGGTTTTCAAAATGAATATGAGAGATGAAATCAAAAAAAGTTTCCCGCAACCGCAAGGATTGTACCACCCGCAAAACGAGCACGATGCTTGCGGCGTCGGTTTTATTTGCAACCTTCACGGGAAAAAATCGCATGACATCATTCATCATGCACTCGAAATTCTGGTTCGGCTCACCCATCGCGGCGCCTGCGGTTGCGACCCGCTGACCGGCGACGGAGCCGGCATCCTTCTCCAGATTCCCCACGCTTTTTATAAGAAAGAGTGTGAAAAGCTCGGCATAAACCTCCCTGCTGAGCAGGAATACGGCACCGGGCTTGTTTTCCTTCCGCAGGATGAAGCACAGCGGAAAACCTGCATAGAAATTCTCGAAAAAACCATCGCTGAGGAAGGGCAGAAGCTGATTGGCTGGCGAAAAGTCCCGACCTGCAACCGGCTGATCGGCGAAACCGCCCGCGCTTCCGAGCCGCATATCATGCAGGTATTTATTGGCCGCGGCAAAGGGGTCAGCGATCCCCGCACGTTTGATCGCATGCTCTACATCATCCGCAAAGTTACTGAAAACCGCATTTTCCACTCCGACCTCGCCAGCAAAGCCGACTTCTATATCCCGACGCTGACCTGCCGGATTATCATTTATAAAGGGCTCCTCCTTCCCGAGCAGATGGAATTTTATTACCCCGACCTGCTCGACGAGGATTTCACCAGCGCTCTGGCTCTCGTGCATCAGCGTTACAGCACCAACACCTTCCCGGCATGGAAGCTGGCTCAGCCGTTCCATGTTCTTTGCCATAACGGCGAAATCAACACTCTGCGCGGAAACTTTAACTGGATGAACGCCCGGCAGGGTCTTTTGAAATCGCGACTCTTCGGCGAAAATATTGATCGTCTCTTCCCGATCATTCAGCCGGGACTTTCCGATTCCGCATCGCTCGACCAGGCCGTTGAACTGCTCTATCACGGCGGACGCTCGCTTCCGCACATCATGAGCATGCTGATTCCTGAAGCCTGGCAGAACCACAAAACCATGAGCGCCGAGAAAAAAGCGTTCTACGAATATCATTCCTGCCTGATGGAGCCATGGGACGGCCCCGCTTCCATTCCATTCACCGACGGAACCTGCCTTGGCGCCATACTCGACCGCAACGGCCTGCGCCCGTCGCGCTATATCGTCACCAAAGACGGTTACGTCATTATGGGCTCTGAGACCGGCATTGTGGATATTGACCCGGCCAATGTGGAACGCAAAGGCCGCCTCGAACCGGGCCGCATGTTCCTTGTCGATATGGAAAAGGGCCGGATCGTGCCGGATGAAGAGATCAAACACGAAATCGCCTCCGGCCAGCCGTATGAAAAATGGCTCAGCGAAAACCTTGTCGCCCTCTCCAGCCTGCCGGCGGAAGAAGCCCCGGTCTGCGACCCGGAAACTCTCACACAGCGCGAACGCATGTTCGGCTACACCATGGAAGATCTGAACCAGATTCTGGCGCCGATGGCCAAAGAGGGAATGGAACCGAGCGGCTCCATGGGAATCGACACCCCGCTGGCTGTGCTCGCCGAAAAACCGCAACTGCTTTACAACTACTTCAAACAGCTCTTCGCTCAGGTCACCAATCCGCCGCTCGATGCCATCCGCGAAGAACTTGTTACGTCCCTTGTCACGAACATCGGTGCTGAACAGGATCTATTCGCTGAAACTCCGAAACATTGCAGTCAGCTCAAGCTCGATCATCCGATCATCACCAACGATGAGCTCGCCCGCATTCGCAAACTCAAGCACGACAATCTCAAGCCGGTCACCCTGCCGATGCTCTACAAAGTTTCTGAAGGCGGCCAAGGATTGCGTACCGCCCTTGAACGGCTTTGTGCTGATGCCTCTGCGGCCATTGAAAAGGGCTATACCCTGCTGATTCTTTCCGACCGGGAAGCTGATCAGCAGAATGCGCCGATTCCGGCTCTGCTCGCAACCGCCGCTGTGCATCACCACTTGATCAAGAAACTACAGCGCACCCGTTGCGGACTGATTATCGAATCCGGCGAGCCGCGCGAAGTACACCACTTCGCCCTGCTGATCGGCTACGGTGCTGGCGCGGTCAATCCCTACATGGTCGGCCAGATCGTGGATGACATGATTAAGCAGGAACAGCTCACCGGCACTGACTCGAAATCCGCAAAGAAGAATTTTATCAAAGCCATCAACAAGGGGCTTCTCAAGGTCATGTCCAAAATGGGCATCTCCACACTGCACAGCTATCGCGGCGCGCAGATTTTTGAAGCCGTCGGTTTGAACAGCAGTGTCATTGACGCCTACTTCGCCGGCACGGCATCGCGCATTGGCGGCATTGACCTCGACGGCATCGCCCGTGAAATCGGCACCCGCCACCAGTCCGCCTTTCCGAAACGTCCGTCGGACAAAAACCTGCCGCTGGATATCGGCGGAGCCTACAAGTGGCGGCGCAACGGCGAAGATCACCTGCTCAACCCGCTGGCTATCGCCAAACTTCAAGAAGCTGTTCGCACCGATAACGCTGACCGGTTCAAAGAGTTTTCCGATCTGGTCAACCACGACAATCAGGCTGTTTACACACTGCGCGGGCTGTTTAAATTTAAAAATGACCGTCCGGCGATTCCGCTCAGCGACGTTGAACCGTGGACCGCTATCGTCAAACGCTTCAAAACCGGAGCGATGTCTTACGGCTCCATCAGCCAGGAAGCGCACGAAACACTCGCGATTGCCATGAACCGCATCGGCGGCAAGAGCAATTGCGGCGAAGGCGGTGAAGATGAAGACCGTTTCCTGCCCGACGAAAACGGCGATCTGCGCCGTTCAGCCATCAAACAGGTGGCTTCCGGCCGCTTCGGTGTAACCAGTAACTATCTGACCAACGCCGACGAAATCCAGATCAAGATGGCGCAGGGTGCCAAGCCCGGCGAAGGCGGACAACTGCCCGGCCACAAAGTCAAACCGTGGATTGCCAAAACGCGCTACTCCACTCCGTACGTGACGCTGATCTCTCCGCCGCCGCACCATGACATTTATTCCATTGAGGATCTCGCTCAGCTCATTTACGACCTGAAGAGCGCCAACCCGTCAGCCGCCGTAACCGTCAAACTGGTTTCCGAAGTCGGCGTCGGAACCGTTGCCGCAGGCGTAGCCAAAGGCAAAGCCGACCTCGTGCTCATCAGCGGTTACGACGGCGGAACCGGCGCTTCGCCACAATCCTCGATCAAGCATGCCGGGTTGCCGTGGGAGCTAGGTCTGGCGGAAGCCCAGCAGACACTGATCCTTAACAAACTGCGCAGTCGTATCCGCGTTGAATGCGACGGCAAACTGCTGACCGGACGCGACGTTGCTGTCGCCGCCCTGCTCGGCGCCGAAGAATTCGGATTCTCAACCGGCCCGCTGATTACGCTCGGCTGTGTCATGATGCGCGTCTGCCACATGAACACCTGCCCCGTCGGCGTGGCAACACAGGATCCGGAACTGCGCAAAAAATTCTGCGGCAAACCCGAATATGTCATCAACTTCTTCCGCTTCGTCGCGGAAGAACTGCGGCAGATCATGGCGGACCTCGGGTTCCGGACCGTGGACGAGATGGTCGGGCACTGCGAACTGCTTGACGTCCGCGAAGCCGTTGAGAAATGGAAAACCAAAGGGCTCGATTTCTCGAAAATCCTTTATCAACCGCCGGTTGATGAAACCACCCCTCTGCGCTGTACCGAAAAACAGAGCGACGATCTGGCCGGTGCGCTTGACCACGACCTGATCCGGCAGGCCAAACCGGCTCTGGAGCGCGGCGAGCGGGTAGTCATTCATGCCCAGATCCGCAACATTCACCGCACAGTCGGCGCCATGCTCAGTCATGAAATTTCCAAACGCTACGGCGAGCGCGGACTGCCCGAGGACCGGATCACCATTCATGCGACCGGCTCCGCCGGACAAAGTTTCGGCGGATTCGGCGCAAAAGGAATCACCTTCCGCATCATCGGCGACGCCAACGACTACTTCGGTAAAGGGCTTTCCGGGGCAAAACTCGTCATCCGGCCTCCGGAAGACACCACCTTCATCGCAGAAGAAAATATCCTGATCGGCAACGTCGCCTTCTACGGCGCAATCAAAGGCGAGGCGTATATCCGCGGTCGCGCCGGCGAACGCTTCTGTGTCCGCAACAGCGGAGTGCACGCCGTTGTCGAAGGGATCGGCGATCACGGGTGTGAATACATGACCGGCGGAAGTGTGGTTGTGCTCGGCCCGACCGGACGGAATTTCGCGGCCGGTATGAGCGGCGGTCTCGCCTACGTATTCGACGAAGCGGGCGACTTTATTGAAAACCGCTGTAATCCGGAGATGGTTGATTTCGATCCGCTCACCAATGACGACATCGCCAGCCTGTGTGAACGGCTCGAAAAACATCTGGAATACACCGGAAGCGCTGTGGCACGGAAAATTCTCCACAACTGGCAGAACTCCGTGAAGAAATTCGTCAAAGTTATTCCGGTGGATTACAAACGCGCTTTGCAACGCATCGCCGACGAGAAGCGTACAGGAGAATAATTTTTCACCACAGAGTCCTCAGAGACAGTTTTATAGCCTCTGAACCCTCCGTGTCCTCTGTGGTAGAAACAGGAGCAGAAAATGGGAAAACCAACAGGATTCAAAGAGTTCGAACGAAAGACGCCGGCCGAGCGGCCGATTGTTGAACGCATCAAGGACTACAGCGAAGTCTACCGTCCGTTCCCGGAAGACAAGCTTCGGGAGCAGGCCGCGCGCTGCATGAACTGCGGCGTTCCCTTCTGCCACATCGGCTGCCCGCTCGGAAATATTATTCCCG